>JBIIEH010000035.1:0-43408 GCA_044237945.1 Sphingobium sp. | reverse complement strand
GAGCCGCATCTACGGCACGGGCTGGCTCAACAAGAAGCAACTGGCGGAGCATCTGACGCGCCTCGAAGAAGCGGCCAAGCGCGATCATCGCAAGATCGGGCAGGAGATGGACCTGTTCCACCTCCAGCCCGAGGCGCAGGGCAGCGTGTTCTGGCATCCCAAGGGCTATATCATCTGGCGGCAGCTGGAGGCCTATATGCGCCGCCGGCTGGACGCGGCGGGCTATGACGAGGTCAAGACGCCGCAGTTGATGGACGCGCGCCAGTGGGAGCAGTCGGGCCATTGGGGTAAATATCGCGAAAACATGTTCGTGGTGCCAGACGAGGTGCCCAACACCGAGGATGAAGGCCCGGTGCTGTCGGGCGAGGCGGACATGATGGCCTTGAAGCCCATGAACTGCCCGGCGCATGTGCTGATCTTCCGGCAGGGCATCAAATCCTATCGCGACCTGCCGTTGCGGCTGGCCGAGTTCGGTTGCTGCCACCGCAACGAAGCGCATGGCGCGCTGCACGGCATCATGCGCGTGCGCCAGTTCACGCAGGACGACGCGCATATCTTCGTGCGGGCGGACCAGCTGGTGGACGAGGTCAAGGCCTTCTGCGACCTGCTCGACGTGATCTACAAGGATCTGGGCTTCGAGAAATATGCGATCAAGCTCGCGCTGCGGCCGGAGAAGCGGTTCGGGTCCGATGAGATGTGGGACTGGTCCGAACAGTCGCTGCGCGACGCGGTGGCCGAAGCGGGCCGCGCTACGGCGGATTATGGCTGGGAAGAACTGGAGGGTGAGGGGGCTTTCTATGCGCCCAAGCTGGAGTTCCACCTGACCGACGCTATCGGGCGGACGTGGCAGTGCGGTACGTTGCAGACGGACACGGTGCTGCCCGAGCGCCTAGACGCCAGCTATGTCGGCGAGGATGGCGAGCGTCACCGGCCGATCATGCTGCATCGCGCGATCCTGGGCACGTTCGAGCGGTTCCTGGGGATATTGATCGAACATCATGCCGGTCGCTTCCCGCTGTGGCTGGCTCCCGTGCAGGCGGTGGTCGCGACGATCGTGTCGGACGCGGACGATTATGCGGCGCAAGTCGTCGAGCAACTGCGCGCGGCGGGCATTCGGGCGGAGCTGGACGTCCGCAACGAGAAGATCAACCGCAAGGTGCGCGAGCACTCGGTCGCGAAGGTCCCCAACCTCCTGGTCGTCGGCCGGCGCGAGGCGGAGGAGAATATGGTGGCGCTGCGTGTGCTGGGCAGCGAGGGGCAGACGATGCTTTCGCTCGACGATGCGATCGCACGTCTTGCAAAAGAAGCGCTGGCGCCCGATATGTGTTGAGGCAGCAATGCCACATGGGGTCGTGATTCCTTGCATGAGGAGGCACTGACCCCTTTCGGCTTTGCATAAAAGCCGCTAAGAGCCGTTCGTTTCTGACGACCACAGGAGAGTCTGCTATACGTCCCCCGATGATGCGCCGCCCGCTGGCGCCGCCGCCGAAGTCCGGCCCTCGCTATAATGAATTCATCACCGTGCCCAAGGTGCGCGTGATCGACGAGGAAGGCGAAAATCTGGGCGTGATGTTTACGCAGGAGGCGATCGAGCAGGCGGCCGATGTCGGTCTGGACCTGGTCGAGGTGTCGCCCAATGCCGATCCGCCAGTCTGCAAGTTTCTGGACGTCGGCAAGTTCAAGTACGAGGCCCAGAAAAAGGCGAACATTGCCCGCAAGACCCAGAAGACGCAGGAACTCAAAGAGATCAAGATGCGTCCGAACATCGACGATCATGACTATGATACGAAGATGAAGAAGGTCCATGATTTCATCGGCGACGGTGACAAGGTGAAGATCACCCTGCGCTTCCGTGGCCGCGAACTGTCGCACCAGCAGCTGGGCATGCAGTTGCTCCAGCGCGTGGCGGAGAATGTCGGCGAAGTCGCGAAGGTGGAAGCCTATCCGCGCATGGAAGGCCGGCAGATGCTGATGGTGCTGGCGCCGAAATAAGGCGGCCTTGCTGTCAAGCTGGCATGAAAAAGGGCGGCGCCGGTGGCGTCGCCCTTTTTCGTATCGGGTGGGGAGCGCCCCAGAGCCTCAGGCGGCGGCGGACACCCGCACCGGATCGAAGGTGACGGGCAGGTGCTGCATCACGCGCGACTCGCCGACAGCGTAGAGGGCGGAGAAGCCGTCCTTGATCGCGATGTTGGGCAGGCGGTCGAAGACGGCGCGGATCACCACTTCCATCAGCAGGCGGGCGAAATGCTGGCCGATGCAGATATGCGCGCCGCCGCCAAAGCCCAGATGGTCATGCTCGTTGCGCACCGCGCGGTCGAAATCGATTCGGTCGGGCTGGTCGAACTTGTCGGGGTCGTGATTGGCCGCGCCGTTCATCGCCATGATATAGTCGCCGGCTTTCAGCGGGCAGCCTTCCAGCACGGTGTCCTGCGTCACGGTGCGGCGCAGGCCCTGGATCGGCGAAGCGTAGCGGACGCATTCGTCGAGCGCCGCCTTGAAGCTGACTTCTCCGTCGAGCAGGCGCTTGCGGTCGGCGGGGGTGCGGATAAGGTGCAGCAGCGCTTCGCCCAGCGCGGCGCTGGACGTGTCGAGGCCGCCGAACAGGACCAGCGTCGCGACGCCCAATATCTCCTCGTCGGACAGACCCTGGCCGCCGATGCGGCATTCCAGCAGCGTCTGCATGACATCATCCTGCGGAGGCGCGTCGCGACGGGTGGCGATGAAGTTGCGCAGATAGCCGTCCAGTTCCATGCCGTATTTCGCGCAGGTCTCCGGGTCCTCGGCGCGCATGCGGGTCAGGAAGTCGAGCCAGTGGGCCAGCATGTCACGGTCGGACATCGGCACGCCCAGGAAGGGCAGGAAGATGGTGGACAGCGTCGGGCGGACCAGCTGCTCCTGCAACTCCACCTCGCCATCCTGGACGAAGGCGTCGATCAGGCCGGTCACGACCGTCTCGATCTTGGCTTTATGCTTCACCACCACTTCGGGCAGGAAGAGGGGGTTCAGGATCTTGCGCAGCTTGGTCTGCGAGGGCGGATCCATGTCGATCGGATAGAGCGGCAGGGGCTGCTTGGGCAGCGCTGTGCCGTCGGCGGAGGAGAAGGTGCGGAAATCGTCATAGACTCGGCGGGCGGCGGCGTAGTTGGTGGTGTAGTAGAAGCCGCCCAGCTCCTTCGAATGGGCTACCGGGCAGCCGCCCTCGCGCAGCTTGTCGAAGAAGTCGTAAGGGCGCTGCATCAACTCGCGGTCGTGCATGTTGAATTGGTCCGCGCCGGCCAGTTTCGCGTCTGCCATGTCTCTCTCCGAGGATTGTGCGTCTTTCGATCAGGAATTTACGGCGTGGGCCTGTCAAAGTCAATCGATCGATTAACTGATCATGCTGGCGCAACGATCCGGTCGTGCAGCGCCTGAAGATCGTTGCGGGCGATCTTGTCCGACGAGGTGCGCGGCAGGCGATCGGGGCTGAGCACGACGCGCTTGGGCGCCTTCATCGAGCCGAGCAGATCGCGGGCGCGGGCGAGGATGGCGGCCTGGTCGGCATGGGTGGGCGCGTGGACGATCGCAGTCACTTCCTGGCCCCAGGCAGGGGAGGGCAGGCCGAAGACGACGACTTCGATGATGCCATCGATCGTCATCATGGCGCGTTCGATTTCCGCCGGGTAGATGTTGACGCCGCCGGAGATGATCATGTTCTTCTTGCGGTCAGCGACGATGATGCCGCCATGCTCGTCGAGCCGGCCGAGGTCGCCGGTATGATACCAGCCGCCGCGCATGGCGGCGGCGGTGGCTTCCGGATTGCGCCAATATTCGAGCATCAGCTGCGGGCTTTGCAGGCAGATTTCGCCGACGGTTCCGACCGGGACGGGCTGGTCCTGCTCGTCGCGGATCTCGACCGAGATTCCGGGGAGGGGGGCACCGCAGCTGTGCGGGCGCTGCGTGGCGCCTTCGCGATCGGGACAGCTGACGCAGCCGGAATTTTCCGACACGCCGAATTGCTGGCGGATGACGACGCCCTTGCGGGCATAGCGGGCGACCAGCTCCATCGGTACGGGCGCGCCGCCGGTGATGGCGGTCTTGAGCGCGGAAATGTCCGCTTCCTCGAAGCCGGGGGCTGCGGCGACGCGCTCCCACAAGGCGGGCACGCCGGCCATCATGGTGATGCGATTGGCGGTCAGTTGCTCCAGCGCGACGGCGGGATCGACGGCGTCCACCAGCCAGCCCGATCCGCCGAACACGATCTGCGCGCACAGATTGGTGACGACGCCGCCGGTGAAGGCGAGCGGGGCGAGGTGGAGCAGACGTTCACACTCAAGTTCCCAGCCGAAACGGGTTCCCACGCGCAGGGTCATCGCTTCGACCGCGTCATGGGTGAGGACGATGCCCTTGGGCAGGCCAGTCGTGCCGGACGTGTAGGTGAGGATCATCGGCGCGGTGCCGGCTATGGCGTGGCGCGGCAGGGTGGCCCCGGTGGCGACGATGTCCGCCAACGGGGTGCGCGTGTCGCCGCCGATCAACTGATAGAGGGTGACGGCGTCGTCCCCATCGGCGCTGACGACGTCCAGCTTCTTCATTTCGGACGGGCGGGAGAGGATGGCGGCGCATTCGGCGTCATGGGCGATCGCCTGAAGCTCGAACATGCCGTAGCGGGCGTTGAGCGGCACGGTGATCGCGCCGATGCGCAGGTTTGCGGCGAAGCCGACGCACCATTCGAGGCAATTGCTGAGCAGGATGCCGACCCGGTCGCCCGGCTGCACGCCGATGTCAGAGAGATGGGCGGCGAGCGCAGCGGCTTGGGCGTCCAGCTCGTCCCAGCTCAGCGCGCTATCACGAAAGGTCATGAAGGGCTGGCCGGCGCGCTGGCTGGCCCAATAGGCGACATGGCGGTCGAGATGCATAAGGGGGTCCTCTCCTCTGGACGCTCTGGCGCAATCGCTGGCGATGGGCTAGCGTGGCAGGCGAACATTAGTCAATTGATTAGTTGCGAGAGGAGCGCGGCATGCGGCTGGAGACCGGGGCGGATGGCGACCATGTGACCTTCTGCCGTATCTGCACGGCGGTGTGCGGCATGGTCGCGACGGTGCAGGACGGGCGCATCGTGAAGGTGCGGCCGGACCCGGACAATCCCTCGTCGCAGGGGCATGTGTGCATCAAGGGCATGCAATATCATCAGGTGACGCAGGACCCGGACCGGGTGACCTATCCGCTCAAGCGCATCGGGCCGCGTGGGGCGGGGGCGCAGTTCGTGGCGGTCAGTTGGGAAGAGGCGCTGGACGACATCGCGGCGCGGCTGTCGGGCATACTGGATCGATATGGCCCGGCAGCGGTGGCGAGCTATCAGGGCAATCCGCCAGCCTATTCGACCGAGGGGATGAGCGGGTTTCGCATGTTCCTCAAAGCCCTGGGCGTCGACAAGATCTATGGTGCGGGATCGCAGGACACCAATGCGCGCTTTGTCGCCAGTGTGGCGCTTTACGGCAGCCCGCTGACGCTTGACGTGCCGGACGTGAACAACAGCGACTATATGCTGATCTTCGGGGCGAACCCGTTGGTCAGCCATGGTTCGCTGATCTTTCTGGCGCGGGCCAGGCATCAACTGGACGCGGTGCATCAGCGCGGCCGGGTGGCGGTGATCGACCCGCGACGGACGGAGACGGCGGCGGCTTATGAGCATGTCGCGATCCAGCCCAATACGGACTGCTGGCTGATGCTGGCGATGCTGCGGGTGATCGCCGAGGAGGGGCTGGCGGCGGAGGACTATCTCGCCGCGCATGCGACCGGCTGGGCGGAACTGCGCGCGGCGGCGATGCAGGTCGAGGTGGAGGAGGCGGCGCGGCGCACCGGGATCGATGCGGAGGCGATCCGGGCGATGGCGCGGGAGCTGGCGACCAATGAACGGGCGGTCTGCTATGGCCGGGTCGGCATCTGCCGGGGGCCGCATGCGACGCTGGCCAATTATCTGCTGTCGGCGCTGAACATCGTGGCGGGTTGCTTCGGCAAACTGGGCGGCGCGACTTTCTCGACGCCGGTGCTGGCGGGGAGCGACCGGGCGACGACCGGCGGTTATGACGAGGCGCGCACGCGGATCGGCGGCTTCCCCAGCGTCACCCAGTTTCTGGCGAGCGCGATGATGCCGGCCGACATGCTGGAGGAAGGGCCGGAGCAGGTGCGCGCCTTCTTCTCGCTGGGTGGCAATGCGCTGCTGGCGGCGCCCGGCGGCGATGCGCTGGAGCGAGGGCTGGAGGGGCTGGACCTGCATGTGGCGGTAGACCTCTATGTCAACGAAGCGGGTTCCTATGCCGATTATGTGCTGCCGGGGCTGACCTTCTACGAGCGGTCGGACCTGCCGATGGTGCCGTTCATGTCGATGGTGCAGCCTTTCCTGCAATATACGTCGGCGGTGATCCACCCGCTGGGCGAGGCGCGCAGCGAGTTCGACATCTTCTGCGACATATTGACGCGGATGGGACGGAGGATGCCGGCAGCGACCCCGACCGAGCAGGCGCGGCAGGACGAGGGCGGGCAGATGCGGCCGATGGAGGTGCTGGACATGGCGATCCGCATGGGGCCGGCCGGCGACGCCATGGGGGAGCGGCCGGGGGGCATGTCGATCGAGGCGCTGAAGGAACATCCGCATGGGGTGATGCTGGATATCCCGATCCCCTATGGCAGCCTGGACAAGATCGGGCATGCGGACGGGCGGATTCACCTGTGGGGCGACCTGATCGCGCCAGAATTCGAGCGGCTGTTTGCGGCGGATGAGGTGGAAGAAAGCGCGCTGAAGCTGATTACGAAGCGCGATATCCGGTCGCACAATGGCTGGCTGCATAATGTCGACAAGCTGGTGCGGTCGCAGCATCCGGCTTTGCAGGTCAACCCGGCGGATGCGGCGGCGCGGGGGCTGGCGGACGGGGCGGCGGCGCGGCTCTCGAACAAGTTCGGGGTGGTCGACGTCGTGGTGGAGCTGAGCGAGGCGGTGCTGCCGGGCGTGGTCGCCTATCCGCATTGCTTCGGCCATGGGCTGGGCGGCTGGCAGCGCGCGAACCGGGCGGGCGGGGCCAACATCAATGTGCTGCTGGGGCATGGCGAGGAGGTGGTGGAGCGGATTTCCGGGACCACGCTGATGGATGGGATTGCGGTGGAACTGGCGGGGGTTTGACGAACAGGGTCAGTCCAATAGGGCGGCCAGCCGGGGATGTGCCGGATCGGCCAGCGGATTGACGATGGTAAGACCGCGCAGGACGAAACCGTGCTGCATGTCTTCGGACAGGAGCAGGGTGCAGCCGGCTTCGGCGGCAGCTATCAGGATGAGCGCGTCCCAATATTGGAGCTTGTGATCGACTACCAGATCGGCGGCAGCCAGCGCCGTGCGCGCTTCCGAGGCGGCGGTCCCGAAGGCTTCGGCGCATTCGAGCAGAATATTGCGGGCCTCGTCGGCTGCCGCGCCGCTGCGCCGCAGGACCACGAACAACTCGCCGATCGCCTGGGCCGGCGCGATCAGGCTGGCGGTATCGGCGAGGCGTGCGATCAGGTCGCGCACCTGAGCGACTTTCGCATCATCTTGCGGGCTGCGGCTGACCCCGAAGAGATAGGCGAGGATGTTGCTGTCGAGTGCTACTCGGGTCATTCGTACAGATCGTCGCGCGACCATGAACCGGAATGCCGGATGGGCAATTCGGCAACGAAGGCGAGCAGGCGGGACACCCGCTGGCTTTCCGCTGCGCGATCAATCGGCAGCACCCGCGCTACAGCGCGTCCGCGTGACATGACAGTAAAGCTCTCGCCCTCCGCAACGTCGCGCAGAAGTTCGGAGAAGCGCTGATTGGCGTCGCTGGCGCTGATCGCTTTGTCCATGCGAACGAATTTAGTGGATAACACTAAATATTGCAATAATCAGCCCACAAACTCCAGCAGCGTCCCGTCCGGGTCGCGCACGCAGAATAGCACATAGAAATGCTCGCCGTCGGCGCTCATGCGGCAGGGTGGGCCGAGCAGGGGGATGTCGAGCGCTTCGAGCCGCGCCAGCATAACCTTCGCGTCCGGCGTGGAGATGGCGATGCGGGCGGGGCCGGTGGCGTTGACGGGGGCGGGTTTGCGTTCGACCCGGTCGGCCCATTCGATGAGATCGACGAAGGTGGCGTTTGCGTCCGTTCCCAGCGCCAGAATCGCGCCGCGAAAGGCGGTGGGCGGCAGGGCGAAGGCGGCGCAGGTGTCGGCGGCCTGCTCTGCGGTGAGGGCGAAGTCGGTCGTCCTGGTGAAGCCGAGCGATTCGTAGAATGCCACCGATCGTTCGAGGTCGGTGACGTTCACGTTGATGTGGAGGATGTGGCCGAGCATCAGACGCCCCTCAGCCTTCCATATATTCACTGTAGGCGCGGTGGAAGATCTGGTTGATGACCTCGTTGCGGCCCAGGATGATCGAGCCGGTGTGCGGCATGTCGGCCGACGCCTGGATCGAGTTGCCGACCGGCACGTCCTCGTTGATGATCGCGGCGGTGGCGATTTCCCAGTTTTTCGCCAGGATTTCGTGGCCGCGCTCGTCATGCTCCTTTTTCGGGGTCAGGTAGCGCAGCTGGAGGAAGCTGTTCCCGACATTTTTGGGGTCCTGATAGACCGTCCAATATTCGATATGGTGCGGGTGCATGACCATCGCCGAATTGGGCGAGATGAGGTTGCCGAAGATGACATAGCGCTGGAGCGGGGACTGGCCCGGCTCCTCGTCCACGATCTCGTCGATGCGGCGGCGCGGATTGCCCCAATAGGCGTGATTGCCGCAGCGTTCGATGCCCATCATGTTCGGGTAGAAATAGGGGCTGATCGTCTTTCCGTGCAGGAACTGGACATGATAGCCGTCGATCAAGCCGTCCATCATGATCTTCCAGTTCTGCGGAAATTCGAAGGTGTGCGTCTTGTAGCAATGCCAGGCGCCCAGGTCGTAGTCGGCCAGCGCGGAGTCCATTGCCTCGCCCAGATGGGCGGCGACGTCGATTTGGCCGGCGGGGTTTTCGACGATCCAGATGAAGCCGTGACGTTCCTCGACCGGCAACTGGATCAGGCCGCGCTGGTCGCGGGCGCAGTCCGGCAGACCGAAGGTGTGTTCGAAGCCGATGCCCTTCAGCGATCCGTCATTGGCGTAGCTCCAGCCATGATAGGGGCAGGTGAAGGCCGGGCGCTTGCCGCTGCCGTCCGGGACCACCGTCGCGCCGCGATGGCGGCAGGCGTTGACCATGGCGCGCACGCTGCCGTCCTTCAGCCGGGTGACGATGACGTTGGAGCGGTTGAGGCGGATGGTGGTGTAGCTGCCGGGTTCGGCGACCTGGCTGGAGTGCAGCGCCATCATCGGCACGCGCTCGAAGATCTGCGTGCGTTCCTTCACCGCGATATCGGGGTCGGAAAAGCCCTTGAGGTCGAGTTCTATGACGTCCGGCTCCATGTCGGTGGAGCTGTTGCGGACATGATCGAACAATTTGGTCGCCAGGCTGCGGCGGCGTTCGGGGGTGAAATACATCGAGCTTCTCCTGTCACTCGGCCGCAAGCGCGGTCTGTTCGATCGGCGCGACACTGACGGGGATGCCCTCCATCAGGGTTGTGCCGGATATGAATTCTATGTCGTCGAGGCCGAGGCCCAGCAGCGCGTTGATGTTCGTGCCGGGTGCGGCATTGGCGCGGTTCCAGCCGCCGTCATGACCCCAGCCATGGGGGTAGCAGACGGTGCCAGCGACGATATCCTCGCTGACGGAGACGGTCACCTCGACCGCGCCGTGGCGGGTGGAGAGGCGGGCGGGT
Organism: Sphingobium sp.; assembly: GCA_044237945.1. Taxonomy (GTDB): domain Bacteria; phylum Pseudomonadota; class Alphaproteobacteria; order Sphingomonadales; family Sphingomonadaceae; genus Sphingobium. The sequence goes on along the minus strand of JBIIEH010000035.1, from coordinate 33,625 downwards.
GCGGCGTCGGTCAGGCCGTGCTTTTGCGCGTCCTGCGGATGGACGATCAAAAGTGGTTTTTGCGAGCGGACGAGGCCGTCGACATTGTGCATCCAGCTGTTGATCGAGCGGATGTCGCGGCGGCCGATCAGGGTGAGCGGGGCGGGGGCTTCCCATTCCTCGCCAAGGCGCGCGAGTTCGCGGGCGATGAGCGGGTGGTAGAGCGCGACCTTGCCGTCCGGATGGCCGATACGTTCCTGCCAGCCGATCGTCGGATCGGGCAGGTCGACCATGACGCCATGGGGATGATCGCGCAGTCGGTCGGTGGACCAGCCGTTTTCGCCGAGGGTATCGCCGATCGGGCCTTTGCGCAGCAGAGCCTCCATGCGGGAGAGGCCCGGCGGTTCGGATGCGCCGCCGCGCGCCGGCCAGCTGAGGCCCATGCGTTCGATGATCGCGGCGTAGATGGCGTGTTCGTGCCGCGCTTCGCCCTGGAGCGGCAGCACGGGGTCGGTGAAATGCAGGAAGGGGCGCATGACGATGTGCATGCCGACATAGGGGAAGTCGGCGCGCTCCAGGAAGGTCGGCGTCGGCAGGATGTAATGGGCATATTGCGCGGTTTCGTTGCGGTAGAAATCGAACGCGACGCACAGGTCCAGCGACTCGATCGCCTGTTGCAGCTTGCCGCCGCCGGGGCCGGAGTGGAGCGGATTGCCGGCGGTGACCATCAGCGCCTTCACCTGGCCGGGGCCGGGGGTGAGGATTTCGTCGGGCATGGCGGCGCTGGCGTAAAAGCGCGCGACGCTGGGGATGTTGCCGATGCGGGTGCGGGTCTCGTCATAGCCGCCGACCCGGCCCTTGTCCTGACCCGCCAGCACGCGATGGCCGAAGATGGTGCCGCCGCGCCGGCCGCCGAAATTGCCGGTCACCACGTTCAGGATGGTGACGAGGACGTTGGTGAGCGTCGCGAAGCGGCTGCGGCAGACGCCGAGGCGGCCATAGGCGGCGGCGCGGGGGGACTGCGCGAAATCGCGGGCGAGGGCGCGGATGGTTTCAGCCTCCACGCCGCAGCGGGTGGCGGCGGTGGCAAGGTCGGTGGCGCGGATTGTGGCGAGCAGATCGTCGAGACCGCTGGCGGCCTGCGCGACGGCGGCGCGGTTGATCAGGCCGTCCGCTTCGAGCGCGGCGATCATGCCGATCAGCATCCAGACGTCGCCGCCCGGCTGGATCGGCACATGCTCATAGCGGCGCGCGGTCTCCGTGCGGCGCGGATCGATGACGACGACTCGGCCGTGCTGGGCGATATGGTCGAGATCATGCCGGATGCGCGGCGACCAGAGGATAGAGCCGTTGGAGACCAGCGGATTGGCGCCGAAGACGAGTAGAAACTCGCAGTTCGGCAGGTCCGGGAAGCCGTTGAGGCCGGCGTCGCCGAACAGGGCGAAATTGGCGACCGAGCGCGCGTTGCTGTCCTGCGATCCGGGGCTGTATCCCTTGTCGGAGCCGATGGCGCGCATGAAGAGGGCGTGGCCGATGACGGCGTCGGTGGCGAAGCTGGACGGGTTGCCGATGTAGAAGGCGACGGCGTCCGGCCCGTCGCGGTCGACGATGGTTTTCAGGCGCGCGGCGATATCGTCGAGCGCTTCGTCCCAGCTGACGGGTTCGAATTCACCGGGGCGGCCGGTGCGTTTGAGCGGAGTCAGCACCCGGTCGGGGTCGTGCGTCGTGTTGTGGAAGGCGACGCCCTTCACGCAGACATGGCCCTGCGAATGCGGGTTTTCCTTGTCCGGCTCCAGCTTCGTGACGCGGCCGTCCTGCACCGTCGCGACCAGGCCGCAGAACGCCTCGCAGATGCGGCAGAAGGTCACATGCCGTCCGTCCGCCCCTGTTGCGGGGCGTGTATCGGACGGCAGGGGACCTTCTGGCGGCATCGGATCAGCGCTGCGTTTCGGGCAGGCGGACGATCAGGCCGTCCATCTCGGCGGTCAGCGCGATCTGGCAGGACAGGCGGCTGGTGGGCGTGCGGTCGGTGACGCAGTCCAGCATTTCCTCCTCGTCCGGGCCGGGCGCGCCGATGCGGTCGAACCACAGGGCGTCGACATAGACATGGCAGGTGGCGCAGGCGCAGACCCCGCCGCAATCGGCGTCGATCCCTTCGATACCGTTGTCCTTCGCGCCGCGCATGACCGAGTCGCCGATCGGCACATCCGCGCTGTGCGTAACGCCATTTGCATCCAGGTAATTGACAGTCGGCATAAATCCCCTCACTTTCAATCGATCAATTAATAGCTATACCCATGGGCTGTCAAACGCGCAGTTGGATGACCACCGGGTGAGGCGACGCAGAAAAGGCGGGGATGATGACGGCAGCGGTTTCGGCGGATTATGTGCCAGATTATGTAATCGTGGGCGGCGGCAGCGCGGGCTGCGTGCTGGCGGCGCGGCTGAGCGAGGACCCGGCGACGAAGGTGCTGCTGCTGGAGGCTGGCGGCGAATCGACCGCGTTCATGGTGCAGATGCCGGCCGGATTCGCCAAGATGCTGGTGAACGACAAGTTCGACTGGCAATATGAGCAGCTGCCAGATGCGTCGATCAACGGGCGTCGCTTCATCTGGTCCGCCGGCAAGATGCTGGGCGGCGGCAGCGCCATCAACGGGCAGGTCTATATTCGCGGGACTCGCGAGGATTTCACCAAATGGGAGAAATTGGGCGCCACCGGCTGGGGCTTTGACGGGGTGTTCCCCTATTTTCTGAAGTCCGAGACCTGGCATGGCAAGCCCAACCAGAACCATGGTAGCCACGGGCCGCTGTCGGTGTCGCCGATGCGTGATCCGCATCCGCTCTGCTCGGTGTTTCTGGAAGCGTGCGCGCAGGCCGGGTTGCCGACGCTGGATGACTATAATGGCGGCGACATGGAGGGGGCGTATCTCACCCAGACCTCGCAGCGCGACGGCTGGCGGTGCAGCACGGAGAAGGGCTATCTGCGCGAGGCGCGCAAGCGGTCCAATCTGACGGTCATCACGCATGCGGAGGCCGACCGGCTGCTGATCGAAAATGGGCGCGCGGTGGGCGTGGTCTATCGGCAGGACGGGCAGGTCAAGGAAGTGCGCGCGGCGAAGGAAGTCATCCTGAGCGCAGGCGCGATCGGGTCACCCGGCATCCTGATGCGGTCGGGACTGGGGCCGGCGGAGCATCTGAAGGAGCAGGGGATCGCCGTGGTGCGCGACCTGCCGGAAGTGGGCGCGAATCTGCAGGAGCATGCGGGCGCGACGCAGAACAAGTTCGTCAATCGGCCGACGATCAACAGCCAGCTTGGCCCCGTCCATATGGTCGGCCACATGCTGAATTACCTGCTGTTCAAGAAAGGCCCGCTGAGCGCGCCGGCGGTGCAGGCGATGGGCATGGGGCGCAGCCGCGACGGGTTGGACGAGCCGGACGTGCAGATCCACTTCATGCCGCTCGCCTATAATGTCGAGCCGGAGACGATTTCGGCGGCCGAGGCGGTGATGCCCAAGGAGCCGTGCGTCAGCATCAACATCTCGCTGACCCGACCCAAATCGCGCGGGCATATCCGGCTGGGCAAGGGCGGGCGGCCGGTGGTCGCGCACCAGTTGCTGAGCGCGGAAGAAGACGTTGCGTCGATGGTGAGCGCGCTCAAGATGGTCGATCGCATCTTCAACACGCCGGCAATGAAAAACCTCATCATCGGCGACCGCGTGCCCGATCCGATCCCTGCGAACGACGCGGAATGGGCGGACTATGCACGCGCCAAGGCGATGGTGGTCTATCACCCGGTTGGTACATGCCGCATGGGGTCGGACGCGACCTCCGTGGTCGATCCGCAGTGCCGGGTGCGTGGGGTCGAGGGACTGCGGGTGGTCGATGCGTCGGTGATGCCGCTGATCGTCAGCGGCAACACCAACGCCGCAACGATCATGATCGGCGAGAAGGCGGCCGAGATGATCCGCGAGGGTGCGCGGGCATGAGTTTCGACTACGCCTTTCAGCACATATTGGTGGAGCGGCCAGCCGAGCATGTCGTGCTGTTCACGCTCAACCGGCCGGATCGGATGAACGCGACCAATGATGTGCTGCATACCGAACTGACGCGCTTGCCAGGGTTGCTGGACGCTGATCCGGCGGCGCGGGTCGGCGTGATTACCGGGGCGGGGCGGGCTTTCTGCGTCGGTGGCGACCTGTCCGATATTGCGTCGGAGGCGAACGACTATGCCAACAAGGTGCGGATGATGCGGGAGACGGTGCAGATCCTCACCGCCTTCACCGATATGCGAAAGCCCATGGTGTCGGCGATCAATGGCGCGGCGGCAGGCATCGGGCTGGCGGTCGGGCTGATCGCGGACATTTCCATCGCGAACGAGGACGCGCGCTTTTCGGACGGGCATACGAAGATCGGCCTCGCCGCCGGGGACCATGCGGTGCTGCTGTGGCCGCTGCTCTGCTCGATGGCGAAGGCGAAGCGCTATCTGCTGACTTGCGACAAGATCGACGGGCGGGAGGCGGAGCGGATCGGGCTGGTGTCGGAGGCTTTGCCGGCCGAGCAGGTGCTGCCGCGCGCGATGGAATTTGCGACGAGTCTGGCGGCGCGCGCGCCACTGGCGATCGAGTTGACGAAGCGGGCGCTCAACCATTGGATCAGGCAGGCGCTGCCCGCCTACGAAGCGTCGCTCGGCTACGAAATGGTGACGGTGTTCGATCCGGCGCAGCGGGAGGCGATGCAGTGAGCGAGGCAGGCGTTTTCGTCGAGAAGGGCGCGGACGGCGTGCTGCTGATCGCGTTCGAGCGCGATGCGGTGATGAACGCCTTCGACATGGCGAGCTTTGCGCGGCTGGAGGCGGTGCTGACGGACGCCGAGCACGACGAGGCTGTGCGCGTGATCGTGCTGACCGGGCGCGGCGGGCGGGCGTTCAGCGCGGGCTTCGACATTCACGAGATGGGTAATTTCGGCGAGGCGGAGATGCGCCATGCCTTCACCAGCCGGGACCCGGTGTTCCTGAAGGTCGCGCAGCATCGCTGCCCGGTGATCGCGGCGATCGACGGCATTTGCTATGGCGGCGGCGCGCTGCTGGCGATGGCGAGCGATATTCGGATCGCCAGCCCTGCCTTTCGCCTGAAGGTGACGGCGGTGGGCTATGGCGGGGCCAATGCGACCTGGAGCCTGCCGGCGATCGTCGGCGCGGCGCGGGCCAAGGAAATATTGATGACCGGCCGGGTCGTGGGCGCGGACGAGGCGCTGGCGATCGGGCTGGTGAGCCGGATCGTCCCGGCGCAGGCGATCGAGGCGGAGGCGCTGGATCTGGCGCGCGCCATCGCGAAGCATCCGCCGGTTGGCGTGCAGGGAGTCAAGGCGCTGGTCAATCGCGCCGGCGACCGCACGGTCGAGGAGGGCTGGCGGGCCGAGTTCGACTGGATGGTCGCCAATACCGATTTCGGATCGAACGGCGGCGGCCTGTTCGACAGTTTTCGCGAGCGCCGCTCGCAGCATGACGCAACAGCATCTTCGGGAGAGAAATGATGTCGGTTCTGAGCATCGAAAGCGCCATCGTCGCGCATCCGGACAAGCAGTTTATCGACGGCGAGTGGATCGCCACGGCGGAGGGCAAGCGCTTCGACCTGGTCAATCCGGCGACCGAGCAGGTCTTCGCCAGCGTCGCCGAGGCGGGCGAGGCGGAGCTGGAACTGGCCGTCGCGGCGGCGCGGCGGGCGTTCGACAGCGGGCCTTGGCCGCGCCTGACGCCCGCTGAGCGCGCGGGCTATATGCGCAAGCTGGCGGCGGCGCTCATCAAGCGGGAGGCGGCGATCGATTCGGCCTGGGTGGCGCAGATCGGCGTGCCGGTCAGCATCGCCGGCGGATCGACGCGGGGGACCTGCGGGCTGCTCGATTATTATGCGGGTCTGGCGGAAAGCTATCCGTTCGAGGATCTGCGGCCGTCCAACGGCTTCATGTCGAAGCATGCGGTGGTCGTGCGTGAAGCGGTGGGCGTGGTCGCGGCGATCGCGCCGTGGAACGGGCCACTGGCGTCGATGCTGATCAAGCTGGCCCCGGCGCTGGCGGCGGGCTGCACCGTCATCATGAAGCCGTCGCCCGAAACGCCGCTGGAAACCTATCTGATCGCGGAAGCGGCGGAGGAGGCGGGATTCCCGGCTGGCGTCATCAACCTGCTGAGCGCGGATCGCGCCGTGTCGGAGGCGCTGGTGCGGCATCCGGGCGTGGACAAGGTGGCGTTCACCGGATCGACGGCGGCGGGCATGGCGATCGCGTCGATCTGCGGCGGGCGGATGGCGCGCTACACCATGGAACTGGGCGGCAAGTCGGCGGCGATCGTGCTCGACGATTTCGATCCCGCCGCGCTGGGGCCGACGATCGCGCCGCTCATCACTTTGCTGTGCGGGCAGGTGTGCATCAATTTCAGCCGGGTGCTGGTGCCGCGCGCGAAGCATGACGCCTATGTTGAGAGCCTGGCGGCGGCGATGAAGGCCACGGTGGTGGGCGATCCGATGGACGCGGGCACCTATATGGGGCCGCTCGCAATGAAGCGGCATCATGCCAAGGTCGCCGACTATGTCGCGCAGGGGCAGCGCGAGGGCGCGCAACTGGCGACCGGCGGCGGGCGGCCGGCGGGCCTCAACTGTGGTTTCTTCATCGAGCCGACCGTGTTCGCCAACGCCAGCAACGACATGGTGATCGCGCGGGAGGAGATATTCGGGCCGGTGACGGCGGTGATCCCCTATGACAGCGAGGAGGAGGCCGCAGCGATCGCCAATGACAGCGATTACGGCCTGTCGGGCGGGGTGTTCACGCAGGATACCGACCGCGCCTATGCCATGGCGCGGCGCATCCGGACCGGCCATTTCACGCAGAACGGGCGCGATTTCGACCTGACCAATCCGTTCGGGGGCTTCAAGAAATCCGGTTACGGCCGCGAGGGCGGGCCGGAGGGGCTGGAGCCGTTCACCGAGATCAAGACGGTGTTCCTGCCGGATGTGCCGTCTCACCTGCGATAAGAAACTGCGCGGTGACATGCGTGCAGAAAATAGCAAGGCGCGCGACGGAGCGTGGCTTGCGGGCAACAGGGGGCGAACAAGATGATCGTCGGTCGGATGCCTATTGTCATTAGGTAATCGATCAGTTAAATGGCTTCTCAGGGAAGGAGAGGCTGATGAGCGAAGGCGCGACGACCGGCAAAGCCGGCGGCAACTCCATGCGGGTGGTGGGCTAGATGGCCCAGACCCTTTGTGGCGCGAACGACTGGTGGGCGCGGATGCGGCCCGACCAGGCGGCTGTCGTGACTCCCGACGATCGACTGACCTACGGGCAGTATAAGGGCTGGTCCGACCGGATCGCCGCGCGGCTGATCGCGGACGGGCTCGTGCCGGGCGATCGGGTGGCGATCTGCGCGCTCAACAGCCTGACCTACTGCGCGCTCATCATGGGCGTGATCCGGGCGGGCGGCATCGTCAGCCCGGTCAACGCCCGCTACACCGCGCGCGAAATCGCAGAGCTTTGCGAGACGACCGAGCCGGCTTTCGTCTTCGCCGATGCCGATCATGCGGCGGTGATGGATGAGGCCGGGCGACCGGCGCGGCCGATCGAGGCGATGGCGGCGCTGCGCGGGGGCGCGCCCGCGACGGTTTCGCATGATGTCGACCCGGAAGCGGCCGTCGTCATCATCGCCACGTCGGGATCGACGGCCAGGCCCAAGGGCGTCGTTTTCACCCATCGCAGCATGACCGCCTATGCCGCCAACTGGGCACTGGAGGAGACGTCCACCGCGCCCGGTACGCGGGTGATCGGGCTGGCGCCGCTCAGCACGTCGGCGGGCTTCGTGCAGTTGGCGCAATATACCACGCAGGGCTGCACCTATTACATGCAGCCGCGTTTCGAGCCGGCGCAAACGCTGCAATTCCTGATCGACGAGCGGATCGAGGTGTTCAGCGCGGTGCCGATCTTCTTCGAGGCGATGGCCGCGCTGCCGCAATTTGCCGACGCTGACCTGTCCGCCATCCGCTATTCGACCTGCGGCGGCGCGCGCGTGTCGCGCGCGCTGCTGGAAGCCTGGGCGGCCAAGAGCGTGATCGTGCGGCAGATTTACGGCCAGACCGAAATCGGCGGCAACGCCACGGTGATGCCCGCGCATCTGGTGATGGACGCGCCCGACAAATGCGGCTGGGGCGGCATGTTCATCGACCTGCGCGTGGTGCGGCCGGACGGGTCGGATTGCGAGGCGGGCGAGGCGGGCGAAATCCTGCTGCGCGGGCCGGCGATGATGCAGGGATACTGGCGCAACCCGGAAGCGACGCGCGAGGCGATCCGCGACGGCTGGCTGCGATCGGGTGACATCGGCCTGCTGGACGAGCAGGGCCTGCTGACCTTCGTCGACCGGATGAAGGACCTGATCATTTCGGGCGGTCTCAACATCTCCGCCGCGGAGGTCGAGCGCGCCCTGTGCGAGTTTGCCGGGGTGGACGAGGCTCTGGTGTTCGCCGCGCCCGACCCGCGCTTCGGCGAGACGCCCTTCGCCGTCTATCACGGATCGCGCGAGGTGGATGTGCAGGCGCTGGTGGCGCACTGCAACGCCTGCCTCTCCGACTACAAGGTGCCGCGCTACATCGCCTTTTCGGCCGATCCGCTGCCGCGTCTGGCGACCGGCAAGCTGTCGAAGCCCGCCATCCGCGCCCTGTATGCGGGCGCCCACGAGACACAACAAAGAGTCCGCTAGGAGAGCATCGTCATGAACAGCATTGCGTCGATCGACCTGCCCCCCGTGATACCGCCACAGGTGCCGCCGCATCTGGTGTTCCCGTTCGACATCTATGGCGACAGCCGCATCAATCAGGATGTGCAGCAAAGCTATATCGACGCGATCGCGGAGGCCCCGGACATATTCTGGACGCCGCTGAACGGCGGGCACTGGATGGTGAAGGGTTTCGACGCGATCCAGAGCGTGGTGACGAACCCGGAGCATTTTTCCGTGCGCGAAATGCAGATTCCGCGCGTGCCCAACCCGCCCTTCTTCATTCCGCTGAGCCTCGATCCGCCGGAAAACCTGGCCTATCGCCGGGCGATGACGCCGATGTTCGGGCCGGTGGCGATCAAGGCGATGGAGCCGCGCATCCGGCAATGGGCGGCCAGCATCATCGACGGCGTGGTGGCGAAGGGCGAATGCGATTTCCAGGCGGAGGTCGCCAAGCTGTTCCCGGTGAGCGTGTTCATGGAGTTGATGGGCATGGACCTGTCGCGCCTGCACGAGTTCCGGCATCTGGCGGAAAGTTTTTTCGAGAATCAGAATGACGCCGAGGAAATGGGCCGGCTGTCGGCGCAGATTCTGGGCATATTGAAGGGGCTGATCGACGAGAAGCGTGCGAACCCCGACGACAAGCTGATGAGCCACTTCATCACCGCCGACATCGACGGCCGGATGATGAGCGACGACGAGATCCTGGCCATGAGCTTCGTGCTGTTTCTGGGCGGCATGGATACGGTGACGAACCTCACCGGCTTTGCCTATCAGCAGCTGGCGCAGATGCCCGAATTGCAGGCGCGGCTGGCCGCCGACCCGACGCAGATCGGCGCGTTCGCCGATGAGGCGGTGCGGCTGTTCGGGGTCATCAACACGCCGCGACTGGTCGCCAGGGATATCGACATCGGCGAGGCGCAGTTCCGCGAGGGCGAAATGGTGCTGTGCATCCTGTCGGCGGGCAGCCGCGACCCCAGGAAGTTCGATGCGCCCAATCTGTTCGACATCGATCGCAAGCGGGTGGCGCATCTGACCTTCTCGTCCGGCCCGCATCTGTGCATCGGCCATGTGCTGGGGCGCGCGGAAGTGCGCATCCTGACCGAGGAGTGGTTCAAGCGAGTGCCAGTCTTTTCGCCAAAGCCGGGCGAACGGCACGCCTTCCGCATCGGCACGGTGATGGCGCTGGAGAATCTGCCCATCGAGTGGTCGAAAACCGGCTGAACAGGGCCGGTTGAAACGGGGCCGGTCGGCGGGCGAGGAGCCTGCGCGCCGACGCGCGCCCGAGGCGGACGAAACGCCGAAAATTAGACTATATTTTCCAATGATTTAAACAGGTGAGGGATCATGACCAACCAGACCATCTTCATTCGTCGCGCGGGCTTTGCGCCGCTGGCGCTCGGCCTGATGCTGTCCTGCGCGACGCAGGCATTGGCGCAGGATGAGACACCTGCGCCAGCCGCGCCCGTTGCGCCGGCGGCACAGTCCGGGGCGGACGACATCATCGTCACCGCCCGTCGCCGCGACGAGCGACTGATCGACGCGCCGGTGGCGATCACCGCGATCGGCGGCGCGACGCTGCAAAGCTATTCGGTGACGCGTGTCACCGACATGGCGACACTGGTGCCCAGCCTGATTGCGGGCAAGGCGGCGTCGGGTTCGTCGGCCAGCATCTTCCTGCGCGGCGTGGGGTCGACCGCCCTGTCGGCCGGTTTCGACCAGTCGGTCAGCTTCGTCATCGACGGCCTGCCGATGAGCCGCGGCCGCGAGATCAGCCTGCCGCAGTTCGACATCAAGGGCGTGGAAGTGATGAAGGGGCCGCAGGCGTTGTTCTTCGGCAAGAACACGACGGCGGGCCTGATCAGCATCACCTCCAACGGGCCGGGCGACACGTTCGAGACCGGGATCAAGGCGGGCTATGGCTTCAAGTCGCTGGAGAAATATGTCGAGGGCTATGTCTCCGGCCCGGTCACCGACACGTTCGGCGCACGGTTCGCGGCGCGCTATTCCAATGCGGAGGGCGCTTTCCGCAATACCGCGGACAAGAATTCGACCGACGCGCTGGGCCGGGCGCAGCAGCGCTATTCCTCGCGGCGCGGGCGGGGCGAGTCCTTCGGCGGCCGCCTGACGCTCGACTGGGACGTCACCGACAATTTCAACATGGAGCTGAAGGCGGGCGCGACCTGGCTGGAGGATGGTGGCCCCACCGACCTGGTCGAGCGCCTGTGCGCGGGCGGCCGGACCACGCCGACCAACGCCAGCGCGAATGCGGACTGCAAGATCAACGGCCGGTCGGACCTGGCCACGCTGCCGGTCGAGGTGGTGCGCGCCAATTATCGCTATGCCGGCGACAATGGCGAGATGTACGCCAAGTTCCGGTCGCAATATGGCGTGTTGACCAGCGGGCTGACCGGCGGCGCGATCGACGTGACGTCGATCACCTCTTATTATCATTTCAAGCAGGAGGACCTGAACAATGTCGCCGGGCAGGGCTATCCGGCGACCTTCTCGCAGCTGGCCGATTTCGACCAGTTCTCGCAGGAAATCCGGTTCCAGTCGAAGCTGGACGGGCCGTTCAACTTCCTGTCGGGCGCTTTCTATTCGCATGGCAAGTTCGTGTTCAACACCGACGCCTATATCTTCCCGGTGCCGGTCGACCCGGCCAGCGGGACGGCAGTGACATTCAAGCGCGACAACGGGTTCAGCCATGATTCGCTGTCGATGTTCGTGCAGGGCACGCTGGAATTCGGGCAGTTCGAGCTGGCGGGCGGCGCGCGCTACAGTGCGGAGGCGCGCAAATCCTACCAGCGCTCGCTCGCCGCGCATCCGGCCTTCGCCGCCGCTTTCCCGGCGGGGATCGTGCTGAACGACAAGTTCAACGACGACGACATCTCGCCCGAAGTCACGCTGCGCTACAAGCCTGGCGCCGACACGACGCTGTATGCGGCGTACAAGCGCGGCTTCAAGACGGGCGGCTTCAACCTGTCGCAGTCGCTGACGCCGGCCGCGTCGATCGAGGCGGGGCAATATGGCAGCGAGACGGCGGAGGGCGGCGAAGTGGGCCTGCGCACGCTGCTGCTGAACCGGGCGCTCTCGATCAACGTGACGGCGTACAGCTACACCTATTCGGACCTTCAGGTGCAGACCTTCGACCCGGCCACCATCGGCCTGATCGCGGGCAATGCCGGCAAGCTGCGCACGCGCGGCGTGGAGGCGGACTTCAACTGGCGGCTGATCGACGGCTTCTCCATCCGCGGCGCGGCGGCCTATAATGATGCGAAGTACAAGAGCTTCGTGGGGCAATGCTATGGCGGCCAGACGATCGCCGAAGGGTGCGACCAGCAGTTGGTTGGCGCGGCCTATAGCGCGCAGGACTATAGCGGCCGGACGCCGCCCAAGGCGCCCAAGTTCGCCGGGCGCATCGGCGGCACGTTCAAGACGCCGCTGGGCGACAGCCTGAACCTGTCGCTGACGAGCGATGTCAGCTACACGTCGCGCTATTATTTCACCGACACGCTGCGTCCCGACGCGATCCAGAAGGGCTTCGCCAAGGTCGATGCGTCGGCGGCGATTTCCGGCGTGGACGACAAGTGGACGGTGTCGCTGATCGGCCGGAACCTCACCAACCGACTGGTGGCGACGTCGGCCAACGACATTCCGTTCACGGGCGGGTCTGGCACGGGCACGACGTCGGGCATCCGCGCCGACATGTCGACCTTCATCGAGAATCCGCGCGAGATCGTGGTCGAGGTCGGCTTCAAGTTCTGACCGCTCGATACCGACAGGCCGATGGATAGGAAGGAAGGCGACACTCATCGCCTTCTTCACTTAATCGGCTATTGAAATGTTTTCCCGCTTGTTTGAAATGGGGTGGCGTCGCGGGATTCGACGCCGCCCGCAGGGAGCATCTGGACTGAAGCATGGCTGAAATCGTCGATCTTCCGCTGACCGGCATCACCGTCGTCGATATGGTGCGCGGGCCGCTGGCGTCCATCACGCGATATCTGGCGGAACTGGGCGCGCGGGTGGAGCGGATCGACGAGAGCCATGCGGCCGATGCTTATGAGGATTTTGCGGCCAATGCGGGCAAGCAGCGGCATATGGTCGCCGTGGGTAGCGCGGCGGCGCAGGCGCTGATCGCGACGGCGCATGTCGTGGTGGCGGATCGCGACCAGCCGGTCGATCTGGCGGCTCTGGTCGCAGCGCGGCCCGATCTGGTGGCGATGAGCGTCAGCGATTTCGGCGGCAACACGTCGCTTGTGGACTGGAAAGGCTCCGGCCCGGTGCTGCATGCGCTGTCGGGCGAACTGGCGCGGTCGGGCATTCGCGGGCGCGAGCCGCTGCTGCCGCCCGGCGATCTGGCCTATCAATGTTCCGCGTCGCAGGCGGCGTTCGTGCTGGTGAGCGCGCTGTATCGCGCGCTGCGCACGGGCGTGGGCGAGCATATCGACTTTTCGGCGCTGGATGGCGCGGTGCAGGCGCTGGATCCCGGCTATGGCATCAGCGGCAGCGCGACCATGGGCAAGCCCGCCAATCTGCTGACGCGGGGACGGCCGGCGCCGGGCTTTCAATATCCGATCCTGCGCTGTGCCGACGGGCATGTGCGGCTGTGCCTGCTGGCCAAAAGGCAGTGGCAGGGCATGTTCAAATGGATGGGCGAGCCGGCGCAGTTCGCTTCGCCCGACTATGAGAAGATGGTGTTTCGCTACAAGTCGCCGGAGTTGCTGCCGGCGATCGCGGCCTTCTTCGCTGGGCAGAGCCGGGCGGAGATAGAGGCGGGCGGCAAGGCGTTCGGCGTGCCGGTGTCGGCGGTGCTGGCGTTCGAGGAATGCATCGAGACCGAGCATATGCGCGTGCGCGACGCCATCGCGACGCGCCCAATGGCGGACGGGCGCAGCGCCAAGCTGCCCAATGGCGTGCTGTGCGTCGATGGCGCGCGGGCGGGGATCGGCGAAAGCGGTGAGGCTGCACCGTTCCGGGCGGTGGAGAGCGCGCCGCCGTCCGGCCGGCCGTTCGATGGCCTGAAGGTGCTGGACCTGGGCGTGATCGTCGTCGGGGCGGAGCAGGGGCGGCTGCTGGGCGACCAGGGCGCGGATGTCGTCAAGATCGAATCGCGGGCATTCCCGGACGGCAATCGGCAGTCCTATCTGAGCTATGGCATGTCGGTGAGCTTTGCGGCGGGGCATCGCAACAAGCGGAGCCTGGGCGTCAATCTGCGCGATCCGGAGGGGCGGCGGCTGTTTCTGGAGATGGCGGCCAGGGCGGACGTGATCCTCTCCAACTTCAAGCCCGGCACGATGGTGGGGCTGGGGCTGGACCATGCGACGATCGCGGCGATCAATCCGCGCATCGTGATGACGGACAGTTCCGCCTTCGGCTCCAGCGGGCCGTGGAGCGGGCGCATGGGCTATGGCCCGCTGGTGCGCGCGGCTACGGGGCTGACGCTGGCGTGGCGCTATCCCGATGATCCCGAAGGCTGGAGCGACAGCATCACCATCTATCCCGACCATGTCGCGGCGCGGATCGGCGCGATCGGCACGGTGGCGCTGCTGATCCGGCGGCTGCGCACGGGACTGGGCGGCACGGTGAGCGTGGCGCAGGCCGAGGTGATGCTGGGGCATTTCGCGGCGGATGTGGCGCGGGCGTCGACCGGCGCGCCGATCGGGGCATTGCCCGATTGTCCGTGGGGTGCGTACCCGACAGCGGGCGACGATGAGTGGTGCGTGGTGACGGTGGATGGCGAGGCGAGCTGGCGGGCCTTGTGCGATGTGATCGGTTTTTCCGGCGCGGGGCTGACCAGTGCAGCGGCGCGGCTGGCGGAGCGCGAGGCGATCGAGGCGGCGCTGACGGCGTGGCTGTTGTCGCGATCACCGCAGGAGGCGGCGGCGGCGTTGCAGACGCGCGGCGTTGCGGCCGCGCCGATGCTGCGGCTGGGGAACCTGCCGGGGCACGCTTATTATCGCGAGCGGGATTTCTATCGCACCGAAAGCCACCCCTATCTGCACGAGGCGGTCATCGCCGAGCGGCGGCATGCGACCGGCGGCGGCACGCTGGACGCGCTGGGCCGGGTCGCGCCGATGGCGGGCGAACATAGCGCGGAAGTGGTGGCGGACTGGCTGGGCTTCGACGAGGCGGACATCGACGCGCAACTGGCGGCGGGCGTGCTGGAAGATGTCGATCCGGCCGAATGGGAGGCGATCGAAAAGACCCGCGCGGCGGTTGCGGCGGCAGGCGCTTGACCTTAATTAATCGCACAGTTAAACAATCGTCACAGGATCGAAACAGGAATCGACATGGCTGAAGCTCTCATCATCGACGCCGTCCGCACGCCCCGGGGCATCGGCAAGGTCGGCAAGGGCGCGCTCGCGCATCTGCACCCGCAGCAGCTGGCGGCGACGGTGCTCAAGGCGATTGCCGATCGCAATGACCTGAACACCGCGGACATCGACGATGTGATCTGGTCGACCTCCGCGCAGGTGCGCAAGCAGGGCGGCGACCTGGCGCGCATGGCGGCGCTGGACGCGGGTTATGATCCGACCGTCAGCGGCGTGACGCTGGACCGCTTCTGCGGCGGCGGCATCAGTTCGGTGGCGCTGGCGGCCGGGCAGGTCATGGCGGGCTTCGAGGATCTGGTGATCGCCGGCGGCACGGAGATGATGAGCTATACCGCGACCATGGGCGCGGAGGATGCGGCGGCGGGCCTGCCGCCGGCGCTGATGGGATCGCACAATGCGCATCTCGACGCGCTGCACCCGCAGTCGCATCAGGGCGTGTGCGGCGACGCCATCGCCTCGCTGGAGGGGATCAGCCGCGAGGCGCTCGACGCGCTGGGGCTGGAAAGCCAGCGCAAGGCGGCGATCGCGATCAAGGAGGGCCGCTTCGACAAGTCGATTGTCCCGGTCACCGATGACGAGGGCAATGTCATCCTGGCGAAGGACGAGTATCCCCGCCCGGAAACCACGGCCGAAGGGCTGGCGCAGTTGAAGCCCGCGTTCACGGGGCTGGCCGACTGGCCCTATGATGACAAGGGCACGACCTTCCGCAGCCAGATCAACCGCCGCTATCCCGACCTCAAGATCGAGCATGTCCATCATGCCGGCAACTCGTCGGGCGTGGTCGACGGCGCGGCCGCGCTGCTGATCGCGTCGCGCGACTATGCGGCGCAGCATGGGCTGAAAGCCCGCGCGCGGATCGTGTCGGCGGTGAATATCGGCGATGATCCGACGCTGATGCTGAACGCGCCTGTGCCGGCCGCGAAGAAGGCGCTGGAGAAGGCGGGGCTGACCGTCGCCGACATCGACCTGTGGGAAATCAACGAGGCGTTCGCCGTCGTCGCGGAAAAGTTCATGCGTGATCTCGACCTCGATCGGTCGAAGGTGAACGTCAATGGCGGCTCGATCGCGCTGGGCCATCCGATCGGCGCGACCGGCGCGATCCTGATCGGCACGGTGCTGGACGAGCTGGAGCGCACGGGTGGGCGTTATGGGCTGGTCACCATGTGCGCGGCGGGCGGCATGGCCCCGGCCATCATCATCGAACGCATCGACGGCTGAATTTTTGAAAAATACCCGCAGGAGGGGCACAGAATATGGAACTCAACAACAGCGTCGCCGCCGTCGTCACCGGCGCGGCATCGGGTCTGGGCGAGGCGACGGCGCGCGCGCTGGCCGCCAAGGGCGTAAAGGTCGCGATCTTCGACCTGAACGCCGAAAAGGGCGAGGCGATCGCGGCGGAAATCGGCGGGACCTTCTGCAAGGTGGACGTCACCAATGACGAGAGCGTTGCCGCAGGCTTCGCGCAGGCGCGCGCCGCCCATGGGCAGGAGCGCGTGCTGGTCTGCTGCGCGGGCACCGGCAACGCGATCAAGACCGCCAGCCGCTCCAAGGAAGACGGCTCGATCAAGTTCTTCCCGACCGACGCTTTCGACAAGATCATCCAGATCAATCTGGTCGGCACCTTCCGCTGCGTGTCGCAGTCGGCCGCCGGCATGCTGACGCTGGACCCCATCCCCGGCGACAATGATCGCGGGGCCATCGTCATGACCGCGTCGGTGGCGGCGGAGGACGGGCAGATGGGGCAGGCGGCCTATTCCGCGTCGAAGGGCGGCGTCGTGTCGCTGACCATGCCGGTCGCCCGCGACCTGATGGGCGAGGGCATTCGCGTCAACACCATCCTGCCGGGCATCTTCATGACCCCGCTGATGCTGGGCGCGGGGCAGAAGGTGGTGGACGCGTTGTCCGCTTCCGTCCCCTTCCCCAAGCGGCTGGGCGAACCGGCGGAATATGCGAAGCTCGCGCTGATGATGGTCGAAAACGGCTATTTCAACGGCGAGGACGTCCGTCTGGACGGCGGCATCCGCATGGCTCCGCGCTGATCCGATGGCCGGCCTGTTCGATAGCCCGTCCCGCTGGATGGACGAAGAAATCGTCATGTTCGACGAGTCGGTCGCGCGCTTCCTGGCCGACAAGGCCCCGCCCGAGCGGCTGGAGCAATGGCGCGAGGACGGCATCGTCGAGCGGGCCGCCTGGGACGAGATGGCGCAGGCGGGCCTGCTGGGCCTGTCGATCGACCCCGATTTCGGTGGCGCGGGCGGCGACTTTCGGCATGAGGCGGTGCTGATCCGCCGGCTGGGGCTGGCGGGCGCGGAAGGCTGGGGCGCGCCGCTGCACAATGCGATTTGCGGCGGCTATATCCAGCATTACGGGACCGAGGAGCAGAAGCGGCGCTGGCTGCCGGGCATCGCGTCGGGCGAGTTGATCAGCGCGATCGCGATGACGGAGCCGGGCACGGGGTCGGACCTGCAGGGCATCCGCACGACCGCGACCGCCAGCGGCAACGGCTACAAGGTCAAGGGGCAGAAGACCTTCATCACCAACGGCCAGCATGCCGATCTGATCATCGTCGTCGCCAAGACCGACGCCAACGCCGGCAGCAAGGGCATCAGCCTGGTGGTGGTGGAGACGGCCGATGCGCCGGGCTTCGCGCGCGGGCGCAATCTGGACAAGGTCGGGCTGGAGATGGGCGACACGTCCGAACTCTATTTCGACGATGTGCAGGTGCCGGCCGACAATCTGCTGGGCGGGGTCGAGGGCAAGGGCATGGGCCAGTTGATGGCGGAACTGCCCAAGGAGCGGCTGATGATCGCGGTCGAATGCATGGCGATCATCGAACGGGCCATGACCGTGACGCTGGAGCATGTGCGTGAGCGCAAAGCCTTTGGTCAGCGCATCCTGGACTTCCAGAACACGCAGTTCACGCTGGCGGACTGCAAGACGGAGGCAGTGGTCGCGCGGCTGTTCGTCGATGATTGCATCGAGAAATATATGGCCGGGACGCTGGACGCGGCGACCGCGAGCATGGCGAAATACTGGACGTCGGAGCGGGCGCAGTCGATCGTCGATCGCTGCCAGCAATTTTTCGGCGGCTATGGCTATATGAGCGAATATCCGATCGCCCAGTTGTACAAGGATGTGCGGGTCAAGCGCATCTATGGCGGGACGACCGAGATCATGAAGCTGTTGATCGCGCGAACGCTGGAAGGATAGGGCGATGGATACCGTGCGGATCGAATGGCACGGCAAGGTCGCCCATGTGCTGCTGTCGCGGCCCGAGCGGATGAATGCGATCAACGCGGCGCTGCTGGCCGATCTGGTCGCGGCGGGGGATGAACTGGCGCAGCGGCGCGATTGCCGGGCGGTGGTGCTGTCGGGCGAGGGGCGCGGCTTTTGCGCCGGCATCGACCTGGAGGGCCTGAAGGCCGCGAGCGGCGGCGACGCGGCGGGCATCGACCTGACCACGATCGTCGCGGACGGCGCCAATGTCGCGCAGCATGCGGTGATGCTGTGGCGCAGCCTGCCCGTGCCGGTGATTGCGGCGATGCATGGCGTGGCGCTGGGCGGCGGTTTCCAGATCGCGCTGGGGGCCGACATCCGCATCGTCCATCCCGACACGAAGCTGGCGGTGCTGGAGGCGAAATGGGGGCTTGTTCCCGACATGGCCGGCATGACGATCATGGCGGGACTAGTGCGGGAGGATGTCATCGCCGAGCTGACCTTCAGCGCGCGGATGTTCGACGGGCGGGAGGCGCTGGCGCTGGGGCTGGCGACGCGGCTGGCCGATGATCCGCTGGCGGAGGCGCTCAGCCTGGCGCAGGCGATCGCGGGGCGCAGCCCGGACGCGATCCGCGCGGCCAAGCGGCTGCTGCGCCATCCCGGCCCCGCATCGGCCAAGCTGATCGCGGAGGCGGCCGAGCAGATCGCGCTGTTCGGCAAACCCAACCAGCGCGAGGCGGTCGCCGCGGGCCTGGAAAAGCGCGAACCCAATTTCAAGGACAGCTGAAAAAGGCAGGAGAGACGGCATGACCTACGAAACCATCCGCTACGATGTCGAGGATGGCGTCGCCACCATCACCCTGCACCGGCCGGAAAAGCTCAACGCCTTCACCGAGCAGATGATGAACGAGGTGATCGACGCGCTCGACAATGTGGACGCCGACGACGCGGTGCGTGCGGTGATTTTTACGGGTGAGGGGCGGGCCTTCTGCGCCGGGGCGGACCTGTCGGCGGGGACCGACGCCTTCGTGTTCGAGGGCGAGGTGGTGCGGCCGGACGGATCGCTGAACTATGCGGCCGATGCGGCGCGGGACGGCGGCGGACGGGTGACCTTGCGCATCTATCAGTGCCTCAAGCCCGTGATCGCGGCGATCAATGGCCCGGCGGTGGGGATCGGTGCGACCATGACGCTGCCGATGGACATCCGCATCGCCGCCGACACCGCGCGCATGGGCTTCGTCTTCGCGCGGCGGGGCATCGTCAATGAGGCGGGGTCGGCCTGGTTCCTGCCGCGCGTGGTGGGCATATCGCAGGCGCTGGAATGGTGCTTTTCCGGCCGCGTATTCGGTGCGCAGGAAGCGCTGGACGGCGGCCTCGTCCGGTCGCTGCATGCGCCCGAGGACCTGCTGCCGGCCGCGCGCGCGCTGGCGCGGGAGATTGCGGACAACACCGCGCCTGTCTCCGTGGCGTTGATGCGGCAGATGATGTGGCGGGGGCTGGGCATGGCGCACCCCATGGACGCGCACAAGGTCGACAGCCGGGGCATATTGTCGCGCGGTCGCAGCGGCGACGTGGCGGAAGGCGTCACCGCCTTTCTGGAAAAGCGGCCCGCCCGTTTCCCGGACAAGGTTTCGTCCGACATGCCGGATTATTTCCCTTGGTGGGAAGAGCCGGCTTATAGCTGAGGGAGGGACGCATGGACCTGTTTCGCGAGGGCGCGTTCAAGGGGCGCACGGTTTTCGTAGCCGGTGGATCGTCCGGCATCAATCTGGGCATCGCACAGCGCTTCGGCGAGATGGGCGCGAATGTCGCGCTGATCAGCCGCAGCGAGGAGCGGGTACAGGCGGCGGCCGAGACGGTGCGCGCGACGGGCGCGGACTGCATCGGCATGGCGGCGGACGTGCGGGACTATGATGCGGTGGCCGGGGCTATCAAGGCCACGGCGGATCGCTGGGGGCCGATCGACACGATCATCTCCGGCGCGGCGGGCAATTTCCTGGCGCCGGGCATTGGCCTCTCCGCCAACGCCTTTCGCACGGTGATAGAGATTGATCTGCTGGGCACGTTCAACGTGCTGCGCGCGTCGTTCGAGCATCTGAGGAAGCCGGGCGCGTGCCTCATCTCGATCACGGCGGGGCAGGCGAAGCGGCCGATCATGTTTCAGGCGCATGCCAGCGCGGCGAAGGCGGGGATCAACAATCTCACGGAGACGCTGGCGATGGAATGGGGACCGGCGGGCGTGCGCGTCAACGCCATCGCGCCCGGCCCGATCGGCGATACCGAGGGGATGGCGCGACTCGCGCCGACGGACGAAGCGACCAATGCGATCAAGCGCCGCCTGCCGCTGCGCGATTATGGGACCAAGCGGGACATTGCGGACGCGGCGCTGTTCCTGGCCAGCGACAATGCCCGCTACATTACCGGCGTCGTGCTGGAGGTGGATGGCGGCATGCTGCTGGGCGATGCGTCGGCGGATGCGCTGACTGTGCCGGAGAGAGCGAAATGATGAGAATCGAGAAGCGCGGCGCGGTCGACTGGGTGACGCTCGACCGGCCGGATCGGCTCAACGCGCTGAACATGGAGTTGATCGACGCGCTGCATGGCTATTTTACGGACCTGGCGCAGGATCACCAGACGCGCGTCGTGGTGTTGCGCAGCGCGGGGCGGGCCTTTTGTGCGGGGCTGGACCTCGACATGGGCGCGGACGGTGAACCCGACATCGACAAGCGTTTCTTCCTGCAGCGGCGCATCGCGGAGATCGTGATGAGGATGCGCTACTGCCCGCAGGCGATCGTCAGCCTGGTGCATGGCCCGGCCTGTGGCGGCGGCTTCGCGATGGCGCTGGCGTCGGACATCCGCATCGCCGGGCAGAGCGCGCGGATGAACGCGGCCTTCATCCGCATCGGGCTTTCGGCGTGCGACATCGGCGTGTCCTATTTCCTGCCGCGTCTGGTGGGCGCGAGCGTGGCGGCGGAGCTGATGATGACGGGCGATTTCATCCATGCCGACCGGGCGCTGCAACTGGGGCTGGTGAGCCGGGTGGTCCCCGACGACCAGCTGGAGGCGGCGGCGGAACCGCTCATTGATTCCATGCTGACGACCTCGCCGCTCGGCCTGCGGCTGACCAAGGAGTGCCTGCGCATGGCGATCGACGCGCCGGGGCTGGAGGCGGCGATCGCGATGGAGGACCGCAATCAGGTTATCACCTCGGGCAGCGGCGATTTCGCCGAAGGGGTTGCCGCCTTTTTCGAGAAGCGCCGGCCGTCTTATGCCAGCGACCTGATCAAGGGTACGCCGGCATGAGCGGCGCGACCACGGCGGTGCGCGACAATGCGCGGTTCGATGTGGCGGCGCTGGAACGCTGGATGGAGGCGCATGTCGCCGGCTATCGCGGGCCGCTCAGCGTCGATCAGTTCGCCGGGGGGCAGTCCAACCCGACCTTCCGCCTGACCGCGCCGAGCGGGCAGTATGTGATGCGTCGCAAGCCGCCGGGGCAGCTGCTGAAGGGCGCGCACGCTGTCGATCGCGAGGCGCGCGTCATGCAGGCGCTCGCCGCGCAGGGCTTCCCCGTGCCGCATGTTCATGCGCTGTGCGCCGACGAGAGCGTCATCGGCAGCATGTTCTATGTCATGGACATGGTCGCCGGGCGCATCTTCTGGGACGGCGATTTTCCGGGTGTGCCGCGCGATGAGGTCGCCGCTTGCCAATATGCCATGGGCGGCACGCTGGCGCAGTTGCATCGCTATGATCCCGAAGCGATCGGGCTGGGCGATTATGGCCGGCCCAGCCGCTATCTGGCGCGGCAGATCGAGCGCTGGTCGCGGCAGTATCGCGACGACGAACTGGCCGGGCGCACGGCGGACATGGACTTTCTGGTGGACTGGCTACCGGCCCATGCCCCCGATGACGAGGCGTTCGGCATCGTCCATGGCGACTATCGCATCGACAACATGATCTTCCACCCGACCGAGCCGCGCGTCATCGCCGTGCTGGACTGGGAACTGTCCACGCTGGGTCATCCGGTGGTCGATTTCACCTATAATCTGATGATGTACCGCGTGCCTTCGGTCATTCGCTGGGGGCTGGCCGACCGCGATCTCGCTGCCATCGGGCTGCCGTCCGAAGCCGACTATGTCGCGCAATATTGCCGGCTGACCGGGCGGGAAGGGATTGCCGACCTCGACGTCTACATCATCTTCAACCTGTTCCGGCTGGCCGCGATCATCCACGGCATCAAGGGGCGGATGCTGCGCGGCAACGCGTCTTCGGCGGAAGCGGCGGCGATGGTCGCCAACATGGACATATTGGCCGCCGTCGCGCGCGGCATCGCGGAGGGCAAGGCGTGACCGTCCGTTTCGATTTCGCCGGCAAGACGGTGCTGGTCACTGGCGGCACGCAGGGCATCGGCCTGGCCACCGCGAGCGCCTTTGCCGATGCGGGGGCGAGCGTGCATATTACGGGCACGCGGGCGAGTGCGGCGGACTATACGGGCGACCTCACGCGCTTCCGCTACCATCACGTGCTGATGCAGGAGGCGGCGCATCGCGCGGCCCTGTCCGACGCGATTCCGGCGCTCGACATTTTGGTCAACAATGCCGGCGCGGCGATGGGCGACGAATATGCCTATGACGGCTATTGCCGGGTCATCGAGATCAACCAGAACGCGCCGGTCGACCTGTGCTACCGCTTTCGGGACCGGCTGGCGGCCGCGAAGGGCGCCATCGTCAATGTGGCGTCGGTGGGCAGCTTCATCGGCCTGCGCGACCAGCCGGCCTACACCGCCGCCAAATGGGCCTTGCTGGGTTTTACCAAGGCGATTGCGGACAAGTGGCAGAAGGACGGTGTTCGCGTGAACGCCGTCGCGCCCGGCTTCGTCGATACCCGGATCATCGAATGGGCGCGCGGGGAAGAGGGGCTGTCGAAGGAATTTCTGCGCCAGGTCCCGGCCCGCCGCGTCGGCCTGCCCCATGAGGTGGCGACGACCATATTGTTCCTGGCCTCCCCCGACACCAGCTATGTCGTCGGCCAGTCGCTGGTGATCGATGGGGGCTATCTGCTGCGCTGAAGGGCTTGCCCCGGATAAAGCAATCGCTTTACTGGAGCGCGCATGCAGAAGCGGGAAGCAGCCAGCCGCGCCGACCGGCATCAGGAAAAGCGCGCCCGGATCAAGGGAATCGCGCAGCAACTGTTCGCGCAAGGCGGGCTGGACCGGGTGTCCACCCGCGACATCGTCGGTGCCGCGGGCGAGCGCAACGTGGCGCTGGTGAATTATTATTTCGGATCCCGCGACGCGCTGATCGCGGAGCTGATCCAGGACATCATGGCGACGGTCGCCGCCGACCGGCTGACGCGGATCGACGCGCTGGCGGCGAGCGGCGGCGTCACGCTGCGGGCGGTGCTGGATATCATGAGCAGCCCGCCGCAATTGGCCTGTGCCGAGCAGAGCGCCAGCTATGGTCGCTTCATCGCGATGCTGCTGATCAACCATCGCGACACGCTGGTGCGGGCGACGGGCAATGGCATCGATCCCGGATCGCAGCGCTGCATGAGCCTGTTGCGGCGGATGCTGCCCGACATGCCGCGCAAGGAGACGCGGGACCGGATCAACATCACCATGCTGCTGTTCGTGGCGGCGCTGGCCGCGCATGAGGGGGCGGGGCCGGAAGCGGGATCGGACGGCATGCCCTATGTCATCGATCCCGACCGGGCGCATCTGATCGACGCGGCGGAGGCGATATTGACGCGGCCGGTGCGAATTTAATCGATCGATTGGAATCCGTCTGGATTCCTGCGCCAAGTCCCGCCACACTGGTTGCGTCGCCATAGGAGAGGACATGGCTTATCTGACGCAGGCGCTGCACCGGCTGGTGCAGCAAGCCCCGCATGCGATCGCGAGCATCGACGGCGATCGGCGACGCGACTGGGCTGCCGTGGAACGCGACGTGCGGCGCTTCGCCGGAGCGCTGGCGCGGTCGGGGGTGGAGCCGGGCGATCGGGTCGCCCTGCTCTCGCGCAACGCCGATCATTATCTCGATTATGTGCTGGGCAGCTTCTGGGCCGGGGCGGTCATCAACCCGGTCAACACCCGCTGGTCGGCGAGCGAGATCGCCTATTCGCTGGAGGATTGCGCGACGAAGCTGCTGATCGTCGCGCCCGATTTCGCGCCGATGGTGGACGCCATTCGCGCGCAGACGCCGGGGCTGCGGCTGATCGTGCAAATGGGGCCGGCGCTGTCCGATGCGTCGATAGCCTATGACGACTGGATCGCGGCGGCGGAGATGGCGGGCGAGGACCCGCGCATCGGCGGCGATGCGCTGGCGGCGATCCTCTACACCGGCGGCACGACCGGGCGATCGAAGGGCGTGATGCTGAGCCATGCGAACCTGCTGGCGTCGGCGAACGGCTATCTGTCCTTTCCCGGCACGCGACCGGGGCGCAGCTATCTGCATGTCGCACCGCTGTTCCATGTCGGCAGCCTGTCGGGCCTGTTCACCGCGTTGCTGGCGGGATCGACCCAGGTCTTCCTGCCGATGTTCGATCCCGCCGCGACGATCGCCATGATCGAGCGGGAGCGGGTGAGCGACATTTTCCTGGTGCCGACGATGCTGCGGGCGGTGCTGATCGATCCGGCCTTCGCGAGCGAGCGGCTCTCCAGCCTGGAGCGGATCGTCTATGGCGCGTCGAGCATCGACGACGCGCTGCTCGATCGGGCGATGGAGGCGTTGCCGCAGGTCGCCTTCGTGCAGGCTTATGGCCAGACAGAGCTGTCGCCGATCGCGACGATGCTGGGGCCGGACGATCACAGCGCGGAGGCGCGGGCGCAGGGGCGGGGCCGCTCGGCCGGGCGCGCGACGACTTCGGCGGAGGTGCGGATCGTCGATGCGGAGGATTGCGAGGTTCCGCGCGGCGAGCCGGGCGAGATCGTGGCGCGCGGTGGGGGCGTTATGCTGGGCTATTGGGGCATGCCCGAAGAGACGGCGACGGCGCTGCGCGGCGGCTGGATGCATACGGGCGATGTCGGGCGCATGGACGAGGCGGGCTATGTCACCGTGGTCGATCGGCTGAAGGACATGATCATCACCGGGGGCGAGAATGTCTATTCGTCGGAGGTGGAGAATGCGCTGTCGGCGCATCCAGCCGTGCAGCAGGCGGCGGTGATCGGCCGGCCGGATGGTCGCTGGGGGGAGGCGGTGCATGCCGTCATCGTGCTGCGGCCGGGGATGAGCGTGTGCGAGGAGGCGCTGCGGGCGCATTGCCGCGAGCGGATCGCCGCGTACAAGGCGCCCAAGTCGGTGTCGTTCGTGGACGCCCTGCCGCTGTCGCCTGCGGGGAAGGTGTTGAAGACGGAATTGCGGGCGATGTTCGTGGAGGCTTGAGGAAACGCTTTTCCGTTCGCCCCAAGCGAAGTCGAAGCGTTTAAGCCTCGCTTCGCTCGGCAGGAGGCTTCGACTTCGCTCAGCCCGAACGGATTTATTCGTCCCGGCCAGCCCGTTTACGCTTCCAGATGGGCTTCCAGTGTTTCGTAGAACTCGGGAATCTTGTCCTCCAGCCCGCAATAGATGACGTCGTCGATCGCGCCGCTGGCAAGGCCCGCCTGGCTGAGTTCCGCCGCACGGAAATCCTCGCCGCCGAACACGGACAGGATCATCTCATAGGATTTGGCGAACAACTCCTCCGCCTTGGGATTGTCGGGGGCCTCGCGCGTCAGCATCGTATAGTCCACCATCGTGCGGTCAGGGCCGCGCGGGGCCAGGATCATGACGCTGATATAATAGGGACTGGTGACGATCACCGCATTGGGCATCAGGTCATAGGCGAAGGTGATGGTCTTGTGGATATTGTCGTCCGGCCGGATTTCGGACGGATCGAAATTCGCCTTGCCCGACACCTGGCGGAAATGCGGCCCGAGGCGATCCATGATGCTGGGCGTGTCGGCGAACATCGGGCCGACCGAATTGGCGTGCAATCGCTGCACATGATAGCCCTCCAGAAACGGCTCCAGCACCAGCTTCCAGTTGGCCTTCAGGTCGAACATCCTGCGGCCATAGACATGGGCGCGGGGGATGTTGAGCGCCTCGAAATCCTGCATCAGTTCGGCGTTCAGGCTGGTGAAGTCGTAAGCAGCGTGGCGGTCGAGACCGACCCAGATGAAGCCGCCCTCCTCATGCGCGGGCAGTTGCGCCAGCGGGCGATCGGACTTGGCGAAATTGGCGATGGTTTCGGCGCGGGGCACGCCGATCAGCTTGCCGTCCAGACCATAAGTCCAGGCGTGATAGGGGCAGGTCATGCGCGCGGCCGAATGCGGATCGCAATGTTCGACCAGTTTGGACCCCTTGTGCGTGCAGGCGTTCAGGAACACGCGGACCTGCCCGTCCTTTGCGCGGGTGACGATCAGCGGCATACCATAGCTTTCGACCGCCAGCACGCTGCCGGGTTCGGCGACCAGCGCGGACAGGGTCAGTGGCACGGGCAGCTTCAGGAACACCTTTTCCCATTCCAGGTCGAAGCGGGCGGGATCGAGGAAGATGCTGGCCGGGCGGCGCGCGTCGAGGACCGGCGCGTCGGCGCTGGCGTGCGGGGGAATGCGGCCGATGGCGTCGATCTGGCTCGCGCTGAGGCTCTCCAGCACGGGCACGTTCTTTTCCCTGGGGCGGACGGCGGTGGCGACGGTCATGGCGCGAATCCCTGATCTGCGTTTAAACTAAAGATGATAGGTTATGCCTGAAAATGAAAGTTAAAGCAAGTGTTTCACTCATTGCCTGGAGCGAAGTCGGATAATCGCGGTAAAGCATTGAAATATATGTAATAATTCATGTGCAAAGCGATCTTGACTGTTTTGTTAATTAAATGAATAACGTAGGGGCATTCAAGGCATCGCATATCGACGATGCGTAAGGGTGCCGGGCCAGGCGACGGGAGGATGAGACGGCCTTTTCGGCCTGATGGGTCTTGAGCCGACCCGGGCCATGAATGCCGTTTCCATGACATCCTGATCCTTGGCCGCGACAGGCATGGGGAGGTTGTCATGAAGATAAAATACGCCCTTATTGCGTCCGGTTCCGTTGTAGCCGTGACGTTCTTTTCTCTTGGGCTTTCTCTGGCCCAGCCGGTGGCGGCGCAGGAGCCGCAGGCGGCCGATCCGCAGGCGCAATTGCAGGGTCAGGCGCAGAGCAATTTCGCCGACATCATCGTCACCGCCAACAAGCGCGCGGAATCGGTGCAGGACATTGCTGGCGCGATCACCGGCATCGGTCAGGAAGAATTGCAGGTGCGCGGCATCAACTCGCTGGATGCGGTGACGCAGGCCGCGCCGGGCATGACCTTCTACACGCAATCGGGGTCGACCTTCATCACGTTACGCGGCGTGGGCGTGCCGGTGGATACCGGCGCGTCGGACCCCAATACGGTGGTCAGCTTCGACGGCGTCAACCTGCCGCGCGCGGGCGCGGCGACGATCGACCTGTTCGATGTCGAGCGGGTCGAGGTGGCGCGTGGGCCGCAGGGCACGCTCTACGGTCGCAACGCCATCGGCGGCGCGATCAACTTCATCGGCCGCATGCCGACCGACACGCTCACCGCGCAGGTCGTCGCGGGCTATGGCAATTATCAGAGCTACAAGGTCAACGGCACGATATCCGGCCCACTGGCCGATGGGATATCGGTGCGGCTGAGCGCGTCGCACAGCAACCGCGACAAGGGGTTCATCCGCAATCTGTATGACAACAGCCGGGCGGACGAATATCTCAATTCCACCTTTCGCGGGGCCATCCATGTTGAGCGCGGCGACTGGCAGATGGACCTGTCGGCGCTCAACCATTATGAGCGCTTCCTGTCCTATCAGCAGATCATGGGCGGCGTCGTCAGCCCTCCCGGCAGCATCCACGCGCCGCCCGGATCGGGCACGCAGATCCCGATCGGCGACATTCCGAATATCCAATATTCGACCGAGCCGTGGGAGTTCTATTCTTCCTTCGTGCATCCGTCGCGCAAATGGGTGCGCATCTTCAGCATGCGGCACACGGTCGATCTGACCGACGATATCCAGCTGAAATCGACGACCGGCATCGTGCGCTACAAGTTCCACAGTTCGCTCGATGGCACGGCGGTGGTGCCGACGCAGCAGATCCTGCCCTCGCCGGAGGACGGTTTCCCGTTCGGGCGGACGCAGCCGTCCAGGTCCTTCTCGCAGGAAGTGACGATCGGCGGCAGCTTTGGCGACAAGGGCAACTGGGTGATCGGCGGCTATTATTCGAACGAGAAGTTCCGCGTGAACATCCCGATCTATCTCAACACCGGCCTTGGCTACACGCAGGACCCGGCCAATTCGATCAATGACGCCGACACCGCGATCAGTTTCGACGGGCGTTATCGGGAAAAGACAATCGGCGTGTTCGCGGACGTGACCGTGCCGGTCTCCTCGCGCTTTCGCGTCTATGGCGGCGCGCGTTATGCGCGGGAGGTCAACAACGCGCATTATGAGTCGAAGCTGACCGCCTATCCCTATGGCTATGACGATCGCGACGCGCCGGGTGGAGAGGGACTGCCGCCCGGCACGCTGGCGTTCGACGATGGCTGCGCCGCGCTGACCGGCGGGGCGGTGTCGAACAATGATCGCTTCAACTTCACCTGGCATCCCTTCACCCCGCGCCTGGGGGCGCAGTTCGATGTCGGCGACGACGCCATGGTCTATGGCCAGTGGTCGAAGGGGTTCAAGGTCGGCGGCACGGCGGCGACTTTGTGCGGCAACACCTATGGCCCGGAGAAACTGACCGCGTGGGAGGGCGGCCTCAAGTCGGTGCTGCTCGACGGGCGCGTGGTCGCGAATTTCGCGGTCTATTATTATGATTACAAGGGCATGCAGATCTACCAGGGCATCGGCGCCGCCGTCGCGCAGGTGGTGAACGCCGATGCGCGGACTTTGGGCTTCGACGCGGAAATCCGCGCGAAGCTGAGCGATGTCTTCTCGGTCGACGTCTCGGGCAGCGTGCTGCGGGCGCGGTTCAAGAACTTCGCGTCGGTCGATGCGTCCGACCCCAACAACACACGCGGCCTGCCCACAGTGCTCATCAACGGCGTGCCGACCCCCAATCTGGACGGCAACCGCCTGCCGGGTGTCCCCGACTACAACTTCACGGCTGGCGTGCAGGCGGACATTCCGCTGGGCGGTTTCTTCAGCAGCCTGATGATCCGGGGCGAGGGCAATTTCATCGGCAAGGCGGACATTGCCGGATGGGAGCGGCCCGAAACGATGCAGAAGGCGTTCGTCAAGCTGAACACCGTCATCGCGCTGCGCAGCGAGGAGAATGGGCTGACCATGCGGCTGTGGGGCCGGAACCTGACCAACAAGGCGACGACCTATCACTTCCTGTGGAATGGCGGTCCCAATGTCTGGTCCGGCCAATATTCCCCACCGCGGACCTACGGCATCGAATTCGTGAAAGATTTCTAGCCAAAGGGGGACGGGCGGGGGCGGTCATGGCCGCCTCCGCTTGCTTGATTTTAATCGATCGATTGATTTGATCGAAAGGCGGGCTTATGCTTGCGCAAAGAGGGTCGCAATGGCCCCATGGATTCGGGAGAATCTGGATGACGGCGAAGCACACTTTCTGCCGGATATGCGAGCCGGCCTGCCCCATGGTCGCCACCGTCGAGGATGGCGCGATCACCGCGCTCAAGCCCGATCGCGAACATCCCGTGTCCAGGGGCTTCGCCTGCCACAAGGGCCTCAATTATCTGGAAATCCATAACGATCCCGACCGGGTCAATCATCCGATGCGGCGCACCTCGCCGCGCGGGGTGACGCCTGCGACGTTCGAGCAAGTGAGTTGGGACGAGGCGCTGTCGGACATCGGGGCGCGGCTGCGCCATCTGCGCGAGACGCAGGGACCCAATGCGATCGGCACCTATTATGGCAATCCGGTCGCCTTCAACACCCGCGCGGTGGGGCTGGCGGCGATGCTGCCGGCCAAGATCGGCACGCGCAACGGCTTCGGCGCGGCCAGCCAGGACCTGACCAACAAGGCCGCCGCGCTGGAGGCGATGTACGGGACGACGCAATGGACGATCCCGGACTTCTACAATACCGACTATCTGCTCTGCTTCGGCGGCAATCCCAAGATCTCGCACTGGACTTTGGTGTCGGTGCATCGCCCGATGCATGTGTTGCAGGACATTACCGCGCGCGGCGGCAAGGTGCTGTTCTTCAACCCGCGCAAAATTGAATCCGCCAGCGACACGACCGGCGAAGTCATCCGCGTAAAGCCCGACAGCGATATCTATCTGATCGCCGCCCTGATCCACGAGATCGACGCGATGGGCGGCTTCGACGAGGCGGCGATCGCGGCGAAGGGCAAGCATATCGAGGGGCTTCGGGCGTTCGTCGCGCGCTATCCGGCGGAGCGCGTGGCCCATGTCGTTGGCATGGAGGCGGACGACATCCGCACCATCGCGCGCGAATTCATGGAAGCGCCGCGCGCGTCGGTCTATATGGCGACCGGCGTCAACCAGGGGCGGCAGGGCACGCTCGCTTACTGGCTGCTCAACATGCTGAGCTTCGTCACCGGCAATATGGGCCGCGACGGCGGCAATTATTTCGCGAAAGGGATCAATTCGATCACCATCGCGGAGCCGCCGGAAGAGATATTCTTCGACACGCAACTGGGGCCGATGCGGCATATCTTCGGCCAGTTGCCGACCTGCATGATGCCGGACTTCATCGAGCTGGAGGACGACCCGGTTCGCGCGATGATCGTTATATCGGGCAATCCAGTGCTGTCGGTGCCGGGCGAGGACCGCATCCGCAAGGCGTTCGAGACGCTGGACCTGATCGTCGCGATCGACCTGTTCCGCAATGCGACGGGCGAGATGGCGGACTATATCCTGCCGTCCGCCGACTGGCTGGAGCGGGAGGACATCAACCATATCGCCAATGGCGTGCAGCCCACGCCCTATATCCAGATCGCCGACCGGCTGGTCCCGCCGCAGCATGAGCGGCGCGACGATTGGTGGATCATCGCGCGGATCGAGCAGGAAATGGGCCTGCCCTCCATGCTCGACGATGGCGAGGAAGCCGGCGACGCGCTGGTCGACATGATCCTGAGCCAGGCCGGCCTCGACCGGGAGGGGCTGCGCGCGCTGCCGCATCAGACGAAGCTGTTGCCGCAGCCGGCGCGCGACCTGCTGTATGACGAAATGATCGCCTGGCCCGACAAGCGCGTCGATTGCTGCCCGTCGCTGGTGGAGGGGGCGTTCGATCGCTGCGAGGCGCTGTTCGGCGAGCTGGATGCGGAGCCGGACGGCCTGCTCAAGATGATCTCGCTGCGCACCAACTATATGCACAACAGCAATCTTGCGAACATGCGATCCCTGAAGCGCGGCGACAAGGCGCTGAACCCGTTGCATATCCATCCGGCGGACGCGGCGGCGCGGGGGCTGGCCGATGGCGATGTCGCGCGCATCTTCAACGAGCATGGCAGCGTCGTCACCGCGATCCGCCATGATGACGATCTGCTGCCGGGCGTCGTGGCGCTGAGCCATGGCTACGGCCATGAACGCGCGCCCGGCATCAGCCGCGCCAACAGCCTGCCCGGCGTCAACGTCAACCGGCTACTGCCGTCGGGCGCGGGGACCTATGAGCCGATCAGCAACATGTCGCACATGAACGGCGTCATCGTGCAGGTCGAGCGGGACGCGCCGCCGCTGGCGATGACCGCCTGACCTTGGCGCTGAAGGACGATCCCGCGCGGCTGGAGCCTGCAAGCTACGCCCGGCGCTTCACGACGCGCATCCTCTACAGCGACATGGATGCGTTCCGGCACCTCAACAATGGCGCGACCGGCCGCTATTTCGAGGAGGGGCGGGCGGACATCAACATGGGCGTCTTCGGCGTCGGGCATCTGGTCGACCCGACCGACGGGCTGCAACTGCTCTTCGCCAGCGTGACGATCGATTATCTGCGCCAGGCCCATTATCCCGGCGTGGCGGAGATCGCGAGCGGCGTCACCCGTGTCGGCACGAGCAGTTGGGTCATCGCGCAGGCGGCCTTTCAGGGCGGCCACTGCTTCGCGCTGGGCGAGGCGGTGATGGTGAAGGCGCGCGACGGTCGGTCCGAACCGCTGTCGGATGCCGAACGGCAGGCGCTGGAGGCGCTGCGCTTGCGCGACACAATCACAATATGAAGGAGGGGAAATTTATGCGTCCATTGCCGGGATTGGTGCTTCTGCTGTCGACTGCGGGCTGGATCGTGCTGCTGCTGCTGACCGCGCATGCGGTGATTGGTCTCGGTGCGCCGGCCTCGATCGCGATCTTCTTCGGCGATTTCGCCAATCCGTGGCGGGCGCAGTTCAATGGCGATTTCACCCTGCATCTGGTGCTGATCGCCTGCTGGATATTCTGGCGCACGCAATCGAAGGGGCTGGGGCTGCTGCTGGCCTGCCTGTCGGTGTTCTGCGGGGGGCTGTTCAACCTCGCTTACATCGCGATCGCGCTGATCGGGGCGAAGGGCGACATCCGCGCCGCCCTGCTTGGCCACCACGCCGGACGGGAGGCATAGGTTCATGCACAACACATTGCTGCACGATGGCCTGCGTTTCTGGGCGGTGGAACAGCCCGATCGGCTGGCGCTGACCATCGATGAGGATGGGGAACTCTCCTACGGTGCGCTCTATCGCTGGAGCGGGGGCGCGGCGGCACATCTCACCGCCATTGGCGTGCGGCCGGGCGATACGGTGGGCGTCATTGGCGCGAACGCGATCGAGTGGGTGGTCTGGGCCTTCGCCATTCTGCGCGCGGGCGGGGTCATCGTGCCGCTCAACGAGCGCTTCGTCGCGGGCGAATTGTCGTACCTGATCGACGTGATCGAGCCGCGCGCGATCATTGCCGACGCTGGGCGCATGGGGGTTATCCAGGATATCGCCGGCGGCGCGACGCTGGTCGCGATGGAGAGCGCGGTCGACTATCGCGATGGCCCGCCCACGGACTGGCGCGAACCGCGCGTCGAGGCCGACGCGCTGGCGCAGATCATCTTCACCAGCGGCACCACCGGCCGGCCCAAGGGGGTGATGATCTCCCACAGCCAGTTGCTCAGCAAATATTTCGAGATGCGGCTGATGGTCCCGGAATTTGGCGGGCCGGAACTGCGGCCGTTGATGATGGTGTCGCTGCAGAGCGGCCTCGGCACCACCTGGGGCTATCTGTTCGCGACGACCAATGGCGGCACTTTCTGCTTCATGCGCCGCTTCGACCCGGCGCTGGCGCTGCGCATCATGGTCGAGCGGCGGATCACCAACCTGTCGAGCTTCCCGCTGATGCTGGAGCAGATCGCCAATGTGCCCGGCTTTGCAGA
>JBIIEH010000004.1:0-193258 GCA_044237945.1 Sphingobium sp. | reverse complement strand
CGCCATGGGCATCACCGGCGGCACGCGCGTGCCGCCAGCCGTGCTGACCACCTGGCGCGACAAGGGCGTGCTGTTGCGGCAGATGTATGGCCTCACTGAAGTCGGCAATTACTGCACCATGGGCAGCGAGCGGGAAGTGCGCGAGAACCGCCAGTCCTGTGGCCGACAGATGATCTTCACGCAGCTCAAGATCGTCCGCCCGGACGGCACCCAATGCGACGTGGGGGAGGCGGGGGAAATCCGCGCCAAGGGGCCGGGCATGATGGTCGGCTATTGGAAGAACCCGGAAGCGACCGCCGCCGCGTTCGAGGATGGCTGGCTCAAGACCGGCGATCGCGGCTTTCTGGACGCGGAAGGCTATCTGACCTTCGTCGACCGGCAGAAGGACATGATCATCACTGGCGGCTTCAACGTGTCGCCTAGCGAGGTCGAGAATGTCATCGCCGACTTCGGCGGGATCGACGAGGTTGCGGTGATCCCGGTGCCGGACGCGAAATTCGGGGAGACGCCCGCCGCCTGCATCCACGCCGCCGCGCCGGTCGATGCGCAGGCGCTGTTCGCGCATTGCAAGGGGCGGCTCGCGGGCTTCAAGCTGCCGCGCTACATCATCGCCAGCGACGACAGGCTGCCGCGCAACAGCAATGCGAAGATCGACAAGAAGCTGCTGGTGGCGCGCTATGCCGATGCGCCCGAACGTTTCGAGCGGATGGGATGAGGGCGCGCGCAGGGGCCGGGCTTGACGAGCTTAATTATTCGCTTAACGCCGTTGGCATGACCAGCATCGACGAAACATCCGCCACCCATGTCCAGCACTTCCGTTCCGCCGATGGCGTGGAACTGGTCGGTGATGTCGGGGGCGATCCGGGTGCGCCGGCGGTCATCTTCATGCATGGCGGCGGCCAGACCCGGCACAGCTGGTCGGGCGCAACGCGGGCGATGATCGCGCGCGGCTATCGCGTGATCAACTATGACGCGCGCGGCCATGGCGAAAGCGGCTGGTCGCCAGAGGGGGCCTATACGCTGGACGATCGCGTGACGGATCTGCGCGCGGTGATCGACGGACTCACTACGCCCTTCGCGCTGGTCGGCGCTTCGATGGGCGGGGCGACGGCGATCCATGCGGTGGCGCTGGGCATCCGGCCGCAGGCGGTGGTGCTGGTGGATATCGTGCCCCATGCCGAACCCGAAGGCGTCAATCGCATCGTCAGCTTCATGAGCGGCGGCATCAGCGGCTTTGCGACGCTGGACGAGGCGGTGGATGCGGTCGCCGCCTATAATCCCGACCGGCCGCGCCCGTCCGACCCGAGCGGCCTCATGCGCAATCTGCGGCTGCGCGACGACGGGCGGCTCTACTGGCATTGGGACCCGCGGATCATGTCCATCGGTGCGGATGTGGAGAAGCATCATGAACTGATGGTCGCTTCCGCCCGGATCATGGGGCAGTTGGCGGGCCTGCCGGTGCTGCTGGTGCGTGGCCTCAAGAGCGATGTCGTGAGCGACGCCGGGGTCGCCGCTTTCCGCGCGATGCAGCCGGGTCTGGAGGTCGTAGACGTGGTGGGCGCGGGCCATATGGTGGCGGGCGACCGCAACGACGCCTTCAACAGCGGCGTGTTCGACTTCCTCGCCCGCCACATGCCGCCAAAGGCATGACGGGCGATTTCCGGGCGCAGGCGCGGGACTGGATCGCGCGCAATCTGCCTGCGTCGATGGCGACCCCGATGCCGGAGGAGGAGATCGCCTGGGGCGGGCGTGGCGGGCAGTTTCCCAATCCAGACACGAAGCTGTGGCTGGACAGGATGGTGGCGCAGGGATGGACCGCGCCGACCTGGCCCGCAGCTTATGGCGGCGGGGGGCTGAGTGCGGAAGACGCGGCTATTCTGGACGAGGAGCTGAAGCGCGCCGGCGCGCGGCCCGCGCTCTTTTCCTTCGGCCTGTGGATGCTGGGTCCGGTGCTGCTGGAATATGCCGACGAGGCGCAGAAGGCGCGCTTCCTGCCGCCGATCGCGCGCGGGGAGATACGCTGGTGTCAGGGCTATTCGGAGCCGGGGGCGGGTTCCGACCTCGCCTCGCTGCGATTGAAGGCACAGGATTGCGGCGATTACTGGCGGCTCGACGGGCAGAAGATCTGGACCACTTATGCCGACAAGGCCGACTGGATATTCTGCCTGGTCCGCACCGATTTCGAGGCGCCCAAGCACAAGGGCATATCCTTCCTGCTGGTCAATCTGGCGAGCGAGGGCGTCACTACCCGGCCGATCCGGCTGATTTCCGGCAGCTCGCCCTTTTGCGAGACCTTCTTCGACAATGTGCGCGTGCCCAAGGACCATCTGGTCGGGCCGCTGAACGGCGGCTGGACCATCGCGAAGAAGCTGCTGCAATATGAGCGCCAGAACGTGTCGGCCATCGGCTTTGGTGGCGACCGTAGCGTGGGCCTGCCCAGCCTTGCAGGGGAACGCCTCGCCAGTGATCCCGCGCTGCGCCAGCGCATCGCGCGGCAGGACATGGTCGAGCGCGCAGTCGCCATCCTGACGGCGCAGGCGCAGGTGGAAGTAAATGCCGGGCGGGCGGGCGCGATGTCCTCCATCATCAAATATGCGTCGGCCAAGGTGAACCAGGACCGGCACGAACTGGCGATCGAGATATTGGGCATGGACGGGATGGGCTGGAGCGGGGAGGGTTTTGGCGAGCGCGACCTTGGAGAGACGCGCAAATGGCTGCGGTCGAAGGGCAACAGCATCGAAGGCGGCACGTCGGAGATCAACCTGAACGTTATCGCCAAGAATGTGCTGGGCTTGCCCGATGCGTGACGCGGAGATGCTGGAGATGCTGCGCACGGCGGCGCGGGACTGGGCGAGCGCGGAACATCCCGTGCATCCCGATCATGAGGCCGCGCGCGTCGGCCATCGCGCGCGCTGGGAAGCGATGGCGGCGCTGGGCTGGACCGGCATGGCCGTGCCGGAGGCGCTGGGCGGCCTGGGTCTGGGCATGGCGGCGTTCTGCGCGGTGGCGGAGGAGATGGGGCGGGAACTGGTCGCCTCGCCCTTGCTGTCCTGCGGGCTTGTTTTGGCGTTGCTGGGTGATCGGCCCGAACTGGTCGAGGGCGTTATCGCCGGGCGGACGATCGTTGCGCTGGCGTCGGAGGAGGGCGCGCATCACGGCATGCCGGTGCGGGCGAGCGCGGAACAGACGCCGGATGGCTGGCGCATCGTCGCGGCCAAGCGTCATGTGGCGGACGCGCCCGACGCCGACTGGTTCATCGTCACGGTAGCGGACGGTGGCGCGTTCCTGCTGCCGCGCGATCTGGTGGCAGTGACGCCGCTTGACCGGATCGACGGGCGATCGGTGGGCGATGTGACGGTCGACGCGGTGGTGGCGGACGATGCAAGACTGGCGATCGGCGCTGCCGAGCTTTTGTCGGTCGAGGATCGGATGCGGCTGGCGCTGGCGGCCGAAATGCTGGGCGCGGCGACCCGCGCGTTCGAGATCACCCTCGATTATCTCAAGACCCGCGAGCAGTTCGGCCGGCGCATCGGCAGTTTTCAGGCGCTGCAACATCGCGCGGCGCAGATGCTGGTGGAGATCGAACTGGCGCGCGGCTGCGTCGCGCATGCCTGCGGCCTCGCCGATCGGGGCGAGGCGGGATTCGCTGAAGCGGCGATCCTGGCGAAATTCATGGCCGGCGAGGCGCTGCACAAGGTGACGAACGAGATGGTGCAGATGCATGGCGGCATCGGCATGACCGCTGAGCATGTCGCCGGCCGCTTCCTCAAATGGGCGCGGGTTAGCGAGGCGATGCTGGGCAGCGCAGGCTGGCTGGCGGATCGCCACGCGGAAAGCCACAGTTATTGACGAAGCATATATGATCCGTATATGGATCATATATGGGCATCGTGAAAATCGACGACGAACTGCATGAGGAGGCGCGCCGCGCCAGCGCGGTCATGTGCCGCTCCATCAATGCGCAGGCGGAATATTGGATGAAGATCGGTATGCTGGCGCAGGCCAATCCGACGCTGTCGTTCAACGACATCGTGCGGATGGAACTGGCGCGGGCGCAGGTGACGATGCCGGAAGCTGCGGCGGCTTAAGATGGTCAAGACCCCGGATGAAATCGCCCTGATGCGGATATCGGGGCGTCTGCTGGCGCGCGTGTTCGAAATGCTGGACGGGCAGGACCTTGCCGGCCTGTCGACCATGCAGGTCAATGATCTGGTCGACCGCTTCATCACCGTCGATCTGGCCGCGCGCCCCGCCAGCAAGGGGCAATATGGCTTCCAATATGTGCTGAACTGCTCGATCAACCATGTCGTCTGCCATGGCGTGCCCGACGAAAGCGAGATCATCCGCGACGGCGACATCATCAATCTGGACATCACGCTGGAAAAGAACGGCTTCATCGCCGATTCCAGCAAGACCTATATTGTCGGCGATGCGCCCGCCGCCGCGCGCCGGCTGGTGAAGGTCGCGCAGGAGGCGATGTGGAAGGGCATCGGCGCGGTGCGACCCGGCGCGCATCTGGGCGACATCGGCTTCGCGATCGAGCGGCACGCCAAGAAGCACGGCTATAGTGTGGTGCGCGAATATTGCGGCCATGGCATCGGGCGGGAGATGCACGAGGAGCCGCAGATCATGAACTTCGGCCGGCCGGGCGCGGGCATGAAGCTGCGTGAGGGCATGGTCTTCACGATCGAGCCGATGGTCAATCAGGGCAGCCGCAAGGTGTCGGTGGAGGATGACGGCTGGACCGTCGTCACCAACGACCGCAAGCTCTCTGCACAGTTCGAGCATACGGTCGCGGTGACGGCGTCGGGCGTCGAGGTGCTGACGCTGCGAACCGGCGAGCGGGCCGGCGCTGCGCTCACTTGAACGCGGCGAGGCACTCCACCTCCAGCGGCGCGCCCAGCGCCAGACCGTCCGCGCCGAAGGCCGATCGCGCGGGCAGGCGCTTGCCCTCGAAATAGGGCAGATAGGCGGCGTTGAAGCGCGGCCAGTCGGTCATGTCGTCCAGCATGACGGTGCATTTGACGACATGGCCGAAGTCCAGCCCATTGTCGGCCAGGATCTTGCCGATCGAATCCATCGCGCCCTTCACCGCCGCGTCAAAGCCTTCCTTGTGCGGGTCCATGCCAGCAGGGACCTGACCGATCTGCCCCGACATGTAGAGCGTGTCGCCAGCCCGGACGGACGGCGAGAAGGGCAGCTTGGCGGGCAGCGCCTGCTGCGCGAAGGCGGCGGGCGCGGCGAGCAGGGCGGCAAGCGTGATCAGGGTCTTCTTCATGGGTCTCTCCTTATAAGGTCAAACGCGCGGCAGCGCGGCGATCAGGCGGTCGATGTCGCGGCTGTCATTATGGACGGACGGCGCGATGCGGATGTGGTTGTCGTGGATGGAAACACGGATCTGCGCTTTTGCCAGCGGCTCGGTCAGCAGCGTTTTCGCGTTCGGCACGATCGCCGAGAGGATCGGCGTTCCGGCATCGGCCGGGGTGATGACGCGATAGCCCTTGCGCGGCAGCTCGTCGCGCAGGCGGGCGAGCAGAGCCTGCGCATGCGCCTGGATATTGGGCACGCCCAGCCGCGCGATATAGTCGAGGCTGTAGTCCAGTTGGTTCGCCACGCCTTGCGCATAGGTGCCGGTGGCGAAATGGCCGATCGCGCCGCCGCGAATGTCATAGCTGACCGGCGCAGCCCCGGCAGGATCGAGCGGATAGACATGCGTGTCGGGCGGCGACAGACCCACGCCCGGCGGCGACCCCGGCCGAGCAAAGCCGAAATAGCCATATTCGGTACGCGGCAACGCCTCCAGCACCCCGCGCCGGGCATAGAGAAAGCCAAGCCCGAAATCGCCCATCAGCCATTTGTAGGTCGCGGTCGCGGCGAAATCGACGCCGCTGCCATGCAGGTCGATGGGGATCGCGCCCGCGCCATGGATGATATCGGCATAGACCAGCGCGCCCTGCGCATGGGCCAGGTCGCACACCGCCTTCAGATCG
The DNA here is from genome assembly GCA_044237945.1 of Sphingobium sp. Classification (GTDB taxonomy): domain Bacteria; phylum Pseudomonadota; class Alphaproteobacteria; order Sphingomonadales; family Sphingomonadaceae; genus Sphingobium. Next base: position 187,268 of record JBIIEH010000004.1, on the reverse strand, counting down.
TGGCGGAAGCCATTATAGGTCGAGACGAGCGAAATGCTGACCAGCTTCGTCCCCGGCGTGATCGCCTTCGCCATATCTTCGAGATCAATGCGCCCATCACGCTGCGGCACCCAGGCGACATCCGCGCCCTGCTTCGCCATCTCCAGATACATCGGAAAGCCGGCGTAAAAGTGCAGCGTATCGGTGACGACGCGCGCCTTGTGGCCCGGAAAGCCCAGCGCCCGCAGCACCGCCTGCTCGCCCATGGTCGTGCTCTGCACCCATGTCACCTCGTCCGGGTCGGCGTTCACCAGCGCGGCGAATTTGGCGAGCACTTTCGCGCGATCGACCGGCGGCGGGGCGGCGGGATCGAGCGTGCGGGCGGTCAGGTAATTCTCGACCGCCTTCTTTGCGCCCAGGCTGATCGGATGGGTGGACGCATTGTCGAGATAGGCGACCGGGCTGGCCGCGAAATTAGCCCCGTCCGGCAGCAAGCCCGTGGACGCCGCCGCCGCCCGCGCCGCGATCGGCAACGCGACCGCCGCGCCCAGCGCCTGCCGCCGGCTGAGGCTCATGCCAGCACTTTCGCGAAGGCCAGCTTGAACATGTCCATCTCGACCTGCGTGCCGATCGATACGCGCACCCAGTCGTCCATATGCTTGCGCGGCCCGCCGATGAAGATCTTCTGCTCGGCCAGCTTCGCCGTCACCTCGCCGCCGGGGCGGCCGACATGGATCATCAGGAAACTCGCCTGGCTGGGCAGATAAGTGAGGCCGCGCTTGTCGAGCCAGGCGAAGAGATCATCGCGCACCGCCTTGTTAATCGCCTTGCGCTGCGGCAGCAGCTTCGGGTCGAGCAGGCTGGCTTCGGCCGCGACCACGGCGGGCATCGGCGTGATGTTGATGCCATAGTCGAGCAACCCGTCGAGCAGATCCTTGCGCCCCGCGATCAACCCGCAGCGCAGCCCGGCCAAGCCATAAGCCTTCGAGAAGGTCCGCGTCACGAGCACGTCGGCACCCTTCGCGACCAGATCGAGGCAGGACTGCGCGTCGGAAAAATGGATATAGGCTTCGTCGATCAGCAGCACCGACCCGGCGGGCTTGTTCGCGAGCAGCCATTCGATGTCGGCGCGGCTGGTGGTGAGGCCGGTCGGGTTGTTGGGGTTGCAGAGATAATAAACGCCGGCATTGGGCGCGGCGGCGAGTAGCTTCTTCACGTCCACGGCGAAATCGGGCGCGGTCAGCGGCACCGCGACGGCGCGGGTCACCGCCTTGTTGTCGCGGCCCATGAAGCCGCTGTCGAAGGTCGGCTCGAAATAGGCGATCGGCCGGTCGGGAGTGGAATAGGCAAGGGCGACCGAGCGCAGCGGCATGTAGGAGCCGGGATGCACCTGCACCTGATCGGGCGTCAGGCCATTCAATCGCGCGAAGGTCGTCTCCAGCTTGCCGGCGAACGCCATGCCATAGCGACCGGCGAGCTTGTCGAGACCCGAGAGCGCCTCCAGCGCGACGGGCGCGGGGCCGAGCGGATGCTCGTTGGAATTGATGAACACGCCGTCGGTCAGCGTCGCGACCATGCCCTTGGGGTCGTCGGGCAACGCAACCTTGCGCCCGCGCTGGGCGATGGCGGGAACCGCCCCGACTGCCGCCGCGGCGGTCAGCGCGCCGCGCATCAGCATGCGGCGCGAAAAGCTGGTGTCTGGCTGCGACATGGCGAAGGCCCCCGTTCGTTTCTCTATGTTGTCCGAAACGAACGGAGGAAATCCGTCCGCTACTTCCCGCCGCGCTTCACATCCGCCTCGGTCACCGGCTGCGGATAGGCATTGCCGAAATTGGTGCGGACATAGGTGATCACCGCCGCCATCTGCGCGGGTGTCAGCATGTCGCCCATCGGCGGCATCGCGCCCTTGCCCTTGGTCAGCACGCCGATGGGATAGGCGGCATTGGCGAGCTTCTTGTCCCGCGCCAGCGCCGGAATGGCCCCCGCGCCCTGCGCATTGGGCAGGTGACAGGCGGCGCAGATCTGCTTGTAGATCTTCGCGCCGTCCGCTGCCTTGTTCTTCGCCTGCACGCCGCCCGGCGTATCCTGCGCCGGGGCCATGATCGGCACGGCCAGCAGCGCGAGCGGCGGCAGGAGAATGGCCAGCCGTTTCATGCCGCCGTCGCCCGCTCGTGAATCTGGCTGATCGCGTCGAGGCCCGAGAGCATCGATCCTTCCATCCAGCCGCCGTAGAAGCTGGCATGCTCGCCCGCCAGCACGACGCGGCCGTCCATGGTGACCAGGTCCTTGTAGTGCGCCGCCCGGTTCTCCTCGCTCCAGCGCGAGGTGCAGCCCAGGATCCACGGCACGCGGGTCCAGGGGACGGAGACGCCCGACAGGAACTCCTTGCGATATTGCGGGTGGAACACCTCGCCCTGCGCCAGCGCCGCCTCGATACGTTCGGCCGGGGTCATGCCGGTCAGCTCCAGCGCGCCCGCGCCGGATGTGAACGCGCCCAGCAGCACGGCGGGGCCGTTCTGGAACATGCGATCATTGGGATAGGACAGCTGGCCGATCGCCTGATCGGTGAAGCTGTGGCCGCCATAGATATTGTCGTCTTCCTCCCAGAAGCGGCGCTTGAACTCCATGCCCATCTTGATGTGGCCGGCATAGGGCACCGCCTTCATCGCCGCGGCCAGCTTCGGCCCGACCTGCATCTCGACCTGGCTGATGATCGACAGCGGGATGGTGCAGACGCAATAGTCGGCGCTGACGGTCGAGACCTTGCCCGACGCGACATCCTTGTAGCTGACGGTCACGCCCTTGCCGCTCTGCGCGACCTTGGTGACCTTGGCGTTGTAGGTGATGAGCTTGCCGACCTTGGCGGCGAACGCCTTGCCGATCATGTCCATGCCGCCGACCGGCTGGAACATCGTCGTCTGCATCACATAGTCGAAATAGAAGGACATGGTCGTCCAGACCTGCGGCGCGAGCACGTCGCCCAGCTTGGCGATCTGCGAGGGCGTAGGCGCGCCGTTGCGGCCGCCGCCGGGCGGGCGGTCATAGCCGCGCTGCGAGGAGACATGGACGCTGGAGGTATAGGCCATGTTGCTGTCCAGCAGGCCCCAGCGGCGCAGCGATTCGAGCAGCTTCTCCTTGTCCTCCGCCGTCACCGCCTGGTCCAGCGACCCGGCGTTCAGCGCCTTGGCCAGCAGTTCGGAGGTATGGCCGCGATAGTCGGTCGCGACCTCCTTGTAGCGCATCGGCTTGCCGCCGAACGCCTCGGACGAATGGATGAAGCCATTGTGGTTGAGCTGGATGAACGGCTCCAGCGCGACGCCGAACTGGCGGCAATAATGCAGCAGGCACTTGTGGTGGTGCGGGATGCGCCACGGGCCGGGATTGACGTAGTTGCCGGGCTGGAACTGCACCTTCTGCACGGTGCCGTCGCTCTCGGTGAAAGTGTCGCCGCCGCGCAGCGAATAGTTGCGGCCGCCGGGGCGATCCTGAAACTCGATGATCTTGACCGCATAGCCGGCCTTTTCCAGCTCATAGGCGGCGGTCATGCCAGCCAGGCCCGCGCCCAGGATGACGACCGACGCGCCCGGCTTCGCCCCGGTCAGCACCGGCGGGGCGGTGAACTGGGTTTCGGCGGCGTGGCCCATGGCGGTCATCGCCTGGTACATGGCGGCCGCGCCGCCCATCTTGCCGATCATGGTCAAAAGCTGGCGGCGGCTGGGTGTGGTGATTTCGGTCATTTTGCCTCCCATGGATGAGAGACGTATCGTGACGCCTCTTCCACACCGTTCGCCCTGAGTAGGGACTGAGCTTGTCGAAGGCCCGTATCGAAGGGTCTGCGCCCAGCCCGATCCTTCGATACGCCGCTTCGACAGGCTCAGCGGCTACTCAGGACGAACGGCAAATAAAACATCAGGTATATTCTCGCCGATGACGGGCGATCAGGGGGCCTTGGCGGCGATCGCCTCGATCTCGACCAGCTGCGACGGCTTGCCCAGCCCCGCGATCTGGAAGGCGGAACGGGTCGGCTTGTTGGGCTGCTCGGCGGTGCCGAAGAATTTGAGATAGGCGCGCATCATGCCGTCGCGGTCCATCTTGCCATTGAGCTTCGGGTCGCCGACCATGAACACGGTCATCTTGACGACATCGCCCATGCCCAGGCCCAGATCGGCCAGTTGCGCCTTCATCTTGGTCAGGATGGAAAAGGTCTGCGCTTCCGTGTCGCCATAGGCGTCCGGCGTGTCGGTGACCTTGGGGTCGATCGGTGCGCCCACGGCGCCCGACAGGAAATAGAGCGTGCTGCCCGGCGGCACCGTCGCGCTGCTCGCGATCGGCGAGGCGTCGGTCTGCTTGCGGGTGACGGGTTCCGCCTGCGCCGGGGTGGCGAGGGTGGCCAGCAGGCCGGCGGACAGGGTCAGGAGCGCTTTCATGAACGTCATCCTCTCATGACGACGGGAAGGAAAAAGGGCCGGTCCCAAAGAACCGGCCCTCTTGTTTCGATCAGAACTTGAAGTCGATCCGGGCGTAGTAGTAGCCGCCCGCCGTGCCATAGGGACCATGGCCGTAATAGCTGCCATAGGCGCCCGATCCGTTCTGATAAGGCGACACGCCGGTCGGCACGACAATGCCGGCGCCGGTGACCAGATCAGGCACTTCGGGACGCTTGTCGAACAGGTTGTTCGCGCCGATCGCGAAGCTGACATTGTCGGTGAAGTCGTAGCTCGCCTCCAGATCGGTGATCGCGGTCGCCTTGACCACGCCGTTGAAGTAGAGCTGGTCAGCGTTCACGCCGTTGACCACCGCGCCGTCCGCGATAATGAAGCCGCCATCGGGCACGTTGATGGTGCCGTCGGCGTTGCGCGGGGTGAAGCCCGGCCGCACCTTGATGCTGGTCTTGGCGTAGAAGGTTTCACGCAGGTTCAACGTGAACTTGCCGCTCTTGAACAGCGCGCCCGCGACCAGCTTGAAGTCCGGCGTGGTGTCTTCGATGTTGCTTTCCGACGCCGCGTTGAACAGCGGATAGCCGACCTTGTTGTTGGTGATCTTCGTCTTGTTGTAGTTCGCCGTCAGCGACAGGTTCAACGAACCGAAGTCGAAGGCGACCGGATAGCTCGCCGAGAAATCGATGCCCCAGGTGCGGGTGTCGATGCCGTTGGTGAAGCTCTGCACGCCCACGGTCTGGAGCGCGGTGTCGAGCACGATGCCCGCCGCCGCCAGCGCGTCGAAGATCGCGTCGGCGCCCGGCTGGACGACGCCGCCCTGAACCGCGTTGCGCGACGCGGTGGCGGCGATGCGGTCCTTGATCTTGATGAGATAGGCGTCCGCCGTGATCGTCAGCTTGTGCACCGGATGCACGACGAAGCCGGCCGAGAAGTTCTTCGACTTTTCCGGACCCAAGGCGTCGAAGCCGAGCAACTGGGCGGCCGGGGTGCCGGCGGGCAGCTGCGCGACGGCGCTGGTGGGGCCGACGTTGATGGTCGAATATTTCTGTTCGGCCAGGGTCGGCGCGCGGAAGCCGGTGGAGGCCGTGCCGCGGATCGCGAAGGCGTCCGAGAAGTCGTAGCGGGTCGTGATCTTGCCGATCAGCGTGTCGCCGAAGTCGGTGTAATCCTCATAGCGGCCGGCGATGTCCACGCTCCAGCCGTCGACCGGCTCGGCGATCAGGTTGGCGTAGACCGCCTTCGAGCTACGGGTGAAACGCCCTGCGTCGGTCGCCTTGTAGCCGGGGAAGGACTGCACGCCGGTCTTGTAGGTCGAATAGAAGTCGCCCTGCACGATCTCGTACATGTCCTTGCGATATTCGCCGCCGAACGCGAAGGTCAGCGGACCCGCCAGGCCGGCGTCGAATTCCTTGCGGATGTCGGCTGTGACCGTGGTCTGGCTCAGGCGGAAGCCGCCGTCATAAGCCTTGTCGGGCGTATTGGGCGTGCCGATGCCGGCCAGGGCTGCGGCGTAGCTTTCCTGCCAGACTTCGCGATGGGCCGACTTTTCGGTCCAGATCTCGTTCTTCTGATAGCCATAGGTGGCCGACACGTCATAGTTCCAGTCGCCGCCAAATTCGCCCTTGGCCCCGACGGTCAGGCTGTATTCGTCCTCGATCACATGCTGGAGCGGAACCATGCCGTAGGTGCCGGTGTCGCTGTAGCAGATATTGGGATCATAAGGCGCGGTGGTGACGTTGCCGCCCAGATTGCCCGCTTCGTAGCAGACGCGCTTGGGGTGACGATAACCCTGCTTGGCCCAGCCTTCGCGGCGGGCGTAGTCGCCGAACGAATAGACTTCGATGCCGCCGAAATCATAGCCGGCGTTGAAGAAGGCGACGTTCAGGGTCGATTTGGGCTGGCCGCCGTTGATGTTGGCGAGCGCGTCGCCGGTCAGGTTCGACCACTGCGCCGGCGCATTGGGTTGCAGCGTGCCGTCCATCTGCGTGACCTGCACCTGGCCCTTGCCGGTGGTGGTGTAGTCCTGACGACGGTGGAACAGGGTCAGGTCGAGATAGCCGTCCTCCCCCAGCTTCATGCCGAAATTGCCAGAGGCCGAAAACAGTTCGCCCTGGCTGTCATAATATTGGCCGCCGGTGAACTTGACGCTGCCGCCCTCGGTATTGTCCTTGAGGATGAAGTTGATGACGCCGGCGATCGCGTCCGTGCCGTACACGGCCGCAGCGCCTTCCTGGAGCACTTCGACGCGCGAGATGGCGTCTGGCGGGATCAGGTCGATCGAGGGCGCGGCCGAGCCGGAGAAGGCGCCGAGCACCTGGAGGATGCCGTTGCCGTGGCGGCGCTTGCCGTTGACCAGCACCAGCGTGTGGTTCGGCGACAGGCCGCGCAGACGCGCCGACAGCGAGAAGCTCGACATGTCGGTGCCCTGCGTCTGGGCGGTGAAGCTCGGCACGATCTGCGTCAGCACCTGGTTCATGTTCGGCTGGCCGACATGGCTGATGGCTTCTTCGCTCAGCACCTGCACGGGCGCGGCGGCGTCCGCGGCGGTGATGCCGACGGCGCGGGTGCCGGTCACGATGATGGCGGCGCCTTCATCGTCCTGCGGCGCCTGCGCGACCTGCGGTTCCTGGGCCATGGCGCAGGCCGACCAGGACGAAGCGAGAATGAGAGAAAGACGTAAAGCGGAAAGACGCGTCATAGGTGCCCCCTGTTTTGCGTTTTGTATGACAGGGGAGGAAACGGGGACGGTTCAGAAACCCGCCACGAAATTGTAAGAAACGGCCAGGGCTGTGCCGTTTTTGCAACGCTTTGTTGCTGAAGGGCGCGCTATAATATTTCTGATTATTTTCAGCGCAAATTTTTGTTCGACATTCGTCAACAACAACTTTGCAATCACCGGCTATGGCGGATTTTATTCAGCCGTTCGTTATTGGATTGTCTGCGCCAGTTGGTGGAGTAATCAGGCGCCCGTGGCGGCCTTGATGAGGTCGGCGGCTTCCGCGCCGTTCCAGTCGATGGCGCCGATGACGCGGGCCACTTCCTTGCCTTGCGCATTATAGAGCACGCTGGTCGGCAGGACGCCGGTGCCATAATGGCCACCCAGCCGGTTCTCGGGATCGGCCCAGCCCTTGAGATGCGGCAGCGGGTTCTTGGCGAAGAACGCCTTGATGCCGTCGGTCTGCAAATCCTGCGAGATGGTGAGGACGGCCATGCCCTTATCACCCTGCGCGGAGGCCAGCTTGTCGAGCGTCGGCATTTCCGCCACGCAGGGGCCGCACCAGGTCGCCCACAGGTTCACCAGCACCGGCCGCCCGGCGAAATCGGACAGGCTCGCGTCGCCGCCCTCCGGGTTCTGGAACATGATGTCGGCGGGGGCGGGCGCACCGGCCTTGCTGCGATCGATCTGGTAATGGAAGGTTTCGGCGCTCTTGCCGCCCCCCGTCGCCTCGCCACTTGTGGCAGGAGCCTCGGCGGACGCTTGCTCCTGCGACGGCGATTGCCTATCGCAGGCCGCCAGCGAGCCAGCCAGGAGCAGAACCATTACCGATCGCGCGGACAATATCGACAAGTCAGGCTCCAACTCCATGTGGGGCGGTCGCTTCGCGGCCGGTCCGGCTTCCGTCATGCGCGAGATAAATGCCTCAATCCCGTTCGACAAGCGTTTGTGGCGCCAGGACATCGCCGGGTCGAAGGCGCATGTCGCGATGCTGGCGCAACAGGGCATCGTGGCGCAAGCGGATGCTGACGCGATTTCCGCCGGTCTGGACGCGGTCGCGGCCGAATATGCAGCCAATGGCGTGCCGGTCAATCTCGACCTTGAAGACATCCACATGGTCACGGAATCGCGCCTCGCCGAACTGATCGGCCCGGCCGCCGGCCGCCTGCACACCGCACGCAGCCGCAATGATCAGGTGGCCACCGATTTCCGCCTCTGGGTGCGCGACGCCATTGACGAGGTGGAGGCGGGCCTCGCCGCGCTGACCGCTGCGCTGCTCGCCCGGGCGGCTGAGCATGCCGATGCGGTCATGCCCGGCTTCACCCATCTCCAGTCGGCGCAGCCGGTGACGCTCGGCCATCATCTGATGGCCTATGTCGCGATGATCCGGCGGGATCGCAGCCGCTTTGCCGATGCGCGCGCGCGGATGAACGAATGCCCGCTCGGCGCTGCCGCGCTCGCCGGCACCGGCTTCCCGATCGATCGCCACGCAACGGCGGCGGCGCTGGGCTTCGACCGGCCGACCGACAACAGCCTGGACAGCGTCAGCGACCGCGACTTCGCGATCGACTATCTGATGGCGGGAACGCAGCTGGCGCTGCACCTCTCGCGCCTGGCCGAGGAATTCGTGATCTGGGCGAGCCAGCCCTTCGGCTTCGTCAAGCTGCCCGACGCCTATTCGACCGGCAGCTCGATCATGCCGCAGAAGCGCAATCCCGACGCGGCGGAGCTGGTGCGCGGCCATGCCGGCCGGGTCCTGGGCTGCATGAACGCGCTGTGCGTCACCATGAAGGGCCTGCCGCTCGCTTATTCCAAGGACATGCAGGACGACAAGCCGCCGGTGTTCGAGGCGCACGACCTGCTCGGCCTCTCCATCGCGGCGATGACCGGCATGGTGGAAACGGTGACCTTCCGCACCGACCGGATGCGCGCGCTGGCGGAAAGCGGCTTCGCCACGGCCACCGACTTGGCCGACTGGCTGGTGCGCGAGGCGAACGTGCCCTTCCGGGAGGCGCATCACATCACCGGCCGCGCGGTCGCAGCAGCGGAGGCGGCCGGCACGCCGCTCGCCGACCTGCCGATCGAGACGCTGAAAGAGATCGATGCGCGGATCGACGAACGGGTCTATGCGGTGCTGACGGTCGATGCGTCGGTCGCCAGCCGCAGGAGCCACGGCGGCACCGCGCCGGATCAGGTCCGCGCGCGGATCGCGCAGGCGAAAGCAGAGCTATGAAGCAGGCAGTCCGCATCCTCACCATCGGCGCGCTGGCGCTGGCCATTGCGTCGTGCGGCGGCCGTCAGCCGCTGAAACCCCTGAAGGGTCAGGCCGGCCCGGCCGTGCCGGTCGGCGCGACCGAAAAGCCGACCGCCGCCGAACTCACCACCCCGTCGATCCAGGCGCGGCCCGAGCGCAGCGTGGAATTGCTGCGCCAGTCGGACCAGCGCAAGGACGACCCGTTCGACCTGCCGCCAGAGGGTGGAAAGAAGTAAATAATGGACCACTTTTCCTATATCGACGGCGCCCTCCATGTGGAGGGCGTCTCGCTGGCGACGATCGCCGCTGAGGTCGGAACGCCGGTCTATGTCTATTCGCGCGCCACGCTGGAACGCCACGCGCAGGTATTCAAGGCGGCGCTGGCCAATCTGGAGCGCACCCACATCGCCTTCGCGATCAAGGCCAATCCCAATATCGCGGTGCTGAAGGTGCTGGCGAAGCAGGGTTTTGGCGCGGACGTGGTGTCGGGTGGCGAGATCGCGCGCGCTTTGGCGGCGGGCATCGACCCGCAGGACATCGTCTTTTCCGGCGTCGGCAAGACGCGCGGCGAGCTGGAATATGCGCTGTCGGTCGGCATCGGCCAGTTCAACCTGGAGCTGGAAGAGGAAGGCGCGGTCCTCGCCCAAATCGCTGCCAGCATGGGCAAGACTGCCAGCGCGACGCTGCGCGTCAACCCGGACGTGAACGCCGGCACCCATGCCAAGATCTCCACCGGCATGAAGGAAAACAAGTTCGGCGTGCCGATCGACGCCGCCGGCGGCATCTTCGCACGGCTGGGCGGCCTTCCGGGCCTCAACCTGCGCGGCCTGGCCTGCCATATCGGCAGCCAGATCTTCGACCTCGGCCCGCTGGAGGCCGCTTATGGCCGCGTCGGCGACAAGGTGGCGGAATTGCGCGGCGCGGGCCATGCGATCGACCGCGTCGATCTGGGCGGGGGCCTGGGCGTCCCCTATGAGCGCGACAAGGTCCCGCCATCGCCCGCCGACTATGGCGTGATGGTCGAGCGCGCGACGAAGGGCTGGGACGTCACCCTGATGTTCGAGCCGGGCCGCGTGATCGTCGGCAATGCCGGCATACTGCTGACGAAAGTGATCTGGGTAAAGCCCGGCGCGGTGCGCCCCTATATCATCGTCGACGCGGCGATGAACGACCTGGCCCGCCCCGCCATGTATGACGCCTGGCATGATTTCGAGGCGGTGGCGCCAACCGGCGAGCGCATGGTCGCCAACATTGCCGGCCCCGTCTGCGAAAGCGGCGACACCTTCGCCATGGCCCGCGACATCGACGCGGTGGCCTCGGGCGACCTCGCTATATTCCGCACCGCTGGCGCCTATGGCGCGACCATGGCCAGCACCTACAACAGCCGCGCCCTGGTGCCCGAAGTGATGGTGGACGGCGACAAATTCGCCGTCGTCGCCGAGCGCATCGCGCCGGAAACCATCATCGCGGCGGAACATGTGCCCGACTTCCTGAGCGACTGATGCACAGCCTGCCCGTCTTCCTGCGGCTGGGAGGCCGCCCGGTGATACTGGTCGGGGAGGGCGAAGCTGCGGACGCCAAGCGACGCCTGCTCGAACGGGCCGGCGCGCTCGTCATCGGCGAAGAAGGCGAAGCGGCGCTCGCCATCGTGGTGGACGACGACGCAGCGGTCGCGCGGTTGAAGGCGCGCGGCGTGCTGGTCAACGCCACCGACCGCCCGGACCTGTGCGACTTCACCTTGCCCGCGATCGTGGATCGCGATCCGGTGATCGTGGCGATCGGCACCGGCGGTGCGTCGGCGGGGCTGGCCGGGGCGCTGCGCCAGCGGCTGGAGGCGATCCTGCCGGCGCAATTGGGCGATCTGGCGCGCGCACTGTTCGCCGCGCGGGGAGCGCTGCGGGCGAAATGGCCCGATGCCGGAGATCGCCGCCGCGCCATCGCCAATGGGCTGGCTCCCGGCGGGCCGATCGATCCTCTCGGCCCCGATCCCGATGTCGATTTCTGGCTGACGGATATCCCGAACCCGGTCTTCGGAGACCTATATGTCATTCGTCTGCGGTCGGACGATCCCGATGAACTGACGGTTCGGGATGCACGCCTGCTGGCGCAGGCCGACCGGGTCTATCATCAGCCGGGGGCGCCGGTCGCCATTCTGAACCGCGTGCGCGCCGATGCCGCGCGGATCGAGGCTCTGGCGATGCCGCAGGAACCGCCGAAGGGCCTCACCCTCTGGCTGGAAATGGCTCAGTCCTGAAGGCTGTTGAGCCGCTCGATCTCGTCATGCAGCGACTGGATCGACGCGACCAGGCGCTGGCGGTCCTGCCGCATCGCGTCGAGCGCGTCGCGCGTCTCGCCCAGTTCCACGGCGCGGCGGGCGATACGGGCGTCGAGTTCGGCATTGTGGCGGCTGAGCGCATCGACCCGTTCGGCGCGTGCGCTCAGATGCCGTAGTCGCGCGTCGAGAATGTCGAAGTCGAACGGCTTGGCGACATGGTCGTCGGCCCCGGCGGCCAGTGCCTCCATCGCCGCCTGCCGGTCACCCTGGCCCGCGATCGTCACGAAGCAGGCATTGGGGGCCAGGCCCGCGCTCCTGATCCGCTTCATCGTCGCGACGGCGGGCGGCATGGCCAGGCCCATGTCGATCAGGATCAGGTCCATCGGCCGGCCAACGAGCATCGCCATCGCGACATGGCCGTCGTCGGCGAGCGCGACATCATAGTTGAGGTGCGACAGCCGCCGGCCGATCACGGCGCGCGCGGTCGCGCTTTCGTCGATCAGCAGCACGCGAAGCCGCCGGTCGCGCCGCAGCGTGTCGACGCCCTCGGTCTCTGCCATGCGGTTGCTTCTGAAGATCGGCATGATGGTTCCCCTGCGAACCGGCAGGATAGGAAGCGGCGGCGAAGAAATGGTTAACGTGGCGTCAGGGATGACCGGCTTGCGTCGCATGCAGGCCGCGCCTAGCTGGATGGCCAAGGAGAATGCCGATGCCCTTCGCCACGCTGATACAGGTCCCAGAACTGGAAGCCCTACAGGGCGAGGTGGTGATATTCGACTGCCGGTTCGACCTGGCCGATCCCGATGCGGGGCGGGCGGCCTATCGCGCCGGCCATATCCCCGGCGCGCGATACCTGCATCTGGATCAGGACCTGTCGCGTTCACCGACCGGCTTCAACGGACGTCATCCGCTGCCCGACCCGGACGCCTTCGCCGCGACCATGCGGGCGGGCGGAGTCGGCGCGGGGACGCAGGTCGTCGCCTATGATGACGCGGGCGGCCCCTATGCGGCGCGCTTGTGGTGGCTGCTGCGCTGGCTGGGGCATCGCGATGTGGCCGTGCTGGATGGCGGGCTGCAGTCATGGACCGGCGCGCTGGAGCAGGGCGATGCCGGGGCGATTGAGCCGGGCGATTTCGCGCCTTCCGCGCCGGCGGCCGAGGCGACAGTGAGCGCGCAGGACCTGATCGATAATATCGCGGACGGCCATGGGCTGCTGGTCGTCGATGCGCGCACGGCCGAACGCTTTCGGGGCGATCCCAATCCGCTGGATCCGGTGGCAGGGCATATTCCGGGCGCGGCGAACCGCTTCTTCAAGGACAATCTGGGGCTGGACGGCCGCTTCAAGTCACCCGAAGCGCTCGCGGTGGAATGGCGCGCGGTGCTGGGCGACACGCCGCTGCGCAGCGCCGTGATGCAGTGCGGATCGGGCGTCACCGCCTGCCACAACGCGCTGGCGCTGGAGGTGGCGCGAATGCCGGGGGCGATGCTCTATCCGGGCAGCTGGAGCGAGTGGATTGTTGATCCCTCCCGCCCCGTGGCGCGTGGCTAGGCCGGCAACAGCGTTTCCACCAGCTTCGCCCAATAGCTCGCGCCGATCGGCAAGATCGCGTCGTCGAAATCATAATGCGGGCTGTGCAGCATCCGCCCGCCGTCGCGCGGGCCATTGCCGATGAAGAGGTAAGCGCCCGGCTTCGCCTCCAGCATGAAGGCGAAGTCCTCGCCGCCCATGGTCGGCACGGGATCGCGATCGACCTGCGCCTCGCCCACCACCAGAGCGGCAATGTTGGCGGCGATGGCGGCCTCTTGCGCGGCGTTGATCGTGGGCGGATAGCGGCGGTCATACTGGACTTCCGCCATGCAATTGCCTGCCGCCGCGATGCCGGCCGCGATCTCGCCCATGCGCCGCTCGATCAGGTCGCGGATTTCCGGGCGGAAGGCGCGGGCCGTGCCGCGCAGCACGATGGACGAAGGGATCACGTTGAAGGCGTCGCCGCCATGCACCTGCGTCACGCTGACGACGCCGGAGTCGAGTGGCGGCACGTTGCGCGACACGATGGTTTGCAGCGCCAGGATGATCTGCGCGGCGACCGGCACCGGATCGACGCCCTCGTCCGGCATCGCGGCATGGCCACCCTTGCCGCGCAGGACGATTTCCCAACTGTCGGACGACGCCATCATGGGGCCGGGCCGCACGCCGAACCGCCCCACCGCCATGCCCGGCCAGTTGTGCATGCCGAACACGCGATCGACCGGAAACTGGTCGAAAAGCCCTTCCTCGATCATCCGCCGCGCGCCCGCCTCGCCCTCTTCGGCGGGCTGGAAGATGAAATGCACGGTCCCGGCGAAGTTCATCGTCTCGGCCAGATAGCGCGCGCCGCCCAGCAGCATCGCGGTATGGCCGTCATGGCCGCAGGCGTGCATCCGGCCGGGCGTCTGCGAGGCATGGGCAAAGCCGTTCGCCTCCGTCACCGGCAGCGCATCCATGTCCGCGCGCAGGCCGATCGCAGGGCCATCACCGCGCCGCAGCGTGCCGACCACGCCGGTCCCGGCCAGGCCGCGATGCACCTCCATGCCGAACTCCGTCAGCTTCTCCGCCACAAAATCGCTCGTCCGAAACTCCTGATAGGCGGTCTCGGGATGACGGTGCAGCGCATGGCGCCACTGCGTCATGTCTTCATGAAAGGCGGCGATACGGTTGATGACGGGCACGGGACGGTCCTGATCTGGGCAACGCCCCGTTATGACCCGCCGTCACCAGCGGCGCAATCAGGGCGAATAGGCGCGCATGAACAGGTCGATCGCGAAATTGCAGTCGGCCTCGATCCGTTCGGGCGTGATCCCGTCCTGCATGCCCCACAATATCTGGCTGTGGCAGCCCGCCTTCGCCAGCGTCATCAGGGCATTTGCGGCCATTTCCGGGTCGTCGCGCCGCAACAGACCGCGGTCCATGGCGCCGGCCAGATAAGCGGTCAGCAGAATCTTGGTGCTGCGCGGAGCATGGTCGTAGAAGATCGCCCCCAGTTCGGGATAACGCTGCACTTCAGCGGTTATCAGGCGCAGGAGGGCGATTGCTTCGGGTGACGTGATTTTCGCGATGAGGGTCGCGCAAAAGCGATGCAGGGTCGGGAGCAGGTCGTCGCTGGGGTCCAGCACCCGCGACAGGTTTTCGCGATAGGCGGCGGTCTCGCGCTCGATGACCGCGCCGAACAGTGCTTCCTTGGACGGGAAATAGCTCCACAACGTGCCCTTGGAGCCGCCCATCTCGGCGGCGATGGCCGACATGGTGGTTGCCGCATAGCCATGATCCAGGAAGGATCGCGCCGCCAACGTGAGGATGGCGTCGCGCCGCTCCAGCCGTCGCGCTTCGCGACGGCTGGTGGTTTGCGGGGTAGAATCGGGCGCGTTCATGAAAACGTACCATATAGTACGATATTCCGGTTGACAAGCCTGCGCCCGGCCGTCAAAGCCCCCACTCATACCAACTGGTACGGTTCGCATGACGCTGAGTCGCTTTTCTTTTTCATCCACGCATGTCCTTGCGCATGTCGCAGCCGCAGCTTCCATGCTGTGGCTCGCGGGCTGCGCCGCCGTGCCCGATCTGGGTCCCAAACCAGAGATTCGCGCCGCCGACAGCGTGGCGTCGTCCCGCAGCCTCACGGATGCGCAGGCGGCCTGGCCAGGCGACGGCTGGTGGCGCGCTTATGGCGATCCGCAGCTTGACCGGCTGATCGAGGAAGGGCTGAACGGCTCGCCCGATGTCATGGCCGCCGCCGCGCGTCTGCGCCGGGCGCAGGGGCTGGCGAAGCAGGCCGGCGCCGCGCTGTTGCCGCGCATCGACGGCCAGGCCAGCGTCGTGGAAACGCGCCAGAGCCTGAACATGGGCTATCCCGACGAATTCAAGTCCTTCCTGCCCAAGGGCTGGAACGACCATGGCCTTGCCGCGCTGTCGCTGGACTTCGATCTCGACCTGTGGGGCCGCAATCGCGCGTCGCTGGCCGCCGCGACGTCCGACGCGCGGGCGGCCGAAATCGACATGGCGCAGGCGCGGCTGATGCTGGCCACCGCCATCGCCGACGCCTATGCCGATCTTGCCCGCCTGCAGGCGGAGCGCGACATCGCCAAAAGCGCGCTGGATATCCGCGCCGCCTCGCAGAAGCTGGTCGACGGCCGGGTGAAGAGCGGCCTCGATACGCGGGGCGATCTGCGCCAGGCGGACGCCGGGCTGCTCTCGGCCCAGGCCGATCTGGCCAGTGCGGAAGAGGCGATGGCGCTGCGCCGCAACCAGATCGCCGCGCTGGTCGGCGCGGGGCCTGACCGCGCCCTGGACATCACGCCGCCGGCCTTTTCGACGCTGGCCGCGCGCGGTCTGCCGGCGGGGATCACGACCGATCTGGTCGGTCGCCGCCCGGATATCGTCGCGGCCCGCAGCCGGGTCGAAGCGGCGGCGAGCCGTATCAAGGTCGCCCGCGCGGACTTCTTCCCGGCGATCAACATTTCCGCGCTGATCGGCGTGCAGTCGCTGGGGCTGGAACTGATCGATCAGAAGGATTCGATCTACGGCAATGTCGGCCCGGCGATCAGCCTGCCGATCTTCCATGGCGGCGCGCTGGCCGGCCAGTATCGCGCCGCGCGGGGGACCTATGACGAAGCCGTAGCGAGCTATGACCGCACCGTCATCGACGCCTATCGCGAAGTTGCTGACGCCGTTACCAGCCAGCGCGCGCTCGACCAGCGTTTGACGGATATGCGCGCAGCGGTCACCGCATCGGAAGACGCCTACCGGATTGCGCAGAAGCGCTATCAGGGCGGCCTGTCCACCTATCTGGACGTGCTGACGGTGGAGGAACGGCTGCTCGCCACGCGCCGCGCCTTCGCTCAACTGGATACGCGCGCCTTCGCGCTCGACATTGCTCTCATTCGCGCGCTGGGCGGCGGCTTCGCTGCTGGCGACATCACTCCCAAGGACAAGCCCCATGGCTGACGCCGCGCCCGAAATCCCCGCCGAAGACGCAAAGGCCGATCCGGCCGCCACCCGCAAGAAGTGGCTGCTGCGCATCGCCATCGGCGTCGCGGTGGTCGGCGTCGTCTATGGCGTGTGGTATCTGCTGGTCGGCCGCAACCATGTCGGCACCGACAATGCCTATGTGAACGCCGAAATGGCGCAGGTGACGCCGCTCGTTTCCGCGCAGGTGACCGAAGTGCTGGTCAGCGACACGCAGGCGGTCAAGCGCGGCGACATCCTGGTCAAGCTGGACCCGACCAACCCGCGCATCGCGGTGGCGCAGGCGCAGGCCGACTTGGCCGAGGCGCAGCGCAAGTTCCGCCAGTCGGTCGCGACGAGTGGCGCATTGTCCGCCCAGGTGACCGCGCGCGCCGCCGATATCGGCCAGGCCCGCGCGCAGCTCGCCACGGCGCAGGCGGATTTCGAAAAGGCGCGGGTCGACCTGCAACGGCGCGAGGCGCTGGCCCCTGACGGTGCGGTGTCGGGCGACGAATTGACCAGCGCGCGCAAGGCGTTCATCGCCGCCAAGGCAGCGGTCGACCTTGCCCGCGCCGGCATGGCGCAGGCCGAAGCGACGCGCGGCGCTGCGCAGGGTGAACTGGCCGCCAATGACGCGCTGGTGCGTGGATCGACGGTCGATACCGACCCCGCCGTGCTGGCCGCGAAGGCGCGGCTGGAGAACGCGCAGCTGGACCTCGACCGCAGCGTCATCCGTGCGCCGATCGACGGTATCGTCACCCGCCGCCAGGTGCAGGTCGGCCAGCGCGTGGCGCAGGGCAGCCCGATCATGACGATCGTCCCGATCGCGCAGGTCTATGTCGAGGCCAACTTCAAGGAGCGCCAGTTGCGCCGCGTGAAGGTGGGCATGCCCGCCACGGTCACCGCCGACATCTATGGCGGCGACGTCGTCTATCACGGCAAGGTGGTGGGTCTGGGCGGTGGCACCGGCGCGTCGATGGCGCTGATCCCGGCGCAGAACGCCACCGGCAACTGGATCAAGGTGGTGCAGCGCCTGCCGGTTCGCATTGCGCTCGACCCCAAGGAACTCGCCGCGCATCCGCTGCGCGTCGGGCTGTCCATGGAGGCCGAGATCGACCTCTCGGGCGAATGATCCCGCGATGGCCGTCAACGAGGTCGAACCCTATAAGCTGCTGACCCCGCGAAACCGCGTGCTGGCGGGCTTCGCGCTGGCGCTTAGCAATCTGATCGTCGTGCTGGACCTGACGATCGCCAATGTTTCCGTGCCGCATATCGCCGGCAATCTGGGCATCGCGCCGGATCAGGGCACCTGGATCATCACATCCTATGCCGTGGCGGAGGCGATCTGCGTGCCCCTCGCGGGCTGGCTCGCGCTGCGCTTCGGCGTGGTGCGCGTGTTCATCATGTCGATGATCGGCTTTGCGATCTTTTCGCTGCTGTGCGGCCTGTCGCCCACGCTGGGCATGCTGGTGGCGGCGCGCATCGGTCAGGGACTGTGCGGCGGGCCGCTGATGCCGATGTCGCAGACGATGATGCTGCGCATCTTCCCGCCGCAGCAGCGCGGGACGGCGATGGGGCTGTGGGCGATGACCACCTTGCTGGGACCGGCGCTCGGGCCGATCATCGGCGGGTCGATCAGCGACAACTGGAGCTGGCACTGGATCTTCTTCATCAACCTGCCGATTGCGGCCCTCTGCATCATGATCGCCGTGGCGCTGCTGGGGCCGATCGAAACGAAGATCGAAAAGCAGCGGATCGACCGGATCGGGCTGGTGTTGCTGGTGTTCTGGATCGGCTGCCTCCAGATCATGCTGGATATCGGCCGCGACCATGACTGGTTCGCCGATCCGCTGATTGTGCTGCTGGCGGTTCTGGCGTTCGTCGGCTTCCTGGCGTTCATCGTCTGGGAGCTGACGGAGGAGCACCCGATCGTCGATCTGCGCGTGTTCCGCCATGTCGGATTTACGACCGGAGTGATCAGCTTCGCCTTCACCTTCGGCGCCTATTTCGCGGGCATCGTGGTGATTCCGCAATGGTTGCAGATTTCGCAGGGTTACACCGCGACGCTGGCCGGTCTTGTCACCGGCGTCACCGCCATGGCGGCGCTGACTGTGGCGCAGATCGTGCCGAAACTGATGACGCGCGGGGTCGATGCGCGCATCATGGTTGGCGGGGCGATCCTGTGGCTGACCGGCTGCACCATCGTTCGGGCGGGCTGGACCAGTTCGATGGGGTTCGAGGACATGCTGTGGATCCAGTTCGTCCAGGGCTTCGCCATGCCCTTCTTCATCATTCCGATGACGACGCTGACGCTGGGTGCGGTCGAACCGCGCGAGACGGCATCGGCGGCGGGCCTCCAGAACTTCCTGCGGACGATGGCGGTGGCGATCGCGACGTCGCTGATCCTGACCATCTGGGGCAATGCCCAGCGCGTGGCGACCAACGACATCGCCGGCAATCTGAACCCGGACGAGACCATGCGCTCGCTCGAGCAGGCGGGCTTCACCGCCGAGCAGGGGCGCCAGATGATCGCGAACGTCGCCGACAAGGAGGCGATCGCCGTCGCCGTCGATCATGTGTTCCTGGTGTCGGCGGTCGTGCTGTTCGTCGCGTTCCTGATCGTCATCCTGTCGCCCAAGCCCAAGCCGCTGGCCGGCGGCCCGCCGACCGGCGGGCACTGAGCGGGCTTTCGCGGCGTCAGTCGGCGAACCTGGCCGGGGCGGCATCGACTATGTTGAGCCGCCCGACGCCGATCTCCGACACTTCCAGCGCGCGTTCGGCAACGCCGGTGCGGCCGAAGCGGAAGGCCCCGTCGATGCCGGCGAACCCGCTCGCGTCGCGCAGCCGCGCCGCCGGGAAGGGCGTGCCCGGCTGCCAGTCGCGCGCCACCCGCACGGTCAGCAGCACCGCGTCATAGCCGAGCGACGACAGGCGGAAGGGCGACGTGCCGAAGCGCGCGCGATATTTGGTCGCAAGCTGCGCATAGAGGCCGTCCGACACGCTGGCGAACCAGGCCCCGCGCAGCACGGGACTGGCCGCCAGCGAACTGTCGGTGTTCCACAATTCCGTGCCCAGCAGGCGCGCCGTTGCGCCGCCATTCTTGCGCACGATCGGCGCGACCTGGAGCGCGATGCGGCCGCTGTCGGCGATCAGCAGCGCGTCGTAGCTGGACGAGGATTGCAGTTTCTTCACCGCCGCCGTCATCGATGCGGGCGTGCGGTCGAACGTTTCCATCGCCACCACGTCGCCGCCCGCGCTCTCCACCGCGCGCAGCATCGCATTGCCCGACCGCTCGCCATAGACGCCGCGCGGCACAAGCGCGGCGAAGCGGCTGAGGCCCTTGCCCTTCGCATAGTCGACGACTCGCTCGATCGACTGGTTGGGGTTGTAGCCCATGATGAACACGCCGCTCGTCCCCGCGACGCTGGTGTCGTTGGAAAAGCTGATGACCGGCACGCCGCCGCGCGCCGCAATCGGCCCGACAACGCGCGCGTCGTCGGCCAGCAGCGGCCCCAGGATCAGCTTGTTGCCTTCCGCCAGCGCCCGGCTGGCGGCGGCCGCCGCGCCCAGATTGGTGTCATAAGTGGTGATGCGGACCTTGTCCGCCTTGGTGTCGAGCAGCGCCAGCGTGGTCGCATTGGCGATCGACTGGCCCACGCCCGCATTGGGACCCGTCATCGGCACCAGCAGCGCGACCCGATGCCGCGTGGTGTCGGTGGGCAGGCCCTGAGTCGTGTCGGGGCCGGTCGGCTGCGCCGGGCCGGTCGGCTGGACGGGACCCGGCCCCTTGGGCACCACGGTCGAACAGGCGGCCGCCAGCAGCGCCAGCGCCGCGAAACCGATCCGGCTGCGGCGGCGGGGGGCTACGCACGAGTATGCTTGCCGGGTGGCATCCGTCTCTGTCATCTGGCGTCCTTATGGAAACTGCTTTCAGGCTCGAACCGGGTCTCTACATTGTCGCGGGGCCGATCGGCAACCTTGGAGACCTCACCCCGCGCGCGGCGGAGGTGTTGCGGCTGGCCGACGTGATCGCCGTGGAGGATACGCGCGTCAGCGCGCGGCTGCTGCGCCATGCCGGATCTGACCGGCCGATGCTGCCCTATCACGACCACAGCGCCGAAGGGGTGCGGGCGCGCCTGATCGAGCGGATGGCGAGCGAAGCGGTGGCGCTGCTGTCCGACGCGGGTACGCCGCTGATCTCCGATCCGGGCTACAAGCTGGTGCGCGACGCCCGCGCCGCCGGCCGCCGGATCACCACGCTGCCGGGGCCGAGCGCGGCGATCGCGGCGCTGACGCTGTCGGGCCTGCCGACCGATCGTTTCCTGTTCATGGGCTTCCTGCCGAACAAGGCCAAGGCGCGGGCGGATGCCTTGGCGGAGGTGTCGGGGCTGCGCGCCACCCTGGTCTTCTACGAAAGTGGCCCGCGCCTGTCGGACAGCCTGGCCGCGATGGCGCAGGGGCTGGGCGACCGCGAGGCGGCGGTCAGCCGGGAAATCAGCAAGGCCTATGAGGAGACGGTGACGGGAACGCTCACCGAACTGTCCGCCCGCTATGCCGATGCGCCGCCCAGGGGCGAGATCGTCGTGACAGTCGGCCCGCCGGGCGAAGCGCCGCCCGCTAGCGCCGAGGACGCAGACGCCGCGCTGATCGAGGCGATGGCGCGGCTGCCGGTGTCGAAGGCGGCGGGGGAGGTGGCCAAGAAGCTGGGTCTCGACCGGCGCGAACTCTATGATCGCGCGCTGGAACTCAAGGGGTGAAGCGACCGAGCGCCGAGCGACTCGCCGCGGAGAAGCGCGGGCGGCAGGCGGAGCGGATCGCCGCCTGGTGGCTGCGCCTGAAGGGCTGGCAGATCGTAGGCCGACGCATGCGCACGCCGGCGGGCGAGGTCGACCTGGTCGCGCGGCGCGGCGCGATGCTGGCCTTTGTCGAGGTGAAGAACCGCCGCAGCGAGGCGGAACTGGACCTCGCCATCGACGAACGCCGGCTGGCGCGCGTGGCCGCAGCGGCGGAAATATTGTGGCACGACCTCGCCCGTCCAGGTGACGACATGCGAATCGACGTGATCCTCCTTGCGCCGGGCCACCCGCCTCGCCATCTGGCGAACGTCTGGCATGGGGGGTGATCCGCTTCCCGGCTCCCGAGCATTGGAAGGCTTCGCATGACCGAACTCAATCCCCTGACCGTCGCGATCCAGATGGACCCGATGGAGGGCATCAAGATAGGCGGCGATTCGACTTTTCACGTCATGCTGGCGGCGCAGGCGCGGGGGCACCGGCTGTATCATTATCTCGCGCCCGACCTCACTTATGTCGACGGTCGGGTGCAGGCGAAGGCGCGCCCGGTGAAGGTGCAGAAGGTGGAGGGCGATCACTTCGCTTTTGGCGACTGGGAGATGCTCGACCTGGGCCGCGACGTCGATGTCGTGCTGATGCGGCAGGACCCGCCCTTCGACCTTTCCTACATCACCGCCACCCATCTGCTGGAGCGGGTGCAGGCCGAAACGCTGGTGGTGAACGATCCCGCATCGGTGCGCGATGCGCCTGAAAAGCTGTTCGTGCTCGATTATGCCCGCTTCATGCCGCCGACGATGATCACACGCGAGCTGGAGCAGGTGAAGGCGTTCCTTACGCAGCATGGCGAGATCGTCGTGAAACCGCTCTATGGCAATGCCGGGACGGCGGTGTTCCATGTCGATGGCAAGGGATCGAACCTGTCGGCGCTGGTGGAACTGTTCCGCGCGTCCTGGGTCGAACCCTTCATGGTGCAGGCGTTCATCCCCGGCGTCGCAAAGGGCGACAAGCGCATCGTGCTGGTCGACGGCGAAGTCGCGGGCGCGGTGAACCGCATTCCGGGCGCGGGCGAAATCCGCTCCAATCTGGCGGTCGGCGGATCGGCGGCGAAGACCGAACTGACCGACAGGGAAGTCGAAATCTGCGAAGCGCTGGGGCCGGAACTCAAGCGGCGCGGCCTGCTGTTCGTGGGCATCGACGTGATCGGCGGCGAATGGCTGACGGAGATCAACGTGACGTCTCCCACGGGGATCGTGTCGATCGATGCTTTTAACGGCACCGACACCGGCGGCATGATCTGGGACGCGATCGACGCGCGACTGGCGGCGCGGGCTTCGGCCTAGGGCTTTATCCATGACCGACTGGGTGCTGCGCCTCATCGACGCCGGCGGCTATTGGGGCATCTTTGCCCTGATGGTGCTGGAAAATGTCTTTCCCCCGATCCCCTCTGAACTCATCATGGGCATCGGCGGCATCCGCGTCGGGCAGGGGCGGATGGAGATGGAGTGGCTGCTGCTGGCCGGCACCATCGGCACGACGATCGGCAATTATTTCTGGTATCTGGTTGGGCATATTCTCGGCTTCCATCGGTTGAAGCCGCTGGTCGATCGCTATGGCCGCTGGGCGACGCTGGAATGGAAAGATGTCGAGGCGCTCGACCGGCTGTTCGGCAAATATGGCCAGATCGTCGTGTTCGTATTCCGCTTCATGCCGGCCTTCCGCACGATGATATCGCTGCCCGCCGGCCTGTTCCGCATGGGGCATGTGCGCTTCCTGCTGTGGACTACAGGCGGCGCATTGGTGTGGAACGTGTTGCTGGCTTATGCGGGCTATCTGCTGGGCCAGAATTTCCGCGACATCGACCATTATGTCGGACCCGTGGCGACCGCCTGCATCGTTATCGCGGTCGTCGCCTATCTCTGGCGGCTGATTACCTGGCGGCCAAAGGGCTGAACGTCACGCCCGCGGATGCGCGTTGCGATACACGTCCAGCAGATGCGCGGCGTCCACCTGCGTATAGACCTGCGTCGACGACAGGCTGGCGTGGCCCAGCAGTTCCTGCAACGATCGCAAATCCGCCCCGCGCCCCAGCAGGTGCG
The DNA here is from genome assembly GCA_044237945.1 of Sphingobium sp. Classification (GTDB taxonomy): domain Bacteria; phylum Pseudomonadota; class Alphaproteobacteria; order Sphingomonadales; family Sphingomonadaceae; genus Sphingobium. The sequence continues at coordinate 163,735 of JBIIEH010000004.1, read as the reverse complement.
TCGCGAAGCTGTGCCGCAGCGCATGCGGCGTTGTCCGCTCCGACAGCCCCAGCCGGCCCCGCGCCCCCTGCACCGCACGCCGGATCAGCGCCGCCGACAGCGGCCCGCCCCGCGCGCCGCGAAACAGCGCCTCGTCACGACCCATGGGAAAGGGGCAGAGCGCCACATAGCCCTCGATCGCCTCACGCAACTGCGGCAACAGGGGCACGACCCGCGTCTTACCGCGCTTGCCGGTAACGCGCAGCGTGTCGCCCAGCGGCAGCACCGCTCCGGTCAACCCCATCGCCTCGCCGATGCGCAAGCCCGCGCCATAAAGCAGCAGCAGCACCGCCCAGTCGCGCGCGCCGATCCAGCCGTCCCGCGCGCCCTCGGCGATCTCCTGCGCCAGCGCCACCGCTTCGTCCGGCGAGATCGGCCGGGGCAGTCCGCGCTTGACGCGCGGTCCCTTAAGCGCGGGCACTTTGGCCTGCTCACCACCCACGAAACGCAGGAACCCCCGCACCGCCGACAGCTCCCGCGCGGCCGACACATTGCCGATGCCGTCGATCCGCCGCGCCGCCAGAAAAGCGCGTAAGTCTGCCTGCCCGATGCCCGCCAACGTGGCGGCGGTCACCGCTTCCCCGCGATGCTCGGTCAGGAACGCCACCAGCCGCTCCGCCGTCGCCACATAGGCACGGACGGTATGCGTCGATCGCCGCCGGTCAAGCGCGAGATGGCGGCGCCACAGTTCGGGAAGGGATGTCGTCACCGGGGCAATCTAGGTGGTCGGCGGCGAAAAGGGAATCACCACCCCTCGCGCTGCATCGCCGGCACCAGATGACGTTCCAACAGATGTGCGAGCAGTCGCACCGCCGCCCGCCGGCCCGGCGGCAGATGGGCGGCATGCACGCCCATATATTCGATCACGCCATGCGCCCCCCGGTTGCGCTTGAACGCGCCCGCGCCGGACGATCCGTGCAGCTTCAGCCCGCTGCGCATGGCCCGGTCGTAGAACAGGAAACAGGCGATCCGGTACAGCCCCTCGCTTTGCGGCCGACCCGTGTCATAACCCAGCATCGGCGTGGTCAGCATGCCGCCCGCCGCGCGCATGCCTGCGACCGCCATGATGGTTCCCGACCCGTCGCGCGCCACGCGATAGCGTAGCAGGCCGCTCTGCGCCGCGTGGACGACGAAGTGGTCGGTGAAGATCGGATTGAGCGCCGAATAGCGGCCGACATAGAGCATGCGATAGAGTTCGGCGATGCGCCGGGCGTCCTGCGCGTCGATGCTCTCCACCTCCTCCACGGTCAGGCCGGATCGGGCCAGCGCGCGCCGGTCGTTGCCGCAATTGTTGCGCCGGCTCCAGTCGCGCTCCAGGTCGTCCACCACCCACACCTGCCGTGCAGGCAGCAGGATCCAGCCATCCGCTTTGGCCGCGTCGAGCAGCGCGGGGCTGGACCAGGCGTCGAGCGAGCGCAGGATCAGGAAGTGATCGGGAAAACTGCGGGCCAGATGCGCGCGGATCGCGGAAAGGCCCGCGCCGTCCCAGCCGCCATGCAGGTTCGTCGACAACAGCCAGCTGTCGATCTGCACCGCCTGGTTGATGCGACAGGCGCGCAGCATGCCGTCCAGCAGGGCCAGCGCCGCCTTCGCTGCAATCCGCCCGCCCTTTACGCCGATGATGTCCAGCTCTTCCCGCGCGTAAAGAACATAGGCGCTGTGCGGGCTGGCGACGTAGCTGCCGCCCAGCCTGCCGTCATCGACGGTGACGGGCAGCGCATGGCCACCATAACGCAACAGCATCGGCCGGGCCGTGACATTGGCGATCAATGCGGTGGATCCGTGCCGAGCCAGGGCCGCCATGTGACGGCCGGCCAGCGATCCGTCGCGGATCATGGCGTCGGCGTCGTCGATTAGCTCCGGCGTCACGATCTGGCCTTCCGTTGCGGGGAAAGGCCGCCATCGCATCCGTCAGTGACAACTTCATGTGGGTCGGCGGGTCACGCCTCCTCGCGCAACCTCTGCGCCAGCATCTCGATCTCGTCCGGCTCCAGCAGCCAGGTGCGGGTCTTGCGGCCCTCGCGATGCACCGGCGCGGTCAGCAGGACGCGCGCCTGCGCCTTGGCGTGGGGCTTGTAGATCGCGAAATGGGTGGCGCAGTCACGGATCGTGCCGATGAGCGGCGGCTTGCCGTCCAGGTCGATCATGGTGGCGGGCTGATCCCAGGGAATGGCTTGCATATCTGAACTCCTTGTCGCCGCCTGCTTTACGGGAGGGCGGTCGGAAAGGGAATGTTCCGCATCCCGTTGTCCTGCGCCGCCTTGAATTTCCCCCGCAAATGGGCACATCAGGGGTCATGGCCTCTCCCTCCATCCCGCCGTCGATGCCGACCGGGCAGCTGATGCAACTGACGCCGCTCGTCGGGCGCGTGCTCGCGCCCAATCCGTCGCCCTTCACCTATACCGGCACGCAGACCTATGTGGTCGGGCGGGAGGATGTCGCGGTCATCGATCCGGGTCCGGCCGAGGACGCGCATGTCGCGGCGCTGATGGCGGCGATCGACGGGCGGCCGGTGGTCGCGATCCTGTGTACGCACACGCACCGGGATCACAGCCCGGCGGCGGCGGTGCTGGCGCAACTGACGGGTGCGCCGATCATCGGCTGTGCGCCGCTGACGCTCGATGATGACGGCCCGCGCGCCGACGCCGCCTTTGATTCCGACTATCGGCCTGACCGCGTGCTGGGCGATGGCGAAAGCGTCGCGGGCGAGGGTTGGACGATCGAGGCGGTGGCGACGCCGGGCCACACCTCCAACCATCTGTGCTTCGCGCTGGTGGAGGAGGGGGCGCTGTTCACCGGCGACCATGTCATGGGCTGGTCCACCAGCGTCATCTCGCCACCGGACGGTGACATGAGCGCCTATATGCGCTCGATGCAGCGCCTCGCCGAGCGGGAAGACGTCATCTATTATCCCGCCCATGGCGATCCGGTGGAAAATCCGCGCCGGCTGGTGCGCGGCATGATGGGCCACCGCAAGCAGCGCGAGGGGCAGATCATGCGCTTTCTCGAGCGCAACGGCGCGAGCGCGATCCCGGACATGGTGGCGGAGATGTACAAGGGCGTTGATCCGCGCCTCTATGGCGCGGCGGGTCGGTCGGTGCTGGCGCATCTCATCGATCTCGACGGACGCGGAATGGCGATGCCGACCGGGAATGGCCAATGGCGACTGCGCTGAAGAAATATGGGCCGCCGGCCGCCGTCGCGCTGCTGGTTCTGGTCATGGGCGTCATCGCCCTGATCGGCTGGCAGCGCTATGATCGGGACTATGTCGTCGCGGTCGAGGAGGACGGCACGGCGGTGACGAAGGTCATTGCCGAGCGCATCGCCGGCATGAGCAGCCTCAAGGTCTCCGAACTGTCCGGCACGGTGCAGAGCACATCGCAGGATGTGCGCGGCTTCGGCCTGCTCAAATCCGACCAGGTCGTGAAAATGCCCTTTTCGGTCGACTATTTCATCGATGTCGGCGGCATCGGCGCGGACGACCTGGAATGGAACCCGCAAAGCCGCACGCTGATCGTCAACGCGCCCGACGTGAAGCCTGCGCGGCCCAATATCGACGAAAGCCGTCGCACGCTGGTGCAGACCAACGGCCTCTATGTCACGCGGCAGGCCGGAGAGGAGCTGAGCCGCCGCGCTTCGGCCCATGCGCAGGCGCGGGCGGAGGCCAACGCGCGCAGCCCTGAACGCATGGCGCAGGCGCGCGAATATGGCCGGTCGGCGCTGGTCAAGCTGATGGGCGCGCCGCTCGCGGCGGCGGGCTTTGACGACGCGCGGGTGCTGGTGACTTTTCCGGCGGAGCGTGGCGCACGAAACCCCGAACAATGGGATGTGACCACGCCGGTGAACGAGGTGCTGGCGGAGCGGCGGGAAGGCCGCTAGGGCGCAGCGCAAGCGAGGAGACAGGGTAGAGATGAACGCTTTCACGGGCATTCCGCAGGGCACGGACCTGCGCGCCGAGATCGACCGGCTGCGCAAGGAGCGCAACGCGGTGATCCTGGGCCATTATTACCAGAAGCCGGAAATCCAGGACCTGTCGGACTTCGTGGGCGACAGCCTCGAACTCTCGCGCCGCGCGGCGGAGACCGATGCGGACGTCATCGCCTTTTGCGGCGTGCGCTTCATGGCGGAGACGGCAAAGATTCTCTCGCCCCAGAAGATCGTCGTGCTGCCCGACATGGACGCCGGCTGCTCGCTGGAGGACAGCTGCCCGCCCGCGCAGTTCAAGGCGTTCCGCGAAGCGCATCCCGACCATATCGCGCTCAGCTATATCAACTGCTCGGCCGAGGTGAAGGCGCTCAGCGACATCATCGTCACCAGCTCGTCCGCCGAAAAGATTCTCGCCCAAATCCCCAAGGACCAGAAGATCATCTTCGGGCCCGACAAGCATCTGGGCGGCTATTTGAAGCGCAAGCTGGGCCGCGACATGCTGCTGTGGCCGGGCGTGTGCATCGTGCATGAGGCGTTCAGCGAGACCGAGCTGGAAAAGCTCAAGATTCAGCACCCGGACGCCCCCGTCGCCGCGCATCCCGAATGCCCCAGCCACATCGTCGATCTGGCGGACTATGTGGGATCGACCAGCGGCATCCTGGACTATGCCAGAGCGATGCCCGGCGACACGCTGATCGTCGCGACCGAACCGCACATCATCCACCAGATGCGCAAGTCCATGCCGGACAAGAATTTCATCGGCGCGCCCGGCGCGGACGGCAACTGCAACTGCAACATCTGTCCCTATATGGCGCTCAACACCATGGAGAAGCTCTACCTCTCCCTGCGCGACCTCAGCCCCCGCATCGAGATGGAGGAGGGGCTGCGCCTCGCCGCGAAGAAGAGCCTCGACCGCATGCTGGAAATGGCGAGCGGCACCGTGGGGCAGGGGGATCTGGGCGCGCGGTGATGGGACACGACTTCTCCCTCCCCGCCTTCGACCTCGACGCTTTCGTCGCTTCCACCCTGGCGGAAGACCTTGGCCCTGACGGCCGCGACGTCACCAGTGAGGCGGTGATCCCCGCCGATGCGCGGTTCGACGGTGTGATGGACAGCCGGGACGCAGTGATGCTGGCGGGACTGGAGATCGCAGCCGCTTTCTTCCGCGCACTGGACCCTGATGTGGAGATCGAACTGCTGGCGCAAGACGGCGACCGGGTGGCGGCTGGCGCCGACATCATGCGCCTCAAAGGACAGGGCCGCGCGATGCTGACGGCGGAGCGGTCTGCGCTCAACACCGTGCAGCATCTGACCGGCATCGCCACGATGACGCGGCAATATGTGGACGCTATCGCCGGCACCGGCGCGACGCTGCTCGACACCCGCAAGACCATCCCCGGCCTGCGCGTGCTGGAAAAATATGCGACGCGCATGGGCGGGGCGACCAATCACCGCATGGGCCTGTGGGACGCAGCGATGATCAAGGACAATCATGTCGCGGTCGCCGGATCGGTCGAGGCGGCGGTCGGCCGCGCGGTCGCGGCGGGGATCGAGCGGATCATCGTGGAGGTCGATCGGGTCGACCAGATCGAACCGGCGCTGGCGGCGGGCGCGACGCATCTGCTGCTCGACAATATGTCGCCGGAGGTGCTGCGTGGCGCGGTGACGCTGGTCGGCGGCCGCGTGCCGACCGAGGCGTCGGGTGGGGTGCGGCTCGACACGATCCGCGCGATTGCGGAGACGGGCGTCACCTATATCAGCGTCGGCCGCCTGACCCAGTCGGCTCCGGCGGCGGATGTCGGGCTGGATTTCGCGCATGCTTAGGCTGCTGAGCGCGCTGGTCCTGATGCTGTCGCCCGTGCCGGCGCTGGCGCAGGCGCTATCGTGCAGCGTGCCGGGCCAGACGCCGCGCCCGCAGTTCGAGGGGCCGACGAAGAAAGAACCCCGCCGTGCGCTGCCGATCGGTTCCTACACGCTGGCGCTGACCTGGTCGCCGCAGCATTGCTCGATGATCTACAGCGCGTTCAGCGGCAAGGATGCGTTTCAGTGCAGCGGCAAGAGCGGGCAATTCGGCTTCACTCTGCACGGCCTGTGGCCCGACGGCGTGGGCAAGGAATGGCCGCAATATTGCAAGCCCGCCGATCTGTTGCCGCGTGCAGTGGTCGCCAAGAACCTCTGCACGACCCCGTCCGTCCAACTGCTCCAGCATGAATGGGCCAAGCATGGCACCTGCATGGCCAGCAAGCCGGACCTCTATTTCGACCTGTCGCGCGCGTTCTACCAGTCGATCCGCTATCCCGACATGAGAAAGCTGGCGGCGCAGCAGGACCTGACGGTCGGCGATTTCGTGGCCGCCTTCGTGAAGGTCAACAAGGCGCTGAAACCTGACATGGTGCGGGTGCGCACAACCCGCAGTCAGTGGCTGGACGAACTGTGGCTGTGCATGGACCGGCAGATGGAGTTTACCCGCTGCCCTGCGCATCAGGGCGGCGCGCCGGATAGCGCCACGCTGCGGATCGAGCCGGGACCCGATATGCCGATTCAGGCGGCGGCGAAGCGGCCCGCGCCAAAACCCGTCACGCAGCCCCGGCGCAAGCCCGGACTGGTGCTGGACCTCGACCCCAATGTGCAGCCGCTCACCAACAGCAGCGACAAGAAATAATCAGGCGTCGATCGTCACCGTGGAGGGATGGTGACGATCCAGATGGCGGCGGATGATCCGCAGATTCTTCGTGTTCGACTTGTAGAGAAAGTCGAACACATCGCCCGCGAACGGCACTGCGCCCAGCAGCGTGTCGACGCCGACATTGGCGGCCATGCGCGTGATCTGCCATTTCGACATGCCCAGATTGCGCGCTTCCCACACGATCCACGCGCCCATCGCGGCCGTCGCGAGATCGCCCACCACCGGGATCAGGCCGACCAGGCTGTCGAGGCCCACGCGGCGATTGGTGCCTGGAATGACGAACAGCCCCTCCAGCACCGCCTCCATCGCCTCGATCCGGCGGCGCACGGACGCGGCGTCACGGCCGAAGCCGGGCATGTCGCGAACGATGCGGTCGAACTGATCCTGCGAAACGGCCATGTCGGGTCCTCCAGGCCCTCTAGTTGGTGCTGCGGAACAGGTGATTCAATGGGTGCCGGGCGCGCGGCGAGGGGGTGAAGCCGGTCAGTCGCTGCGACACCAGCGACCAGCGGATCGGCGCGCCGAGCGGGATATAGCCGGCATGCGCCTGCGCCTGCGCCACCGCCTCGTCCAGCCGCCCTTCGCGCAGCAGGGCTTCGGCGGCGTCGCTGCACAGGAAGCCGCGCGCGCAGCCGATGCGGCCGAGATACCAGAGCGCGCTGTCATAGGCGGCGACTTCGTCGATCAGGCGCAGGTCCGCCTTCTTCTCCGCTATGTCCACCCGTTCCGCCGCCAGGCCGATTGCGCCGAGATCGCGGCGGAGCATGCCGAACAGCAGGGTAGCGCCGGGGCCGGAGGGCAAAGCGATACGGACCGGCTCCGCCGGATCGTGCGCGGCCTGCCAGCGGGTGATGCGGCTGCGGGCCTCGGTCCGGCGCTGGTCGAGCGGCAGGTCGGCCCAGGGCGTGCGGATCGGCGGCGCGGCGAGGTCGAGCTGGATCGGCAGCAACTGGTCGGTCGTCGTCCACCCCGCCAGCGGGAACAGTTGCTGCAACTGGCTGCGGTCGATCGCCATGCTGATCGCCTCCCGCACGGCCGGATCGGCGAGCAACGCGCTGTCGCCCTCCACGCCCAGCCCCAGCAGCCCCTGCACCGGATCGACACGCACCCGGTCGCGGTCAATCCCGGCGGCGGTCAGCAGCGGCAGGTCGGAAAAGCGGCCGCCCAGCACCAGCGCCGCGCCCTCCGCCTTGAACCGCACGATGGCGAGCGCGCTGCGTTCGGCACGCAGCACACGCATCTGCCAGCTGGGCGTAGGCGGCGCTTCATCCTCGCCATCCGGGATCGGCTGTGGATCGACCGGGGTCAGGAACAGCGCGCCCGGACGGCGCTCGGCGCGATAGGGACCCGTGCCGCCGTCGCGCGACAGGACAGCCATCTGCGGCTGGGCGAGCAGTTGCAGGATCTGCGGCCGGGCGACGAGCAGCCGGATTTCGATCACTTCGCCGGTCATCGCCTTGACCGTATCGACTGCGTTGAACGGGCCATCGGGATCGAGCCGGCGCTGCGCCTCGATCCGCATGTCGAGCATGCGCGCGACGTCCGACGCGGTTACCCGGCTGCCATTGGCCCAGCTCGCCCGGCGCAGGCGGAAGATGTAGCTGCGGCCCTCATCCTCGACGATCCAGCGCTGGGCGAGGGCAGGCAGAATGTCGCCCGCCGCATCGAACGCGACCAGCCCCTGCGCCGTCGACTCCAGATACAGCTTGGCCCCCGGCGCGGGCAGGTTCTGGAGCGGGCGCGCAAACTCCTCGCGCTGGCCCACGACGCTGACGACCACGGGGCCGCTGCCTTCTTCGCTGCAAGCGGGCAAGGCGAGAGCGAGCAGCAGGGGCGCAAGGCGCGCGGTGATATGCACGGATCGAAGCGGGAGCATCTTATCCCAACGGATGGCGGTCATGGCCGTGCCATCATCCTAGTCCGGGAGCGATTTAGCGCAAGCCATGGCGGCCATCTGCCTAGAATCCGGGCTGTCATAAAATAATCATTTTTATGTCTCGCATTTGTAATAAATTGGAATAATTGCCCCGGCGATCATGGCGGGGATGCAGATGGGGCCTCTGTTGGGAATGAGCAGCGCGACGGCGCTGGGACTGGCGTTGTTTGCGGCTTCACCCGCCTGCGCGCAGGCGATCGACGCGGCGGAAGCGGCGGAACTGCGCGCCCAGATCGCAGCGCTGAAGGCCCAGGTAGAGGCGCTGGAAGCGCGGATCGGAACGGGTGTGCCGGCCGCCAAGGCCCCACCTGCGGTCGTCGCCACCGCTGCGCCCGACAAGGACACCGTGATCGGCTGGAAAGGCAGCCCTATCCTCACCAAAGGCTCCGCCAGCTTCAAGGTGAAGGGCCGCATCCAGTATGACGCCGGTCTGGTGATGCCGCCCGACGCCATCACGGACCGCGCAAAGGGCTATTCCAACGAACTACGCCGGCTGCGGCTGGGCGCGGAGGGGCAGTTAGGCGCGGGCTTCGGCTACAAGCTGGAGACCGAACTGTCGGATAACAGCGTCGATCTGGTCGATACCTTCATCACCTGGGAGCGCGGCAAGTGGTTGGTGACATTGGGCAATCACAACGCTTTCCAGTCGCTGGACGAACTCATCAGCGACACCGGCGGGTCGGTGATGGAGCGCGCTGCCTTTACCGACGCCTTCGGGTTCGAGCGGCGGCTGGGCCTGTCGGTCCAGTATCGCGGCGGCGTGCTGCTGGCGCAGGCGGGGGCCTTTTCCGACAGCGCGGATTCGCTGACCAACGACAATGAGGGCGACCAGAACAACAGCTATGGTTTTGACGGCCGGATCGTGCTGGCCCCGAAATGGGGGAGCACGCAATTTCATTTCGGCCTGTCGGGCCACTGGCGCGACATGCAGCGCCTTTCGAACGAGCCGCAGCGCTACCGCCAGCGCCCCTATCTGCACAGCGTCAACACCCGCTATCTGGAAACGCCGCAGTTCGCTGTCACCGGCGAGCAGCATTATGGGCTGGAGCTGGCAGGCGAGCATGGCCCGCTGTGGTGGGCGGGGGAGGCGCACTGGCTGAAAGCCAGGCGGCCGATGACCGATGATCCCACCTTCTTCGGCGGCTATGGCGAGGTCGGTTACGTCTTCACCGGGGAAAGCCGGGGGTACAAGAACGGCATATTCGGCGTCGTGAAGCCCGATCGGCCGGTCGGCGGCGGCGGCTTGGGCGCGCTCCAGGGCACGATCCGCTACGATTATCTCGATCTCAATGACGGTCGCATCATCGGCGGCAAGCAGAATGGCTGGATCGCCGCATTGGTGTGGACGCCGATCGAAAATCTGCGCTTCAACATGAATTACGCCTATCTGGCGCTGAAGGACGCCGCGTTGCCGGGTGACAATCGGCCGGATTACAGCGTGAACGTGGTCAGCTGGCGGGCGGAACTGGATTTTTGAGGGGAGGCCGTTTCGCTGGATTCAACGATCAATCGGCAATCCAGTGACGTTTGAGATATTCCTCGAACATCGGAACCGTGAAGGCGATGTCGCCATGCGCAGGGCTGTATATCATGCCCTTGTTGATGATCTGCGCACGTCTGGGACCCAGCGTCGTGACCTTCTCGCCCAGCACGTCGGCGACGTCCGATGAACGATATGGCCCCGCGCCAAGGCGCGCCATGGCGATCACATATTCCCGTTCCTTGGGCGTCAGGCGGTCCATCCGCACCTTGAAGAAGCCCTCGTCCAGCCGGCGCAGGGCTTCCCGTTCGGCCTTGGCCATGCAATCGATCGAGATCGGGGAATGCGGTGACGCATTCCATAGCTGATATCCCCATTCCTGCAGGAAATAGGGATAGCCCTTCGTCAGCGTGACGATCTGGCCAAGCAGGTCGTCCTCGATGCTTTCCCCTTCTTCCTCGATCGGCTGCCGGATCGCATCGGCCGCGTCGTCGGCAACCAGGGCGTCGACTTTGGGGAAGGTGAACAATCGCTCCGCATAGGATTTGGCGTCCCCGGAAGGGCCGGCGATCGCGGGAAGGCCGGCGCCAAACATGAGAACAGGCAAAGCCTTCTGATTGATGCGATGGATTGCGACGATCAACGCGCCCAGTTCTTCTGGCGAGAGATACTGGACCTCATCGATAAACAGCGCCCAACCTTTTCCAGCCGCCTTCGCAGCCGCGCCGACTTTCAGAAAAAGCTCCGTCAGGTCATATTCGAGGTTGCCGCTGTCCGCCACGCCCGGATCGGGATCGACCGACACTTCAAAATCGCCCATCGCGATCTTGAACGCGCTTGCGAACCCGCGCAGCGCGCGCAGGGCGGCGTGGGTGGCCACTTTTGCGGTTTCACTGAGCGACAGCTTGCGGAGCGCCTGATGCACCTTGGGGTATAGCAGGTCGACGAGCTTTCGATCCTCGGGCGCCTCGATGAACGACGTTATATAGCCATGGCCATCGGCGATCTGTTCGATCTTGTTGAGGAGCACCGTCTTTCCGACGCCGCGCAATCCCAGCAGCATCTGCGATTGCGCCGCTCTGCCGATCAGGACACGCTGCAACGCGGTGTCGGCGCCGTTCACGATGTCATCGCGTCCGGCCAGTTCCGGCGGCTGGGATCCGGCGCCAGGGACGAAGGGATTTCTGACAGGATCCATATTGAGGGAATTAGGGGTATTTATAGCGTCATGTCAATATAAATGGGTAAACTTCCTATAATTTCGACGCTATCATCGACCTCGCCCATGCCGATCGGTGCGGGTCTTCTCGCAACAAAAAAGGCGGCGTCTTGCGACGCCGCCCTTCCTGTTTCGCTCCGGCATGACGCCGGAACAGAAGCGATTACTTGAGTTCGACGGTCGCGCCGGCTTCTTCAAGCTGCTTCTTGACCTTCTCGGCCTCGTCCTTGCTGACGCCTTCCTTGACGGCCTTGGGAGCGGACTCCACCAGGGTCTTGGCTTCGGTCAGGCCCAGGCCGGTGATGGCGCGGACTTCCTTGATGACGTTGATCTTCTTGCCACCGTCGCCGGTCAGGATCACGTCGAACTCGGTCTGCTCTTCAGCAGCCGGAGCAGCGGCGCCACCACCAGCGGCCGGGCCGGCGACGGCGACGGCAGCGGCGGCCGAAACGCCCCACTTCTCTTCCAGAGCCTTCGACAGCTCGGCGGCTTCGAGGACGGTCAGGGCCGACAGCTGATCGACCAGTGCGTTAATGTCTGCCATATTTATTTACCTGTTCCCTTCTGGGCGGGGCGTTGAAAGGCCCCTTAAACTAGAGTTGAAAACGAACGTTGATGAAAAGGCTGCGGCTTTAGGCCGCTTCCTTCTCCGCATAGGCGTTGAAGACCCGCGCGAGCTGCGCAGCCGGCGCCTGGGTGACGGTTGCGAGCTTGGTCGCCGGGGCCACGATAAGGCCGACGATCTTCGCACGCAGTTCATCCAGCGACGGCATCGATGCCAGCGCCTTGACGCCGTTTGCATCGAGCAGCACTTCGCCCATCGCGCCGCCGACGATCTCGATCTTGTCGACCGTCTTGGCGAAATCGATCACCACCTTGGCGGCGGCGACCGGATCGGCCGAGGAGGCGAGGCCAACCGGGCCGGTCAGCAGGTCGCTGAGTCCCGTGTAGCTCGTGCCTTCCAGCGCGATCCTGGCGAGGCGGTTCTTCGTAACCTTGTAGGTCGCGCCGGCTTCCCGCATCTTCTGGCGCAATTGGGTCGACTGGGCGACCGTCATGCCAAGGTTGCGGGTCACGACGACCACACCGACCTCTGCCAGATGAGCATTCAGCGCGGAAACGACATCAGCTTTCTGATTACGATCCATGCCATTCTCCACTTCATGTCCGAACGGGCGGACCCGAACGGACGGCTAAAACCCGCGCGTCGCCGCACGGGGCATAAGTCCGATGGGGAGAAGGCATGCCGTGTCCGTTTCAAGGGAACAGGGCAAAGCCGGATGTCGGGCAAAACCCGTCCGGCGGAAACTTTTCCCCGTCTAAGCTGGACATTAAGAAGGGCAGATTCCCTTCACCAACTGTCTCGGACGGCTGGAGCCGCGCATTGCTGCCTGACTCCGGTGGCGGGCCGTTACACGGATTGGGGGGCGAAGGGAAGGGGAAAGTTGGATCAAGCGAATGGCGGCGATGCCATCTGTCACTTATATGTTGACATATTGCATGTCATATATATGTTGTCGATATGCGGACCCGGCAAACCCGAAGCTTTGCGATATGGTTTGAGGGCTTACGGGACCGCAAGGTGCAATCGAAAGTGTCCGCCAGGATCGCCCGTTTTGAACTCGGCCTGATGGGTGACACCAAATCGGTAGGCGGCGGCGTTTTTGAGGCGCGGATCGATTATGGGCCGGGTTATCGCCTCTACTTTCTCAAGCGCGGCGAAGATTGGATTATTCTGCTGGCGGGCGGCGACAAGTCGAGCCAGCGGCGCGATATCGCGAAAGCAAAAGAGTTGGCGGATCAGATCGAATGAGCCGCCAACCTACGAGCAAGCCATGGAGGGCAGTCGCATGACGATCGAACTGACGCACTTCGATGCCGCCGAATATCTGACCGAGGCGGACGATCAGGCCGAGTTGCTGGCCGACGCGCTGGCGACGGGGGATGCGCATGTCATTGCGCAGGCCATCGGCATCGTGGCGCGAGCGCATGGGATGACGGAACTGGCGAAGGAAACCGGGATGAAGCGGCAGCAACTGTATCGCGCGCTTGGGCCGGACGGTAATCCCACTTTGAGCACCATGCTGAAATTGCTGCCCGCGCTGGGCTTGCAGATGCGGATCGAAGCAGCCGCCTAAACCCGATCCGCCTGCACCACCGTGTCGAGCGCGCGCAGCGCCGACAATATGCGGTTGAGATGCTGCGCGTCGGCGACCTCCAGGTCGATGACGTCGGTGTGGAACGGGCCTTCGCGGTTCACCAGTTGCAGGTTCAGAATGTTCGCCTTGGTCGCGCCGAACACATTGGTGACGGCGGCCAGTGCGCCCGGCTGGTTCTTGACGATGACGGAGAGGCGCGCGGTGCCGCCCTTCGACTTGGCGTCCCAGGCCAGATCGACCCAGTCATCGTCCTGCCCCGCCTCCAGCGACCGGCAGTCTATGGTGTGGACGTCGATCGGCTCGCCGGTGCGGCGGATGCCGACGATGCGATCGCCGGGCACCGGATGGCAGCAGTCGCCCAGCCGATAGGCGATGCCCGGCGTCAGGCCGACGATCGATATCGGCTCATGCTGCTGCGGCAGGGCTTCGGGGATCTCCTCATGCCGGGTGGAGCCGGGGATCAGCGCTTCCATCACTTCCCAGTCGCGCAGCCGGTGCGTCGCGATGGCGATCATCAGCGCCGCGCGATCCTCCAGCTTCAGCCGTTGCAGCGCGGCCTTCAGCGCCTTGTCGCCCAGTTCGCTCGCCAGTTCGGGGGAAAAGCGGCTGACGATCTCCTCGTACAGCTTCTCGCCCAGCTTGATCTCCTCGCCGCGCTGCTTCTGGCGGATGAAGCGACGGATGGCGGCGCGCGCCTTGCCGGTTACGGCGAAGGTCAGCCAGCCGGGCTGCGGCTCCTGCCCCTGGCTCTTGAGGATTTCGACCTGGTCGCCATTCTCCAGCGCCGTGCGCAGCGGCACGACGCGGCCGTTCACCTTTGCGCCGATGGTCTGGTTGCCGAGCGAGGTGTGGACCGCATAGGCGAAGTCCACCGGCGTCGCGCCCTTGGGCAGCTGGTGCAGCTCGCCCTTGGGGGAGAAGGCGAAGATGCGGTCCTGATACATCGCCATGCGGGTATGTTCGAGCAGCTCGTCGGCGTCCTGGCTCTGCTCCAGAATTTCGACCAGGTCGCGCAGCCAGGCGGTCTGCCGGTCCGACGAATCGCCCTTCTGCTTATAGGCCCAGTGCGCCGCGAGACCCAGTTCGGCGTCATGATGCATGTCGCGGCTGCGAATCTGCACTTCGATCCGCGCGTTTTCCTGATGGATGACGGTAGTGTGCAGCGACTGATAGCCGTTAAGCTTGGGCGTCGAGATATAATCCTTGAACCGCCCCGGCACCATCTTGAACGTGCGGTGGATGATGCCGAGCGCGCGATAGCAGTCGTCGGCGCTGTCGGTAATGACGCGGAACGCCATGACATCGGTCAGCTGCTCGAAGCTGATGTGGCGTTCCTGCATCTTCTTCCAGATGGAATAGGGATGCTTCTCGCGGCCCGAGACGGTGACCGACAGGCCCTGTCCGCCCAGCAGCAGTTGCAGCTCCGCGCCGATCCGGTCAACCTTGTCATGGCCGCCCTCCTTCAGCTGCTCCAGCCGCCGGGTGATGCTGTCATAGGCTTCCGGCTCGATCTCCCGGAAGGAGAGCAGCTGCATTTCGCGCATGAAATCATACATGCCGATCCGCTCCGCGAGCGGAGCGTAGATATCCATCGTCTCCTTCGCGATTCGGCGGCGCTTGTCGGGATTCTTGATGAAGTGCAGCGTGCGCATATTGTGCAGCCGGTCGGCGAGCTTCACCAGCAGCACGCGGATGTCGTCCGACATGGCGAGCAGGAATTTTCGGAGATTCTCCGCCGCCCGCTCGTTTTCGGACATGGCCTCGATCTTCGACAGCTTGGTGACGCCGTCCACCATGCGCGCGACATCGTGGCCGAAGGCGGCGCTGATCTCCTCATGGGTGACCAGCGTGTCCTCGATCGTGTCGTGCAGCAGCGCGGTGACGATTGTCTGGTCGTCCAGGTGGAAATCGGTCAGGATTCCCGCCACTTCGATCGGATGGCTGAAATAGGGATCGCCGCTGGCGCGCTTCTGGGATCCGTGCTTCTGGACCGAAAACACATAGGCGCGGTTGATCATCGCTTCGTCCGCCTGCGGATCGTAGCGCTTCACCCGTTCGACAAGTTCATATTGACGCAACATCGTCTGGACGAATGTGGGGGAACGGGCTTGCGGCGCAACAAAAAAATCCCATGTTCGATGGCGAAAGCCGCAATTTTGCAACGGCGATGGCTTTGAGCTATCTATGAGACCCATGAAACATACTCTGGCGCATGACCTGGAGCAGTGCGCACTGCCGACGGCTCTGGAAATGATGGGGGAACGCTGGTCGTTCCTGATCCTGCGCGGCGCAATGTCGGGCATCCGCCATTTCGAGGAGTTCCAGTCCTCGCTCGGCATCGCCCGCAACATCCTGGCCAATCGGCTTGGCCGCATGGTCGAACATGGCATCATGATCCGCCAGCCGATGACCTGCGATCGACGCAAGGTCGAATATCGCCTGTCCGCCAAGGGCGAGGAGCTGTCGACCGTCATGGTCGCGCTGCGCCAGTGGGGCGAGAAATGGGGCTGCGCGCCGCCTTCCTGCCAGATACTGGCGGACCGGCGCGACCACAGGCCGATCCGCACCATCGCGATCCAGTCGCATGACGGCCGCGAACTGGCGCTCGACGATCTGGAATGGCTCTGCCCCGACATGATGACCCCCGTCGTCGAGGAAGAGGCGGCCGTCGCCTGAAGCATGGCTTCACCTCGGGCGAGAAATCGCCTAGTTTCGGTCCGATGTCCGCGCCTCGTTTACAGCCCCAGCCCTTTTTCGCCGACAAGAACCGGGCCTTCTGGAACCTGCAATCGGTGGGATGGGCCGGCGCTTTCCTGCTGCGCGGTTCCTCCACCATCGCTAATGGCCAGCCGCTTTCCAGCCTGATCCCGGTGATGATCTCCACCGTTACCGGCTATTCGGTGACGCTGCTGATCGCGGTGATCTTCCGCGTTCTCCTCAAGCAGAAGCCGATCGTCACCTGGGGTCTTTCCATCCTGTCGGTGGTGATCGCGGCGGGCCTTGTCGCGTTCATCGACAGCTGGGTCTTCTCGACCCAGAACCGGGGCAGCGAGACAGCGGGGCTGCAACTGTTCCTGGGCGCTTTCTACCTGTCGATGACGCTGATCGGCGCATGGTCCGCGCTCTATTATGCGATCAACTTCTACCTGACGGTGGAGGAGCAGGCGGATCAGCTGCTGCGGCTGGAGAATCAGGCGGCGAACGCGCAGCTGGCGATGCTGCGCTATCAGCTCAACCCGCATTTCCTGTTCAATACGCTCAATTCCATCTCGACGCTGGTGCTGCTCAAGCAGACCGACCGCGCGAACCAGATGCTCTCTCGCCTGTCTTCCTTCCTGCGCTACACCCTGATCAACGAGCCGACCGCGCAGGTCACGATCGAGCAGGAGATCGAGACGCTTAAACTCTATCTCGATATCGAGAAGATGCGGTTCGAGGACCGGCTGCGCCCGGTGTTCAACATCGACCCGGCGGTGTCGCAGGCGCGGCTGCCTTCGCTGCTGCTCCAGCCGCTGGTCGAAAACGCCATCAAATATGCGGTGACGCCCAAGGAGGAGGGTGCGGAGATCGCGGTGACCGCGCAGCCGGCGGGCGACAGCGTGCGAATCACCGTGTCGGACACCGGGCCGGGCCTGAACGAGGCTTCGGCGCGACCAACGGGGGGAATGCCGGGCCATGGGGGGGTAGGCACCGGCGTCGGGCTGGCCAATATTCGGGACCGACTGATTCAGGCCTTCGGGGAACGACAACGCATGGAAACGCGTTCGACCGTGGGCGGATTTTCAGTGACTATCGAAATGCCGCTTAATCTGGATGAACCAACGAAAGTCGCCGCATGACCATCAGAACGATCCTCGTGGACGATGAAAGCCTGGCTACTCAAGGGCTTATGTTGCGCCTTGAACCCCATGAGGATGTCGAAATCGTCGAAACCTGCTCCAACGGGCGGGAAGCGATACGCGCGATCAAGACCCACAAGCCCGACCTCGTTTTCCTCGACATCCAGATGCCCGGCTTCGACGGATTTTCCGTGGTGCAGGGCATGATGGAGGTGGAGCCGCCTTTGTTCATTTTCGTCACTGCCTATACCGATCACGCGATCCGCGCGTTCGAGGCGCAGGCGGTCGATTATCTGATGAAGCCGGTCGACGAAGGACGTCTGGCCGACGCGCTCGACCGCGTGCGGCTGCGCCTGTCGGAAAAGAAGCAGGTTCAGGAGGCGGAGAAGCTGCGCGGCATGCTGGCGGAGGTCGCGCCCGACGCAATGACCGAGTTCGCCACCGCCGACGATGACCAGCCTGCGTCCAACCGCTTCGAAAAGCTCATCAACATCAAGGATCGCGGCCAGATTTTCCGCGTCGATGTCGATTCGATCGAGCGGATCGACGCGGCCGGCGATTACATGTGCATCTACACCGCCGACAATTCGCTGATCCTGCGCGAGACCATGAAGGATCTGGAAAAGCGGCTCGACCCGCGCAACTTCCAGCGCGTCCACCGCTCGACGATCGTGAACCTCTCCCAGGTGCGGCAGGTGAAGCCCCACACCAACGGCGAATGCTTTCTCGTGCTGGAAAGCGGCGCGCAGGTGAAGGTCAGCCGGTCCTACCGTGACGTGGTCGCCCGCTTCGTGCATTGACCTTGGTTTTCCCCTCCCCTTCAGGAGTATCGGGTCGGTCATGCCCCCGGCATGACCTGAACAGTCCGGGGGACTGTTCACCCGACACTGGGCAGCGAGACTTAACGAGCGCAGCGAGTTTTAGTCGCAGCGGGGTGGGGTAGCGCGACCTTGCAGGCGTAGCGCACGCTCGCTTCGCTCGCACCCATCCCAACCCCTTCCTTGAAAGGGAGGGGCTTTAAGTTCACCCTCAAACCATCGCCTTCACCGGCCGCACGATCAACTCATTCACATCCACATCCGCCGGCTGCTCCACCGCATAGGCAATGGCGCGGGCGATCGCGTCCGGGGTCAGCGCCGTCGCGCGGAAATCGACCATCGCTGCAGCCGCGCCGGCTTCCGTGATGGTGCTCGCCAGTTCCGACTCCACCACGCCGGGGCTGATCACCGTCACGCGGATGTCGTCATGCTCCAGCCGCAGCCCTTCGGAAATCGCGCGCACCGCGAACTTGGTGCCGCTGTAGACGCCGCAGGTCGCCCAGACCTGATGCCCGCCGATCGACGAGATGTTGACGAACTGGCCCGACCCCTGCGCCTTCATGCGCGGCAGGGCGGCGGCGATGCCGTAGAGCACGCCCTTGATGTTCACGTCGACCATCCGGTCCCATTCGTCGACCTTCAGGCTGTCGAAGCGCGACAGCGGCATCAGGCCGGCATTGTTGACCAGCACGTCGATCCGCCCGAAGCGCTCGACCGTCGCCGCCACGAACGCCTCGAAATCGGCGCGATCGGTCACGTCGAGCGCCTGAAACGCGGCCGTGCCGCCCGCCGCGATGATCTCTGCGGCGATCTTCTCCAGCCGATCCGTGCGCCGCGCGCCCAGCATCACATGCGCGCCGCGTGTGCCCAGCAGGCGCGCCGCCCCTTCGCCGATGCCGCTGCTCGCGCCGGTAATGGCGATGACTTTTCCGCTGATGTCCATGTCGCTTCTCCTTGTCTTGCGGACCGCCTCGATGAGGTGGGGCGTCCGATGACCGGGATATGGGCCGCGTGGCCCGCGAGCCGGTAGACGGAAGGTCCGCGATCCTTGCACGATTTTCCGATCCTGCATTCGGGCGCTGGATATGCCCCTGTACCACTGCTAGAAAAAATCACCGGATTTACGGAGATTTTCGCCATGTCGAGTGAGGCTCTGGCCGAGCAGATTGCACGATTCATTCCCGGTGACGGCATGTTCGACACCGTGCTGCCCAATGTCGCACTGGTGCGCTGGTCGGGCGGCGGGCAGCCGGTCCACATGGTGCAGCGCGCGTCGATGTGCATCATCGCGCAGGGCGCCAAGCGGGTGATCGCCGGCGAGCAGGTCGTCGATTACGGCCCCGGCCAGTGCCTGGTCGCGCCGCTCGATCTGCCGATCACCGGCATGGTGACGCAGGCGAGCGTGGACGCGCCCTATCTCTGCTTCTGCCTCTATCTCGATCCGCTGCTGCTCTCGGAAATCGCGCTGGCCCTGCCCGGCGCGCTGGACGAGGGGCGGGGACTGTCGCTGCATCCGCTCTCCGACGATGTGCTGGACGCCGCGAATCGCCTGACCGCGCTGATCGGTCAGCCGGGGCAAGCCTCTGCGCTGGGGCCGCTGGTCGAGCGCGAATTGCTCACCCGGCTGATGATGGGACCGGCCGGCGGCATGCTGCGCGCCGCGGCACTCGCCGACAGCCGCATGGGCCAGATCGCGCGCGCGATCCGCTGGCTCAAGGCGCATTATCACGAACCCTTTTCCGGCCCGTCGCTGGCCGACCTGTCGGGCATGAGCACGTCCAGCTTCCACGATCATTTCCGCAAGGTCACGGCGATGACCCCGCTGCAATATCAGAAGCAGTTGCGCCTCCAGGAAGCCCGCCGCCTGATGCTGGGCGAACGGGTGGACGCGGCGCAGGCAGGCTTCCGCGTCGGCTATGACAGTCCGTCGCAGTTCAGCCGCGAATATAGCCGCCTGTTCGGCGCCCCGCCCGCCCGCGACATCGGCCGCCTGCGAGAGGAGCCGGCGCTGGCGATGGCGGTGTGAAGGAGGAAACAGAGATGCGCAATTTCATCGGCTCCGAGCGGCACGCGCGCGAGCATGCCGACTTTCTGGCCCGGAAGGTCGCCGCTGCCCGTCTTTCTGTGGCGCTGGGGCAGGGGCGCGGCAATGATGTGGTGGAGGCCGAATTCGCCGCGCGGCGTGCGTCCGTAAAAGTGACACCGAAGTAGCGCCGATCTAGCACGGTCGATACTCAGCAGCGTCGTATGGTTTCAGTGTAGCCCGCCATTGCGAGCGCAGCGAAGCAATCCACGGCGGGACAGTGGATTGCTTCGCTACGCTCGCAATGACGACGCGCGTTAACCTTCCAGAGCGTTCAGCTATGAGCGTCGCCCCTTACCGAAACACCCATTTCTTGTTCAGCACGAACACGATAGCCGGCGTCACGAAGATCATCGCCGGGATTGGCGACCATTCCGGCCAGCGCATCCAGATCACGCAGATCTGCACCCACAGCGCATTCAGCGCATAGCTGACCAGCGACACCGCCACAAAGCGCACGCCCCGCGCCGCATGGCCGCCTTCGCCCGCCTGCCCGCGAAAGGTGAAGGCGTTGTGGACCACATAGCCGATGCACACCGCGCACAGATAACCGGCCGCATTGGCATATTGCGGATGCAGGCCGAAACGCGCCGCCAGCACCCAGTAGATCGCGGCCTGACACGCGGTCACGAACAGCCCGGTCAGCCCATAGCGCACGATCTGCCAGAACAGCGCCCGTCGCTCGGGCGTCAGCCGATCCAGGATTTTCATCTCGCCCCCGTTGCGCTTTGACGCGCACGCTCTAATCCACGGCCATGTTCTTGCAAAGCCGGCATGCCGCCAGGGCGCGCGCCCTGTTTACCAGCCTGTCCATCTGGGCGGAGCGCAACTGGAAATGGCTGACCTTCCTGCTGTGGGTCGTCATCGCCGTCTCCATGGTCTCGATGCGCTGGGCCGCGATCCACTGGCTGGTGCTGGGCGATACCGACGACAATATCCGCTATGTGCAGGTGAAGGACTGGCTGGCCGGGCAAAGCTGGTTCGACCTGTCCCAGCACCGCTTCGATCCGCCGGTCGGCGGCAATATCCACTGGTCGCGGCTGGTCGACCTGCCGATCGCGGCGCTGATGCTGTTCTTCGGTGCCTTCGTCGATCAGGGCCAGGCCGATCGTCTCGCCTGCGGCATTGCGCCGCTGATCCCGCTGTTGCTGCTGATGCTCAGCCTCGGCTTCATCGGCCGGCGGCTGGCCGGCGCAAACGGGTGGATATTGGCCGCGCTGGCGCCGTTGGCCGCGCCCTGGGGCTTCAACATGTATGCGCCGATGCGCATCGATCATCATGGCTGGCAGCTCGCGCTACTGCTGACGACGATGGCCGGGCTGATCGACACCAACCGGCGGCGTGGCGGCGCAGTGGCGGGACTGGCGACGGCGCTGTCGATCGCCATCGGCATGGAGATGATCGTCTATCTGGCGGCGGCCGGCGCGATCGTCGCGCTGCGCTGGGTGTTTCGCGACGGCGCGCGACAGCGGATGCTGCCCTATGCGCTGGCGCTGGGCGGCGGCATGTCGCTGCTCTATGCAGGTTTCGCCAGCAACGCCAACCGGCATTATGTCTGCGACGCGCTCTCGCCGATCTGGCTCGCCATCTTCGCGGCGGCGAGCGCGGGCATGGCGCTGCTCTGCCTGCTGCCGCTGCGCCGCTGGTGGCTGCGGCTGCTGGTCGGCGGCGCGATGGGCCTCGCCGTCGCGGCCTTCGCCTGGCTCAACTGGCCACAATGCCTGACCGGCGCGTACCAGATCGACCCCGAACTCCAGCGCCTCTGGCTCGCCAACATCCGGGAGGCCAAGCCCATCACCGCGCAGGGGCAGGGCGTCGTCGTGCCGCTGCTGGCGCTGCCGGCCGCCGCGCTGCTGGGCCTGCTCTGGGGCTTCTGGGCAAAGCGGCGGGAGCCGGATGCGCTCTGGGCGTTCGGCAGTGTCGGCATCATGCTGCTGCTGTCGACCGGCCTCATGTTCTGGCAGATCCGCGCCGCGCCCGCCGCGCAGCTGCTGGCGATCCCGCCCGCCGCCTGGGCTGCGACCATGCTGGTGCGTCTCGTCCTCAATGGACGAGGCTCTGCGCGGGTAGTGGCGGTCATCCTGATCGCGCTCGCGGGCGTCACCGCCTCGGCCGGGGCGGCCTATCCCTGGGTGGTCAAGCAGTGGCAGCAGGCGACCGGCACAACACCAAAACCCTGGCGTCCGTCCGCCATCGCCCGCAGCGCCGCCATCAAGAAGGCAAACGGCCGTTGCCGCACCTTGCCGGCGCTGGAGGTGCTGGACCAGTTGCCGCCCGCCACCATCTTCACGCTGGTCGATCTTGGCCCGCGCATCCTGGCGACCACGCATCATGCGGTGCTCGCCGGCCCCTATCACCGCAACGGCAAGGTGATCCTGGACATCCACCACGCCTTTGACGGGCCGACCGACAGGTTCCGCGCCATCGCCGCGCGCCATCATGCGACATATCTGCTGCTCTGCCCGAACTTCCCGGAGGGCACGATCTACGCCTCGCGCAGCCCGCGCGGCTTCTATGCGGACCTCACGCGCGGCAAGCTGCCCGCCTGGCTGGAGCCGGTGCCGCTCAAAACCGACATGGCGCTGCCTTACCAGCTCTACCGTATCGACTATTCAGCGCCTGGCGGCGAAAAAGTCCCGCAGCAGCGCTGATCCCTCCGCCTCCGCCAGATCGCCATAGACTTCCGGCCGGTGCAGGCAGTCGGATCTCGAAAAAAGCCGCGCCCCGCTCTCCACCGCGCCGCCCTTTATGTCGGCGACGGCATAATAGAGCCGCCCGATTCGCGCATGGGAAATCGCTCCCGCGCACATCGGGCAGGGCTCCAGCGTGACCCACAGGTCGCAGCGATTGAGGCGGAAGTCGCCGAGCGAAGCAGCGGCACTGCGAATCGCCACCATCTCCGCATGAGCAGTAGGGTCGTTATCGCGCCGGTTGCGATTCTCGCCCTCGCCGATGATCCGCCCGTCCAGCGTCACCACCGCGCCGATCGGCACTTCCCCCGCCGCCTCCGCCGCGCGCGCCAGATCGAAGGCGCGGCGCAGCGGAGCGGGCAGGGGAAAGGGGGAAGCCATGGCCTGTTCCTAGCGCAGGAGCCGGCAAGTTCCAAAACTCAGGGCTTCTTCACTTCCACCTTGGGCACCTCGACCGTCTTGGTCTCGGTGCCGACATCGATCGTCGCGACATTGGCCTCATATTTGGGCAGCTTGCCCTCCTTCACGGCAATCTCCGGCAGCGCGCCGGTCTGCGTTTGCCTGAGGTCGATGAAGCCGAACGCGATGCCCGCGCCGATGACGATCAAGGCGATGAGCAGCAATCCTCCGATGAACCGCATGACTGTTCCTCCGCAATAAGTTACGGATGCAGAACGTGTCGTCGCGCGATTTGGTTGCGCGCCAATCGCGCCGCGCTGCGGGTTGACGCGAACCGGGAATCCGGTTAGGTGCGCCGCTTTCCGAACGTATCCGAAGACAAAGGTTTTGAACTCATGTCGCGTATCTGCGAGCTGACCGGCAAGGGCCGCCAGGTGGGTCACAATGTGTCCCACGCCAACAACAAGACGAAGCGGGTGTTCCTGCCGAACCTCCAGAACGTGTCGCTGATCTCCGAAGGTCTGGAGCGCACCGTGAAGCTGCGCGTGTCGACCCATGGTCTGCGTTCGGTGGAGCATAATGGCGGCCTGGACAACTGGCTGCTCAAGACCGGCGAAGAGAAGCTGTCGCTCAAGGCCAAGCGCCTGAAGCGCGAGCTGGTCAAGAAGCAGAAGGCTGCGGCCTGAACCTTCCCCGCTGATGCGGCCTGAATGACGAACCGCGCTGGCCCTGGGGCCGGCGCGGTTTGTCGTGTCCGGCTCAATCCCTGGAAATCAGCGCGCCCGGCAGCGTGAAGTGCAGCAGCAGCGTGCGCTGGAACGATTCGTGATTGTCGTCGGACATCACCCACACGGCCCAGTCCTTCCCCGCGCGCGTCACCGCCAGCGCCTCGAAATTGTCGGACGGCAGGGGCGGCGCCAGCCGCGCCAACGGCTTCCCTTCCAGCAGGTCGCCGTTGCGCGGCGTTTCAGGCAGTTCGACCAGCGCGATCGTCCCGGTGAACAGCTCGCTCGGTGCCAGCCGCCGGTTCAGCACCAGTACGTGCCGCGCGTCGATCGCCACCGCATCAGTCGGGCGATAGCCGCGCGGCGGCGCATAGCGCAGCGATAGCGGGGCCATGGTCGCCTCGTCCGCCGGATCGCCGGCGAACAGCAGCGCCTCATGGCGGCCGTCCGCCGTCATCCCCATCTCGCCAATCGCCAGAAATCGCCCGTCGGGCAGTCGCGCGAGCGATTCGATCGATCCGGTCTTGGGCCAGCGCTTGACCTGCGGCCATACCCGGCACGCCTCCACGCGCGTGAAGCCGGGCGCATAGCGACAGATGCGCTGTTGCAGCTCGAACCCGACCCACACCCGGCCGCTTTCCGGCTCCGACGTCATCGATTCCGAATCCCACCACCACCAGGGCAGGTCGCGCTCCTCCGGCTTGATCGGCAGCGGCGCCAGGAACGACCGCTCGTCGCTCTTCCCCAGCGAAAAGCCCATCAATATGCCCGAATCGCCGAGCGCCAGGATGCGCCCGTCCGGCCCCATCAGCATCGCCGATATGCCGCCGAAACCCTGATTGCGGCTGTCGAGCGTCCAGGCGTCGCGCAACATCAGCGACCCAACCGGCGTCGGCCTGTCGGGGCCGATCCGGACGATCGACACCGGCAGCGCCGGATCGATCCGCGCGGCCGGCTTGTTCATCGGCGGCGCGGGCAGCAGCAGCACGGCCAGGGTCAGGACGGTCAGGATTCGGCGCATCTGTCCCCAGCCATAAGGGAAAGGCGCGCTGCGCACAGCCCGGTCCGCGCGCCGATTTAGCTGAACCCCCGATAACAGGCGCATTCAGGGTCGGTTCGATGCGAATCGGTCATAAGGGCAGCATCGGTAACGGGTCTGGCGTTCGATACTGTCCCGTCGCCCGTGTTGAAGGAGCATCGACATGAAGACGAAATTTCTCATCAATATGGGCGCTGTGCTGGCCATGGGCCTGTCCTCGCTCGCCGTCACGGCCACGCCGGCCGCCGCCCAGCGCTACGAGCGCGGCGACTATTATCGCGGGGATGGCGGCTATCGCGGCTATCGTGGCGACCGTTACTACCGTGGCGATCGCTATCGCGGCTATCGCGGTGACCGCTATTATCGGAACAATTATTATCGCGGTGGATATCGCGGCGGCTATCGCTGCCGCGACAACGGCACCGGCGGCACGATCATCGGCGCGATCGCCGGCGGCCTGCTCGGCAATGAAATCGGCAAGGGCGGCCGCGACCGCTACGGCTATCGCCGCGGCGACGGCACGACCGGCGCGATCGTCGGCGCGGGCGTGGGCGCACTGGCCGGCCGGGCGATCGACCGCGACTGCTAACCGCATAGCCCGGTTGAAGCAGAAGGGGCCGCTCCATCCGGGGCGGCCCTTTTCTATTGCGCCCTCAATGGCTGGCGTTGGACGGTTCCTGCCCGGCGGGAACAGGCGTCCGCTCGCGGTCCGCCCGCGCGGCGGTGACGGCGGCCGGGTTGAGGCCCCCGCCTTGAGGCTGCGCGGCCTGCGATCGGGCGTCCAGCGTGGCGGCGGCTTCATTGAGCGCGCTGGCTTCCCCGCTGCTCACCCCGCCGACGCCGCTCGCGTCATCGCCCGCAGGTTGGCCGCAGGACGCCAGCGCGAAGCAGGGGATCAGGGCAATCGCCAGGCGCTTCATTCGTCCTCTCCGTTCCAAAACGAGCCAGGCCCCAAACAAGAAAAGGGCCGCTGCCATATCGGCGCGGCCCCTTCCCAAAATCATCCCTGACGGGAGGATTACATCGCGTTCGCGGTGTTGTTCGTCGCGTTGGCGGCAACGTTCGAAGCGTTGTCGGCAGCGTTCATCGCGGCGTTCATGGCGTTGTCGGCAGCGTTCGAAGCGTTCTCGGCAGCGTTCGCGGCGTTGTTGGCGGCGTTCTCTTCACCCTTCGAGCAAGCGGCGAGGCCGAGCGAAGCGGCGAGAACGAGCGAAAGAGCGATGGACTTGGACATGGGAGACCCCTCTCAGAGATAAAAGCATGCAGACCACTCTCGGAGAAAAGCTCACCCCCATTGCGCCTGCGTTCCGAGTCGTAACGCTTTGGGAAGAGCAAGGCAATCCCGTTCATAGGGGGGAAAGGGTCGCCTTTCCTCGGTCTGGCGCATCTGGCCGCCTCCAGCGGCGGCGTTGACGTATATAAAGATTTCTTTATATGATCCTGTCATGCACGCCGCACTCGACATTTTCCGCGCTTTGGGGGACCCGACGCGGCTGCGTGTCGTCCATCTGCTGCGCGCGATGGAACTGGCGGTCGGCGAAATCGCGCAGGTCGTGGGGCAAAGCCAGCCGCGTGTGTCGCGCCATGTCCGCATCCTGTCCGAAGCGGGCCTGATCGAGCGGCGACGCGAAGGAAACTGGGTGTTCCTGCGCCTGCGCACAGACGATTCGGTCATGCCCTATCTGCGCCTGTTCGACCAGATTACGCCCTCGCGCAGCGAGACTTTGTGGCAGCAGGCCGATCTCGCCCGTCTGGCCGAAGTGCGCGACGATCGCGCCCGCGCCGCCGAAGCCTATTTCGCCGAACATGCCGAGGAATGGGACGCGATCCGATCCCTCCACGTGCCCGAAGCGCAGGTGGAAAAGGCGATGCGCGCGATGGTCGGCGCGGAACCGATCGATCATCTGCTCGACATCGGCACCGGCACGGGCCGTATGATCGAACTGTTCGGGGCACAGGCGGCCCAGGTCACCGCGCTGGATCGCAGCCCGGACATGCTGCGGCTGGCGCGGGCGAAGCTGCCGGCGGATGCGGGCGGCCGTTATGCGCTGGTGCTGGGTGATTTCGGCGCGCTGCCGCTGGAGCCGGGGCAGGCGGACATGGTGGTGATGCATCAGGTGCTGCATTACGCTCCCGCGCCCGATCAGGTGATCGCCGAAGCCGCGCGGGTCATTGCGCCGCAGGGCCGCCTGCTGATCGTCGATTTCGCCGCGCATGAGCGCGAGGAACTGCGGCTGCGCGACCAGCATGCGCGCCTTGGCTTTTCCGATGAACAAATGGCCGGCTGGTTTGCCCAGG
This sequence comes from Sphingobium sp., assembly GCA_044237945.1. Classification (GTDB taxonomy): domain Bacteria; phylum Pseudomonadota; class Alphaproteobacteria; order Sphingomonadales; family Sphingomonadaceae; genus Sphingobium. Next base: position 136,398 of record JBIIEH010000004.1, on the reverse strand, counting down.
GCGGTCTCGATATGGAACAGGTCGACGCGCTGCCGGGCGACCAGTTGACCGTCAAACTATGGCTGGGCCGGCGCAAGGGCGCCGACATCCTGCCGATCCGGGGACATATTTCCGCATGATACTGCATACGCCAGAGGGGGAGGCCGCGCGCGCGCAGGCCAATCCGCTGTTCGCCGACCTGGCCGGCGACCTCAATGTCAGCTTCGAATTCTTCCCGCCCAAGACGGAGAAGATGGAAGCGCAGCTCTGGTCGGCGATCGAGACGCTGTCGCCGCTCGCCCCCAAATTCGTGTCCGTCACTTATGGCGCGGGCGGGTCCACGCGGGAGCGGACGCACAATACCGTCGCCCGCATCGCGAAGGAAACCCCGCTCGCCGCCGCCGCGCATCTGACCTGCGTCGCCGCCAGCCGTGACGAGATCGGCGAAGTCGCCGACGCCTATTGGGAAGCAGGCGTGCGCCACATCGTCGCGCTGCGCGGCGATCCGCCCGAGGCCGGCACGGCGTTCGAGCCGCACCCGGAGGGCTATAAGGGCGCGGCCGAACTGGTCGAGGGCCTGCTCAATCGCCACCCGTTCGAAATCTCCGTCGCCGCCTATCCCGAAACCCACCCGGAAGCGGCCAGCGCGCAGAGCGACATCGACAATCTGAAGCGCAAGATCGACGCCGGCGCGACCCGCGCGATCACGCAGTTCTTCTTCACCCCCGACGCCTTCTTCCGTTTTCGGGATACGGTGGCGGCGGCGGGCATCACGGCGGATATCATCCCGGGCATCATGCCGGTCAGCAACTTCGCCGCCGTGCAGCGCATGTCGGCGATGTGCAATACGACCGTGCCCGACTGGATGGGCCGGCTGTTCGAGGGGCTGGACGAGCATCCCGCCGCGCGCCAGCTGGTGTCGGCGACTCTCGCCGCCGAACTGTGCCGCCGGCTCTATGCGGGCGGCGTGCGCGACTTCCACTTCTACACGCTGAACCGCGCCGAACTGAGCTATGCGATCTGTCACCTGCTGGGCCTGCGCCCGGCGGTCACCGCGCCCGAACTGGAGAAGACGGCATGAGCGCCGAAGCAGCCTTCCGCACAATCGCCGCGGAAAAGATCATGATCTTCGATGGCGGCTACGGCACGTCGATCCAGAAGCACAAGCTGACCGAGGCCGACTATCGCGGCGACCTCGACCTGCCCAAGGACCAGAAGGGCAATAACGACCTACTCTGCCTGACCCGTCCCGACATCGTCGAGGGCATCCATACGGCCTATCTGGAGGCCGGCGCGGACATGATCGAGACCAACACCTTCAGCTCGACCAAGATCGCCATGGCCGATTATGGCTGCGAGCATCTGGTGTGGGACATCAACATCGCCGCCGCAAAACTCGCCCGCGCCGCCTGCGAAAAGGCGACCGCGAAGGACGGCCAGCCCCGCTTCGTCGCCGGCTCGATCGGCCCGACGAACAAGACGCTGTCGATCTCCCCGGACGTCAACGACCCGGCCTTCCGCGAGGTCGACTATGACACGCTCAAGGCCGACTATCGCGAACAATGCGACGCGCTGATCGCCGGCGGCGTCGACTTCCTGCTGGTGGAAACCTGCTTCGACACCTTGAACGCCAAGGCCGCCGGCATGGCCGCGCGTGAGGCCGAAGCCGCCGCCGGCCGCCCGGTGCCGCTGATGCTCAGCTTCACCATCACCGACATGTCGGGCCGGAATCTCTCGGGCCACACGATCAACGCCTTCTGGTATTCGCTGCGGCACTTGAAGCCGCTGACGATCGGCGTGAACTGCGCGTTCGGCGCGGACCTGCTGCGGCCCTATTTGAGCGAACTCGCCAAGAACGCCGACACGCTGATCCTGGCCTATCCGAACGCGGGCCTGCCCAACGAACTCGGCCAATATGACGAACTGCCCGAAACCACGGCATCGCTCATCCGCCAGTGGGTGGACGAGGGCCTCGTCAACATGGTCGGCGGCTGCTGCGGCACAACGCCCGCGCATATCGGTGCGGTGGCGAAGGCGCTGGCCGGCCACAAGCCGCGCGTGCCCCCCGAACTGCCGGTCGTGACGCGCCTCGCCGGCCTCGAACCGATGCACATCGCGGCGTAATCTTCCTGCCTTCTTCCCCTCTCCCGCCTTCGCGGGAGAGGCCGGGTGAGGGTCTTGCTTTTCTTCTATCCGGAAACTTTGTCGGCCATGACCACGACCTCCACCGCCAATTTCGTCAACATCGGCGAGCGCACCAACGTCACCGGCTCGGCCAAGTTCAAGAAGCTCATCATGGCCGGCGACTACGCCGCTGCCATCGACATCGCCCGCGACCAGGTCGAAAACGGCGCGCAGATCGTCGACGTCAACATGGACGAGGGCCTGCTCGACGCGGTCGAGGCGATGACCACCTTCCTGAAACTCATGACCGCCGAACCGGACATCAGCCGCGTCCCCGTCATGATCGACAGCTCCAAATGGGAGGTGATCGAGGAGGGCCTGAAATGCGTGTCGGGCAAGCCGATCGTCAACTCCATCAGCATGAAGGAGGGCGAGGAAGCCTTCCTCCACCACGCGAAACTCTGCATGGCCTATGGCGCGGCGGCCGTCATCATGGCCTTCGACGAGACCGGCCAGGCCGACACGAAGGACCGCAAGGTCGAAATCTGCGAGCGCGCCTACAAGCTGCTGATGACCATCGGCTTCCCGCCGGAAGACATCATCTTCGACCCCAATATCTTCGCCGTCGCCACCGGCATCGAGGAGCACAACAACTACGGCGTCGACTTCATCGAAGCCTGCCGTGAGATCAAGGCCCGCTGCCCGCACGTCCACATCTCCGGCGGCCTCTCCAACTTCTCCTTCTCCTTCCGCGGCAACGAACCCGTCCGCCGCGCGATGCACAGCGTCTTCCTTTACCACGCCATCCCCGCCGGCCTCGACATGGCGATCGTCAATGCGGGGCAACTCGACGTCTATGACGCGATCGACCCGGCGCTGCGCAAGGCGTGCGAGGACGTCCTCCTCAACTCCGACCCGGAAGCCGGCGACCGCCTCGTCGCGCTGGCCGAATCCTTCAAGGGCAAGGACGCCGCCTCCGAAAAGGCCGCGCAGGAATGGCGCGGCTGGCCCGTCGCCAAGCGGCTGGAACATGCCCTCGTCAAGGGCATCGACATGTATGTCGTGGAAGACACCGAGGAATGCCGCCTCGCCGCCGAGAAACCCATTCAGGTCATCGAAGGCCCGCTGATGGACGGCATGAACGTGGTCGGCGACCTTTTCGGCGCGGGCAAGATGTTCCTGCCCCAGGTCGTCAAATCCGCCCGCGTCATGAAGAAGGCGGTCGCCCACCTGCTCCCCTATATCGAGGCCGCCAAGGAACCCGGCGCCAAGGGCAAGGGCAAGATCATCATGGCCACCGTCAAGGGCGACGTCCATGACATCGGCAAGAACATCGTCGGCGTCGTGCTCCAGTGCAACGGCTTCGACGTCATCGACATGGGCGTGATGGTCCCCTGGCAGGACATCATCAAGGCCGCGAACGAGAATGACGCCGACATGATCGGCCTCAGCGGTCTCATCACCCCCTCGCTCGACGAGATGGTGACCGTCGCCGCCGAAATGCAGCGCGCGCAGATGACCATGCCGCTCCTCATCGGCGGCGCGACCACCTCGCGCGTCCACACCGCGCTGCGCATCGATCCCGCGTTCACCGGCCCGGTCGTCCATGTCCTCGACGCCAGCCGCGCCGTGGGCGTGGCGACAGCGCTGGTCTCCGAAACGCAGAAGACCGACTTCGTCCAGAAGACCAAGGACGATTACGAGCATGTCCGCGTCGCCCGCGCCAACAAGGGCCAGAGCGCCCTGGTCCCCCTAGCGGACGCCCGCGCCAACGGCTTCGAGATCGACGAGAGCCTGAAAGCCCCGCGCCCACGCCTGCCCGGCGTGCATGTGTTCAAGGACTGGGACCTCAAGGACCTGGTCAATTACATCGACTGGACGCCCTTCTTCCGCGCCTGGGAACTGGCCGGCAACTATCCCGCGATCCTGACCGATGAAGTCGTCGGCGAAAGCGCCACCAGCCTGTTCGCCGACGCGCAGAAGATGCTGCAAAGGATCATCGACGAAAAATGGCTGACCGCGCGCGGCGTCTGCGGCCTGTGGCCCTGCCGCCGCGACGGCGACGATATCGTCGTCCATGTCGAGGACGAAAAGCACTATCGCCTGCCGATGCTGCGCCAGCAGATCCAGAAGCGGGAAGGGCGCGCCAACATGTGCCTCGCCGACTTCATCAGCCATGACGGCGACTGGATGGGCGGCTTCGCCGTCTCGATCCACGGCATCGAACCCCATCTCGCCCGCTTCAAGAACGCGATCGATGACTATTCGGACATTCTTCTGAAGGCGCTGGCCGATCGCCTCGCCGAAGCCTTCGCCGAACGCCTGCACCATTATGTCCGCACGGCGCTCTGGGGCTATGCCGAAGGCGAGCAACTCACCAACGAAGCGCTGATAAAGGAACAATATCGCGGCATCCGCCCCGCGCCCGGCTACCCCGCCTGCCCGGAACATAGCCTGAAACCGATCCTGTTCGAGATGCTCGACGCCCACCATGCGACGGGAGCGACCTTGACCGAAAGCTTCGCCATGCTCCCCACGGCGGCCGTCAGCGGCTTCTATTTCGGCCACCCCCAGGCCGAATATTTCGGCGTCGCGCGGGTAGGCCGCGACCAGCTGGAGGATTACGCGGCCCGGCGCGGCATCGATCTGGAAACGGCGGAGCGCTATTTGCGGCCTAATCTGGATTAAGCATAGAAAAACAATCTGTTATCGCCCTTTGTCATTTGACGATTTCCCTCATTGCCCGCCAATTGCGCGGATCAACGGGGGGAATGTCATGAAGCTCTTTTACAGCGCGCCGGTTCTTTGCGCCGCTCTACTGTCGTCGTCGCCCGCCTTCGCCGGCAAGCAGGACTTCACGCTGGTCAATCGCACCGGCTACGAGATTTCCGAAGTCTATGTCTCGCCGGCCAAGGCGGACAACTGGGAAGAGGACGTCATGGGCGACCGCGTTCTGGAGGACCAGACATCGGTGCCAATCAGCTTCGAGGGCGGCAAGGGCTGCGTCTACGATCTCAAGGTCGTCTTCTCCGACGGCGACGACGCGCACTGGACCAATTTCGACCTTTGCACGATCAGCAAGATCCAGATCTTCTGGAACGCGAAGACCCAGAAGGCGACCGCCAAATGGGAATGACCTGGGGGCGATAGTCCGTTTTCCTGCTGGCGGACTGCGACAGCGCCTGTCGCCCGTGCTACACTGTACACGAGCGACAACAGGAGCGCGCGCATGACCGCCAGCACCATGATGACGATCCGGCTCTCGCCCGATCTCAAGGAAAAGCTCGGCCGCCTCGCCCGGAGCACCCGCCGCACCAAATCCTTCCTTGCGGTCGAGGCGCTCGAAGCCTTTGTCGACCGCGAACTGGAAATCATCGCAGGCATAGAACGCGGCATTGCCGACATGAAGGCGGGGCGGGTCATCTCGCATGAGGAGGCGATGGACCAGATGGATCGAATCATTGAGGAAGCACGGCGCGCGCGTGCTGCCGGCCAGTGAGGCGCGTTATTTGGTCGGATGAAGCGCCTGCCCACGTCTCGCCACTGTCCGGGAGTTAGGCCGAAAAGCCATGATTGCCCTTATGCTCATGATAGCCGCGCTCCTTGAACCTGACGGCGAAGTCGATTTGCGAGGCACGGCTGGCATATGTGTCAGATGGGATGGTCCCACCCATGTCGCCGATGCGGTCGTGGTCGTCAGTTCTGGCAATCCGGCGCTGGATGCGGCCTTGCCTGAAACTATCAAGGCGATGGAATGGCAGCGCCCTGCGCCTCCCTACGCAGGCGGCTGGATCGGGATCACCATGGCTGTGGAGGGCGCAGCAGACAGCATTCCCCTGCCGAATTGCGCCGAGCTTCAAGCGCCCGATCATTGAAGCGCTATATCATGAGCAGCAGGAAATCAGCCCGCTTCTTTCAAGCCGCCAATCCCTCGCTGACCTCCCACCCCTTGCACGCCAGCAATATCGCCCGCGGCACAACCTTCTCGCCATTGGAATAATAGGCCACCATCCGCCGCGACACGCCCAGCGCTTCGGCCGCCTTGGACAGCGACAGCCCATGCCGCATCCGCCATTCTAGGAATGCCCGCGCATCGCCATGGCCGTTCGCCGCCAGCGTCTCCAGCCACAGCCGGTCCGCACCCATCTCCGCGCCGCCCGGCCATGCCAGACCATGCCCCCAGTCGCCGACTGCGACCCGCGCAAACTCCATCGGATCACGCAGCGTCGCAAAGCCGCGATCCGCCAGCGCATCGCTCAGATCGATGTCCGCCTGCGTCCCGTCCGACCAAGCCAGATGCACGGACGCAGCCCCGGTCACGTTGGCTGTGGTGATGGTCCGTATCCTGTCATTCACCCGCATGGCCCAACCCACTCCCGTCACCCCGGGCCTGACCCGGGGTCCCGCTGCCTTTGCGACAGTAGAAATGAAGCACCACCCCGGATCAAGTCCGGGCCGAAGAGGCCATAACAATATGCTTCCAATGTAGGATTTCGCCTGCTTCACCCTGTCGGATGGAACCGCACCCCACCAATCCGCCCGCGCCCCCGGCGCAAGCCGCAACCCTCCGCCCGCGCTGGACGCCGGACAGGCAGCGCCTGTTCCTCGGCACACTGCTCGCTACCGGCAATGTCAGCCACGCCGCCCGCGCCGCCGGCATGTCGCGCGCCAGCGTGCATCGCCTGCGGCAGCGATTGAAGGGCACGCCCTTCGACCGGATGTGGGCGCGCGCGCTGAAGGTCCATGCCGAAGCCCTTGCCGACCCCTTCGCGCCCGATCCGCGCCGGCCCGATCCTCGCCAGTCCGATCCGCGCCCGGCCGCGCCGCATCAGCCCCGCCGCTGATGCCCGCCGCAACCTTCTCTCAACTGTTGCGCTGTTGTGACCCGATTGTCGCGCGCCTGTCGCGTCCCTGTGACCCGACTGCCGCGTCAGGGGCGCGTCACCGCTGCGCCACCGCCACTTTGCTCCATCATTTTTTGCAGTTTTGCGTCGCGTACCCCCGCCACACTGTGAACTTCGGCGCTGTGACCCTAATTATTCCCGCCGATCAAATCCCCCAGCGCCCCCAGCGCCGACCCTTCGCCCCGGTTCTGCCCGCCCCGGCTCCCCGCCGCCGCCAGCATGCGACCGGCCAGGCGAGAGAAGGGCAGGGACTGGATCCACACATGCCCCGGCCCGCGCAGCCGGGCGAAAAACGCGCCTTCGCCGCCGAAGATCATCGACTTGACGCCGCCCACCGCGACCAGGTCGAACTCGACGCTGGGCGTCATCGCCGCCAGACAGCCGGTGTCGACATGCAGTTCCTCGCCGGCGGCCAGTTCGCGCTCGACCACGGTGCCGCCCATCTGCGTGAACACCCAGCCATCGCCGTCCAGTCGCTGCATGATGAAGCCTTCGCCGCCGAACAGGCCGGTCATCACCCGCTTCTGGAAATAGATGCCCATCTGCACGCCCTTGGCCGCTGCCAGAAACGCATCCTTCTGGCAGATCAAAGTCCCGCCATATTGATCGAGCTTGAGCGGCAGGATCGCGCCGGGCGTGGGCGCGGCAAAGGCGACCCGCGCCTTGCCGCTGCCCTGATGGGTGAAGACCGTGGTGAACAGGCTCTCGCCCGTCACCAGCCTTTTGCCCGCGCCCAGCAGCTTGTCCATGAAGCCGCCGCCAGCGCCGCCGCTGCCGTCGCCGAACACCGTGGCCATCGCAATGCTGGCGTCCTTCCACACCATCGCGCCGGCTTCGGCGACCGCGCTTTCGCCCGGATCGAGTTCGATCTCCAGAAACTGAAGTTCCTCGCCCTTGATCTCGAAATCGATGTCGTCGGACAGGGAGGACGTGCGGCTGTGGCTCCAGGGACTGTTGGGCATGATCGACTCCGTGGGATGAGGATCGCAGCTTTAGCGGGGCGGTCGCCGGCACGCCATCGCTCCGCGTGCGTCAACCTTTGCGGGACGGCTTGTCCCAATCCGGGGCGGATCGCCGTTAACCATCTGAATCGATTGGATCACCCTCCGTCGAGGCGTATCTTCCCGGCCATGCGCATCCTCTCCACCACCCTGCTCGTCTCCGTCGCGATCACCGCTACGGCCTTTGCCCAAAGTGCGGGCGCGCCCTTCACGGTCGCGGAAACGGGGCAGGGCTACCGCACGCTCAGCGACGCGGTGAACGCCATCGGCCAGCATCGCGGCACCATCGTGATCGCGCCGGGGACCTATCGCGAATGCGCGGTGCAAGAGGGCGGCGACATCACCTACAAGGCGCAGACGCCTGGTTCGGCGATCTTCGATGGCGTGTCCTGCGAGGAAAAGGCCGGCTTCGTCCTGCGCGGCTATGGCGCGAAGGTGGACGGCATCGTCTTCCAGAATTTCCGCGTGCCCGATGGCAATGGCGCGGGCATCCGGCTGGAGCGCGGCAACCTCACCGTCACCAACAGCTTCTTCCGCGAAAGCGAGAACGGCATCCTGACCGGCGTCGACCCCAATGGATCGCTGACCGTCGATCGCTCTACCTTCCGCAAGGTCGGCAAATGTGACGAAGATTGCGCGCACAGCATCTATGCCGGCCGCTATGGCAGCCTGACGGTCACCCACAGCCGCTTCGACCAGGGCACCGGCGGCCATTATATCAAGTCGCGCTCGCGCATGGTCACCATCACCGACAACAGTTTTGACGACAGCGCCGGGCACCTCACCAATTACATGATCGACCTGCCCAACGGCTCGGGCGGCGTCATTCGCGGCAACGAGATGGTCCAGGGCCGCGACAAGGACAACTACACCGTCTTCATCGGCGTCTCGGCCGAAGGGCAGGAGAACCCGATCACGGGCCTCACGATCGACGGCAACAAGGCGTCCTTCGTCCCCGGCCTGTCGCGCGAAAGCACCTTCATCGCCAAATGGACCGATGATCCGGTGAAGATCGGCCAGAACCAGATCGCCGCCGGCATCAAGCTCACCGATCGTCGCTGATCGGCTTGCGCGAGGGCGCGCGCGGGAGGATAACGTCGCCATGCGCTCGACCTACAGCACCGCGACGGTTCGCCTCTATCATCTCAGCGAAGATGACGGCGGCGCATCGACCCTGTTCTACGGTCCCCTGACCGAAGCCCTGCGCATCGCCGAGCGCCAGCCCGAGGATGTGCAGGACGGCCTGTTCCTCCAGACCGACAATGACGTGGTGGCTTATCTCGACCTGATCGAGGAGTAGGGGGGGCTACCCCTCCGCGAACCCGAACGGCGCATTGTCGCGCCGATAGTCGTCGGGCAGCATCTCCCGCCCGATCGGCGGCGCGGCGCGGGCCATGCAGCGGCCGCGCTGGCACAGGCGGCAGGTGATGCCGATCGGCGTCGGCTCCGGCGGCGGCATGCCTTGGGTATAGACCAGCCGGTGGGCATGTTCGGCAGCGCAGGTCAGCGCAATCGCCCGCTCCACGGTCGGCGCGTTCCACGCCCCGCCGCCGGCGCTGACGGTGCGCGCGATCGAGAAGAAGCGCTCCCCATCCGGCAGTTCCAGCCATTGCGTCACCACCTTGCCCGGTGTCGCGAACACCCGGTGCACCGACCAGAGCGGGCAGGAGCCGCCATGCCGCGCGAACGGAAAGCCCGCGCCGTCCAGCCGCTTGCTGACATTGCCGGCGGGATCGACCCGCAGGAAGAAGAAGGGGATGCGTTCCTGCCCCGGCTTCTGCAAGGTGGTCAGCCGGTGTGCGGCTTGTTCAAAGCTCGTGCCGAACTGCCGACCTAGCGCCTCTATGTCATAGCCGCGCGCATCCGCTGCCTTGGCGAAGGCGGCATAGGGCATCAAAATCGCCCCCGCGCCATAGCCCGCGAGCGCGCGGCGCGCGAGTCGCCGGCCGCTGTCGGTCTCGAACTGCCCGTCCTTCAGCGCCGCGTCGAAATCCTTGCGCATCTCCAGATAGGCGACCTGGAGCGCCAGTTGGAATCCGGTGCTGGCCGGCGCGAGGCTGTCGTCCAGCAGCACCGCGTCGCGATGCCGGTCCAGCCGTCGCATCGCCCCGCCCATCACCTCGCCCGGCAGGCGGCGCACGCGCAGATTGTGCCGCGCCTTCAGCCAGCCGGCCATGCCGCCTTCGCCCTCGATCTGTGTCGCCAGGCGCTCGCCCGCATCGTCGATCGCGGGAAAGCTGTTGCGCCGCGCCGCCAGAAAGCGCCGCGCCTCGGCGATCGGGTCGGCGATCTCGGGTTGTGCAACCCCGGCGCTGCGATCCGCGAGCGCCAGATGCTCCTCATTATAGGCGGTGTAGAGCCGCAGCAGCGCCTCGGTGACGCCGGGATAGTTCACCGCGACATCGTCGGTCGCCAGCGTGGGCAGGTCGATGTCCGCGAACATCGGGTCCTTCAGCACCGCCTGCAAGCGCGCGGTCTGCTCCGCACCGCCGTCGCCCGCCACCTCCGCCATGTCGAGTCGATAGGTGCGCGCCAGCCGCAGCAGCATGTCGGCGGTCAACGGCCGCTGGTTGCGTTCCAGCAGCGCGACATAGGAGGCGGAAATCTCCAGGTCGGCGGCCATGTCGGACTGCGTCAGCCCCAGTTCACGCCGCAGCCGCCGCAGCCGCGGACCCATGTAGACCGGGCGATCCTTCGCCATGACAAATGCGCTCCTGTGCAGACTTTACAACTATACAGCAGAAATTTGTAAAGATCGACAACTGGACTTCAGCCCCCCTCGCCGACGTCCGAAAGTTGGGCTTTAGCAAGCGCATCACTGCGAACTTAGGGAAACGACATGACGTACATGCAGGAAATCGCGAAGGCCGACACGCTGATCGGCGGCCAGGGCCACTGGGACGGCATCGCCGGCGAATCGGTCGCCCGCATGCGCCTGCAGAACCGTTTCCACACGGGCCTCGACATCGCCAGGTACACCGCCAAGATCATGCGCGCCGACATGGCCGCCTATGACGCGGACCCCGCCAACTACACCCAGTCGCTGGGCTGCTGGCACGGCTTCATCGGTCAGCAGAAGCTGATCAGCATCAAGAAGCATTTCGGCACGACCAAGGGCCGCTATCTGTACCTGTCCGGCTGGATGGTCGCCGCGCTGCGCAGCGACTTCGGTCCACTGCCCGACCAGTCGATGCACGAAAAGACCAGCGTCCCGATGCTGATCGAGGAACTCTATACCTTCCTCAAGCAGGCCGACGCCCGCGAGCTGGGCATGATGTTCCGCGATCTGGACGCCGCCCGCGAGGCCGGCGACGAGATGCGCGCGACCAAGATCCAGCACGATATCGACAATTACGAAACCCATGTCGTCCCGATCGTCGCGGACATCGACGCGGGCTTCGGCAATGCCGAGGCGACCTATCTGCTCGCCAAGAAGTTCATCGAGGCGGGCGCATGCTGCATCCAGATCGAAAACCAGGTCTCGGACGAAAAGCAGTGCGGCCATCAGGACGGCAAGGTCACCGTGCCGCATGAGGATTTCATCGCGAAGATCCGCGCGGTCCGCTACGCCTTCCTGGAACTGGGCGTCGACGACGGCGTCATCGTGGCGCGCACCGACTCGCTGGGCGCGGGCCTGACCAAGCAGATCGCCTATGTCCGCGAGGCCGGCGACATTGCCGACCAGTATAACAGCTTCCTCGACTGCGACGAGATCGACGCGGCGACCATCGGCCATGGCGACGTGTTCATCGCCCGCGACGGCAAGCTGATGAAGCCCAAGCGCCTGCCGAGCAACCTGTTCCAGTTCCGCGCCGGCACCGGCGAGGACCGCTGCGTGCTGGACTGCATTGCCTCGCTTCAGAACGGCGCGGACCTGCTGTGGATCGAGACCGAGAAGCCGCATATCGGCCAGATCGGCGGCATGGTGAACCGCATTCGGGAAGTCATCCCCAATGCGAAGCTGGTCTACAACAACTCGCCGTCGTTCAACTGGACGCTGAACTTCCGTCAGCAGGTGTTCGACGCCTGGACCGCGGAAGGCAAGGATGTCAGCGCCTATGACCGGACGAAGCTGATGAGCGTGGACTATGACGCGACCGAACTGGGGGCGGAGGCCGACGAGCGCATCCGCACCTTCCAGCGGGACGCGGCGGCGCAGGCCGGCATCTTCCACCACCTCATCACGCTGCCGACCTATCACACGGCGGCGCTCAGCACCGACAATCTCGCCAAGGAATATTTCGGCGAGGCGGGCATGCTGGGCTACGTCAAGGGCGTGCAGCGGCAGGAAATCCGCCAGGGCATCGCTTGCGTCAAGCACCAGAACATGTCGGGTTCCGACATTGGCGACGATCACAAGGAATATTTCGCGGGTGAAGCGGCGCTCAAGGCCGGCGGCATCCACAACACCATGAACCAGTTTGCAGCCTAAGTTACGCAGAAAGGAGACGGAACATGACTGAACCTGCACGGACCCGCGCGGTCTTTTCGACCGAGGACTTCTCGCTGCTCAAGACCGCCGTGGCCGACTATCTGCAGAAGGTGAAGGACACGCCGGACTCGGTGAAGTTCGCCAATCTGTATCACCGTCTGGGTCGGCTTCGCTGATCTGAACAGAGTTTGGGCCGGTTCTACCGCCCATCGGAATGGCCCGTCGCGTGGGTGGATGCGGCGGGCCATTTTCTTTTGATGGCGAATGCCTCCTATAAGCGGACCTTGTGAACGCATGGCCCGTTTCGTCGTTTTCGCGACGCTGCGCCGCCGCTATCGCGGGCGGCGCTTCTCGGGGAGACATCGCATGGCCTACACGCTCATCACCGCCAACCGTAACTATTCCAGCTGGTCGCTGCGCCCCTGGATATTGATGAAGGCGCTGGGCATCCCGTTCATCGACCGCATCGAGCCGTTCACGAAGGCCTCCAACTATGCCGAGTTCCGCGCCTTCTCGCCGACGGGGCAGGTTCCCGCGCTGATCGACGGCGAGCGGACCGTCTGGGACTCGCTGGGCGTCGTGCTGTACCTTGCCGACCGGCACGAGGGCGTCTGGCCCAGGGACGAAGCGGCGCGCGCCTGGGCGCAATCGGCGGCGGCGGAGATGCACAGCGGCTTTGTCGCGCTGCGCACCGCCTGCACAATGAATGTCGGCGTGCGGGTGGAGATGGACATGCCCAGCCCCGCACTGGGCCGCGATCTCGCGCGCCTGACCGAGTTGTGGGGCGAGGGGTTGGAGCGCTTCGGCGGACCCTTCCTCGCGGGCGACAGCTTCACCGCCGTCGACGCCTTCTTCGCGCCGGTCGCCTTCCGGGTGCGGACCTATGGGCTGGACGTTGGCCCGGTCGCGCGCGGCTGGGTCGAGCATATGCTGGCTCTCCCCGAAATGCGGCAATGGGAGGCCGAAGCGCTCACCGAAACCTGGCGCGAGGACAGCCATGAGGCGGAGATCGGCGCGGCCGGGCGGATCGTCGAGGATTACCGCGCTGTGGCGTAAGGGCGACAACTGCGACCAACGTCGCTACCTGGCGCAAGTTTTCACCGCAAACCCTCTTTTCCCCTAGGCTTTCCGGGTCTAGGGGCAGGGGATATGGTTAAGTCGAAAACCCTCTACGAAAAGATCTGGGACGCGCACGTTGTCGAGCGCCGGCCCGATGGCACCTGCCTCATCTATATCGATCGTCACCTTGTGCATGAAGTGACGTCGCCGCAGGCGTTCGAGGGGCTACGCATGGCCGGCCGCAAGGTGCGCCGGCCCGATCTGACGCTGGCGGTGCCGGATCATAATCTGCCTACCACCGCGCGCCGCGACGCTGACGGCCATCGCATCCCGATCGCTGACCCGGAAAGCGCGCAGCAGCTCGCCGCGCTGGAGCGCAATGCGCCGGAATTCGGCGTCCGCCTGATCGGCGATGCGGACCCGGAACAGGGCATCGTCCATGTCGTGGGACCGGAGCAGGGCTTCACTTTGCCGGGGACGACCCTGGTCTGTGGCGACAGTCACACGTCTTCGCACGGCGCGCTGGGCGCGCTGGCCTTCGGCATCGGCACGTCCGAGGTTGAGCATGTGCTGGCCACGCAGACGCTGCTCCTGAAGCAGTCGAAGACCATGGAAGTGCGGATCGACGGTGAACTCGGCTTCGGCGTCACGCCCAAGGATGTGGCGCTGGCGATCTGCGGCCGCATCGGCACAGCGGGCGGCACGGGGCACGTGATGGAATATCGCGGCCAGGTTTTCGAGGACATGTCGATCGAGGGGCGGCTGACCGTCGCCAACATGTCGATCGAGGCGGGTGCGCGCTCCGGCCTGTTCGCGCCGGACGAAAAGACCTTCGCCTATCTCAAGGGCCGGCCGATGGCGCCCAAGGGTGCGGAATGGGACGCGGCCGTTGCCTGGTGGAAGACGCTGGCGACCGATGAGGGCGCGGTGTTCGACAAGGTCGTCGTCATCGACGCCGCCGACATCGTCCCGACCGTGACCTGGGGCACCAGCCCCGAAGATACGGTGGCGGTGACCGGCATCGTGCCCGATCCCGACAGCTTCGCCGACGCCTCCAAGCGCGAGGCGGCGAAGAAGTCGCTTGATTATATGGGCCTCGTCGCCGGGCAGAAGCTGGCCGAGGTGCCGGTCGAGCACATCTTCATCGGCAGCTGCACCAACAGCCGGATCGAGGATTTGCGCGCGGCCGCGGAACTGCTGAAAGGTCGGCATATCTCCGAGCGGATCAAGCTCGCCATGGTCGTGCCGGGTTCGGGGCTGGTCAAGCAGCAGGCCGAAGCCGAAGGGCTGGACCGCATTTTTGTGGACGCGGGCTTTGAATGGCGCGAGCCGGGTTGTTCGGCGTGCCTGGGCATGAACCCGGACAAGGTGCCGGCGGGCGAGCGCTGCGCGTCGACCAGCAACCGCAATTTCATGGGGCGGCAGGGGCCGGGATCGCGCACGCATCTGGTTTCGCCGGCGATGGCGGCGGCGGCGGCGATCACGGGCCACCTCACGGATGTGCGTGAATTGATGAACGGATAACGGTTAATAATCGGGGAACGGGTCGAATGAAGAAGGTTTTCTGGGTGCTGGCGCTGGGTGCGCTGGCCAGTGCGGCGATGGCAGCGAGCCTGGGTCGCGCGGAAGATACGCCGCAGCAGGCGGAGGCGAAGAAGGCGCGCTGATGGACAAGATCGATACGGTGGAGGGAACGGCCTATCCGTTCGGCATGAAGAATGTCGATACCGACATCGTCATTCCCGCCCACTGGCTCAAGACCATCAGCCGCTCGGGCCTGGGCAAGGGCGCGTTCGAGGTGCTGCGCAAGGAACCGGGCAATGTCTTCGACGATCCGGCCTATGCCGGCAGCCCGATCCTGATCGCGGGCGACAATTTCGGCTGCGGCTCCAGCCGCGAGCATGCCGCCTGGGCGCTGGGCGACCTGGGCATCCGGGTCGTGATCGCGCCCAGCTTCTCGGACATCTTCTCCGGCAATGCGTTCAAGAACGGCATCCTGACTGTCGTGCTGCCGCAGGAGGCGATCGACCGGCTGATGGAGGTCGCTAAGACGGATCCCATCCATGTCGATCTGGAATCGCAGACCGTCACCACGCGGTTTCAGGACCGCTTCGCCTTCGAAATCGATCCGTTCCGCAAGACCTGCCTGCTGGGTGGCCTCGACGAGATCGGCCTGACGCTGGATCAGGGCGACGCGATCGGCCGCTATGAGAGCGCGGTGGGCGTCGAGCGGCCCTGGCTGGTCCCGGCCGCCGTCTGAAGGTGGCGTTGCGCGGACGGCGATATCCGCCTATCGGGCGAGTATTGACGATGCAAAATATGGGGCAGGACAAGGCATGACCAGTTTCGACGACCGCGAGCGCGCTTTCGAAAACAAGTTCGCGCATGATCAGGAACTCCAGTTCCGCATCATGGCGCGCCGCAATCGTCTGGTGGGCGAATGGGCGGCGGCGAAGATGGGTCTGACCCCGGAAGAGACCGACGCCTATGCCAAGGCGGTCGTGCAGGCCGATTTCGAGGAAGCGGGCGATGAGGACGTGATCCGCAAGCTGCTGGGCGACATGACCCAGGCGGGTCTCGACATCAGCGACGCCGACGTGCGCGCGGCGCTGGACGAGCAGGCCGTTATCGCCCGCCGCCAGTTCATCGAGGCGCAGTAACCCTATGCCGATGGCCGCCGACGACATCGCCGACATGATCCGGGCTGCGATCCCGGATGCGCAGGTCGAGATCACCGATCTCGCGGGCGATGGCGATCATTATGCGGCCAAGGTGGTGGCGGAGAGCTTTCGCGGTATGAACCGCGTGGCGCAGCAGCGTGCGGTCTATGCGGCGCTCGGCGGGCGCATGGGGGGCGTGCTGCACGCCTTGCAACTCACCACCGCCGTGCCCAACTAACCCACAACGATATTGACGCGCCGGCTGTCCGGCGCCTGACAGGACAAAGAGCATGACCGACGCCGTGCAGCAGCGGATCGCAGAAATCGTCAAGGGCAGCGACGTGCTGCTGTTCATGAAGGGCACGCCGCTCTTCCCGCAATGCGGCTTTTCCAGCCGCGCGATCGCGATCCTGGAGCATCTCGGCGTCAGCTATGACACGGTCGACGTGTTGCAGGACCAGGCGGTGCGGCAGGGCATCAAGGCCTTTTCCGACTGGCCGACCATCCCGCAGCTCTATGTGAAGGGCGAGTTCGTCGGCGGCAGCGACATCATGATGGAGATGTACGAGGCCGGCGAGTTGCAGCAGCTGATGGACGACGAGGGCGTAGCCAAGGCCTGATGCGTTAACGCGGAAGCTGCCGCCATCCTGCCCCGGGAAAGGGGTGGGGGATGCGGCGGAGACTGCACGCATCCCCCAAAGTATTGAACGGTCGGGTATTTCCGGCATCGCAAGCCCCGTGCCAGATATGGCGCGGGGCCTTTTTGCGTGCGTGCAATGGTTACCGCCCGATCAGCCCAGCCGCGCCTTGTAAAATATCCCGACGATCGTGTGATACTGAGACCGGACGCGGCCAGGGTGACAAAGGTGACACTATGCGGAAGGCATACGTGACGCGGCCAGGGTGACAAAGGTGACACCATGTCGGAGGCATGCGTGACGCGGCCAGGGTGACAAGGGTGACACTATGCGGCTGCGCGCAAAAATGCCACATGCGCGCCTTATCTCATTGATTTGACGATTGGAAAGAGCTGCGGCCGCAATAGCATGGCGATGTGCCTGTAGGACAGGATCGACGATCCCGCTACCACTTATTGACTACAGACGTAATCGATGCGATTACGTCTGTAGTCAGTCGAATCGAGGTGGATGTGGCGAGCGAGCGGATCAGCGAAGCGGAACTGGTGGTGATGGAGGCGCTGTGGCGTCGCGCGCCGCTGACGGCGGCGGATGTCGCCGATGATGTCGCCGCCGGACGGGACTGGACCGTCGCTACCGTCAAGACGCTGTTGTCGCGCCTGCTGTCGAAGGACGTGATTGCCGCCGATCAGGACGGGCGGCGCTTCCTCTATCGCCCGCTGGTCGCGCGGGAGGATTATGTCGCGAGCGAGTCCGGGCGGCTGGTGAACCGACTGTTCGGCGGGCGCGTGTCGCCGCTGGTGGCGCAACTGGCGGAGCAGGATCAGTTGACGGCGGAGGATATCGCCGAGCTGGAGGCGATACTGAAAGGGCTGAAGTCATGAATCTGTGGCTGATCGAGACCTTGCTGGCGACCACATTGCTGATGGCGCTGGTCATGATGCTGCGGCGGCCGGTGGCGCGCTGGCTGGGGGCAGGGGCGGCCTATTGGCTGTGGGCCTTGCCGGTGGCGCGGATGCTGCTGCCGTCGATCCCGCATGAGGTGGCGGCGCCGTCGCCCCTGCATGAAGCGGTCGATCAGGCGGGGCTGCCCGATCTGGTCGTGATGCTGCCCACCGCGCCGAGCGGCCCGGCTCCGTTCCCCTGGCTGGAGCTGGGCGTGACGGTCTGGTTGGCGGGCATCCTGCTGTTTCTGAGCTTTCATGCGATCGCTTACATCCGGTTCCGCCGTCTGATCCTGCGCGACGCGGTGCTGCTGGGCGAGGAGGGGCGGCTGCGCATCGTCGCCAGTCCGCGCGCCAGTGGACCGCTGGCCTTCGGCGTGCTGCACCCGCATATCGTGCTGCCGACCGATTTCGACGCCCGCTTTGATCCGCTGGAGCGCGAGATGGCGCTGGCCCATGAGCGCGCGCATCATGACCATAATGACCTGGCCGCCAATCTGGCGGCGCTGGCGCTGCTGGGCATCCACTGGTGCAATCCGGTCGCGTGGATCGCCTATCGCGCCTTCCGCGCCGATCAGGAGCAGGCCTGCGATGCGCGGGTGCTTTCACTCTACGGGCAGGACAATGCCCAGACCTATGGCCGGGCGATATTGAAGGCGGCGGGCGCACGGCCCTTTGCCGGCGCCTGCCATCTCAGCCGGATCACGGCCCTCAAAGGGAGGCTTAAGATGCTTTCGAACCATGAATTGTCGCTGCGGCGGATCAGTTGGGGCATGGCGGCCGTGGGCGCGCTGACGCTGAGCGGGCTGATGCTGACCGCGTCGGGCAGCCGCGCTGCGCAGAAGATGGCCGCGGCGATGCCCGAAGTGCGCCTGTCGCGCCTGTCGGAACTGGTCGTGCAGGATGCGTCGGCCAGCACCGAAACCAGTCTGATGCACCGGACCGATGCGGATCAGACGCCGCTGCCGCCGGTTCCCCCGGTTCCGCCGGTGGACGATGTCGATCCGGTAGCGCCTGTCCCGCCGGTTCCGCCTGTTCGCGCCATGGACGCCGCGAAGCTCGAAGAGCCGATCCCGCCCGTGCCGCCGGTCCCCCCGGTCGTGCAGCGGCGCAAGTTCACCTTCGTCCGCCCCGACGGTCGCAAGGAGGTCCACGAATTTCCGAGCGAAGCCGAAATCCGCCGGATGGTCCCCGACATCGACATCGCCGAGGGCTGCGAGGGTGGCAGCAATGTGAGCCGGCAGGAGACGGTGGACAAGGACGGTCGCCGGCATGTGCGGATGCGCATCTGCAAGACGCGGATCGAGCGGGACGCCCGCAATGCCGAGCGCGACGCCCGTGTCGCCGAACGCGGCGCGCAACTGGCCGAGGCGGACGCCGCGCGGGCCGAGCGGGATGCGCATAAAGCGGCGCTAGCCGGGCTGATGCGGGCGCGGGAGTCGATCGCGCGCAATGCCGATCTGTCGGGCAAGGTCCGGGCCGACGTGCTGCGCGAGCTGGACGGCGAGATCGCCGACATGCGGTCGGAGCGGAACTAGATCGCCACCAGTTGCGGCAGGAGCGCGTCGAGCAGGAGCATGCCGTCGGGGGTGATGGTGAGGCGGTCGCCCTGCCGGGTGGCGAAACCCAGGTCGATCGCCTGAGCCTGCGCAGCGGGATCGATCAGGTCGGTGAGGCCGGTGCGCTGCGAAATATGGGCCAGGTCCACGCCCTCGCGCAGGCGCAGGCCCATCAGCAGCGCTTCGCGGGCGCGGTCTTCGGGAGAGAGCGGCTCTTCCGCTTCCATGCCATGGCCGTTGCGGCCGAGCGCACTGGTCCAGTTTTCCGGTTTGCGATGGCGGCGGGTGGCGCTGTCGCCGCGCCGGCCATGCGCACCCGGACCGATGCCGACATAGTCGCCATAGCGCCAGTAGGTGAGATTGTGTCGGCTTTCCTGGCCCGGCCGGGCATGGTTGCTGATCTCATAGGCCGGAATGCCGGCGGCCCCCGCCATCGCCTGCGTCAGCTCATAGAGATCCGCCATATGGTCGGGGTCGGCGGGGACTAGGTCGCCCTTGGCGACCAGAGTGGCGAAGCGGGTGCCCGGTTCGATCGTCAATTGATAGAGCGACAGATGCCCGGTCCCGAAACCGAGCGCGCGGGCCAGTTCAGCCTCCCAGTCGGCCGCGCTCTGGCCGGGGCGGGCGTAGATCAGGTCGAAGCTGACCCGGGCGAACAGCCTTTGCGCCGCATCGAGCGCGGCCAGCCCCTCCGCCACGTCATGGGCGCGGCCGAGGAAGTGGAGCGCGTCATTGTCGAGCGCCTGCAACCCCAGCGACACCCGGTTGACGCCGGCGGCGGCGAGATCGGCGAAGCGCGCGGCTTCAGCGCTGTTGGGATTGGCCTCCAGCGTGATCTCGATGTCTTCGGTGAAGCCCCAGTGACGCTGCGCCGCCTCGATGATGGCGGCTGCTGTCGCGGGGGGCATCAGCGAGGGCGTGCCGCCGCCAAAGAAGATCGACCCCAGCGGCCTCCCCGGCGTCAGCGCGGCCTCATGCGCCAGGTCGGCGAGCAGATCGCGCTGCCAGGCGTCGGTGTCTATGCTCGCGCGGACATGGCTGTTGAAGTCGCAATAGGGGCATTTGCTGACGCAGAACGGCCAGTGAACGTAGAGGGCTAGGGGCGGGGGCATGGACTGACGAGCGTCACGCTCAAAACACCGCCGCGACCAGCTTGGCGAAGGCGTCGGCGCGGTGGCTCATGGCGTGCTTGGCGGCGGGGTCCATTTCGGCGAAGCTGATCGCGTGGCCGTTCGGCTGGAAGATCGGGTCATAGCCGAAGCCCTTGTCCCCGCGCGGGGGCCAGGTGATGACGCCGTCCACGCGCCCCTCGAACGCCTCGACATGGCCGTCCGGCCAGGCGAGGGCGAGGGCGCAGACGAAATGGGCGTCATGGCCGGCGTCGGGGCCTTTCGCCTCGATCGCGTCGTGCACGAGCGCCATGGCGACGTTGAAATCCTTGGACTCGCCGGCCCAGCGCGCGGAGAAGATGCCCGGATCGCCGTTCAGCGCCTCGACGCACAGACCGCTGTCGTCGGCGAGCGCGGGTAGGCCGGACAAATCGGCTGCCTGCATCGCCTTCAGCTCCGCATTGGCGATGAAGGTCGTGCCGGTCTCCTCCGGCTCGGGCAGGTCGAGTTCGCCGGCCGACACGGTCTCTATGCCGTAGGGGGCGAGCAGTTCGCCGATCTCGCGCACCTTGCCCTTGTTGTGGCTGGCAATGACGAGGCGGCCGGGGCCCAGCTTGCGGATCGCCTGTTCCTGGCCATAGTCATCGGACATTGGATTACCCTTTATGTTTTTCGGTGCGAGTGTAGGCGAGCGTCAGGCCGCCGCCTGCGATCATCAAGAATATCGCCGAACAAGCATAGCGACCGATACTGCCATCCTCGAAAACATCGAGCATCAGATGTGAGAGCAGAAATGTCGAGAAGAGCATGGAGGCCAGTAGCAGCCAGCCCTTCAAGTGCACCGGGATCACCCAGAATGCGAACAGATAGCTTCTGAACCACGGGCCATCTTCGGGTGTCGGCATAGTATCTCAAATCCGTCATCCCAGCGAAGGCTGGGATCTCACTTCCTTGTCGGCGCGTGACCAAAAAGAAAAGGGAGATGCCAGCCTTCGCTGGCATGACGGTAGAAAAATGTTCGCGCTAGCGTTTTACCGCCCCGTCGCCTTGTCCTGCTCGGCAAAGATCTTCGCGCAGCCGATCCGGGCAAGGCGGAGCAGGCGGAGCAGCTCTTCCTCGTCATAGGCGGCGCCTTCCGCCGTCGCCTGGACTTCGGCGAACTTGCCGTCGCCGGTCAGGATCATGTTGGCGTCGGTCTCGGCATTGCTGTCCTCGGCATAATCGAGGTCGAGCACGGGCGTGCCTTCATAGATGCCGCAGCTGATCGCGGCGACATTCTGGATGATCGGGTCTTCCTTGATCGCGCCCGACGCCAGCAGCTTGTCGATCGCGATGCGCAGCGCGACGAAACCGCCGGAGATCGACGCGGTGCGGGTGCCGCCATCGGCCTGAATCACGTCGCAGTCGACGACGATCTGGCGCTCGCCCAGCTTCTTGAGGTCCACGACAGCGCGCAAGGATCGGCCGATCAGGCGCTGGATTTCCTGGGTGCGACCCGACTGCTTGCCCTTGGCCGCCTCACGGCTGCCGCGGGTGTGGGTGGCGCGGGGCAGCATGCCATATTCGGCCGTGACCCAGCCCGAACCCTTGCCGCGCAGGAAGGGCGGCACCTTCTCCTCGACCGAGGCGGTGCAGAGCACGCGCGTGTCGCCGAAGCTGATCAGGCAGGAGCCTTCCGCATGCACGGTAAAGCCGGGTTCCATGGTGATGTCGCGCATCTGGTCGGGCGCGCGGCCGGAAGGACGCATTTTCTGTTTCTCCGAAGCGTTGATGCGGTGCGGCTTAGCGGCGGGAGTGGCGTCTTGCCAGTGCGCGGGGGCAAATATGTTGCTAGGGGACGCTCCATGAAGAAAAAGATCGGGATCGCATTGGGGGCCGTGTTGCTGACGGCGGGCTGCATCGGCGAGGAATCGCCGCAACTGCCGACGCCGGTGAAGGCGGGCGACACCATCCGCTTTTCCGCCGGGCCGTGCTTTGGCATGTGCCCCAGCTACAGCCTGACGGTGACGCCGGACGGATCGGGCCTGCTGGAGCCGCAGCGTTTCACCAATGTGCCGGGGCCGACGCGCTTCACCGTGTCAGCGGCGCAGTACAAGAGGTTCAAGGCGGCGCTGCTGCCTTATCGCCCGGAAACGGGCACGGAAAAGCGCATCAGCCATGGCGAGAATTGCGAGCGTTTCGCCACCGACATGCCGGGCTACACGCTGGAATGGACGCGCGCGGGCGCGAAGCCGACGAAGCTCGATTTCCAGTCGGGCTGCATGGACGCGCGCTACGGCAAGCTGCGCACGACGATCGCGGCGGTGCCGCAGATGCTGGGGATCGAGAAGATGGTGAAGCAGGGGACGGGGAAGTAGGCTTCTCCGTATTGGGACGCCCACTTGAGCGCCACGCTTCCCTCCCCTAGATCATCCTGATGCCCGTGACGCCCATCACCGAACTCAACGACCGCGCGCGGGACGTTTTCCGGTTGGTGGTGGAAAGCTATCTCGGTACCGGCCTTCCCGTGGGATCGCGCACCATCAGCAAGCTGGCCGCAGTCGGCCTGTCGCCCGCCTCGATCCGCAACGTGATGCAGGATCTGGAGGAACTGGGCCTGCTCGCTGCGCCGCATACCTCCGCCGGCCGCATGCCGACCGAATCGGGGCTGCGGCTGTTCGTGGACGGCATGATGCAGGCGGCCGAACCGTCCATCGAGGAACGTCGCGCGATCGAGGCGGGGCTGATCGAGGGCGGGCCGATCGAGGAAGCGCTGTCGGCGGCGACGGCGACGCTGTCGGGGCTGTCGGCTTGCGCCGGCATCGTCATGGTGCCCAAGCGCGAGCCGGTGCTGCGGCAGTTCGGCTTCGTGTCGCTCAACGCGCGCCAGGCGCTGGTGGTGCTGGTCGGGCAGGACGGATCGGTCGAAAATCGGGTGCTCGACCTGCCACCGGGCGTGACGCCCTCCATGCTGAACGAGGCGGCGAATTTCATGACCGGGCGCTTTGCCGGGCTGACGCTGTCCCAGGCCGGTGAAGCACTGCGCCGGGAAATGGAGGCGGAGCGCACAGCCTTGCAGGGTGCCGCGCGCGAACTGGTGGCGCAGGGCATCGCGATCTGGTCGCAGGATGCCGACGACCGGCCGGTGCTGATCGTGCGCGGGCAGGCGCATCTGCTCGATGACGGCACCACGGCCGATCTGGAGCGGGTGCGCGCGCTGCTCGACCAGCTGGAGGGCAAGCAGGAGATTTCGCGCCTGCTGGAGAGCGCGCTGGCCGGCAGCGCGACGAAAATCTTCATCGGATCGGAGAACAAGCTCTTCTCGCTGTCCGGTTCTTCGGTCATAGCCGCGCCCTATCGCGGCGGGGATGGCCGCGTCGTCGGCGTGGTCGGGGTGATCGGCCCCACGCGCTTGAACTATGCGCGGGTGATCCCCATGGTGGATTTCACCGCGCAGACCCTATCGAGATTGATGAGATGACCGAGAACAAAGAGAATATCGAAAACAGCGAAGTCGTCGATGTGCTGCCCGAAGATGCAGCGCCTGCCGGCGACGCGGCGGCCGAGAAGATCGCGAGCCTGGAAAGCGCGCTGGAGGCGGCGAAGCAGGACACGCTCTATGCGCATGCCGAAACGCAGAATGTGCGGCGCCGGCTGGAAAAGGAACTGGCCGACGCGCGCGCCTATTCGTCCACGGCCTTCGCGCGAGACATGCTGTCGGTGGCGGACAACCTCGCGCGCGCGCTCCAGGCGATCCCCGCCGATCTGCGCGAGGACGACAAGTTCAAGGGGCTGGTCGCCGGACTGGAAGCCACCGGCCGCGAACTCGATGGCGTGTTCGGCCGCAACGGTATCTCCAAGGTGGAATCGGTCGGCCAGCCGCTCGACCCGAACAAGCATCAGGCGATGATGGAAATGCCCAGCGCCGACGCCGCGCCGGGTACGATCCTGATCGAAATGCAGGCGGGCTACATGATTAAGGACCGGCTGCTGCGGCCGGCGCTGGTTTCGGTCGCCAAGGCGCCGGAATAACCGTCTGACGGCTCGTCGTCCCGGTCGATCCAGGGCAATGATGTGTCGCTACAGCGGTCGCCGCCGCGCCGGGTCCACCGTACCGTCGTCGCGCACGCCGGCCTGCGCCAGGTCCTGCGCCATGTGGCCGGTCATGAAGCTGTGCCACATGCGAAAGTCGGCGAGCAGCGACCAGAGCGGGTAGCGGAAGGTCGCGGGCCGGTTGCGCTCCACGAGGCCATGGCCGGCCCAGGCGAAGCCGTAGCCGGCGAGCGGGAGGGCGAGCAGAGACCAGCGGCCAAGGATCGGGGCGGTGACGACCAGACCCAGCACCAGCGTCGTGCCGGCATAATGCAAGGCGCGGGTGCCGGGCCGGGCGTGTTCCTGCAGGTAACTAGGCCAGAAATCGGCGAATCGTTTCAAGCGCGGCATGGTTGTTCAGCATCCTCTCGGGGCGCTGATATAGCATATCTCGCGCAGTTTCAGAGGCTCGCACGATCCGGGGCGAAAAGAAAATAGTCATAGGCCGCCCGTGCCGCTTCCGCCGCGATCCGGTCACGCGCTTCATGGCCGTTCGTATCCTTCATCACGAACACGGCAATGGCGAAGCTGCGCCCGTCCGGCAGCATGACGACGCCGACATCATTGCCGGTGCCGTTCAGCGATCCGGTCTTGTGCGCGACCGGGGTGCCGGCGGGCAGCATGCCCTTGATCCGCATCTGCCCGGTGCGGCAGCGCGCCATGATGCCTGACAACAGCCCGCTGCTGGCGGGAGAGAGCGCCTTGCCGTCGCGCAGCGCGACCAGCAGGTCGGCCATGGCGTGCGGCGTGGACGTGTCGCGCGGATCGGCGGCGAACGGGATGTTGGGCAGGTCGCGCAGGTCGCGCTCGATGAGCGCGCGATTGGCGGCATGGGCGGCTTCCTTGTTGGCGCGGAAGCTGCCGGGCAGATGCGGGTCGAGGCCCATGGCGCGGTAGAGCAGTTGCGCGGTGTTGCTGTCCACGCGCAGGCCGTGAATGCCGATGCGGCGCAGCCAGGCGTCGACCGCCGCAGGGCCTCCGGCCTGCGCCACCAGCATGTCGGTGGCGTTGTTGTCGCTGCGCGTCAGCATCAGGTCGAGCAGGTTATAGATGGTGAAGCTGACCCCGCCGCGCGGGAACATGTCGGCGATGCCGCCTTCGCTCATGATGGCGGGATCGGCGTCGACCTTCTTGTCGAGGCTGAGTTGGCCGGCGTCGACCATGGAGAGGATCTTGCCGGCTACCGCGACCTTGTAGGCGCTGGCCATGGGGAACATCGTCTCGCCGTTCAGCTCGATCGATTCGCCGGTCCGCAGGTCGCGCACGGATATGCCGACCGTGCCGTCCGAGAGCGTAGCGAAGCGGGTGAACTGGTCGATCAGCCGCGCGCGCGCGGTCTCCTGAATGGTGCTGACCGGCGGGCCGAAGGCGTCGGCGGTGCGCAGCGGCGTGAGCAGCAGGCCGGCGGCGAGGAAAGCGGTGACGAAACGGGAGCGACGCATGCCCGACATGTTGTCCAATCACGCGGCTGAGGCAAGCAGCGTGATTGACAGTGCGGCGCATCCGCCCGCAAGACCGCGCCATGAGCGAGATCAAACTGGACGAAAGCTGGCGCACGCCGCTGCTGGCGGAGTTTCAAAGCCCCTATATGGGCCAGCTCAAGGCTTTCCTTGAGGGCGAGAAGGCGGCGGGCAAGCGCATCTTCCCCAAGGGCGGCGAATATTTCCGCGCGCTCGACCTGACGCCGCTCGACAAGGTGAAGGTCGTCATCCTGGGGCAGGACCCCTATCATGGCGAGGGGCAGGCGCATGGCCTGTGCTTCAGCGTGCGGCCGGGCGTGCGCACGCCGCCGTCGCTGGTCAATATCTACAAGGAAATGCGCGCGGACCTGGGCATCGAGCCGGCGCGGCACGGCTTTCTGGAGCATTGGGCGCAACAGGGCGTGCTGCTGCTCAATTCCGTGCTGACGGTGGAGATGGCGCGCGCCGCGTCGCATCAGGGGCAGGGCTGGGAAAAGTTCACCGACGCGGTGATCCGGCTGGTCAATACCAAGCAAGAGCCGTGCGTGTTTCTGCTATGGGGCGCCTATGCGCAGCGCAAGGCGGGGTTCGTCGATGCGTCGCGGCATCTGGTGCTGAAAGCGGCGCATCCTTCGCCCCTGTCGGCGCATAACGGCTTTCTGGGTTGTCGCCATTTTTCGAAGGCGAACGCGTTTCTGGAGGAAAAGGGGCGCGGGGCGATCGATTGGGCGCTGCCGGGAGTTTGAGGGGGCGCAGGTCAAGATGGGCCGGGGAGAGCGGAGAACCCGCTCTTCTTCCGTTATGCCAGCGTAAGCTGGCACCCCTCTTTTCTTTCTGCGGTTGCGCCAAAAGAAGTGTCATCCCAGCCTTCGCCGGGATGACGGGGAATGTCAGCCGCAAACCCCTCCAACCGCAAAATTGTTGAGGCCCGGTCCTGCCGTCGCAGTCCGGGCCTCATTCCCTCTCCGAACTCTTGGCGGCAGCGGCCGCCGAACCTTCAGCCGTCGTAGTCGCCGCCGATATTCTGGTTGCGCGGCGGCGCGGCGGCCGTCAGGCGCAGCGCTTCGGCCGACTGGGCGATGGAGCCGATCTCGTCGGGGGTGTCGTCGTCGTCGATCTGCACCTTTTGCAGGGTGCCGACCAGCGAGTCGTGCAGCTCATCGGGGAACACGGTTTCTTCCGCGATCTCGCGCAGGGCGACGACCGGGTTCTTGTCGCGATCGCGATCGATGGTCAGTTCAGCGCCGCCCGAGATTTCGCGCGCGCGCTGCGCGGCGAGCAGGACGAGGTCGAAGCGGTTGGTAACCTTGTCGACGCAATCTTCGACGGTAACACGGGCCAAATAGGGCCTCCTGAACTAAATGCGGGATTCGTTGATGTCGTGCGCCTAGCAGCGGGGGGGCTAAGAGTCAATGAACAGGCGCAAAACGGGTGGCCCGATGCGCCCAATGCGGGCATGGGTGCGCCATGGCGACGATACAGAGCGAAACGGGCCGATCCGGCGAAATGTCGCGGGAGGTCGCAGGCCATCAGCTGGTGCTGATCGAGACGGGGCCGGCGATGCGGGCTGCGCTGATCGACCTGATCGACGGCGCACGACATAGCCTGAAGCTCTATTATTATATCTTCGCCGCCGACGGCAGCGGGACGCTGGTGCGCGACCGACTGATCGCGGCGCGGGAGCGGGGCGTTGCCGTCACGCTGATGATCGATGCCTTCGGATCGGCGAAGACGCCCGACAGCTTCTTCGCGCCGCTGGAGCAGGCGGGCGCGCATTTCGCGCGCTTCGGCCGCCGGCGATCGACCCGCTATCTCATCCGCAATCACCAGAAGATGGCGTTGGCCGACGATGCGCGCATCCTGATCGGCGGGTTCAATGTGGAGGACGATTATTTCGGCATTCCGCCAGACGATTGCTGGGCGGACCTGGGCCTGCTGCTGACCGGGCCGGAAGTGGAGGGCATGGTCGGCTGGTACGCGCAACTATGGCGCTGGACCGAGACGAGGAAGCAGCGCTTCCGCACGCTGCGCCGGATGATCCGGCGCTGGCAGCCCACGCATGGTCACCCGACCCACGGCCTGATCGAGCGCGGCCCGATCCGCTGGCTGATCGGCGGGCCGACGCGGCGGCTCAGCCCCTGGGCGCAGGAGGTGAAGCACGACCTGGAGCGGGCGCAGCGGGTCGACATGATCGAGGCCTATTTCTCACCCGGACGCGGCATGTTGAAGCGTATCGCGCGCGCCGCGCGCAAGGGTGGGGCGCGGCTGATCCTGCCGTCCAAGTCTGACAATGGCGCGACCATCGCCGCCGCGCGGCTGCTCTACGGTCCGCTCATGAAGCGCGGCGTGCGGATTTTCGAGTATGCGCCCTGCAAGCTGCACATGAAGCTGATCGTGATCGACGATGCGGTCTATATCGGCTCGGCCAATTTCGACATGCGCAGCCTGTTCCTCAATCTGGAGGTGATGTTGCGGATCGAGGACGCGGGCTTCGCGGCTGTGGTGCGCGACCTGATCGACCGGCGGGCGGCGGAAAGCCGGCTGATTGTGCAGGACTATCTCGACAGGCGTGGGCCGCTGGAACTCGTCAAGCAGTGGATCAGCTATCTGCTGGTCGGCGTGCTGGACTATACGGTGACCCGGCGGCTCAATTTCCGCCCGGTCGAGGACGACAATTAGCCCGCGATGATGGCGCGCGCCCGGCTGGTCGCGTCCTGCGTGTCCACCGCCAGCTTCTTGACTTCCGCCGCTACGATCGAGAAGCCGCGCCCCGCGTCGCCGGCGCGGGCCGCCTCGATCGTGGCATTGAGCGCCAACAGATTGGTCTGACGGGCGATGCCGGCGATCGACTCGACGATGCCGCCGACTTCGCTCAGCACCCGCTCCACCCCCGCGCGGCGGTCGCTTTCCTGATGGCGCAGCTTCTGTTCCAGCTCTTCGCGCTGGGCGATGGCCTGCCGTTCGGCGCTGATGTCATGCGCGAACTTGATGACGCCGGTCTGCGCGCCGTCCGGCCCGAAGATCGGATTGTAGCTGCCGCGAATCCACACTTCGTGGCCCTTGGCGTCGCGCCGGCAATAGGCACCCGTGTCGAACTGCCCGGACAGCAGCCGGCCCCAGAATTGCGCATATTCGTGTGACTGGGCGTAAGCGGTATCGCAGAACATGCGATGATGCCGCCCTTCGACATCGGAAAAGCGATAGCCGAACAGCGCGAGGAAATTGTCGTTCGCGCCGGTGACGCGACATTCGCGGTCGAAGGTGATGATCGCCATCGACCGATCGATCGCCCGCCACGCGGATGCCGCCTCCAGTTCCATTCCATGCACGCGAGACGTCTCCAGTTGATGGGACGTCTTGCGCGCGGAAAGGTTAACACCGCGCTAAGCAGCTATCGCTTTGCGACAAAAGTATAATTTACCGATCACGCCGCCCCAGCAGACGAAGGCGCAGCGCGTTCAATTTGATGAAGCCCGCCGCGTCGCGCTGGTCATAGGCACCCGCATCATCCTCGAACGTCACTACCTTTTCGCTGTAGAGCGAATAAGGCGACTTGCGGCCGACCACATAGACGCCGCCCTTGTAGAGCTTGAGGCGCACGGTGCCGGTGACCTTCTCCTGGCTGTAGTCGATCGCGGCCTGCAGCATCTCGCGCTCGGGCGAGAACCAGAAGCCGTTGTAGATCAACTCGGCATATTTCGGCGCGAGTTCGTCCTTGAGATGCGCCGCACCGCGATCCAGCGTGATCTGCTCGATGCCGCGATGGGCGAGATGGTAGATGGTGCCGCCCGGCGTTTCATACATGCCGCGTGACTTCATGCCCACGAAGCGATTCTCGACCAGGTCGAGCCGGCCGATGCCGTGGCGGCGGCCATATTCGTTCAGCGTTTCCAGCAGCGTGGCGGGCGACATGCCCTCGCCATTGATGGCGACGCCATCGCCCTTCTCGAAATCGATGGTAATATATTCGGGCGCGTCGGGCGCATCCTCCGGGTTCACGGTGCGCGAATAGACGAAGTCCGGGGTTTCCTCCCACGGATCCTCCAGCACCTTGCCCTCGGACGAGGTGTGCAGCATGTTCGCGTCGGTCGAGAAGGGGCTTTCGCCGCGCTTGTCGCGCGGGATCGGGATCTGGTGCTTCTCGGCGAACTCGATGAGCTTGGTGCGGCTGGTCAGGTCCCATTCGCGCCACGGGGCGATGACCTTCACGTCAGGCTGGAGCGCATAATAGCCAAGTTCGAAGCGAACCTGGTCATTGCCCTTGCCGGTCGCGCCATGGCTGACGGCGTCCGCGCCGACCATTTTCGCGATCTCGATCTGGCGCTTGGCGATCAGCGGCCGGGCGATCGAGGTGCCCAGCAGATAGAGGCCCTCATAGAGCGCGTTGCTGCGCATCGTCGGGAAGACATAGTCCTTCACGAATTCCTCGCGCAGGTCGTCGATGAAGATATGCTCTTCCTTGACGCCCATCAGCCGCGCTTTGGCGCGCGCAGGCTCGAGTTCCTCGCCCTGGCCGAGGTCCGCGGTGAAGGTCACCACCTCGCAATTATAGGTCTGTTGCAGCCATTTCAAAATGACGCTGGTGTCGAGGCCGCCGGAAAAGGCGAGGACGATCTTGTTGATGGACTCGGACACGGGCACGACCCTTCTGGCTTGCGCGGAAATACGCGCGCGCCGGTATCAGGGCAGGGGCGGCAGCGCAACCGCAAGGGCCGGCGAAACGCCACAAGAAAGGGGACGGAAGCCCTGAAGCCTCCGTCCCCCACGCTCCGATCAAGCGTTCTTCTTAGCTGGTGCGCGGCTTGAGGAAGCCCGAACGGCCGCTACCCTTGCCGAAGCTGTAGACCATCTGCGAGCGGTCGATCCGAGGCTCCGGCGTCACTGCGACGCGCGGGTCGGTTTCGGCCGGACGGATCACCGCCGCCTCACGCTGCGCCAGCAGGAACTTGGCGCGACGGCGACGCTTGGTCGGCGTCAAGAACGGATTTTCCTGGCTCGGCGCAGCGGCGACCATGGCTTCGAGCGTCCGCTCTTCCTCGCTCGCCGAAGTGACGATCGGCGCGGCTGCACGGACCGGGGCCGGGGAGACAGGCGCGACCGGAACGGGAACCGGCTCGACCGTTGCAGGCGCATCCATGATCGCCGGCTCAGCCAGCGCGCTCTTGCGACGGCGACGGACCAGCGCGGTGGCGCCCAGACCGATCAGGATCAGCGCAGCGCCGCCCATCGCCCAGCTCAGAGCCGAGTTGTCGCTGACAACCGGAGCGGGTTCGGCCTGCGCCACAGGCGTCGGGTTGTTTTCAACTGGAGCGGCGGCGACGGGCTGCGTGACTGGGGCAGGCGTTTCAACCGGAGCGATGGGAGCGGCCGCGACCGGAGCGGCGCGCTCCACGCTGCGTTCGGCCGGCATAGCGCGGCTCGCACTTCGCTCTGCAGGCGCGGCCGGCTTCGCCTTGGTGCGTTCCGCCTGTTCGGCCTGCGATGCGGCAATCGCTGCTTCCTTGTTTTCCTCGACCGTCGGCGTCGCCTGCACGACGGGCGCGCTTGCCGCGAAATTCGGGGTTGTGGGCGCGGCTGCATCGGGCGCAGTCACGACCGGAGGCGGCACGACGATGGTCGGCGTCGCCACAGTGGGCGGCGCGACTACGGCTTCCTGCGCCAACAGCGGGGTGGAACCAAAGGCCAGAAACGCGGCAATCGCGAGTCGGGCGGGGCGAACTGCAAGAGTGTGTTTCGTCATAGCAGGACATAAACGTGCGATTGTCGCAATCGAACGCAAGCAGGAGCCGTAATCGCGATGAATCGTTTCTGTTCAGCGTTGAAAGATATTGGGATGAACGAAAATGAATATTCGTTCATCCCAATATGAATGCAGGATTACTTGAGCTTTCTGTCCGATTAACGGAATGGATCTAGTAATCGACGCTGACGGTCAGCATGGCGCTGCGCGGGGCGGCATAGAATGCCTGACCCCATTTCAGGCTGTTGAGATATTTCCTGTCGCTCACATTGCGCACGT
Organism: Sphingobium sp.; assembly: GCA_044237945.1. GTDB lineage: Bacteria > Pseudomonadota > Alphaproteobacteria > Sphingomonadales > Sphingomonadaceae > Sphingobium. The sequence goes on along the minus strand of JBIIEH010000004.1, from coordinate 104,439 downwards.
TGGCGGTCGCGCGGACATGATCGGTCAGCCGGACGCCCGCCATCAGATCGACCACGGCAAAGCTCTTCTGCCTCAGGGTCACGTCATGGTCGATCACCTCATAGGCGGCGACATCGGTCAGCACCAGGCTGGTGCCGTTCTGCCAGCGCAGCTGCGCGCCCAGCTTCAGGTCGTTGAGCTGCGGCACGACATAGGTCGTGGCGAGCTTGAGCGACTTGGTCGGGATCCACTGGCGCGTGTCGTTGCCGTCCGCATCCTCGATATCCATCTGGGTATAGCCGCCCGAGATGCTCCAGTTCTCGGTGACCTTGCCGGCGACTTCCAGCTCGAAGCCGGTCGATGTCGTGTCGACGCCCACATAATAGACGTCGCCAACCTTCCCCGGCCCGTCTTCGCCGAAGGTGCCGGCCGGGTCAGCCAGCCCCTTCTGCTTCGCCTTGAACACGCTCGCCGTCGCATAGAGGCGCCCGCCGAACCAGGTGCTCTTGATGCCGCCTTCGATGCTGGTGCCCTTGGCCGGGTCCAGCCGGCGCGCGGTCTCGTCCATCTCGACCTGCGGATTATAGATGTCGGTATAGCTGGCATAGAACGACACATTCGGCGTCACGTCGAACACCAGTCCCGCATAGGGGCTGGTCTTGCTCGCCTTGCGACCCTGATCCGTGCCGTAGGAAAAGCCTTCCGACGTCAGCCAGATCGTGCTGGCGCCGACCACCGCCTTCAGCTGATCGGTGATGTTGAGGTGCAGCGCGCCATAGGCTCGGTTCAGCCGGTCGCTGTACTTCGCCGCCTTGTATGCGCCGGGATAATCGGGTTCGGCCACCTGGCTGTCGCCCCAGTCGCCCACTGCGGGATAGACCAGCGCAGTGTCCTCGGCGAAATCCTCATATTCGACGGCGTTGGACTTCGCCGTCGAAAAGCCCAGAGCGAGTTTATGCTCGCGCCCGAACAGATGGACCGGGCCGGACGCCGTCAGGTCCAGCAGATACTGGTTGTAGGTAGACGGATAGATACCGCTCATGCCGTAGACGCCCTCGCCGGTCTCGCGGTCGGCATAGCCATAGGCGTAGAGGAGCTTGGAATATTCCTCGAACCGGCGCCAGGTGAACATGCCCGTCACCGACCACTGGTTGTCGAACGTATAGGCGATCTCGCCGAAGGTGCTCTGGTCCTTCGTGTTCCAGAAGGTCCAGTCCGCCGATGTCGAAACCGAACGCGGGAAATCGATCAGCGTGCCATCGGTATAGACCAGAGGCACCGCGCCCCACAGCACGCCGTCGGCGTCATTTTCCTGCCGCGTATAGCCGATCGTCGCACGCAGTTGCGGCGTCGGCTGCCAGCGCAGGATCGCGCCATAGACGTCGCGATTGACCTTGTTATAGTCGAGATAGCCGTCATTTTCCTGATGCGCGTGGATCAGCCGGGCGGACACGGTATCGCTGATCGGCACGTTCACGTCCGCCTCGCCGCGCCACAGGTCGCGCGTGCCGACGACGCCGGACGCCTTGATCTTCAACTCGTCGCCCGGCCGCTTGCGCACATAGTTGATCGTCGCGGACGGGTTGCCGATGCCGGTCATGATCGCGTTCGCGCCGCGCACCGTCTCGATCGTCTCGAACAGGGCGGTGTCGAGGTCGCCGAACTGGATGCCCCAGGCCAGCGGCAGGCCCACGCCATCGACCTGGAAATTGGACACGTCGAAGCCGCGCGAACTGAAATAGGTGCGGTCGGTCTCGACCCGCTCGACATTGATGCCGACCACCTGGTCCAGCAGGTCGTTGATGTTGGTGATCGCAAAATCATCGATCCGATCGCGATTGATGATCGTCACCGACTGTGGCGTCTGGCGCAGCGTCAGCGACAGCGCGGTGGCGGAACTGGACGGCTGGTTGGCGGCGGTGACGATGATGTTGTCGCTGTCGGCCGGTTCGGCTTCTGCGGCGAGAGAAGGGACGGCGTGTATTGCGCCGGCCAGGCCAGTGCCGATGAGCAGTATGTGCCGGAAGGAGGCGCGCATGGGGAACCCCGTTTGTTGCTGAAACATGGCGCGCCCGTAACTATCGATTAATTGCGAGTCAAACTCATTAGCAATGAACGGCGATATGCGTGTGCCAGCAGGCATGGTGCGAGGCGACTGTCGGTGGGGGATGGAGCGGGTAGCGGGGATCGAACCCGCATCACAAGCTTGGAAGGCTAGTGCTCTACCATTGAGCTATACCCGCATTTCAACGACTTAGAGCCGCCAGAGCCTAGCGTTTTACAGGGCGTTTTACAGTTGCCCTCGCCAAGCGTTCGCCCAGTGCCACGATAACGGCGGCGTCGTCAACATAGTGCGTGCGGATTTCGCCGACCTGTTCCGGTGTCCAGCCCATGACGCGGGCGATTTCCTCGTCTGTCAGGTTGAGGCCCGGCGCGGTCATCAGCTTCGTCGCGAAGGTGCCGCGAATGTCGTGCAGATGCTTGGCGCGGGTTTGACCGTCAGAGTCCGTGTGCTGGATATTCGCTTCGCGCACTGCCTTGCCGAACGATCCGGACAGGCCGTTGCCCGACCAGCTGGTGCCGTGGCTCGTCACCAGAACCGTCTCCACCCCTTCCTTGCGCGGCCTGCTGCGCAGGTCATCCAGTAGAGTTTTGATGCTGGGGATGAGCGGCATGACGACACGGCGGCGCTTACCCCGGCTCTTCTTGCGTGCGATCCGGGTGATTGATGCCGCGCCGATCTCATCCCAGGTCAGCCCGATCAGATCGGCGCGGCGTAGCCCGGTTTCAGCGGCCAAGGCGGCGACGTCGCGAAGCGACTGCGTCACCTTCGCATGGCTGTTCCATGTCGCAAAATCCTCCGCCGTCCAGATGATTTCCGCGCGCTGCGCGCCCCGATACAAGGTGGGAATGCCGGCAGCTATGTTGACCGTCACCAGCGCGCGCAGGCGGGCGAATTCGAGCAGGCGACCAAGCTGGGCGATGGCGATGTCGGCCGCGCGCGGGATGGCGGCCATTTCGTCGCGCCATTTCACGACCTGCGTCACCATGCGCGGATCGCTCCAGAGGCGAAGCGGCACGGATCCCCATCGACGTTCGATCTTGTCCAACGCGCGGCCCCAGGTGTCGCGCGTTGACGGCTCCAGCGCCTTCCATTCCGGGCTGACGCGGTAGGACCATGCCAGGCCCTCGATCGTGTCCTTCGGCGCCGGCTTCGCGGCGTCGAGCGCGGCGGCGATAGCCTTCATATCCTCTTGCGTGATGGCGGGCTTTTCGCCGCCGACCACCGTGCGGATGCATGGTCCGCCGCGCCAGGCGTAGATATAATATCGCGGAGGTTTGCCATCGCGCCGCGCTGTGACGATGTGGACGCGCTCTACTACAGTTTTCCCGATTGCAGCCATTCTTCGAACTCGTCCTTTGGCGGCTCCGGCATCGTGCGCCGGTCGAAAATGCGGATTGTTCCGTCCGGACATATCTCAAGTCCGGCGGGGTCGATACCCAGCTCTGCCGCGAGCGCCTTTGCGTGCCGGATCGCGACCTTGCCGGGGCGATACGCCTTCGGGGCGTGCGCGTTCACGCCGCGCTCCTTTGCGGCGGCCCTCCGGCCGCGAGCGCGCGGGCGCGCAGGCGGGCGAATTCGCGGAACGGGTGGTGCAGCACGTACATGGCGCGCATCGCCGTGACCAGTTCGCGCTGGGCATGGATCGCGAGGATCGGCGCGACGGCGTCGCCGTGCAGCTGCGCCAGTTCGGTGAGGTCGCGGCCTTCGGTGCAGTCACGGCGGACATCGGCAGGCGCAGCAGTGATCGCAGCGGCCAGTTGCCGGTCGAAGCGGCGGATGCTGTCCGCCACGGCTGCGCGCTTTTCGTCAAGCCCGGCATCCTCGAACGCGCGGCGCGGCTGGCCGGCGGCCCAGCTCCAGTCGGCCGCGATGGCGCGCCAGACGCGCTGTTCGAGCGCCGCCTGATCGGCGGGCAGGCGGCCCTGCGCCACCAGTTCGGGGTAGCGCTCCGCGCGGCGGGCGAGGGCGGCGTCCGCCTCCGCCGCGATTGCGGCCACGTCGGAAGGGCGCAGCGCAGCCGTCATGGCGCGCCGCCTTCGCGCTCGTGCAGGCCGCCCGCGATCTGTTCGGCCAGCGTGTCGAGGCGGCGATCGAGGATGGATGCGCCGTCCGCGTCGAGCTTTCCGGCGCGGATCATCTCCGGCAGACCGGCGCGGATGGTCGCGAGCGCCGCCAGCACGTCGGCGCGTTCGGCGGCGCGGCCCTGCGCGCGCAGCTGGGCGTGCGTGAGGCGGGTCACGCGCATTTCACTGCGGTAGGGTGAACAAAGCCGGACAGCCAACCGAATGCGATGGCGCGTGCTTCATTGATTTCTGCGATGCCCTGCACCGTGATTTCGCGTTCCGCATCGCCCCAGTCAAACCAGATGTGAGCCGACCCGTCCTCTTCGAAATGAACGTCAAGGCAGCAGTTTGCAGCCGCCCCGACATGCCAATGCTCATGCGGACAGGCGCAGTCTGGCTGGGTGCCATTTTCCAGGCAGCATTCTGGAGCCAGGGCGGCGCGCCATATTGGGTCTGGAGAAATCATGCCGCCATCCTCTCGTCATCGTCATTCGCCACGTTCGCGCGGGCCAGCGCTTCGGACATCATCGGGCTGACGCTGTTGCCGCACATGCGAACCTGCGCCGTCTTGGTCAGCGGCTTGCCGTTGAAATCGAAGTCGATGATGTATTCGGGCGGGAAGCCCTGCGCGGCGAACAGTTCGCGCGGCGTCAGCATGCGCATGCCGATATCGACCAGCGCGTAATCCTCGCCCGCGATCGTGACGATGACCAAGCCGAAGCGGTCCTTCGTCGTGACCGCGCCCAGCGGCCCGGTGAGACCGTGGCCATCCTGTTCATTGCCATAATATTTGACGAGGAAGGCGCGGACTTCGGCGTGGTGCAGGCCGCCGGTGCTGATCGTGTGCAGCGGCGCATCGACCGGCTGACCGTCCCGCGACGTGCCGCGCAGCTTGACGATGTGGCTGGCGACGATCTGCTGCTGGGTTCCCCGGCCGGTGATGGTCGAAACCGGCGCGGTCACCGGATGGCCGGCATGCAGACCGCCCTTGGGCATTGTGTTGTGCTGCGCCATGAAGGCGGCGACGAGGAATTGATGCGCGCCGCCGGCGGTGACGGTGTGGGTCGGTTCGTTCGCGGCGGTGTAGGGCTTCCCGCTGTTGCGCATGGTCATGACGTGCGGGACGATCAGCGACAGTTCGCCGCGCGCCGCCGTGGTGATGGTGCGCAGAGGATCCTCGATCGGGTGGACGCGGACGCCGACACTGTGCGTGATCGGCACTATGAACGGCAGGGCCGCGTTGATGACGTAGCGCATGATGCCGGCCGCGATGCGGCGACAGGTGGCGTCCTTCAGCGGCCTTGCGCGCTCGAAGATCGAGGGGCAGGCGATGCTCCAGTCGATGATGTCCGCCGCCGTGCGCCAGGGCGACAGCTGGCCCGTGACCACGGCCGCCGCGTCGGGCTTCCCGTGCGTCGGCTTCGGCCAGACGATCGTCTGGCCGTCGCAGCGGGCGATCAGGAACAGCCGCTTGCGGCTGGTGGGCGCGCCATAATCGCAGGCGCGCAGCTCGCGCCACTGGACGCGATAGCCGGCGCGGCGGAGCTTCGCCACCCACAGGTCGAAGGTCTTGCCCTTGGCCTTCGGGCAGGGGCGGCCATCCTCCGCCAGCGGCCCCCATGTGCGGAATTCCTCGACATTTTCGAGCATGATGATCGCGGGGCGCAGGGCGGGTCCGAGCCGATCCACCCAGTGATGCACCACCCAGGCGAGATCGCGGATGTTCTTTTCGACCGGCTTGCCGCCTTTCGCCTTGCTGAAATGCTTGCAGTCGGGCGAGAACCAGGCGAGGCGGACAGGGCGGGGGCGCACGTCGCCATCGTCATTGGCGGCGCTGACCGCGTCGAGCGGGTCCACCGCCCAGACGCTCTGGCACAGATGGCGCGTCGCGGGATGGTTGGCGGCGTGCATCGCCACTGCTTCGGGATCATGATTGACCGCGACATCGACCTGCCGGCGCAGCGCGCGCTCGATCCCGGTGGACGCGCCGCCGCCGCCAGCGAAATTATCGACGATGATGCCGACGCTGTAATCGCGCGGCGCCGGTGTGGGCGGGGGCGCGAGCAGGGAGGCGGCGCTCATCGGTTGGCGACTTCCAGCAGGACATCGACATGACAGTGCGCGCTGGTGAGCGGACACCAGCATTGCAGGTCGCGGCCGCGCAGGGCCGGCAGCTGGGCGTCGAGCCGGTTGCGCCACTGCGCCAGCGCGTTGATTTCCGACTGGCTGAAGCCGAGGCGTTCCAGATCGCCCAGCGTCAGACGACGCTCGATCCATTGCCGATAGAGCCGCACCGAGCGCGCGTGGCCGAAGCGATCGGCGCGAAATGGATTGCCGCGATCACCGGGGCGGCCGCAGTAGAGTACGCCGTCCGGCGTCCGCGCGCCGGGCTTGCGGCTGCGCTGATGACGGCGCGGCTTTTCCGGGCGGCTGATCGAGGGGCCGCAGGCCCCTCGATCCAAAGAGTGCGGCGCAGGCGTCATGCGAGCAGTTCTTCGACGCTGGCGAAGCCGAACATCGGCAGGAAGACGAGTTCGCCGCGTTCATGCTCCGGGAGCCAGCGCGCCCCCCCGATTTCGGCGAGGGCCGCGTAAGCGATGTTGGCGGCGGCCCAGGCGGCCCTGGCGTCCCAGGCTGCCCAGGCGGCCCTGGCGGCCCTGGCGGCCCTGGCGTCCCTGGCGTCCCTGGCGTCCCAGGCGGCCCTGGCGGCCCTGGCGTCCCTGGCGTCCCAGGCGGCCCTGGCGTCCCTGGCGTCCCTGGCGTCCCAGGCGGCCCTGGCGTCCCTGGCGTCCCTGGCGTCCCAGGCGGCCCTGGCGGCCCGCCACTGGTCGGCCGTCATGCGATCGATGTGGAGCCAGAAGGCGAGAATGCCGCGCGCATTCGGGCCGAGGACCTTTTCGGGGTGCGTCAGCACGTCCTGCGGACAACCATCTTCGCCGTCATTGACCTGGCGCAGCAGGATCGCGTGGCTGATGCTGATGCCGAGCAGCCGGGCAGTTTCCTCGTCCGCGCGCGATTGCTGCATGGCGCGCAGATCGTCGGGGGTGAAGCCGTTGTGGAACAGGACATCGCCCTGCGCGCACATGCACGGGCCGCCCGGTTCGCCCGGCGCTGCGCCATCGACATCGCCCTTGTCGATCAGCATCCCCTTGAAAAGTGGGCGGCGGGCAGGGTCGGTCCATCGGGCGACGGCTTCGCGCGCGGCATCGTTCAGAGTGACGGTCATTCTGGCTCTCCTGTGGTGGAAGGGGTGGGTTCGTCTTCGATCTCGCATTCGCGATCGATCATGCGGCTGATCTTCTCCCAGACCGCGTTTTCGGCCGCGACGATGCGCGTGAGCGTCTGGCGGGCCGCCAGCAGCGATTGCTCCCGCGCGCCGACGATCCGGCGCTGATGCAGGGTCTCGCGCCGCGCCTGGCGGAAGCGGTCGAACAGGTCCGTTAACGAGGGGTTGGCGTCGGCCAGCGGGCTGGTGTCGATGAAGTTCTCGACGGTATCGAGGATGGCTTTGACGATCTGATCGTCGGTGAGCGGGACCGGCATCAGTTTGCCCTCCCGGCTTGCGCGGCGTCCATCTGGACGCTCATTTCGAGCGAGGCGCGGTAGCGGCGGCGGAACAGGTCGATGGTGTCGGCCTCGATCTGATCTTCGCGACCCGGCCGGGTGTTGCAGGCGAGCATATCCGCCAGCGCGCGCACCGTTCCGGCGTGGGCGTAGGCCGCGTTCAGGGGCGTCGGGCCGCACAGCAGATCGTGGAGCATCCGGTGCGCCGCGTCATAACTGCGCGTGCAGTCAGCGCAGCAGCACTGGATCGGGATGGCATCCTCGACCGCGCTCATGACCAGATCGCCCAGCTGACGAGGCCGCAGGAGAGCAGCAGGGCGGCGAGGGCGACCAGCATGTAGATTTTGGCGTGGCGTTCGGCCGTCAGCGCGGCGGCGCGATCTTCGGCGGCCTGGGCGCGCAGGATGGAGGCGGGGGTGCGGCGGGGGCGGCCGGCGAAGGCGTCGGCCATCTGGACGCCGATCACCGCGAATTCCTCCGCCGGCCAGTGCAGCACCTCGCCGCGGGGCGTTCGGCCGCGCACGTCGCCGATCACGCTGCGCGGCTTGCGGTCGGCGTGGAGCGAGGCGCTGGCGCGGGGGCAGGCGCTGCGCGGGCTGACGGCGGGGTCAAAGACGCGGGCGGCGGTGGCGACGCCGATGGCGCGGTGGGCCAGCGCCTCCAGCGCGGTGGCGTCGGTCTTGCCGCTGGCGAGCGACGCGCCGTCCGCGTCGAGAAATTCGATCGCGATGCCATCATCCCGTCGCCCGCCATGGGCGATGAACAGGATATCGGTGACGAGCGGGGGTGAAGCGAAATGCGGTTTCGTGGCCATGACTGCCTCCCGTTGGTGACGGGAGGCTGTTCGCACATTTTGAACTTCATCGCAAGGAAAAAGTTCTCACATTACGAACAGTCTGTCATGCGCCGCGCGACTCGCGTTCGGATATGACAGACCTGCGGGTCTGTAGGAAAGCGGCTATTTGCGATCTCGACTCGGCCGAGATCGACCGATAATCTTCGGGAAGGGGAAGTGGGGGGAGAGTATATATGAACGCTGTGAAGCTGACCGTGATGGTGGGCGCTGTCCTTCTGGCGGCTGCGCCTTCATCCTTTACGCCGTGCGCATCGGCCGCCGGATGCTGCAAAGTGTGTCGCGCCGGAAAGGCGTGCGGCGACAGCTGCATCGCGCGCGAGAAGCCGTGCCGCAAAGGCGCGGGCTGCGCCTGCAATGGCTAGGCGTCTGCGTGACCGGGCGGCGGGGCATTCCTGCGCCAGACGGCGGCCGTCATCCCAGTCGGCGCGATAGATGGCCTGCCGTCTCGCGATTTGAGTGCAGGCGACGTTCTGGCCGCTCGCATAGACGTGAGCAAGGGTGCGGCCGTAGCGATCTCTCCCGCCGCGCCGAATAGTGACGCGGCCCGCGATCAAATCTTGCAGGCTGCGGCGGGATGCCTGGCCATCGCCGGGCGCGCAGCGCCGCCGGCGTGGGCAGGCGTGGATTTCCGGCGCGTCTATGCCCAGCAGTCGAAAATGCTCGCGACCAACGCGCAGCGTGTCGCCGTCAATCACGACGACCTGGCTGGCGGAAACCGTCATGGCGGCGAGGATGGCGAAGACGAGGATTGCGCTTGCTCCTTCCATTGAGCGCCGATAGCGTCAGGTGCGACAGGGGGATGGCATGCTTTACAGCGATAATCAGGTCCAGGTAGATACGAATTTCGTCCGCTCCGGATCGAAGTCCTTTGCCATCAACAAGATCAATTCGGTCGAAATTCGAGCCAAGAAAACGGCCGGCAGCTGGGCGTGGATTATTTACGGGATAATTCTGCTGTTGTTTCTGCCCGGCATGATCGCGTCTTTCTTCGTGAAAGACGAGGCGGGTGGAGCCGGAGATGGACAGATTTTTCTCTTCATCCTTGTCGCAATATTTGGTGCACTGTTCTATCGATCATTCAATCGTCGCAAGTCGCGGCGGACATTTGAACTCTACCTCATGACGTCAAGCGGCGAAGTGCAGGCGTTCATGACGCAGGATCGCTCCGAAATCGACCGGCTTCGCGACGCAATCGAAGTGGCGATGGCGCAGCACTGATCGGTCCATCACGCGCTACGGCGACCGGGTCCGTTCTCGTCTTCCGCAAAGAAGGGGGACTGGCGATCCGAAATGACCCGAGCGCTGCGGCGAAAATCGCGCAGCGCCATGGCGTCTTCGGGTGGCATCAATAGTTCATACGGCTTCACGTTCAGCGCGTGGGCGGCCTCCGTCAGGACTTCCGAATTGAAGTCCTGCTTGTCGTTGACGAGCATGCTGGCCTTGGCCTTGGACCATCCGGTCAGCTCCTGAAGCATGACCTGAGACTCGACGTTCATCACGCGCATCCAGTCGCGCAAAAACCAGATCACCGGACCTTTGGGGACGCCGCGTCGTGCCATGTTCGCATTGTACGAACTTCGCACGGGAATGTCGGCCCGCACATTCTGAACAATTGCGCTTGCACGAAAGTTTAGAATGTGCGAACTGTTCGGCATGTCAGAACAAATGACCATCAGGGCGCTCCGCAATGAAATGGGGCTGACGCTGGAAAAGTTCGCCGAGAGGCTGGGCTTCAAAAGTAAGGGCCTCGCCAGCGAACTGGAGCGCACGGAGGTCGCATCCCTTCGCGTCGCGCTCGCGATCGAGGAGCTGTCGGGCGGGCGCATCGACGCTGCCGGGCTGTGCGAGGAAGTGAGGCTGGCGCGGGCTGCTGTTCATGCCTCCCCCGATACCGCCGCTGACGCCGGCGCGTCATCCGGTAAAAGCGACGCGCTTACCGCAGCGCAGCAAAGCGAGGCGGCGTGATGCAGGTCGCCATCTCCCTGTCGGTGGAGCGCAACAGCCTGCCCGTGCGCCTAGCGCGCATGGTCGCGCCAGTGGTCTCGCGTCTCAGCGAGTGCGGCCATTTTCTGCGCCTGATCGGCAAACAGTCTGAAAAGGGGGATGGGCATGGTGACTGTGACTTCGTCACCCTGTTCATCCCGAAAATTGACGCCGACGAAGCGTTGCCCATCATCATCGATGATGGTTCCAAAGTTCATGGCGTCGGTGCCGAAAGGCGCGAAAAAGCGGTGCGTCATGACAATCCTTCTCGTGGTGGTTGCGATCCTGCCACGATAGCCGAAGCCGGGGGCGCGGCAAGCGCCCCCGGTGGAGGGCTGGACGCATGAGCCGGACCACAGCCCTGCCGCCCGAACAGCAGGACGCCAAGGCGGCGTTCAAGGCGCTGGTCAAGGCGTTCGGCGGCCAGGACGCCGCATCGACGGCGTTCGGGCTGCGGCAGCAGAAGATCAGCGACATGGGCCTGCCCAATGTCGATGAATTTCCCCCGCTCGACCTGATCGACGCGCTGGAGGCGCGGACGGTGAGCCTGCCGGGCTGGCCGCATGTGACGGGATGGCTGTGCCGCCAGCGCGGCGGGCTGTTCGTGCCGATCCCGCAGGATGGCGGCGACGATGCAGACGGCATGATGCGGACGGTGGCCGAACTTGGCGCGGAGTTCGGCGATGTCGCTCGCGCGGTGGCGGACGCGGTCTGCCCCAACGGCCCCGGCGGCGAGGATGTGACGGAGGCGGAGGCGCGGATCGCGCTGGCGGCGCTGGACGATCACGACCGGGTGTCGGCGCAGCTGCGCCGCAAATTGCTCATGAAAATCAAGGGAGATCGGGCATGATGCAGGATTTGAGCCGCAAGGAGATGTCGGGCGTTCGGCCGTTTTCGCTTCGCGCGTTGCAGGCCGCCGGCCTGCCGCGTGCGCCGCACAATGCCGACGAGCTGATCGGCGCGTGCCAGATGAAGCATCTGGGCTGCTGCGAACTGGCGAGCGTCAATGACGGGGCCTGGGCGCTGGCGCGCTGGCTGGCGCGGTATCCGGAGGAGGCGGAGCGCCCTGTGGCGGCGTCGCATCCTTTCGCCAACGCCACGACGATCGAGCGGATCCTGGCGGGCGACATCATCCCGCATGAGGATTTCGCCTTTCAGCTGTCGGCGGTGACGGGGGGCTTCGTGCATCCCGAACTGTTCGAGCGGCGCGTGCCCTATCATTTCGAGAAACCGTCCGCCGAGGTGTCCCCCCCTTTGGCCGAAGCGGACGGGAAGTCGTCGCCCCGCGCGTGCGAACCAACCCCTGCGCATGCAGGGGCGGCGGCTTCAGTGGACGGTGGGGCGGCGGCTCTGCCCTCGATCGGTGTGATCGGCGGGCCGCTGCCGGCGGGCGCGCTGGCGCATGCGGTGGCGGACGGGCGCTGCCCGGACGGCTTCGTGCTGGTGCTGGCGGGCGGCGTCAGCCTGTATCTGGACGTTTCCACTGGCCGCGCGGCGCGCGAGGCGATCAATGCGGGGCTGGGGCTACTAGAGAGCCGGCGGACCCTGGGCGCGCTGCGCGATGTGATGGGTGCGGCGGCATGATCGTGCGGGATAGCGTGGTCACCGGCTGGCTGGCCAGCGCGAAGGCGGGCGAGCGGCTGGTCTATGCGCGGGCGACGTTTCTGCCCGCCGGATCGAAGCTGGCCGAGCGGCTGCGCGATCTGGCGGCGGCGGGCAAGGTCCGGCTGTTCGTGCAGCGGCGCGAGCAGGGCATGGGCCAGGAGAATTTCAATTACATCGTCGAGCGCACCGGCGCGCCGATCGACGCGACGGCGGGCGCATTCCGGCAAAATGCGAGGCGGGCGGCGGGCGCGTCGATGCCGCAGGACCGGCGCACCGGCGCGGCGGCGGCGATGCGCGGCGATGTCGTGCCACTGGTGCGCGGGCTGCTGGCCGAAGGCGCGGCGGCCAATGCGAGCGCGCTGGCGCGGACGCTGGGCGTCTACAGCGCGCGGCCGGTACGGCTGGCGCTGCGCGAGATTGAAAGGCTGGCGGCATGAGGCACGCGCCAGCGCTCAAGGCCAGCACGGCCGCGCCGATCGGGCCGGCGGACGCCGGGATCAACTATCTGGATTTCATCCGGGCGAAGATCATCAGCCTGCCGCCGCTGGGCGTGCCTGTCGCCGCGAACGACGTGCATGGCGCGCTGCGCGGTCATCAGGGCGCGCTGGCGCGCTGGGCGGTCGAGGGTGGGCGGCGCGCGATCTTCGCCGCGTTCGGGCTGGGCAAGAGCCTGATGCAGCTGGAGATCATGCGGCAGCTGGGGCGGCAATTGGGTGGCCGCCAGCTGATCGTGGTGCCGCTCACCGTGCTGATCGAGTTCAAGCGGGACGCGGCGTTGCTGGGGATGGAGCCGGTGTTCGTCCGGTCCACCGGCGAGATTGCGGCGCGCGAAGTGCTGCGGACAGCCCCCACCCATAACCCCTCCCCTGAAGGGGAGGGGAATTTGTATCTGACCAATTACGAGAGCGTGCGCGAGGGGAAGATCGACCTGTCGATGTTCAACGCGGCGTCGCTGGACGAGGCGTCGTGCCTGCGCGGCTTCGGCGGGACCAAGACGTTCCGGGAATTCATGCGACTGTTCGACGGGGTGCAGTACAAGTTCGTCGCGACCGCGACGCCGTCTCCCAATGACTATATCGAGCTGCTGGCCTATGCCGCGTTCCTGGAGATCATGGACGTCGGCCAGGCCAAGACGCGGTTTTTCAAGCGCAACAGCGAGAAGGCCGACGAGCTGACGATCCACCCGCACAAGGAGGAGGAGTTTTGGCTGTGGGTGAACAGCTGGGCGGCGTTCGTGCAGCGGCCGAGCGATCTGGGCTATTCCGACGAGGGCTATGAACTGCCCGAGCTGGACGTGCGCTGGCACGAGGTGGCGTCGGATCACGGTGCGGCGGGCGCGGACAAGGCGGGCCAGGGGCTGCTGCTGAAGAAGGAGGCGATCGGCCTGGTGGACGCCTCGCGCGAGAAGCGCGAGAGCCTGGACGCGCGGATCGCCAAGATGATGGAATTGCGGGCGGAGGAGCCGGATGCGCACCGCATCCTGTGGCATGATCTGGAGCGCGAGCGCGAGGCGATCGAGGCGGCGATCCCATCCGTCGCGTCGATCTATGGCGCGCTGCCGCTGGACGAGCGGGAGCGGCGCATCATCGCCTTTTCCGATGGCGAGGCGCAGGAGCTGGCGGCCAAGCCGGTGCTGGCGGGCAGCGGGTGCAATTTCCAGCGGCATTGCCACTGGGCGATTTTTCTGGGGATCGGCTTCAAGTTCAACGACTTCATCCAGGCGATCCACCGCATCCAGCGCTTCCTGCAAAAGCAGCAGGTGCGCATCGACCTGATCTACAGCGAGGCCGAGCGGGCGGTGCGCCGGATTCTGGAAGAGAAGTGGGCGAAGTACAAGATCACCTGCGCGCGGATGAGCGAGATCATCCGCCGGTTCGGGCTGGGGCTGACGGGCGCGCGCGACGTGCTGGCGCGCACGGTGACCGACGCCGCCGCGCCGGCGGTCGAGGGGCCGGGCTGGACGGTGTGGCAGGGCGACACGGTGTTGCAGACGGCGCGGATGGCGAGCGACAGCGTCGGGTTGATCGTGACGAGCGTGCCCTTCGGGACGCAGTATGAATATTCGCCGTCCTATAATGATTTCGGCCATACCGACGATGCCGACCATTTCTTCGCGCAGATGGACTATCTGTCGCCGGAATTGCTGCGGGTGTTGCAGCCGGGGCGGCGGCTGGCGGTGCATGTCAAGGATCGCGTCGTCCCGAGCGGGATGACGGGTCTGGGCTTTCGCACGATCGAGCCGTTTCATGCGCGCTGCATCGAGCATTATCGCCGGCACGGCTTCGCCTATCTGGGGATGGTGACGATCGTCACCGACGTGGTGCGTGAGAATGCCGGCACGTACCGGCTGGGGTGGACCGAGCAGTGCAAGGATGCGTCCGGCATGGGCGTCGGCTTGCCGGAATATCTGCTGCTGTTTCGCAAGCCGCCGACCGATCGGTCGAACGGTTATGCCGATGTGCCGGTGGCGAAGGGGAAGCCGCTGGTCGAGATGGTCGATCAGGAGGATGAAGGCGAGCCGCGCGAGAATGTGCTGGAGCCGCTGGCGTGGGATGGCCCGGCGGTGCAGGCGCGCCGCGCGCGGCCGGTTCCCGGCACGGGCTATTCGCGGGCGCGGTGGCAGACCGACGCGGCGGGGTACTGGCGGTCGGACGGCAACCGGACGTTGCTGCCGGAGGACCTGGCGGGCCTGCCCTGGGACGCGGTCTATCAGCGCGTGCGCGCGTGGAGCTGGGCCACGGTCTACAATCATGAGGGGCATGTCGCGCTGATGGAGGGGTTGGAGGCGCGATGGAGCCTGCCCACCGATTTTGCGCTGACGCCGGTGCAGTCGTGGCATCCGGAGGTCTGGACCGATGTCGCGCGGATGCTGGGCGCGAACACGATGCAGTCGGCCAAGGGCCGCGAGCAGCATCTGTGTCCGCTGCCGTTCGATATCGTCGATCGGGCGATAGCGGCCTGGTCGATGGCGGGAGAACAAGTGTTCGATCCGTTCGGCGGACTGATGACGGTGCCGCTGCGGGCGGTGAAGGCGGGGCGGTGCGGGTGCGCCAGCGAACTCAATCCCGATTATTTCGCGGACGGCGTGAAGCTGTTGCGCGAGCAGGATGCAGGCATGGCGACGGGTGATCTGTTCAGCCTGCTGGGCGATGTGGAGGCGGCGGCGTGAGCAACATGATGCAGGTGAAGCAGCGCGATATTCGGCGCGCGTTGATCGTCCTGGGGCGGTGCGCGGAAAAGCGCGCCACCATCCCGATCATGAGCGCGGTGAAGGCGACTGCCAATGGCGCGTTGACGCTGGAGGCGAGCGATCTGGACATGGTGATGCAGGTGCATGTGCCATGGGGGGGGGCAACGCCGAAGCGCGAAAGCGCTTTCCTGATCGAGGATTTCCGCTTCGTCGGGCAGGCCATCGGTGCGGCAGGCGGTGACATGGTCGATATCGAGCAGAGCGACACCGGGATGACCTTCGCCGCCGGGGCCATGGCGCTGGCGCAGGAGTCTGCCTGCGACGTGGCCGATTTCCCCACCGACACGATCACGCCGACAGAGTCATGGCTGAAGGCGACGCTGTCGCCGGCACATCTCGCGCTGATCGAGCGTCTGAAGCCTGCGATCTCGACCGAAGAGACGCGCTATTATCTGAATGGCGTGTTTCTGCATCGCACTGGCGACTGGACATGGCGCGCCGCCGCGACGGACGGTCACAAGCTGATCTATGCCGATCTGGTGCTGCCCGACGCCACCGGCGCGGCGGCAGATGTGATCCTGCCGAGGAAGGCGATCAATCTGGCCGTGGAGCTGCTGAAAGGATCGTGCGATGGCGTCGCGCTGACGATCGGCGCGGTGCCGCCCCGCAATCAAGAGGACAGCACCGCGCCGGAAAGGCGCGGCGCGCCGCGCGTGCTGATGGAGGGCGTGCATGCCGGGCTGGCGCTGCAACTGGCGACCAAGGTGATCGACGGGACCTATCCCGATTATGCGCGGGTGATCCCGCGCGAGGATGGGATCGCGCATCGGGCGCTGACGCGCGTTTCGACCTTGCGACAGGGGCTGAATGCCGTGGCGCTGGCGTTCTCGCGGACGCCGTGCATCCGGATGTCGTTCGAAGCGGACGCGATCGTGCTGGAGGCCGCGTCGGCACCGAAGGGTTTGAGCCTGACTTATCGGGTGGCGGCGCAACATGACATGCCGGCGAACTTCGCGATCGGCTTCAACGGCCAGTATCTGCTGGCGATGCTCGCTTCGCTGCGCGGCGAGGATGTGGTGATCGGGCTGAACGATGCGGCCGGGCCGGTGGCGTTGCGCGATCCGGCGGAGGCTGGTTTCGGGGCTATTCTGATGCCGGTTCGGTTGTGATCGGGACATCGGTCATCATGCGCGCCGAGCGGTGTGTCTGCGGGCGGATGCCGGGGGTGAGGAGCCGCTGCGCCGGGCCGGCGTCGATCGAGACATGGGTGCAGTGCGCCGGTTGCGGGCGGGCCGGCGAGGCGGTGGTGGAGACGCATCGCGACGAGGGCGGCGCGGCGGGGCTGTGGAATGATGGCAAGCGGAGAGCGTGGTGACAGCATCCTATAATCGCGTGCAGCTGATCGGCTTTCTGGGCGAGGATCCGGTGCGGCGGGAGTTTCAGCAGGGCGGCGCGGTGGTGTCGTTCAGCCTGGCGACGCATGAGCATTGGAAGGATGCGCAGAGCGGCGAGCGGCGGCAGGCGACCGAGTGGCATCGCGTCGCGATCTTCAACGAGGCGCTGGGCAAGGTCGCGGTTTCCTATCTGCGCAAGGGCAGCGCAGTCCTGATCGAGGGGCAGCTGCGCACCCGCAAATACAAAGACCGCGACCAGGTGGAGCGCAAGGTCACCGAGATCGTGCTGGCCAAGGGGCGCGGCGAGTTGAAGCTGATGGACGCGCGGCAGGATGATGCGGCGCGACAGGAGGCTTCGGGCCGCGACCGCGCTGCGGGTGATGGCGCTGGCGGTGGGCCGGGGCTTGACGAGGATTACGTTCCGTTCTGACGCCGGCGCGGGCCGGCGACGCCTTCCCGCCTTCGACGCCACATTCGTGATGCTGATGACCGCGCGGCCGGGGCCGTGGCGGCGAGGGGTTTTCTGACCGTGAACGACCTGTCCCAGTCGATGAGAGATCGGATCGCCGCCGTGCTGGCGCGCGTCGATATCGTCGATGTGATCGGCGCGGCGATCAAGCTGGGGCGGGGCGCCAAGCCGCGCGGGCAATGTCCTTTCCATGGTTCCAAATCAGACAGCCTGGCCGTCGATAGCGCCCGCCAGCGCGCGAAATGCTGGGGCTGTGGATGGTCGGGCGACGCAATCGGTTTCGTGCAGGATCATTACGGGCTGACCTTTATTGACGCGCTGCGTCAGCTGGAAGGCGGTGGCGCGGATGCGCCGGCGGCCGCGCCTGTGCGACGGGCGCGCAATCCGGTGGTCCGGCGCGGCCCGGAAACGGTCTCGCCGATCGAGCTGGGTCGACACCTGTGGAAGGCGGGCGTCTGGACGCCCGACGCGATCCGCACCTATCTGACCGCGCGCGGGGTCCCGGCGGCGGTGCTGACCGATCGTCGGCTGACAGACATGCGCTTCGTCGGTCTGGGGCCGATCGTGCCGTGGAAGCTGGACGGTGATCCCGGCGATGTGCCGCAAGCTCCGGCGATGGTGGTGCTGATGCGGCGTCCGCCGGTCGGCGTGCTGGCCGACAGTGGGCCGGGGCCGCATGGCGACGTGGACGACTGGCCGGCGGTCGGCGTGCATGTCACCTGGCTGCGGCCCGATCTGACGGGGAAAATGGAGCGGAAGCGGCGCGACGGATCATCCTATCCCGCCCGCAAGATGCTGGGGCCGGCGGGCGGGGCAGGGCTGTGGTTGCCCGGCGCGGATTTCGGGATGCCGCCGCGCGCGCCGCTGTTCGTGGGCGAGGGGATAGAGACCGTGCTGTCCGGCATGGCGCTGTGTGGCGCTGGCGCTGACGCCTGGGGATTGGCGGTGCTGTCGCTCGACAATCTGCAAGGGGCGACGCCGCGCGTGCGCGGGGCGATTCCTCTCTTCGATCCGCGCCCCGTGGCGGAGCGGATGCCGCTCTGCTTTGCGCATCGGGGGCCGGTGACGGGTCTGATCGACGCCGACATGAAGCCGCTGGCCGGGCCGGTGCGGCGGGAGAGTGGCCGCCGCGAGGGCGAGGATGTGATCGAGGTGAAGCGCGGGCCGATCGTGCGGCGGGTGCTGGGACCGGCCGACCGCGCTGCGCTGTGCGCGACGCTGTTTACCCGCGCCTGGCGGGCCAAGGGATGCGACGCGCGGGCGGTGCGGCCGCCGATGGGGCAGGATTTCAACGATGCTGCCCAAGCTCAAAACAAGGAGGGACGGTCATGAATATCTGGCGATGGTATTATGGCGCTAAGGAAAATGTCGAAGAGGACGGTCTGTATGATGTCGATTACGATACCAAAGAACTCGCCATTCTAGGTGCTTTGCAGAATTTCGATGACGGTGATGAGTTCTACATCATCGAAGCCGTCTGTCGTGAAGAGCGTGAAGAGGGCGAAGCTGAAGATGATCCGGTGATGTTCTCGCATTTTCGTAATAAAGAGCTTTGGCTTGTCCGCGATGGCCGGGGTGAATTGGTCAGGGCTATTTCATGACTGAAGAGGGTCACAGCAAGACGCTGTTGCTGGGGTTCATCCGGCACGGCAAGTCGATTGCAGATGACATCAAGGATTTGCAGACCGATCTGGCCGATGTCTGCAAGGAGGCGAAGGTGGCCGGATTTTCGCCGGTCAAGATCCGTGAAGTGATCCGCTGGTTGATGAAGATCGACAAGCATGGCCGCGAGAAGGTCGATGAGGCGGAGGCGATATTCGACCTGTATCGCAGTGTCGCGGACGGCGAGAAGATCGACCTGGACGAGATGATGGACAGCGCCCGCGATCGTGCGCTGGTGGCGATGTTCGCCGGCGAGGATCAGGTGGGGAAGCAGGTTCACGCCCAGCGCAAGGGCGTCGCGTCTGCGGCAGCACTGGCGCGGGCTGCGCGGGATGCGCGGCGCGATGTCTGACGTGATCCGCATGGATGCGCCCGATCCGCTCAAGACGGCATGGCTCGACACGTCCGATTTCGGCAATGGCAAGCGGCTGGAGAAGCTGGCGGCGGGACGGCTGCTGTGGATCGAGGAAATGCAGTGCTGGGCGCATTATGACGGCCGGCGCTGGGCGACCGACCGGGGCAATATCGAGGCGCAGCGCCTGGCGCACCGCGTGATCGAGCATATCGACGCGGAGGCGCTGGCGCTGCTGGAACTGGGCGACGATGGGCGCGTCATCAAGGACCGTCTGGGCGACTGGGCGACGCCCGAGATCGTGCAGAAGCGGGTGGAGACGCTGCGCGGCCACGCCGTGCGATCCGGCAGCGCCGGCATGACCGCCGGCATGCTGAAGCAGGCGCGGTCGAGCATCTATGCGTCGATCGATGATTTCGATGTCGATCCGCTCATCTTCAACGTGCAGAACGCGACGCTGCGCTTTCGCCGGATCGAGGGTGACGGCCGCGATGACGCGCGCTGGATCGTCGAGCATCGGCCGCACGAGCCGACCGACATGCTGATGCAGGTCGCCAATGTGGACTATCAACCCGGCGCGCCCTGCACTTTCTGGACCGATCGCATGGAGATGCTGACGCCCGATCCCGAACAGCGCACGGCGTTTCAGCGCATGTATGGCTATACTCTGACCGGGCTGACATCCGATCAGAGCTTCTATGTCCACCAGGGCATCGGCGGCGACGGCAAGAGCATGACCCACCAGGCGCTGGCCGATCTGCATGGCGACTATTACCGTCATGCCGGGGTCAAGACGTTTCTGGAGGGCAAGGAGGCGGGCGGGCAGGAGCATCGATCCGATCTGGTCCGGCTGCGTGGCGACGTGCGCTTCGTCACCTGTGACGAGCCGAAGGCGCGTTCGGTGTTCGACAGCGGCGTCATCAAGCAGGTGACGGGGAGCCTGGTGACCGCGCGAGGGTCCGGTGCGAAGACGGAAATCACCTACAAGCCGCGCTTCAAGCTGTTCATCGAATGCAATGTCATCCCGCGCGCGCCGAGCGACGACAAGGGGTTCCGGCGACGCTTCAAACTGTACCAGTGGCGGGTGTCGATTTCCGACACGCCGCAGGGCGAAATGGCCGAAGACATCGTGCTGGAGAAGCTGGCGGCGGAGAAGAGCGGTATCCTGAACTGGATGATCGCCGGCGCGCTGGCCTGGCTGGAGACGCGGACGATCCCGCAACCGGCGGCGATGGCGGCCGTGCTCAACGACTTCTGGGCGGACAGCAGCCCGCTGCTGGAGTGGATGGGCGAGTGGTGCGACACGACCGACGCCGACGCCAAGGAGCCGGCGAAGGCGCTGCACGACCATTACAAGGAGTGGTGTGAGGGGCGCGGGATCGAGCATCCGATGAACTCTACAGCGTTCGGCCGCGCGCTGCGGGACAAGCATTTCGCCGTCTGGAAGGACGGGAAGGGCGTGCGCTGGCGCAAGGGCATCCGACTGCGCACCGAAGGGTTGTTCGTCGCTCAGGGCGGCGCGGCTGGCGCTGCCGGCGCGGCCGCTGGGTCTTTGCCGCCGTTTGGCGAGGATGGGTCGCAACCCTCCGTTCGCGGGCAGGCGGGCATGGACGATGACCTGCCGCCATAGCGCGCGGCGGGCGATCGGCCGACCACAAGATGTGGTGACGGATGGTTACGGACAGTTGCGCCAAACCCTCCGTCAAGCATCAGCGGGTCGGGCCGAACGCCCTGCGCGGCGGGTCTGTCGAGGGCGCATGGAGCCTCTTGACGGCGGGTTTGGCGGGGCGAGGCGGCGGGTTGATGACGAACCCTCCGTGCCGACAGGTCCAGCATTTCCGGGTGATACGGACAGTTACGGACAGTTCGGCGGGTTGTTTGGGGTTTGCCTCTATGTGCGGATGGGCGCGGGCGCGCGGCGCATCCTCTTCTAACTATCCTACTATCCGTTCAAAAGAGAGATACAGAATATGGGATATAGCCAGATCGATCGCAGCGAGGCCGTGGGGTTGATGACGCTGGCCGATGTCGAGGCTCGCCTGATCGAGGCGCTGCGCGTGCTGTGGCGGCTGGGGGACCGCGAGGCGGGATGGTTGCGGGTCAAGGCGTTCTGGCCTGACATCGTGCGGGAGACGCATGTGGGGGACCATGATGCGCGGGGCGGCGACATGGTGGCTCCTGCGCTGCGGCCGTTGCCGGCGACGCGGCGGGACGTGGTGCGGATGGAGGAGTCTATGGAGTGGGTGCTGGCGGTGAAGCCGGAGGATCGGCGGCTGATCGGGCTGGCGATCGGGGCGCTGGCGCGGGGCGCGGGAGCGGTGCCGTGGATGGCGCTGCGTCGGCCGATGGGGGTGAAGCTGGGCGCGCACGGGCTGCGCAAGCGCTACGGGCGGGCGATGCGCCTGGTGGTGCAGGCCGCAAATGCAGGATTGCTGCGGGCCTCCGCATGTCAAACAGTTTAAGTTGGGTCATGATAATTAAGTTTGTCCACATTTCCCGTCGATCGGGGCTATAGCGATTTACGCTTGGGGCTTGCCTGTGGGGTGGCCACGGGCGGGCCTTCGGGCTTCCTCTCCTTAGATGACTGCGACGCCTCGCCCGGTCCCTTGCCGCGCGGGGCGTCGCTGTTTTGGCGGTGCTGCGCATGGGTCGGTTGAAGGCTTTGCCGGCGCGGATCGGCGCGATGCCGGCCAGGGTGCAGGCTGCGCCCAAAGTGGCGGAAGGCTTCTATACGTCAGCCGAATGGCGGGCGCTGGTGGCGATGCGGAAGCTCGATCCTGACTATCCCGCCGCGAAGGCGCGCGGGCGGGCGGGCGAGCGGATGATCCTCGACCATGTGCGTGAGCGCAGGGATGGAGGCGCGGCGCTCGATCCGGCGAACACGCAATGGCTGACGTTCTCCGAGCATCAGGCGAAGACGGCTGCGGCGAAGGCGCGGCGGGCGCGGGGGCAGGCCGGGTGACCGGGTGCGGGCTTCGGGCGTGAGGGGGGGGCGGGTCAAAAGTCGAGGGGGGTGTCGGGCATAGAACCGCATCTGGTCTCATTCGGGGATTTTATTTTTCGTGGAGGGAATTTTGGAGGTCGATCTGTTCGGCGATCCTGTCCTGCCGCGACAGGAAGGGCGTGGAAGGCCGGAGACGGTCTGGACCCGCGAGAACAGCAACAAGGTGCTTTTGGCGTTTGCGCGCGGTTTGAGCGTCAAACAGGCAGCAATCGCGATCGGACTGTCCGCCCCGACGCTGCGGAAAGTTTATTTTTCCGAAGTCGGCAAGCGGGCGCAGGCGCAGTTGCGGATGGAGATGACGCAGCTCGCGCGGCTGAACGCCCAGGCCGAGGCCGGCAATGTCGCGGCCGAGAAGGAGCTTTGGAAACAGATGGACCGCATCCGCCAGCGTGACGCGCAGCATCAGCTTGCGCCACCGCCGGTCAAGGCGGCCAAGCTGGGCAAGAAGGAACTGGCAGCGCGGGACGCAATGGAGGTGCGAGGGCTGTACGAGCCGCCAGCCGCGCCTGATCGGTTGAACTAAACCATGGCGCTGACGAACGGTGCGCTGGAGCGCCGATGGTCCACGGCCTGCGTGGACTGGGAAGAGCGGATCGTCGGGCGCCAATCGCTGGTGCCATTTGATCCGCTATTTGCGGATCAGGCCGCCAAGGCGATCGAAGTATTCAAGTCCCTGCGCATGGTTGACGTGGCCGGCAAGCCGACCTTCGGCGAAGCGTGCGAGCCGTTCGTGTTCGACTTCGTCGGCGCGATCTTCGGGTCTTACGATGCGCAGACGGGTGAGCGGATGATCAGCGATTTCATGCTGCTGATAAGCAAAAAGAACGGCAAATCCACGATCGCGGCCGGGATCATGATCACGGCGCTGATCCTGAACTGGCGCGAGATGGCGGAGCTGCTGATCCTGGCCCCGACCAAGGAGATCGCGCTCAACAGTTTCAAGCCGGCGGCGGCGATGGTGCAGGCGTCGCCCGAATTGCGGGCGATCCTGAAACCTGTCCGCCACGAAAAGAAGATCGTGCATCTGGTTACGGGCGCCGAGCTGATGGTGGTCGCGGCCGACGCGGACATTGTCGGCGGCAAGAAGGCCGGCTTCGTGCTGATCGATGAGCTTTGGATTTTCGGCAAGAAGGCAAATGCCGAGGCGATGCTGGAAGAGGCGACCGGCGGCCTGGCATCGCGGCCTGAAGGGTTCGTCGTCTATCTGACGACGCATAGCGATGAGCCGCCGGTTGGCGTGTTCAAGGATAAGCTGGATTATTTCCGGGGCGTTCGCGACGGCAAGATAGACGACCCTCACAGCTTTGGCATGCTGTACGAATGGCCGGAATATATGATCGAGGCGCAGGCATATCTGCTGCCGCAAAATTACTATGTCACCAACCCCAATCTGGGCCGCTCCGTTTCGATCGGTTTCATCGAAAAGAAGCTGAACAAGGCGGCTGGTGGCGAAATCGACGAGGACGGTGACACCGGCTCCATTCAGGTCGTGCTGGCCAAATATCTGAACGTCGAGATCGGACTGCGCCTGCGGCGCGACCGCTGGCGCGGTGCTGATTACTGGGAAGCTGCCGGCGATCCGTCGCTGACACTGGCCAGCCTGCTGACGCGCGCGGAAGTTGCGGTGGTCGGCATAGACGGCGGCGGGCTGGACGATCTGTACGGGCTGTGCGTCGCGGGCCGGGAAGCTGGCACAGGCCGATGGCTGTACTGGACGAAGGCATGGGCTTGGCCGGACGTGCTGAAACGCAGGAAGTCGATCGAGAGCGCGTTGCGCCAGTTCGCGGATGACGGTGATCTGGTGCTGTGCGCGGAAACCGAACTCTCCGACGATCTGGAGGGTGATGTCTACTCCGTCGCTCAGGATATTCGCGAGATCGTCGAGATCATCTGCATGGTGCGCGATAGCGGGCTGTTGCCGAAGTCGAGTTCGATCGGACTTGATCCGCACGATGTCGCCGACCTGGTGGACGAGCTGGCGAAGGTCGGCCTGCCCGCCAATGTCGCCAATGCTCCAGTCGTCGCTGTGCGACAGGGCATCAATCTGGCGTCGGCCATTCAGGGCCTCGCCAGGCGATTGAAATTCGGTGCGGCCACGCACGACGGATCGCGACTGATGGCGTGGTGCGTTGGCAATTCCAAGGAAGCGAAAGGGCGAAATTCGGTGATGATCGAGAAAGACAGCGCCGGCGTCGCCAAGATCGATCCGTTCATCGCGGCATTGACGGCCACGAAGCTGCTGGAACTCAATCCGGCGGCCAAGCGGGCTTCGGTCTATCGCACGCGCGGCGTTCTTCGGGTCTGATTTCGTGGGATATGGCCTTTCCCCTGACGACTATCGAAAGTCGGTCGGATATCGGCGCTCGCATGCGCCGGCAACGATGGTGAACGCGGGTGGGCCGCAGCTATCCGGGCCGGTGCTGGCCTATAACGCGCTGGACCTGTCGGACCCCTATCTGATCGCGCTGATGCGCGATGGTCGGACGAGCGTCGTCGGTGATGTCATCAATGATCGTCGGGCGATCCGCAACAGCACGTTCTTTCGGGCGATGTCGCTGATTTCCGGGTCGATGGGGATGCTGCCGATGCATCTGATGCGTCGCTTGCCCGATGGAACGACAGAGAAGGCGAAGGACCTTCCGCTGTTCAATGTGCTGCATCGCAAGGCGAACAGCTATCAGACGGCGAGCCAGTTCAGGAGCCACATGCAACTGGCGGCGATGCTGGACGGCAATGCGTTTGCGTTGAAGGTGCGGTCGCGGGGTGCGGTGAGAGAGCTGATCCCGCTGCCGCGTCGATCGGTGAAGCCGAAACTGTCGGACGATTTCAAGCTGACGTTCGAGTATAGCCGGCCGAAGGGTGGGCGAACCATCCTGCAACAAGATGATGTGTTTCATTTCCGCGCGCCTCTGTCGCTGGACGGGCTGTGCGGCGTGTCGCTGATCGATGTCTGTGTCGACACTCTGGGCATCGCCGCGAAGGCGCAGTCGGCGGCGGGACGGCTGCTGACCAAGGGGTCGATGGCGCGCGGCGCGCTGGAAACGGACGAAGCGCTGGGCGAGGAAGCGATCAATAATCTGAAGCAAAGCCTGCGCGAGAATTATGCGGGCGCGGATGCCGAAGACGACTGGATGATCCTGGAAGAAGGACTGAAGGCCAAATTGTTCGCAGCGACCGCGCGTGACAGTCAGTTGCGCGAGTTGATGCAGGCGGAAGCTGAAGAGATTGCGCGGTTCAGTGGCGTTCCGCGTCCTTTGCTGATGTTCGATGAAACCAGCTGGGGCAGTGGTATCGAACAGCTTGGGCTGTTCTTCGTCACCTATTGCCTGATGATGTGGTTCGTCATCTGGGAAGAAGCTGTGTGGATGTGCCTGCTGACGCCGGCGGAACAGGACACGCTGTACGCCAAGGTGAACGAGGCCGCGTTGCTGCGCGGGTCGCTCAAGGATCAGGCCGATTTCTTCGCCAAGGCGATGGGCGCCGGTGGCGGTTTCGGCTGGATGACCCAGAACGAGGTGCGCGGCAATTTCGACATGAACCCGGCGGCAGAGGGCGACGATCTGCCCAGGCCGGGCACGACGGCGGCGGACATCGCAAAAGAGGATATGAGCAATGCGGCATGATGGGCGGCGGGGCGGCCTGATCGGCGTGGCGGCGGCGCGTCCGCCCGAGATGCCGAATTTGGGCGCGGGCGCGGACTGGCAGTTCGAAACCAAGGCGCTGGCCGCCGATTTCAAGCGGTTCGATGTCGTGGCGGCGGCGGAAGGCAATTCGACCATCTCGATCTTCGACTATATCGGGCCAGACGGCGACGGTGGCGGCGTCACGGACAAGAAAATCGCGTCCGTGCTGCGGCAGTTGCAGGGGAAGCCGATCACGGTCGAGATCAACTCGCCCGGTGGAAACTACTTCCATGGCGTCGCGATCTACAATTTGCTGCGCCGACATGATGCGGCGGTCGATGTCGAAATTCTGGGGGTGGCGGCGTCCGCCGCGTCCGTCATCGCCATGGCCGGCGACACGATTTCGATCGCGGCTAATGCGGAGATCATGATCCATGAGGCGCGCGGTCTTTTTCTGGGGACCAAGTCCGATATGCGCGAGGCGATCGACACGCTGACGCATATCGACAGCGCGATGTGCGAAACCTATGCCGCCCGATCCGGTCGGACGGTGGAGGAATTCGCCGCGATGATCGAAGGGCGCGATCAGTATTTTCGAGGGCAGGCCGCGATCGATGCGGGTCTGGCCGACCTGTTGATGGATCGTGAAGCGCAGATGCCGGTCTATGCCGATGCGTCCGCCTTCCCCAAGAGCGTCGAAGAGCTTGACAGATTCCTCGCCGAGAAAGGCATGCCGCGCGCCGAGCGGCGTGAATTGAAGAAGGCGTTGAACGCGCAGCGCGCCGAGCTGCCAGATGATCCAGCGCGTCGAGCTGGCGATGACCCGGAGGCGCTGGCGCGCCTTCTTCAGGCCATGACGGCCTAACCCCAAAGGAAAACCGATGACCAAGATGATGAACCTGCGCGGCTCCGCCGCGACGGGGCGGGGCCTCATTGCCGTTAGCGCAGAAGCCCGCCCGATCACCAGCATCACCGAGCTGGCCAAAGCCTTCGAGGCGTTCAAGGAAACGCACACTCAGGAGCTGACCCAGATCAAGGCGGGCAAGACGGATGTCCTGACCACCGACAAGCTGGCGAAGATCAACGACGCGATCGACGAGATGACGGCGGCGATCGACGATCAGGCGAAGCAGATCGCAGCGGTCAAGCTGAACGGCGGCGCGCCTGGCGACATGGAGCCGACCAACCCCGAATATGTGACGGCGTTCAAGGCGCACATGCGCAAGGGCGAGATCACGGCGGCAATGTCGGTCGGGACGGCCACGGATGGCGGCTATCTGGCCCCGGTCGAATGGGACCGCACCATCACCAACAAGCTGAAGTTGCTGTCGCCGATCCGCGCCAATGCGCAGGTCATTTCGATCAGCGGGCCGGGCTTTTCGCGGGTCTACAACGACGGCGTGATCGGATCCGGCTGGGTCGGGGAGACCGCCGCGCGGCCCGCCACGGCGACGCCGGGGCTGACCAGCCTGGCCTTCTCCGTCGGCGAACTCTACGCCAATCCCGCGATCACCCAGCAGGCGCTGGATGATGTGGCGATCGACCTTGAACGGTGGCTGGCCGATGAGGTTGACGGCGAATTCGGCATTCAGGAAAATATCGGCTTCCTGTCCGGCAACGGCGTCAACAAGCCCGATGGCATCCTGACCTATGTGACCGGCGCGGCCAATGCGGCGAAGCATCCGTTCGGCGCCATCACCGGCGCGACCGCCGCTGGCGTGAACGCGGTCACCACGGACGAAGTGATCGACCTGATCTATTCGCTGCCGAGCGAGCGCAACGCCAATGCGAAATTCTTCCTCAACCGATCGTCGCTGGGCAAGCTGCGCAAGCTGAAAGATGGGCAGGGCAACTATATCTGGCAGCCGACCTTCGTGGCCGGCGAGCCTTCGACGCTGGCGGGATATCCGGTGGTGGAGGTGCCGGGAATGCCGAACATGACCACCGGCCTGGTATCGATTCTGTTCGGCGACATGGAGGCCACCTATCTGGTGATCGACCGGGTGGGCGTGCGGGTGCTGCGCGACCCCTTCACCAACAAGCCCTTCGTGCATTTCTACACGACCAAGCGCGTGGGCGGCGGCGTGCAGAACCCCGAATATATGCGGTTCCTCAAGCAGGCGTGAGCCGGTTCGGCGGGGCGCTTCGTCCCGCCGAACATCATCTGGAGACGAGATCATGACTGTCAAGAAATCGGTCGATACGACCAATGTGCCGCTGTCCAACGTGCCGGGTCAGCCCGACATCAAAGGCCCGGAGGCGGATAATCTGGCCCCCGCAACCGAGGTTGCGGCGTCCGGCACCTTCATCGAGCCGGAGATCGTCGCGCGCGTCGATACCGACCATCCGGCAGTGGACAATGCTCCGCGCAAGGGCGCGCCGGCAACGAGCAACCAGATCGACTTCAACACGCCGTCCGCGCTCCAGAGCGAGGAAGACGCGGTCGTCGAGAAGCTGACCGAAGCCGAGGATTGAGGGATGGGGCCGGGTGACCGGCCCTTCGCCTGGAGCGCGTGATGGACGAGCTGCTGACGCTGGAGGATGCGCGCACGCTGTTGCGCGTCGAAGATGGCGAAGACCCTCTGCTGGCGCGCGCGATCGAGGACGCGAAGGCGTGGATCGAGAATTACACGGGGCTGGCGCTGACGCAGCGAACGGTGACCAAGGCGCTTCGTTCTTTCGACAGCGCGATCAGCGAATGGCCGATCGCATCGATCGACAGCGTCGCCTATCTGGACGCTAGTGGCCAGGAAGTCATCGTCGCCAACACCGATTATGTCGCGCTGATCCGGCAGCGTCCGGCGCGGCTTTCCGCGCCGCGCTGGCCGGCGGTCTACAGCGGCAGCGCGGTCATGGTGACGATGACGGCGGGCTTCGCCGACGCAGCCGCCGTGCGGGCCTATGCGCCGACGCTGCCACGCGCGCTGCGCATCCTCGTCGCCGGCTTCTATGAGGACCGGGAGGGCGGCACGGTGCTTGCCGGGGCTGTCAAGGCGGCGCGGGGACTGTGTCGCCAGTACAAAAGGTGGGCGACGTGAAAGCGAGCCTGCTGGATCGCCGCGTTCGCATAGAGCGGCCGTTGTCGGATGAAGAGTTCGACGGCGCTGGGTCTGGCAGCTGGCACCTGTTCTGCGAATGCTGGGCCAATATTCAGGACATGCTTCCGAGCCGGATGGAGCGCGAAGAGGGTGGCGTCAACATGGCGGCGCGGCCGGCGCGGGTGCGGATACGGTATCGCGAGGGGGTGACGGCGGACATGCGCTTCGTGTGGGGCGCGCGGGTCATGCAGATCGTGTCGGGGCCGGCGGAGATCGGGCGGCGGGATGCGATGGAGTTCATGGTCGAGGATTATCGGCCTGCCGGGAATGCAGCGTGATGGTCGAGGTGACGGGAAAGGGCGATGTCGGCCGCTATTTCGACCAGCTGCCGCAGCAGGTTCGCGACAAGCTGTTGCGTGGCGCGGCGCGGAAGATGGCGGAAGTCGTGGCGGAGGAGATGCGGCTGCGGGTCACGTCCGACACTGTGCGGGCCGCGATCACGGTGGAAACCAGGCTGGTCGGAACGCAGATCATATCGCGCGCGACGATCAAGAAAGGCTCCGGCAAGTCCGCAAATTGGGCGCGGACGCTGGCCAACTGGCTGGAATATGGGACTTCGGCGCATTTCATTTCGGTCGATGTCAGTCAGCGTCGCGGCCTGTCCGTCCGTAAGGTCAACGACAAGGTCAAGGACGGGTCGCTGGTGATCGGCAACCAGTTCGTCGGCACGACGGTGCATCATCCCGGCGCCCGCCCGCATCCGTTCATGCGGGTGTCAATGGACACGAAAGGCGATGACGCGCGCGCCGCCGGGCAGGCGTATATCCTGTCGAAGATCAGCGGCGGTCGCATCGTCGCGGACAATGACGCGGGCAATGAGGCGGCGGCGGCATGACCGGCGCGGACATCATCGGCGCAATGCTGCGGGCCGACGCTGCGCTGCTGGCGATCGTGGCGGAAACGCGTATCAAGGAAGACCTGTTGCCCGACGATATCGCCCTGCCGGCGATCGTGGTGCGGTCGATCAGCCAGGTCGATCGGCGGACGTTGGCGCGCGAGGCGAAGGTGCAGGTAACCGAGCGCGTCGAGGTGACGGTGCGCGCCAAGAGCGTGCGCGAGCGCAAGGCCGTGCTGAAGCTGGTGCGGCGCATCTGCGCGCACCGCATCGGCACGATGGACGAGGCGGAAAATTACGCGGTGCTGACGGACGGGCTGGGTCCGTCGCTGCTGGGTCCGGGCAACAGTTTCGAGCGGGCGCAGGATTTCCGGGTGTCATTCACGACGCCCCGATGACGATGGAGACGACGATGGGCAAGAAGATCGAGACCTATTTCGAGGAAGAAGTGACCGACGCCGGCACTGGCCAGCGCTTCGCGGCCGGGACGGTCCACGAGATCGAGGAAGGCCAGTTCACCAATTACGCCTTCACCGGCAAGGCCCGCAAGGCGACCGCCAGCGACAAGAAGTCGTCGGGCGCGGCGGGCGCCGCCGCCTGACGGCCTGCATCGGCGGACACTGAAACCACCCGCGCAACAGGAGATTTTCCATGGCTATTTCTACCCCGGCGGGCACCCAGCATCTGGTTTCCGCCGCCGCCCCCGCGACGCAAGACGCCGCCGGCTATGCTGCACTGACCTATACCAAGGTCGGATATGTCGAAAAACTGGGTCCGATCGGCGCGAACACCAGCAAGGTCGAATTCCAGCCGCTGGAAGGCGCGAAGATGAAGCTGAAAGGCTCGACCGATTATGGCGCGCTCCAGCCCAATCTCGCCCATGACGAGGCGGACGCGGGGCAAAGCATCATCCGAACGGCGTCGGCTCCTACGAACATCAGCATGATCTCCAACAAGGTGATCTACCCGACCGGCGCGATCCGCTATTTTCAGACCATCGTGTTCGGCTATCCCGAAAGCGTCGAGGGCGCGGACACGGTGCTGACGGCGATGCCGGTGCTGGAAATCGTCACGCCGATCGTCAAAGTCGCACCGACCTGATCCTCCCCTTCATTCACGGCCTTCCGCCTGGTTTCGGGCGGCAACAGCGCATCGGCCCGTCCCGCGATGCGGGTCGGGGCGGGCCGGTGTACCCGCATGACCCGCACGAGGAAATATGATGGATATCACCACGCAGGCGATGACCGACACGACCTTCGTTCATTTGAAGGGCGCGGACGGACAGTATCTTTACACCGACGCCGAAAAGACAAAGCCCTGCCGCATCCAGATTTACGGTCCCGGATCGCGGGCGGCACAGGACGCCTCCGCCCATGCCAGCAATCGCGCGATGAAGCGGATGCAGGACAATGACGGCAAGATGCCGGCGCTGACGGCGGAAGAGCGCCTGGCCGATCAGGCGACCGACCTTGCCGCGATCACGATCGGCTTCGACAATTTCACCTATCCGCCCGCTGTGGACAAGCAGGGCGCGGAGCTGTTCAAGGCGTTCTACGCCGATGCAAAGCTGGGTCATCTGAAGGACCAGGTGGTCAAGGCGCTGAATGACGCGGGAAACTTCATGCCCGGATCCTCCGGGGCCTGACACTGTACGTCCGGCAGCTGGCATGGCTCAACGCCGTCCCGGCGCCGCCGCCCGGCAGCAAGCGGGCGGAGCAGATCGCGAAATCAGGGCGGGAAGCCCCCAGGCTCAGTCGGATGGAGCGCAACAAGCGGGACGGCGTGCCGATCGGCATGCCGCCCAATCCCGCGCCGCACATTACCGGATGGCTGATCGAGATCGGCCTGACGGAGGGCGGCGGCATGGCCGCCGCGCCGATAAGCTGGCGCAGCATCCGCGCCTGGCGGCTGGAGGTCGGCCTGTCGCTGGAGCCGTGGCAGGTTCGCATGCTGCGCCGGCTGTCGGTCGAGTATCTGGAGGAAAGCCGGCACGCTGAAAGCGAAAGCCGCCCGCCCCCGTGGCGCGCGGAAGTCACCCAGCGCGAGCGGGATGTGGAGTTGCAGCAGCTGATGCTGCTGCTGGGTTAGGACTCGACATACGGAGGCTGCAGGATCACCACCCCTCGCAGAGGTGGCACAATGTTCATGTTTGCCGGGGATGATAGCTTCAGTTTCACTCTTTCAAGAGTGAGGGTGTATGAGGATAAGCTTTTCGATCTAATTGGTAAGCCGCCACCTGGCGGCCAATCTTTGAGATGCTTAGTGATATTGCAGGCTTATGATGCTGACGAATATACTTCGAATGCGACAGCAGCTGCTGTATATCATCCCAATGACCGCAGTATGATTGCCGGATATTTTACTAACCTAAAAACACAGCGCTTTAAAAAAGGGCTATTGAATGCAGGGATAGCAAAATCAGAAACGTTAATGTGCTTAGGCGAGATATCCGGAGGCCAAGTTATTGGACGCTTCACTCTTCCATATTCTCTAAGGCTCGATTTGACATTTCCGCTACGGATTTATGAAGATAGCCTAGAAATAGCGTCAAGATTTGTTCAAGACCCCTTTCAACGCCGCGAAGGTTAAGCGCCTTATCGCCTCTGGACGCGACGGGTTATCGGGCTGAACGGCGATCCATGCGTCGAGAGTCGACAGATCATCAGGCTGGAGACGGACGCCAATCATTGTCCCTGCCATTTTGGGACGATTTGTTTTCGTGTAAACGCGAATTGACCTGCTCATGAATTGGCGCTAACACGAAGTCAGGCCGAACGGAAGCTACCAACTTCCATCCGGCCCTAACCATCGACACGGAGTGAACCCATGTCCCAGGCTGTTTCCGCCCCTAGCACGGGCGTTCGTGGAACTGTAGGCGGTAAATCGCGGAAGAATACCGGCAAAATCATCAACCTTGCCGATCATCGCCCGTTTCGGTTGCGGGATGATGTGCCACCATTTGATGCGCGCAACCCTGACCATCTGCGGGCCTGGCAGGCGATATATGATTATGGTCGCATCGCGGCGAAATACGATCAGGAGCGGTCATGACAGCGATTGCATTGCAGAGCTTCGGCTTCGGGGATCAACTGGTCCGCGTGGTCGAGCGGGAAAGCGGAGTGTGGTTCGTCGGCAATGATGTCTGCGCGGCGCTGGAGATTAAGAACTCGCGTGATGCGATAGCGCGCCTTGACGATGACGAAAGGGATTGCGTCGGTATTGCCGACGCAATGCGCCGCCAGCGGGAAACTACGATCATTTCAGAGTCTGGCGTCTATGCGCTGATCTTCACGAGCCGGAAGGCGGTGGCGATCACGTTCCGCAAATGGGTCACGGGAGAGGTGCTGCCCGCCCTGCGCCGCGACGGTCGCTATGCGGTCGGCGCGAACGACGATGAGGATGAGGACGAGGCGATCGGCATCGACGTGCCGCATCTGGGATCGATGCATGACCGCGACAAGATCAAGACGGCGGTGTCGGTAGTGCGCATGTACGAGCGCAACTGGGGGCCGGCGGCGGCGCGGGCGATGGCGGTGAAGCTGGGCTTCCCGATGCTGGATATCGATCTGCCGGCGCCTGCGCCTGCGTCAGTCACGGCCGCTCCATCCGACGCCGTCGCGGCGGCGGAAGGCGATATGGTGCGGTGGGGCGAGCAGGTGAAGCTGACCGCCAGTCGCAGCGCGGCCACGCACCGCAGCGAGTTATATGACAGTTATGCGCGGTGGTGCAGCCTGTACCGATGGAAGGCGATGCATCCTGACAGGTTCGAGCGGATGTTGAACACGCTTTTCGGGACAGAGGAACATCCCGAAATGTATCGGTGCGTGATGAAGCGGCCCTGACGGGCTGAAAAGCAGCAACAGGTTTGAAATTGCAGGCTGTCGGACAGGGTCCGGCGGCCCTTTTGTCGTGAGGATTGGCTATGTTCGATGATGCGCTGGGGGTCGGTTTCGTCATCGATACCGGCGCGTCCTTCGACGAGCTGATGAAGCTCCAGAAGGAGATGAACAGCACGGAGGCGAAGGTCGTCGCCGACGCCAAGAAGATTGAGGTGGCGACCAGCGGGATGATGAAGCTGGCTGGCGCGACCAGCGCGGTAGGCGTCTTCGGCGCTGAAACCACGCGGGAGATGCGTGCGGTCGCCCGCGAAACCAATGCCGCCGAAAAGTCGGGCGAGGCGATGGTGCGCCAGTTGACCCGCCAAGCGGAAGTCTTCGGCAAGAGCGCGTCGGAAATACGTCAAATGCGCGCAGAGATGAAGGCGCTGGCGGCCGAAGAGCGCGGCCTGACCGAACTGGCTGGGCGCATTCGCGCCGCCAGCGCGGAGATCGACCGGCTGGAGGCCAGCACGGGCCGCCTGCCCGGCACGATGGGCCGCGCGCGGGGCAGCATGATGCAGCTAAGCCTCCAAGCTAACGACGTCATCACCATGGCGGCATTGGGCGCGCCGGTGTTTCAGATTTTCGCCAGTCAGGCGGGTCAGATATTCCAGGTCGCGCAGATGGCGGAGGGCGGGATCAAGGGTTTCGCCATGGAGATCGGCGCGCTGGCGCTCCGCTTCTCGCCGCTGATCGCCGTCGTCGGCGTGGCGTATGCCGGACTGAAGATGTTTCAGTCTTCCGTCGCCGACACGGGCGAACTGCAACGGTTTCAGGCCAGCCTTGGCCTTACGAAGGAAGAACTGGAAAAGCTGGGTCCGGCGGGCATCACGATTGGCGACGTGTTCAAGGGGCTGTGGAAGACGATCGACGAAGGCACGGGCCTGTCGAAGATATTCACGTCGATCAAGACGTGGGCGATCGACGCTTTCACCACTGCCGTTCAATGGGCGAAGTGGGGCGCGTCCATGTGGTACGGCTTCTATTATGGAGCCTTTACCGGCATTTCCAATGTCTGGAAGAATTTCCCGGCGATCGTCGGCGATGCTGCGACGCAGGCCGCCAATGCGGCGATCGGCGGCATCGAGTGGATGATCAACAAGGCGATCGACGCCCTCAACTGGCTGGGTAAGCAGATCAACAGCATCCCTGGCCTGGCAGGCATGGGCGTCCAGATCGGCACGCTGGGGCCGGTCAGCCTGGGCCGGATCGAAAATCAATATGCGGGCGCCGGCAGGGCGGCCATCGGCGCGTTCGCAGATGGCGCGCGCGAGGGATATAACAAGGCGCAGGCCGGCCTCTCCGCGTTGGGCGACACCATCGCCGACAATATCGTCGGTGCGGCAAAAAGCCGCATCAGCCGCGATGCGCAGAAGCTGATCGATGATCGCACCGCCGATAAGGCGAAGAAGGCAGCGACCGGGCTGACCGATGCGGAAAAGCTGGCCGACTGGCTGAACGACAGCGTCATCAAAGCCTACAACAATATCATCAAGTTAGGCCAAGAACTCGATAAAAATCAGAGCCTTTGGAAGGTTCAGGGGGAGACGGTTGGCGAGAAGCTCGATCGCGAGGCTGAGGAGCGTTACAGACTGGCCCAGCAGGCGCGCGAAGAACAGCAGCGCCTTTTGCAAATCTATGTCGATCAGCTCAGCGTGCTGCAACAAATGGGCGGCGTCGCGGGCAAGCTGGCCGGACTGACCATCGGCATCCAGACCGGCCAATTTGGCGGCGTCGGTGGCGACTTCGGGAAATTGTTGCAGGGCGTGTCCACGTCGATCGGTCAGAATGGTTGGAAGAAGATCACCGACAAGCTGGACGAAGTGTTCGGCGGCGCGTCGGGCGATGGCACATTCTCCCGGTCGATGAGCAAGCTGCTGAATGGCGCGGCGACCGGATCGGCGGCAGGCGGGCTGTTCGGCAGCATCACCGGCGCGAAAACCAGCATGCTGGGGAGCAGCATCGGCGGTGCGCTGGGCGAGAAGCTGGGCGAGAAGTTTCTGACCAAGGGACTAGAGAAGATCGCGAAGGGCTTGGGCGACTTCGCCGGGCCGCTCGGGTCGATTGCGGGCGGCATATTGGGAGGGCTGCTGGGCGGCCTGTTCAGCAAGACGAAAAAGGGTTACGCCGACAACATCATGATCGGCGCGAACGGGCAGCTGGATTGGCGGGAGACCGGCAATTCGGGGTCCCGCACGGCGGCGGGCGTCAGCATGGCGACGACGTTCGGCACGGCGCTGACCGACATCGCCGACCAGCTGGGCGGCGTGCTGAAATTCGCGGGCGAGCTGGGCGGTTTCGGCATTCGCGACGACAAATATACCTTCGATCCGACCAGCGGGACCAGCGCAGGGCGGCAGACCTTCGACACGGCGGAGGCGGCCATCGCGGCGGGCCTGAAGCATGCGCTGGAAATGGGCGTCATCACCGGCATCAGCGAGGCGTCGCAGAACATCCTGAAATCCGGCCAGGATTTGCAGACGGCGCTGGAAAAGGCGCTGACGATCGAAAGCATCCCGCAACGGCTGCTGCAAATGACCGATCCGATGGCCTATGGCCTGATGCAGCTGGAAAAGGAGTTCGCCAAGGTCCGCAAGGTGCTGGACGAGGGCGGCGCGTCGGCGGCGCAATATGCGGATTTGGAGAAGCTGTATCAGCTGGAGCGGCTGGAGGTCATCAAATCCGCCAATCGCGAAGCGGAGCAGCTGTCGCGCGACCGTCGCACGCTGGAGGCCCGCATCTTCGAATTGCAGGGCGACAATCTGAAGTCCGTCGCGATGCTGCGGCAGATCGAGATCGAGCAGATGGACGCCAGCCTGCGGCCGTTGCAGCAGCGGGTCTGGGCGATGGAGGACGCGACCGCCGTCATCAACCAGATGAAGCCGATGGTGGACGCGCTGGCGAGCTATCGCAGCACGCTGTTCGGCGGATCGTCGGGCGCGCTGTCCTACAATGCGTCGCTCGCGAAGCTGATGTCCACCGGCGCGCTGGCGGCGGGCGGCGACGCCACGGCGCTGGGGCAGTTGCAGTCGGTCAGCGGCGATTTTCTGGGGATCGCGAAGGATCGCGCGTCGAGCATGCAGCAATATCAGCGCGATGTCGCGCTGGTCGCGCGCTATGTGGACGGCGGCATCGCGGCGGCGCAGGAGCAGATCGATTACGCCAAGGAGACGCTGAACGCCCAGAATGCGTCCGTACTGCTGCTGGGCAGCATCAACGCGGCGCTGACCGGCGGTGACCCGGCGGCGATCGTCGCGGCGGCGGGCGCGGCGGCGGCCCCGTCCGGCAGCGGGGCAGGCGCGCAGGCGAGCGATCTGGCGGCGGAGGTGCGGGCTTTGCGCGCGGAGCTGGCCCAGATGCGGGAGGACATGAACAGCGCCAATGCGACGATCGCGGGGAACACCGGCGGGATGAAGAAGATCCTGCAGGATGTGACCAACGCCAGCGGCGGCGACGCCATCGCCACGGTGCAAACGCTGTGAAGGTGATTGATCCGATCAGCGTCGCGGGCGGCGTGCTGGGCAGCAGCAGCGTGACGGAAAATGACTATGCGGCCTGGTCGAACGTCACCAGCTATGACGCGGGCGACCGGGTCATCAAGGTGGCGACGCACAGCGTCTATGAAAGCATGGTCCCGGACAATGTCGGCAACGATCCGGCGATGGCGGGCAGCACGGCCTGGCTTCGGGTGGGGGCGACCAACCGCTGGGCGATGTTCGACGACCAGATCGGCACGGCCACCACGGACGAGGACGAGATCGAAATCGTGCTGGTCCCCGGTGCGCCGATCGCTGCGCTGGGGCTGATCGACGTGACGGCGGCCAGCGTGCGGGTGCGGGTGGCGGGCAGCGGCTATGACAGGACGGCGGCGCTGGGGTCCCGGCGGGCGGCCCTGTTTCTGGACCTGCCCGGCACGAGCGGCAATGTGACCGTGACGATCGCGGGCAGCGGGCCGAGCGACGAGATCGTCGCGGTCGGCACGCTGGCGCTGGGCGGGCTGATCGACCTGGGCGTGACGGAGGCGGGCGCCAATGTCGGCATCACCGATTACAGCCGGCGCGACACGGACGATTTCGGCAACACCAGCGTGGTCGAGCGCGGCTGGGCGAAACGGATGGTGGTTCGGTCGAAGATCGACAGCGATGCGGTGGACGCGACGCAGGACGCGCTGGCGGCGATCCGCGCGCGGCCGTGCCTTTGGATCGGGTCGGAAGATCGCGATGCGCTGATCATCTACGGCTATTTCAAGGACTTCTCGATCGACCTGGCGCTGGAGAGGGTCAGCTATTGCTCGCTGACGGTGGAGGGGCTGACCAAGGCCCCGCCGCTGTCGGCGATCGACTGGAGCGCTTTGGCGGAGACGGTGGACGCGGCGCTCAATCCGGACGGCAGCGTCAAGGATGACAAGGTGGACGCCTCGTCGATCCGCCCCGACGCGCTGTTCGTGTCGGAATTTCTGCGGGCGACGGCGGAATTCGAGGGCGCAGGGGTCGCGCCCTCGACCGATTTGCAGGAGATCGTCAGTCGCGCGCTGACGCTTGATCGCGAAGCGACGCTGCTGCTGTCGGCCGTGGGCAACCAGGCATATAGCGCCGACGCCGATTTCGGCGCGCGGATCGAGATCGACGGCGCGGCCGTGCCGGGCAGCAATGTCGGCGGGGGTGAAGGCTATCCGCAATCGGCCTGGCCGATCCAGGCGGTCGCGACGCTGTCGCCCGGCAATTATGTGGTGCGGCTGGTGTGGCGGGGGTCCGCCGGGGTGACGCTCACCGGGGCGTCGCTGGCGATCTTCGGGCCGAAAAAGACGGGCAGCGCCTAGGCGCAGATCGAGCAAAGGGAAAAAGACGGACATGCAGACCTTGGCCACGACCGTTGCCGAGCCGAAAGTCGTGCGCGCCGGTGAGACGGGGATTTCGCGGCTGGTGCAGTTGGATCGCGCGGACAATCCGATCAGCATGGTCGGCCGAAACTTCGTGCAGGCATGGGCCTTCGCCGACCAGATCACGCCGTTCCTGATCATCCCCGGCGTGCTGTCGCCGGACGGCTTCTACACTGATTTCCCGCGCGAGGCGGCGCTTTCGACGATCATCTACACCAATGGTCTGTCGCGCGCGCTGCGGGTCGATATCGTGGAGACGACGGGCGGCGGGTCGCAGCCGGTGCTGACGGGCGCGGTCAAGGTGGAGCCGGGATCCGGCCTGCCCGGCGAAGCGCCGGTCAGCTGGGACCGCCTGCCGATCGAGGTGCTGCTGGTGTCGCCGGAAAAGGTGGTGGCGCGGCTGGAGGGCGCGCCGGGGCTGGCGGGCGAGCGCGGCAATGCGTGGGAGGACCTGGTCACCGCCGGCGTGATCGCCTCGCCCGACGCCGAAGCGTTCGACGTCTATGTGGACGGCAAGGTCGCGCCGTTCGCGGCGCAGGCCGGGACCTTCGCGGGGCAGGCGGGGGCGTCTGCGACGGCCGCCGGGATTTCGGCGGGGCAGGCCGCGCTTTTCGCACAGGCGATGGCCGGCGGCTCCATCCCCTTCTTCCTGACGGTGGAGGCGGGGGAGACGGGCGTGCCGGACAATGCCGTGTTTCAGGCCCCCGCGCTGACCGGCGACGCGATCGAGCTGCGGCGGCGCACCGGCGTCACGTCCGTGCTGGTCATGGCGCTGCCCAGCGAAGCGCTGGTGCGCGGCGAAATAGTCGACCGCAAGAGTCTGGTGCGGTTCCGCGCGGTGGGCGAAGGGTCGCATGACGCGCCATGGATTTTCCGCCACCGCGCCGGCTATGTGATCGAGGATATTGATCCGGTCACGGGACGGCGGCGCAGCGCGGCGGCGGACATCGTGGACGCGGCGATCGTCGATCTGCGGGCGGAGCGGGCGGCGCTGACGGAGGCGACGATCGGCGGGGTCAAGTCGATCGAGAAGAACATCCCCGGCGTGTTGCAGCGCGCGCGCAACCTGGCCGGCTTCATCCTGGGCGACATCCTGACCACGGGTGAGCGCACCGGGATTTTCAGCGCCGGGTCCGCGACGGCGGGCGCGCGGATATCCTATGCGTGGTCGGAAAATCCGGCCACGCGGGCCGCCTATTTCGCCAATCCGACGCTGTTCGACATCATCGTCGTTAAGGGCGGACAGTCGAACGAAGACAGCAACAATGTCGATCCCGCCGACACCGACTGGCTGGGCATGGACGCGCCCTATGTCGATGAAAATGGCGTAAATTATGGCGACTGGGTGCTGATGCCCAGCACGATCGTCAACGGGCAGGAATTCGGCCCGCGCGTCAACGGATCGCCGATCACCATGTTGGTCCCGTGCCGGGAAACCAACAATTATCCGGGGCGCAAGGCGACCAGCGCGACCAGCTGCGGCACGCATCTGCACAAGCTGATCTTCGATCGCATCGGCGTGCGCGCGCGCATCATCATGATCGTGTCGGCGCTGGGCGGTCAGCCGGTGGACAATCTGGGGCTGGGCAGCGCGCCATTCGAAAATGCGCGGCGGGCGATAGACGATGTCTGCAATCTGTCGCGACTGGCGGGCCGCGTCCCGATCGTGGTCGGCGACACCTTCACGCAGGGCGAGGCGGACAAATATGCGCAGATCGCCGCGCAGATGCGGCAATATGAAGATCTGGGCGAAGCGAGCATCGGCCGCGCGCTGATGCTGTCGGGCCAGGAGTTGCGGCCGGGCTTCTACCTGAACGCGGTTTCGACCGGCACGCTGAACGACGCCTTTCAGTTCGCGCCGGGCCTGACGGCGGAGCGGATCGACGGACGGTTCGGCATGCGGGCGGTGCAGCCGCTCTACAGCCTGCCGCATGTCACGGCGGAGGCCAATGGTGCGACCGGGACCGCGATCGTCCACCTTTCGATGCGCGGCCACTGCATCAAGGGCATGGTCGAGGCGCATGTGATCTTCGAGGACTGGTTCGGGCCGGGGTGGAACGCCTTCCGCCCGTCCGACGACGCATGGGAGTGGAACGCGGCCAGGACGGTGCTGCGCCACGGCTATGACGTGCCGCTGAACGCCGGGCTGGCGTTCAACACCGCGCTGGTGAGCAACACGGTGGCGACGCGCTATGGCTTCCAGTTCTGGAACAACGGGCTACTGCTGCCGCGCACCAATCCGGGAGGCGGCGGAAACTGGCTGACGGGCGTGGCGATCGTGCCCGGCGCGTCGGCCGATTATCCGGCGCGGGAGCTGGAGTTCAGCTTTGCGACGGCGGTGCAGCCCGGATCGCTGCGCAAGAATTACGCCTGCCGGGCCGATGGACCGATGGTCAACGGGCCGACTTCGGGCGGGCGCGGCAATGTGGCGACCGATCTGGTGATGGAGAATGTCTACATCCCCGGCGTCGGCTTCCCGCATTTCGCGCTGCCCAGCAACCGCATCATTCCCTGCTGATTTTCTGACGGAGCTTTAGAAAGCGATGACCACGCGCGTCGATTTTTATGACGGGCCGCCGCCCGCGATCAACATCGGTTTCGACTGGGATGTTCCGGACGGGCTGGAGGGCGTCTTCCTGATGGGCGGGACGCTGGACGAGTGCCTGCGCAATCGCGTCGCCGGCAAACCGCCGGCGACTCTGGTGGGCGTCGCGCCGGTCATCGGGCCGAACTATGCGATATTGGGCGGCAATTCGCGGTTGCAGTCGCCGGTTGCGGATTTCGGCGCGATGCAGATCAAGGTCGTGTGTCGCAACGAAGCCGCGCTGGCCGATGGAAAGCCGGTCTATTTCGTCTCGACGCTGGCGGGGCCGTCGCAGGTGGCGGCCGGGCAGTCGAACGGCGTCAGCATCTGGTACGACACGCTGAACGGCGACAACAGGCTGTTCGTGTCCAATTATAATCTGGTCGGGGGCACGCACAGCGGGGGCGGCGTCATCATCGGCGACAATGAAGCGGAGATACCGCTCGACACATGGATGCTGCTGAACGCGGGCTTCAACGACACGCGCCTGTATTTCGACAATGGCGTGGACGCGATGCCGCCGATCGACGTGGCGGTGCCGTTCCCGCGCGATCCGAACACGCGCAACTTCATGATGGGCGGGCCGGTGACGCCGGTGAACAATGATCCGACCGGCTATGGCAAAAGCAAGATTTCGCTGATCGCCTATCGCAGCATCAAGCTGTCGGACGCGGCCAATGCGGCGGATGACGCCCAGCTGATCGCGATCGAGAAGTCGCGCGGCATATTGTTTCCGGGCGGTTGACCCATGATCCATTCGCAGCAGGGAGCGTCAGCGATGTCGCCTTGGATTGAGGCGGCGTTCGCCAAATATGGCTGGATTTTCGGCGGGATCGTCATCGGCTTCGCCGCCAAATATGGACTGCGGCTCAAGAGCGGTCAGCGCATCAAGGCGCGGCATGTCATTGGCGACGTGCTGCTGACCGGGGCGGTCGCCCTGATATCGTGGAATGCGGCGACGAATATCGGGCTGAAGGACGAAGCCGCCGCCGTGCTGGCGTGCTTCGTGACGGTCGGCGCCGACCGCATCATCCGCATCATGACCGAGCGATGGCTGCGCCAGCTGGAGGCGGCGACGCTGCGCAGTGTCGCGGAGGAACTGGCCGACGCGGACGGCAATCTGAAGCAGGCGATGCAAAAGGCCGACAGCGCCCGGCGCGGCGCGACGGAGGGCTTCAACGCCCCGACCTGGGCGAAAACGGCGGCGCGTCGCGCCAAGCTGGACGAAGAGGAACCGACAAAATGAGTTATATTTTCGGCGCGAAGTCGAACGCGGCGCTGGCTGGCGTGCATCCCATGCTGGTGAATGTCGCCCGCGCGGCCATCGCGATCAGCGCGCAGGATTTCACCGTGTATGAGGGCGTGCGGACGCTGGCGCGGCAGAAGGACTATGTGGCGCGCGGCGTCAGCAAGACGCTGGCGTCGAAGCATCTCAAGCAGAAGGACGGGCTGGGCCACGCGATCGACCTGGTGCCGTGGATCGGCGGTCAGGCGGTCTGGGCATGGTCGGGCTGTCACGCCATCGCGGCGGCCATGGTGCAGGCGGCGCGGGCGCAGGGGGTGGCGGACAGCATCCGCTGGGGCGGGGTGTGGGACCGCAGCCTGGCGCAGCTGGGCGAGGCGAGCGCGGCCGGCATGCGCGCCGCCGTCGCCGCCTATTGCGAGCGGCATCCCGGCCCGGACTTCATTGATGGCCCCCATTTCGAGGTGATGTGAAATGAACGAAGAAAGCATGCAGCCGATCGTCGTCAACGAAAGCCCGGTCCCCGATCAACTGGCCGCCGCCGCCCGCGTGCTGTGCGTGGCGGCGGGCAGCTTCCTGATCGGCCGGGGCTGGCTGTCAGAAGACACTGCCGCCGCGATCGGGGTCGTGCTGATGACGGCAGGGCCTTTCCTCTACGGCCAGTGGAAAACGCGCCAGCGCGCGCGGCAGCTGGCCAGCATCGCCAGGTCGCCCTTCGTGCCCGACGCCGTCGCCCAGACGAAATAATCCTTCCCAAAAATCGGAGATTTTCCATGACCATTTTCCGATGGGCGTGCGCGATGGCGTGCGCCCTGCTGACGCTGCTTGCGTTCAGCGCGCCCGCACTGGCGCAGGTGAGCGGCAGCATCAAGGCGCAGGCCCCGGCCGGGTTTCTGCCGGGGCAGGCCAGCTTCTGTTCTACCGATGGGGGCACGACCTGGTCGCCCTGTTCCGGCGGCGGAGGTGGCGCGGTCACGGCGCAAGGCACGGACGGATCGACGCCGCGCACGCTGCGAACGGACGGGCGTGGCGGTCTCGTTCCGGCGCAGGGCGTCGTGGCAAGCACGCGCACGACGCTGACGGCCAGCACCGCCACGCCGATCGAGGCCGCCGCCGCGACCGGACGGCTGCTGCAGAGCATCGCGATCGAAACCGCGATCTCGGCGCCGATCTTCATCTGCACCACGCAGACCACGTCCTGCTCCCCTACCAGTTATGACTTTCTGATCCCGAGTGGTTCGGGGGCGGGAACGATATTCACCGCCCCCTTCGCCACGACCGGACGCCTATACGCCTATTCGACGGCGGCGCCGGCGGTGGTGCTCAACAGCTGGACCGCCGCGCCGTGATGCGCGCGCTGCTGATCCGCTTCGCGATCCTGCTCGCGATCCTGCCCTCTGCTGCGGAGGCGCAGACGCTCATCAACAAGCCTGCGGTCACCCGCGCCGCTCGCCCCGGCGTGGCGCGCCCGGCCACGATCCTTGCGCCGGCGATCCGCGCCAATGCCACCAAGATCATCGCGGCGCGGCAATCCTATCTGGACCGCTCGGTCATGGCCTCGCCGCCGACGCTGACATCGGCCGCATCATCAGCAATCGGCAGTAGCAATGACGGCGCGTCGGCGACCAGCATCTCGCTGCTCGACACGACGAAGATCAGAGGGGCTGGCCCCTTCGCGTTGCGCAACACGGGGGCGGCGTTCCTGGGTGTCAAAGGTCTCTGGTCGCAATATGGATCGACCGACACCTATTTCGGCGGTTCCGGTTGGGGCTTCGCCTTCACGCACACCGGCACGCAGTTCGAGATCGCCGACAACATCTCGGACGTGGCCGACATCAACCAGGATTATCACTGGCGGATGCGCATGCGCGTCAATGGCCAGTGGGCCAGCGCAGCGCCATGGACGAAGGCTGATTTCGGCAATCCGGCCGATGGTTTCCGGGTTCTGCGCTTCAATTTCGGCAGCAGCGCAACCCGCCTGATCGAAGTCTTCTACAGCTTCCAGGGCGCGCAGCCCGCATGGGTCAATATCCAGTCTGGCGCGTCGGTGACGCTTCCCGCGCTGCAAACCGTCGAAGTGCTCACGCGATATTGGGGTGATAGCTTCGTCGAAACGCCGTACGCCTTTCGCTCTGGCTACGACATCACGAACACGCTTCCGATGACGCTGGCTGATCAGCTTGGCGTCTCGCAGCTCGCGCCGGCGGGTCGCAGCGCGCAGGGCTTCACGAACCCGGTCGATGGCCAGACCTTCGTCACCCGCATCGCAGCGAACGTCGGCCTGCTTTCCGCCCGGGGTCATGAAATCATCCAAGGGTCGGTCAACGACAATTCCGCGAGCGACGCGGCGATAACTGCGGCGGTGG
Organism: Sphingobium sp.; assembly: GCA_044237945.1. Taxonomy (GTDB): domain Bacteria; phylum Pseudomonadota; class Alphaproteobacteria; order Sphingomonadales; family Sphingomonadaceae; genus Sphingobium. The sequence continues at coordinate 59,747 of JBIIEH010000004.1, read as the reverse complement.
CGCAAGCGCTGCGGAACCTGCGAGCCGGCGCACCGGACGCCTGCATCACCTTCATCCTGCCCTTCAGCTTCGACAGCAACCCCACAACCCAGGCCAAGTATGACGCCAACAAGGCGGGGGCTATGGCGGCGGCGGCGACCGATCCGGGCATTGTCATCATCGAAACCCGCGACCTGCCGACCATCAACAACGCGGGCGCTCTGCCGAACGGCAAGACGCAGACCAGCTTCGATGGTGTTCACCCGGGGAAGGAATGGAGCGCCTATGTCGCCCCTATTCTCGCCGATCGCATCGCCTCTGCCTGGCGCGTGAAGCTGGCGACGTTGGCCGCCAACGACAATGGCGTCGAGCGGCTTCCTCAGGCCGCCTGATCCAAATTCCACATCGTAGAAAGGAGCCGCATGTCATGCGGATGATCATCAGCATCTTGCTGGCGCTGGTCGGCGCGAACCTGACCTTTTCGGCAAGCGCCCAGCTGACAGTCATGCCGGTCGAACAGAATTACCGGCAGGCCGCCGACCGCATCCTATCGAGCGCGCAGCGGCCTCTAGGCGACATATCGGCGGTGATGACTTCGCCGCCGACGATCACGGACCCGGTGAGCGACGGGGCCAACAGCACCATCCAAACTGCTCAAGGCGTCAATGCTGGGCGTTTCTCCTCGGCCGACACAACGCGCGTCACCATTCTGGGCGGACCCATGGTGGGCGGGCGTATCCAGACCGTCACGAAAGCCGGCTCCCGCGTCCAGGGTATTGGGTCTGGCATCGCCTTCTCGACCAACGCGCAACTGGTTGACATCTCCATACGCTGCAACGGGCAGCGCTGGATCGCGCTGGTAACCGACGCCAATGGCGTGCGCGGCCGCATCTCGGCGACCGACCGGGCGTGTCCCTATAGCGGCTATAATTATTACAAGCTGGATTTCGGTTCGCGTGCGCTGCGCACGATCGAGGTGCATGGCGCGTCGGCCCAGAATTTCGGCGGCATCAACGTGCCGAACGGCGATAGCATCTGGCCCGTCAGCTATCCCGAAGCGCGCGTAGCCTATTTCGGCGACAGCTTCGGCGCCGGGTCGATGAACCGCACCGATCTCGGTCTCAAACTGAGCACGACGAGTTATCTTGGGGCCTATCTGGGCGTCCGCAATGTCGTGTCCCTGTCGGATGGATCGACCGGCGTCATGGCCGACGCCGGCGGCGCTGGCACGAATTATCAGGGGCGTGCGGACGCTGGCGATATCGACATCAGTCGGCAGGGGCAGTTCGACCTGATTGTAGCGTTCGGCTCCGTCAACGAGAACACGACGGCCAGTTTTTCGAGCGGCGTGCTGCCTTCCGACGCGGCGGTGCAGGCGGCCTATCAGACGTTCATTCAGACGCTGCGCGCAAAGCAGCCCAATGCCATCATCATCTGCGGGCCGCAGGAGTTCACCGGCACGGCGGCGGCAGGCGGCGGCCGGCTGACAGCCTATCGCAACGGATGCCTGGCGTCGGCGGCCAATGATCCGGGCATTATCTGGATATACAATAGCCAGTATGAGGTCGGCCCGGCCGATACCGGCGTCATCGGCGCCGACACCGTGCATCCCAACGACATCGCCGGCACCAGCAGCATCGGCCGGCGCATGGCGGCCGAGATACAGGCCGCGATCCGTGCGCGCTTTGGGCCGATCAGCTTCAACGACATGGATCGTTTGCCGATCATCCTGTGGCCGGCCAACGACAATGAGGCGCTGGAGGCGGCAGCGTGATCCGGCTGGCGCTGGCCGCGCTGGCGCTGGCGGTCGCGTCGCCGGCGGCGGCGCAGGGGGTCGTTGGCAGTCCGGTGGATGTTTCCGCGCTGGCGACCAAGGCGGAAATGCAGGCCGCGCAGGCAGCGGCGCTGGCGGCCATCCCTGCGCCGGCATCGACGGTGGGGAGTGGCGAGATGGTCGGCGGCGCGGTGGGCGTCAGCCTGTCCTACAAGCGCGCCGATTGGGTCCCGCCCCGCCAAAGCCGCACAGGCGCCTGCACGCTCAATGCGTCGAATGTCTGCACGATCGCGTGGACCAGCGCCTTCGCGGCCGCGCCAGTGATGCTGGGCGATCCGGTGGCGATCAACACGGTCGGGAGCCAGCCGATCAGCTGCAACGTCACCGCCGCGCCGACCACCACGGGTGTGCCGGTCAAATGCTGGGCAGCACAGAACACGATCCTGTCGCTATCGGTGGTGACGGCCGGGCTGACGCTCACGCCGTTCAATGCGACGACGCTGACCGGAACGACGGTGACGGCGGCGGCTATCCCGGCGTCGCAGTAACTATTCGTTGTGAGCTATGGCGGGATGATCTTCGCGAGAGCGTGCGCCACGCCTCTCCCCATCCGACACGCCAAGTTCGCGCCGCCAATAATCGAGCAGGCCACGCATCCGTGTCGTGCGGACATATTTGCCGCCGTCATTGACGCCGCTTGGGTGTCCGTCGGCCATCGCCCGCCAGAACGACGCATAGTGCCAGTCCAAACCGGCATTCTGCGACGCCAGCCAAGCGAGGGCAAGACGGTGGCCGGCGTTGCGATCGACAATGCCGTGATGTGCCTCCTCCAGCGCCGCCTCAAGCGTGCGGATCGCCAGGAGGTTCATTCGATGAAGCGAGGGGCTTGGCATCGACCGATGTTCGCGCTTCGTTCAAGAGTCGGTCAAGGCCAGATTTTTACGCGGCCGTGCCAAGCCTTTGAAATGAAAAGACCAAGAAATTTTCGGTTTTACCGCCAAAGTGGCTGGAACCGTGGATTGTCGAGTGCTTGGAAGGCTAGTGCTCTACCATTGAGCTATACCCGCGCTCTGGTGATGGCGGTCCCTGCCACGGGCGTGGCGTCGCCGTCAACAGGCGCTTATCAGGCGGCATCATTTCGATTACAGCGGGTGCATGGATCGATCCTCGCTGCGCCAACTCGACATCTTTGCGCAGCTGGTGGCGTCCGGCAGCCTGCGGCATTGCGCGCGCGATCTGGGGATCGGCGCGGATATGGTGGCGCGGGAGATTGATGCGCTGGAACTGCGCCTGGGCTATCAATTGTTCGATCGGGATGGCGACCGCGCCCGGCCGACGCAGGCGGGCATCAAGACCGCGCGCGCGCTGACGCTGCTGTCCGATGATGCGCCGGCCCCGTCCGAGCCAACGCCGCCTGCGCCGCCCGAACCGCCCCTGCGCCCGATCGTGCTGGCCGCGCCCGCGCCCGTCTTCGGCCATTTCCAGGAAGCGCTCGCCGCGTTCGAGGCGGCGAACGAGGACGTCGCCATCACGCTCGACCTGGGCGTGCATCTGGCGCGGGACGCCGCCGCCGGCTTTGCGCGCGGGCGCATCGACATCGCCTATTTCTACGCGCTGGAGCAGCCCGAGGAGCCGGCCGCGCGCTATGGCTGGTCGGAACAGCTCAACCTCTATGCCGGCGAGAGGCATTCGCTGGCCGCCTCTCCCGCAGCGACGAGCGCCGAGATCGTGCGGGCCGGCCTGCTCGCGATGGAGCCGCGCAACGGCCTGCGCCGCATCGCCGACGATGCACTGGGGCGCGCCGGCATCCGTCCCGGGCCGCCGGTGATGGAGAGCGACAACATGTTCGACATCGTCGAGGCGCTGCGGGCCGGGGAGGGGTTATTTCCCGCCTTCGGTCCGATCGCGCGCGACCTGGGGCGGATCGGCGGCATCCGCCGCATCGCGCTGGAGATTCCGTTGCCGCCAATCGGCATCTGGCAGGCGATCCGTCCGGCCGCGCAGGAAATGCCGGCGGTGGGCGCCTTGGCCGAGTTTCTGTTTCTCTAGTCAGCCGTTCGCTTGCGGCGGGCCGCCCGGCTGGTTACGCACGTCGCGTCATCACGAGGGGGGCCTTGCCGCATGCTGAAAGTCACCGGAAATATCTCCGACAATCGCATCGAAGGGACCAATGACCCGTCATGCCAGTTGACCGTCCACTGGATCGGCAACAGCAATGTCCTGCGGCTGGGTCCCAATTCTCAGATCAGCGGCAACATCACCTTCTGGCGCAGCAGCCAGGTCGTGGAGTTCGAGGGCGACAATCGCTTCACGCTGGCGCTGGCGATGAAGGGGGCGGCGGCGTCCCTCTCGATCGGATCGGGTACGCGCAGCAACGGCCTGGTCCAGATGAACATCGGCGAATGGCGTGATTCGATCCGTATCGGCAAGAACTGCCTGTTTTCACGCGTTCGCCTGCGCACCAGCGACAGCCATGGCATTTTCGACCGGACCAGCGGCGCGCGGATCAACCCCAGCAAGCCGATCGTGATCGGCGACGAGGTCTGGCTGGCGGAGGAGGCGCTGGTGCTCAAGGGCGCGAACATCGGGTCGGGCAGCGTCATCGGTGCGCGGTCGACCGTGGTGGGCGAGTTGCCCGAGCACAGCCTGTGCGTCGGAACCCCGGCGCGGGCCATTCGCGGCGACATCCGCTGGACGCATTCGACCGTCAACGAGGCGCATGAGAAATGGGTGCAGTGGCGCAGGCGGCGTCGGCCCAAGGCTTAAGATCGCAGTGATCCGCGTGCCAGACGAGATAGTCGGCGCAGCTTTTTCGACGAACCGTGCTTGATATAATATAACATCCTCTGTAGGGACGCCCGCATCCGCTCACAGTTTTCAGGATGACCGCCCCTTATGCGATCCGTTTTCCCGGCCACCGGCGCTGCGCTGTGCGCCCTGCTCGCCGCCGCGCCCTCGCTTGCCCAGACGAACAAGGACGGCCAGGCCGCCAGCAGTTACCACAACCAGCCCGATGACATCGTCATCACCGCGCTGGTGCCCCGGCGCCAGGGCGACATCCTGTCGGGCACCTCGGTCGTCACGGGGCAGGAACTGGTCCGATCGCTGCGCTCCACCATCGGCGAGACGCTGGCGCGCCAGCCGGGCGTGTCCGCCACCTCCTTCGGCCCCAACGCCTCGCGCCCCGTGCTGCGCGGCTTCCAGGGCGAGCGCGTCCGCATCCTGACCGATGGCGTCGGCAGTTTCGACGTGTCCAACACCTCGGTCGACCATGCCGTCGCGATCAACCCGCTGACCGCCGATCGGATCGAAGTGCTGCGCGGCCCGGCGGCGCTGCTCTACGGCTCCTCCGCGATCGGCGGCGTCGTCAACGTCATCGACAGCCGCATCCCGCGCCGCGTGCCCGACGAACCCATCCATGCCGAAGGCATCGCCACCTATGGCAGCGCCGCCAATGAGCGCACCATATCGGGCGAGATCGAAGCGCCAATCTATGACGGCTTTGTTGTCCATTTCGACGGCAGCTATTCCAGGAGCGACGACCTGCGCACCGGCGGCTACATCCTGTCCGCCCCGCTGCGCGCCATCGCGGCGGACTCGGACGACGCCGAAGTGCGCGAGGACGGCCGGATCAAGGGCAAGCTGCCCAACACCGCCGCGCGCAGCTGGGAGGTCGCGGGTGGCATCGCCTATATCGGCTCGGGCGGCAATCTGGGCTTCTCGGTCAGCCACACCGACAATCGTTATGGCGTGCCCGCGCGCTTCGAGATCGAGGATCATCACGATCATGAAGGCGAGGATCATGTCGACGAAGAACCCGGCCATACCCATGAGGATGTGACGCTGGCCATGAAGCAGACCCGCGCCGACCTGCGCGGCGAGGTTGCGGTCAATGGCGGTTTTCTCGATTCGATTCGCCTGCGCGCGGGCTGGGCCGATTATCAGCATCAGGAAATCGAACCCACCGGCGAAGTCGGCACCACCTTCTACAACCAGTCGATGGAAAGCCGCGTCGAACTCGTGCAGGCCAACCGCAATGGCTGGCACGGCGCGTCGGGCGCGCAATATTTCACGCGTCGCTTCTCCGCCATCGGTGAAGAGAAATTCCTGCCCAAGAACATCACCGACCAGATGGGCGTCTTCACCCTCCAGTCGCTCGACCTGGGCGACACGCGGATCGAGGCGGGCGCGCGGTTCGAACATACCCAGCTCCAGGCCGATGGCGACGAGGACCTGTTCTTCGACGGCAGCCGCCGCAGCTTCAACGCGCTGTCCGGCTCGATCGGCCTCAGTCAGGCGGTTGCGCCCGGCTGGCGCGTCGGCCTCAACCTGTCGCGCACCGAACGCGCGCCGTCGGCCGAAGAGCTGTTCGCGCGCGGCAACCATGCCGGCACGCAGGCGTTCGAACTGGGCAATCCCGACTTCACCAAGGAAAAGAGCTGGGGCGTCGAAGGCACGCTGCGCGGCAGTGGCGAGGGCTATTCGCTTTCGCTCTCGGCCTATCACAACTGGTTCTCGGGCTATATCTACGACTCGATCGTCGACGACAGCGTCTGCATGGCGGCGAACGGCGGCACGGAACTGGAATTCCCCTGCTACGCCTATAACCAGGCCGACGCGCGCTATTGGGGCTTCGAGGCGGAGGGCAATGTGAAGCTCGGCCAGGTCGGCCCCTTCGCCGTGCAGGTCGACGGCGTCGCCGACTATGTCCGCGCGACCATCAAGGGCGAAGGCCCGGCCCCGCGCATCCCCCCGCTGCGCCTGCTGGGCGGCGTGCAGCTCGACAGCGACCGCTGGAGCCTGCGCGCCGAAACCGAACATAGCTTCGCCCAGAACCGCATCAACGCAAGCGAGACGCCTACGGACGGCTTCACGCTGGTCAATGCGTCGGTGGCGTGGAAGCCGCTGGCGGGGAATGACCGCACGACGATCACGCTGTCAGCGAACAACATTTTCGATGTGGTGGCGCGGCGGCATGCGAGCGTGCTGAAGGATTATGCGCCGCTGGCCGGGCGGGATATCCGGATTACCGCGCATTTGTCGATTTGATGAGTGGGGAGGGGCGGGGCTTTGGTTCCGCCTCTTTGGAACACCGTGTCCGTCAGAAAGTCATCTCACCTTGTAAGCGAAACGAAGGTGGTGCCTTCGGAGGATAGATAAGGCTCACGATCATCCATTGGTCGGGGAAGCGATGGATGGTGCCCATTAAAAAATGGAGGTCACGATCTTCCATCTGCTGCTCGAGTTTCGCCCTGAAAGGAACTTCCCATCCGCTGCCATGGCTGTGCCAACAATTCCAGTACAGGGCACCTGCCTCCCAATCAGCAATTTTATGGCGATAGCATTGAGCCGTACCGTCAACGTCACATTCGTAAATGTAATGGAAGGCGAACGGAAGTTTCCGCAAAGTCGTTAAATCTTTGGCATCGGCGTCGTCGAAAAGGCCCGCTTGTTGTTGATGCTGCACCAGCTTATCGAGTTCCTCCTTCGTCCAATCGGGATTATCGATCGGCGTGATCTCTAGGCGAGCGATGCGGGAGGGGCGAAGGAGGCCAAGAGTTATGCCGTCAGACCGGCGTGTAGCTTCCAGTGTGCCGAAGTCATCAAATGTTTGAACCTGAGCGAGGACATCGCGCCTTGCCGCCCAATAATTCTTTGTCGGTAACGGCGAGCCTTCAAGGTTGATCGTGTCGACGTATATTTTATGGCTTTCAGGGCGGCGATCCCCATTAGCTTGATAGACTTGAGCGGTTATCCACTGCCATTTTTTAAATCGCTGATTATCCCGGATGAGGCGGAACGGTACAGGGAACAATCTTATAAGAGCGCCGGATTCGGTTATACCTGCAACGCAGGATGTCTCGGAATGCTTACCACTTGGGGATGGATATGTCTTGCAGAGGATGAGAATACGTTCACGCCTCGATGCAGCCATCCTGACCCTCCTGTGCTGCGCTAATTACTAGCATCCAAGCACAAGATGAACACTACAAAGTTTGACGGATATCGACGTATTTTTTGCTGTTGATGGGCCGGCTAGCACTCGACGTGCTGTTTATACCGATATTGCAGATATTGAAGTCCGCTGCCTGCCCCATCTCAATTGCGACAATGGTGCGATGACATTCCTTTGGGCTTCTTTCGTAACACAACAGCACTGATATCTTCTCTGATGCCAGAGTGACTGCGGTCCGAAGCGCCTCCTGCGCCGCCTCCGTAGAAAGGTGATTACAGAAGATTTCGAGAAATTTCGAATAGTTACCCTGACGCATTGCTTCGCGCCCGGGCTTAGGATCACCAAGCGCCTTGAGATGGCGATACCCGATTCCTCGTTCCATCAGCGCTTGAGACAGGGACGATTTGGAGAATCCTTTCTTTCGCGAAATGGGCACATCGCGTATGTCGACGACCAACTCGATCTCGCATTCGTCGAGAATCCGCAGAAAATCACTGAGTTCAGCGCCTTCGTAGCCGATAGTGTATAGATTTCGATGCATATGGTCTCCGCGGCTCCCGGCGCTATATCGCGCAACCGCGTCCTAAAAAAGGCAGGTTGGCCAGATGGACGCAGGCTCCGGCGCGGATCGTAGTCGCAAACCTGTCCTACATTCCGCCATCAATCTTACGCTTGCCCTCGGCTCTTTCCCATAGTCGGCACCGCGACCTGCCAAACTAGGGAGCAGCCAGAATCACGCTGTGACCGACAGTTGCATCGCCGTAAACCACCTTTAAACCTAAACGCCACGCAAAAAACCAAACGGGCGGCGTCTCCAAAGAGACCCCGCCCGCTCAACACCCCAACATCACCCTCAACCCAAAGCCCCCGCCTCAATGCTTCCCCGGCTTGTTCGACGTCCCCGCCGGCGTCGGGTTGATCAGCGTCGCGCCGCCCGGCAGGCCCGTGCCGCCCATGTCGAGCCGCTTGGCCGCTTCCCGCGCGACATTGGCTGGGTCGTCGCGTTCGGCGATGGCTTTCTTCGTTTCTTCGTCCATATCCGCGTCGTCGTTTCCGTCACTGCCGCCACGGGTCCAGCCCAGGATGATCGACATGCGCCGGTTGCGCGGGTCATAGGGGTCGTTCTTCACGAAGGGTTCGCGGTCGGCGACGCCCTCGATGCGGGCGAAGCGGTCGGCCGGGATACCGCTCTGGCTCAGCGCCTGTCGCGTGCTTTCGGCGCGGGCTGACGAGAGCATCCAGTTGTTGGTCGATCGGCCCGACGCATAGGGCAGGCCATCGGTATGGCCGCGCACGATCAGCGGATTGGGCATGGATTTGAGCGCATCCGACACTTCGTTGATCAGCGCGCGCGCCTGTGGCAGCAGCTGGTCGGTGCCCGACTTGAACATGGAGAAGTCCGCCTCGTCGATCAGCTCGATGCGCAGCCCTTCCCTGGTCTCGGTAAAGCGGACATGCTTGCGCAGCTTGTCCATGCCCTTCTTCGACATCTGCTCTTCCAGCTTCTTCTTGATGCCTTCGAACTTCTGCCGGTCGGCCGCGCGCATCGCCTTGCCGCCCTGGTCCTTGGTGCCGGTGGCGTCACGCGGAATGGTGATCGACAGATTGCCGACGCCGCCCGTGGTCGGGTAGTTTTCCTTGCCCATCATGCTGTCGCCGCCCAGCAGCCCGGTGGAGCCGGCCGACGCCATCTTCAGCTCGACCAGCGTCGGCGTGAAATAGTCGGCCAGCGCCTTGCGCTGCTTTTCGGTGGTCGCGCCCAGCAGCCACATCAGCAGGAAGAACGCCATCATCGCCGTCACAAAGTCGGCATAGGCGACCTTCCAGGCGCCGCCATGATGGCCGCCATGCCCTTCGACGATGATCTTCTTGACGATGATTGGCCTGGGTTCAGGCTCGTTCGCGCCGCGCTTCTTCTCGGCCATGGCTTATTTGTTCCGCATGCCGTCGAACACCTCGGCAAAGCCGGGCTGGTTGGCGTGCGTCAGGCCCGAGCGGGCGGCTTCGATGACGAGCGGCTGCGGATGGCCGTGCAGCGATGCGATGATGATCTGCTTGACGACATGGTACATCGCGCCGTCCGCCTCGATCACCGCGCGGCAGCGATTGGCGAAGGGGTTGACCATGCCATAAGCGAGCAACACGCCCAGAAAGGTGCCGACCAGCGCCGAACCGATCATCGCGCCCAGTACGGACGGCGGCTGGTCGATCGACCCCATGGTCTTCACCACACCCAGAACCGCCGCGACGATGCCCAGCGCGGGGAGGGCGTCGGCCAGCCCCTGCAGATTGTCGGCGGGCTTGATGGCTTCGTGGTGATGCGTCTTGAGGCTGTTGTCCATCACGTCCTCGACCGCGTGCGGATCGAGCGTGCCGGACGAGATGACGACCAGACGCAGGGTGTCGCTGATCAGGTGGATCAGCGTCTTGTCCTTCATCAGCTTGGGATATTCGGTGAAGATGGTCGAGGTGCTGGGATCCTCGATATGCGGTTCCAGCGCGACGGGGCCTTCGACCCGCAGCGTCTTCATGAGCTTGGAGACGAGGAAGATGCAGTCGAGAAAATCCTGCTTCTTGTAGGCAGGCCCCTTGAACACCTTGCCAAGGCCGCCGCCCAGCGCTTTCAGGTCCGCGCCGCTATTGCCGATGATGAGCGCGCCGACAGCCGCGCCGCCGATGATCAGCATTTCGTGCGGCAAGGCGTGCAGCACCGGGCCGATATCGCCGCCGGTGAAGATGAATCCGCCGAACACCATGCCTATGAGGACGACTAGTCCAATGATTGCGAACATGATGCTCCCCGAAAATCCAAAGCCCTAGGGCGCCGATGCATCGATCATCGCATGCGGCGCCTGCCGATTGGTTAATACGGCACGGTTAGCGCGATATTTAGGTTAACCGACGAATTTCGGGCGATGTGTTGCGGGACGCGGCGGTCCCGTAACGGTAGCGGCCGCCGGGCGCGGCGCGCGCTTACCTGATGAGGTCGAACAGCGTCTGCTGGTTGATCCGCGCGAAGGCGGACTGCGCCGCGTCGAGCTGGAGCAGTTGCGACTGGACGCGGGAGATCACGTCGGCGAGGTTGGTTTCCTCGATGCCGGTGCGGCGTTCCTTGAGGTCCAGGTCGACATTGGTGAGGCGCTCGCCGATGACGTCGAGCCGGTCGCCGCGGACGCCCTGCTTGGTCTGCTGGATGATCAGATGGTCCTGCCCGGCGGTCACGGTGTCGACCGCCGTCGCCATCGCCGCGTCGTCATTGGCCGTCACCGCGTCGATCGCCTGGCCCAGCATGTCGTCGAGCGACATCGGCGTGCCATTGACGTCGATGCCCTCCGACACTTCCTGCCGGGTGCCGACCACGGCGAGGTTGAGGCCCCGGCTGACGGGGACCAGAACGCTCTGGCCATCGTCGAACACGGGAACGCCCTGATAGTCCTTCTGCGATACCAGCTGGCCCACCGTGGTGCGGATGGTGTTGAGTTCCTCCAGAATGGCGGCGCGGCCGGTGTCGTTCTGCGTGCCGTTGCGGGCGGAGGTCACCAGTTCCTGCGCGCGCACAAACAGCGCCTGCATCTCCGACAGATTGTCCTCGGCCGTGGTGGCGCGGGTCGCGCCATAGCTGACGTTGCTCTGCCATGCGGACTGCTGCGCCTGGCTGCGCGCGAGGTCCGACACCTGCACCCAGGCGAGCGGATCGTCGGACGGCTTGGTCAGCGTCTTGCCCGTGGAGATCGCGGTCTGCCCGTCGATGATGCTCTGCGACAGCGCCTGCTGGCGGCGCATTTCGGCGAGCATGATCTTGTTGGTGATGCCTACCATGGCGCTTTATCCCTTGCGTGTCAGATGATCTGCAGGATGGATTCGACGGTTTCCTTGGCGATCTGAAGGATCTTCGCGGAACCCGAATAGGCTTGCTGGATGCGCAGCAGGTCGGCGGCCTCCATGTCGAGGTCGACGCCGCTCACCGCTTCACGCGCGGCGACCGCCTGGTCGCTGCGGCCCTGCGCGGTGGTCTGCTCGGCCTTGGTCGCCGAGAGCATGTTGGCGTGCTGGGCGATCAGGCTGGTCCAGCCCTGCTCGACGCTGCCATTGCCGCGCAGCGCTGCGCCCGCGACCAGCAGATTGCCGTTCGCCGTGCCGTCGCTCGATCGCGTCGCCAGTTGCGCCGGATCGGTGATGAGCGCCGCGATCGTGGCCGCGCCGCCATTGATGGCGAGCATCGGCCCGCCCTGCTGGCCGGCGTCGGTCTGACCCTGCATGTGCCAGGCGTTGACGTCGGTCGTAAATTGCTGCGCCAGCGTGTCCAGGCTGTCGCGCCGGGTGCGCACGATGTCGGCGGAGTCGAACAGTCCGCCCAGCGCGCCGCCGGTAGGGGCGGCCAGCGCTGTGCCGTCGCTGGTCGCCATCGTCAGCGTGCCGTCCGCCTGCTGGGTTATCGCCAGCGTGGTGGCGACATTGCCCGACACGAGCGTCTGCCCGCCGAAGCTGACCTGCGCGGAGTCATGCGCGCCGAAGCTGATCGACACGTTCATGTTTTCCGACAGCGTCTGCAAAGCAGCGTCGCGGCTGTCGAGCAGCTGGGCGTAGGCGGACGTGCCCGGCTGCGCGCGCAGCAGGCTGTTGTTGATTTCAGCCAGATCGGTCAGCGCGCGGTTGGTCGTCTGGAGCGTCGACTGCGCCTCCGTACCGATGCCGGTCGCGACTTCGCCCAGGTCGGCCGCCGTCTGGCGGAAGGCGTCGGCGATGCGCTCGATCGAATCGAGGGTGGTGACGCGCAGCGACGTGTCGCTGGGCGATGCGGCCAGCTTGTCGATATTCTGGAACAGGCCGGTCATCATCTGGCCGATGCCGGTGCCGCTGTCGTTCAGCGCGACTTCGGTGTCGCCCTGCCAGCGCAGCTTGGTGTTGGCGTTGGCGAGCGTCTGCCCGGTCATGCGGACGGTGGCGTCCAGATAGGGGTCGGACGCGCGGTTGACGCTCATCACCTGGGTGCCGCCGAAATTCGCGCGCGAGACATAGAGCGCCATGGTCGATGTCGATGCGCCGGATTCGGCGGTCGTCACCGTGCGGCGGGCATAGCCCGGCGTGCTGGCGTTGGTGATGTTTTCCGACACGGCGGCCATCGCGGTGCGATAGGCGCGGGTGCCCGAAGCGCCGATGATGAAGAGGTCGCTCACTTGGTTTCACCCTGCGCCGGGGCGGTGGCCGTTGCTGCAGGAGTGGCGGTGACGCGCGCGTTGAACTGCTGCATCAGCATTTCGGCGATGCCAAGGCGGCTGCCGGTCGCCATCGCGTCCGCCGTGCGGGCGTCGGCCATGTCGCGAAACTGTTCGGTGGCGCTGGAATCGCTGATGCCCTCGGCGAGGCTCGCCGAGCGCATCGCGCCGATCATCTGGCGCAGGAAGATCGCTTCGAACTGTTGCGCCGGCTTTTGCAGCGACGCCTTGTCATTGGCCCCGGCAATGCCGGTGCTCGTCGAGGATATTCCGGTAACCTGCATCACAACACCACCAGTTCGGCCTTCATGGCGCCCGCCTGCTTGAGCGCCTCAAGGATCGCGACCATGTCCGCCGGGGAAGCCCCGATGGCGTTGACCGCCTTCACTATATCGGCCAGCGATGCTCCACCTTTAAAATTAATCATTGGTTTCTTTTCCTGGTCGATCGCGATCGTGCTCGATTGCTGCACGGCGGTCTGACCCTGGCTGAAGGGAGCGGGCTGCACGATCTGCGGGTTTTCGCTGACGCTGACGGTCAGCTTTCCGTGGGCGACGGCGGCCGGATGGATGCGCACCGCGCCGTTGATGACGACCGTGCCGGTGCGGGCGTTGACGATGACCTTGGCCGGCGCGTCGGCGGGCGAAATCTCGATATTCTCGATCATGCCCATCATCAGCATGCGGTCTTCGGCGCCCGGCGTCGCATCGATCGCGATCGACACGGCGTCGGTGGCGCGGGCGCGGCGATCGCCGAAGGTGCGATTGATGCCGTCCGCGACGCGCAGCGCCGTGGTCAGGTCCGCTTCGGCCAGGTTGAAGATCAGCGTGGGCGCGGTGTCGAAGCCGGTGGCGACCGCGCGCTCGACCGTGGCGCCACCCGGAATGCGACCGGCGGAGGGAATATTGACCGACACCTGGCTGCCGTCCGCGCCCGATACGCCAAGGCCGCCGACCGCGAGGTTGCCCTGCGACATCGCATAGATCTCGTTATCGGCGCCGCGCAGGGGCGTCATGATGAGCGTGCCGCCGCGCAGCGACTTGGCCTTGCCCAGCGCGGAGACGGTGACGTCCAGCCGCTGGCCGGGCTTGGCGAAGGCGGGCAGGTCGGCGGTGACCAGCACGGCCGCCGCGTTCTTGAGCGCCGGGTTGATGTTCGCCGGCAGGTTGAGGCCGAAGCGCGAGACGACGCCCTTCATGCCCTGCGTCGCATATTCGATGCTGTCGTCGCCCGTGCCCGCAAGGCCGACGACGATGCCATAGCCGGTCAGCTGGTTCGGTCGCACGCCCTGGAACGTGCCCAGGTCTTTCACGCGCTCGGCATGAGCGGCGGGCGCGGCGATTAGCGCGAGGACGGGAAGCAGAAGGCGAAGGAAGCGGATCATCGAAGTCCTCAGAACGGGCTGATCATGGAGAAGAAGCGCTGCAACCAGCCCTGACGGCTGGCGCGGGCGATCTCGCCCTTGCCGGAATAGATGATCTTGGCATCGGCCACGCGGGTGGAGGCGATGCGGTTGTCGGGCGAAATGTCCGCCTGCCGCACGAGGCCGCTGATCTGGATGAACTCGTCGCCGCGATTGAGCGTCAGCGCCTTCTCGCCCTTCACCAGCATCGTGCCGTTGGGATAGACCGCCGCGATCGACACGGTGATTTCGCCGTTCAGCGCATTGGACTGGGTCGCGCCGCCCTTGCCGGAAAAGCCGTTCTGGCCGCTCGCGGCAATGTCGCTCGGCGAAAACAGCTTGGAGAGCAGGCCCGTGGACGGTGGCGTCAGGCCGATCGATCCGCTGCGGCTGGTGTCGGCCGTGTTGGTCTTGGTCGCCTGCGTGCGCTCGACCAGCACGATGGTGATGATGTCGCCGACATTGCCGGCGCGCGCGCCGCTGGTGAGCGGGGTGTAGCCGGTCGACGCCTGGAAGATCGAGCCATTGGCCACCGAGGTGGTCGGCTGGGCGATGACGGGCGCGTAGAATTCGCGCTCGATCTCGCTTTTTTTCTTCTTGGCCGCAAGAGCGGGCGAAGCAGCGAGCGCGAGGAGCGAAACGGCGGCGACGAAGGCGGAGGAGATACGCATCGGCTAAGGCTCAACCCATCTGCTGGTTGACGTACTGGAGCATTTCGTCGGTCGCCTTGATCATCTTGGAATTGACCTCATAGGCGCGCTGGGTCTCGATCATCTCGACCAGCTCCTCGACGATGTTGACGTTCGACGTTTCCAGGAAACCCGAGCGGATCGCGCCGCGCCCTTCCAGGCCGGCGACGCCGACCTGCGGCGTGCCGCTGGCGGCGCTTTCGGTCAGCAGGTTGCCGCCGATCGAATTGAGGCCCGCCGGGTTCATGAAGCTCGCCAGTTCGACCTGGCCAAGCTGCGTCGCTTCGCTCTCGCCCTGCAGGGTGGCGGACACGGTGCCGTCATTGCCGATCGAGACCGAGGTCGCGCCCTGCGGAATGGTGATCTGCGGGATCAGCGGCATGCCGTCCGAGCTGACGACGGTGCCTTCGGCCGTGACCGAGAAATTGCCGGCGCGGGTATAGGCGATGGTGCCGTCCGGCCGTTGCAACTGGAAATAGCCCGATCCCTCGATCGCCATGTCCAGCACATTGGTCGTCTGGTTGAGCGTGCCCTGCGACGTGATCTTGCTCGTGCCCTGCAACGCGACGCCGGTGCCCAGATTGAGGCCGTTGGCGAATTTGTTTTCGGCGTCCGAATTGGCGCCGGCGGCGACGATCTGCTGATAGGCCAGCGTCTCGAAGTCGGCGCGGTCGCGCTTGAACCCGGTCGTGTTGACGTTCGCCAGGTTGTTGGCGATCACGCGCATCTTGGTGTTCTGCGCGTCGAGGCCGGTGCGGGCGACGTGAAGGGCGGCGTTGCTCATCTCGAAATCTCCAGGTGACCGGCTTCAAAAAGCAAGGTTCGTGCCATTATGGGTCGAGCCGCATCAGCGATGCGCCGCCGTCGTCCAGCTGCTTGGCGGTGTCGATCATCTTGACCTGCGTTTCCCAGGCCCGGCTCGCTTCGATCATGGCGACCAGCGATGCGGTGGCGTTGACGTTCGATCCTTCGATCGATCCGCCGGTCACGCTGGCCAGCGGGTCGGCGGGTAGGGCGCCGCCATTGACTTCGCGGAACAAACCGTCGGTGCCCTTGGCGACCGAGGAGCCTACGGGGCTGACCAGCTTGAGCCGGTCGATCTGCTGCGGCTGGGCAGCGTCGCCGCCGCGCGGCACGCCCCAGATGCTGCCGTCCGACGCGAAGGATACGCTGTCGAGTTCGGGCAGGGTGATCGGGCCGCCTTCGCCCAGCACGGGCAGGCCGTCGCCGGTGGTGAGCAGGCCGCTATCGGTGACCTTCAGGTCGCCACGGCGGGTATAGGCTTCGCTGCCATCCGGGGCCTGAACGGCGAGCATCGCATCGCCGTTCATGGCCACGTCCAGCGGATTGCCGGTGGCGGTGACCGCGCCTGGCGCCATGTCGGCGGCGATCACCTGTTCCGATTGCTGCGCCCGGGTGTCGAAGGTCTGGCCGTTGATCCAGCGCGTTTCGGCATTGGCCACTTCCGCGCGAAAGCCGACCGTGTCGACATTCGCGAGGTTGTTGGCGATCGCCGCCTGCCGCGCCATCGCGCCGCGCATTGCGGTAAGGGCCGTGTTGACGAGCCGATCCATGGGCTAGACCTTCTATTCCCTTGCGTCAGACTTAGGTGCGGATGTTGACGATGGTCTGCGTCATCTGGTTCGCAGTATCGATCGCCTTCGAGTTCGCCTGGAAGTTGCGCTGCGCGGAGATCAGGTTGACCAACTCATCGGTGATGTCGACGTTCGAGCGCTCCAGCGTGCCGCTGTTGATCGAACCGTACATGCCCTGATTGGCGGTGCCGATGATCGGCTGGCCGCTCTCCACGGTGGAGGTCCAGTGCGCGTCGCCCTGCTGGCGCAGCCCTTCCAGGCTGTTGAACGAAGCCATGGCGACCTGACCCAGATAGACCGTGCTGCCATCGGCATAGATGGCCGAAACCAGGCCGTCCTTGCCCACGCCCACGCTGGTCAGCTGCGCGCCATCGGCCGCGCCCTGATAGGTGGTCGGGATGTTGAGGTCGACGAGGTCCGCCGGAGTGGTCGGCGTGCCGACGACATTGCCGTTGGCCGGGTTCACTTCCATCACCTGGATGCGCGCGCCGGTGGTGTCGACGGCGAAGCGGTCGTTATCGACCGAGAAGGCGCCGTTGCGGGTGTAGCTGACCTTGCCGTCCTCGCCCTTCACGGTGAAGAAGCCTTCGCCGGTGATGGCCAGGTCCAGGGTCTTGTCGGTGGTCTCGATCGTGCCCTGCGTGAACTGCTGCTGGATCGTCTGGATGCGCGTGCCCTGGCCGGCGACCTGGTGGGTCGTCTGCATCGGCGCAGCGGCGAAGATGTCGCCGAACATCGCCTTGCTCTTCTTGAACGCGGTCGAATTGACGTTGGCGATGTTGTTCGACGTGGTGGACAGGTCGGCCTGCGCACCCTTGAGGCCGGTGAGGGAGATGTAGAAGGACATGGCGTTACTCCTTGGGAAAATCGATTAGCTGAGGGTGAGGGCGTCGGTCGGGTTGAAGGTCCCGAGCGTGGTGATGAGCTTGGTGGACGAACCGTCCGCCGGCGACTGCACGGCGGCGATCGTGGTCCAGCTGGCGAGCCGCGAAGGCGCGGCGCCGCTGACCTTCATCTGGAGCGTGGACGTGGCGATCGTCTCGCCCGCGTCATTCTTGCCGTCCCAGTAGAAGTTGACGTCGCCCTTGGTCTGCGCGCCCAGGTTCACCGTCTTGACGATGTTGCCGTCGCCGTCGAGGAAATCGACCGAGACATTGTCCACATCCGCGGGCAGCGTCATCTGGCCGATATAGTTGCCGTTGGCGTCGGGCGCGGCGATGTTGCTGGAAACCAGCATCGACCGGCCGATCCAGCTGGCGGCGTCGCCGATGCGGCTGCCGGCGAGCTGTTCCTTGATCGCGGAGAGCGACTGGTTCATCTCGGCGATGCCGCTGGAATTGGTGATGGTCGCCATCTGGCTGACCATTTCCGCGTTGTCGACCGGCTCGAACGGGTCCTGGGTCTGCATCTGCGCGGTCAGCAGGCGCAGGAAATCCTCCTGGCCCATTTCCGATTTGCCGACGCCGACATTGCTGGTGGGATTGTAGACCGAAAGGCCCGCACTGTCGGTGACAGTGGAAGTCGTCGTCATTTGCCGATCCTTATGGTCTCGAGCATCAGGGATTTGGCGGTGTTCAGAACCTGCACATTGTTCTGGTACATGCGGGCGGTCTCGATCATGTCGACCAGCTCGGCATTGCTATCCACGGCCGATTCCCACACGTCGCCATTGGCGTCCGCCAGCGGGTGGTTGGGGTCGTGGCGCTTGGTCGGCTCCGCCTTGGTGGTGACGATGTCCGTCACCTTGACGGTGGAGACGCCCGGCGTGTCGGTGACCGACTGGAACATCGGCTTGATCGCGCGATAGGCTTCCGCCGCGCTGCCGGTGACGTTGCCGGCGTTCGCCATGTTCGACGCGGTGGCGTTCAGCCGCACGAGCTGCGCGCTCATGGCGCGGCCGGCGATGTCGAAAACGTTCATGGGTGCAGAGCCGCTCATGCTCATTCTCCCTTCAGCGCGCGGGTGATGGTGTTGATGCGGCCCTCCAGAAAGGAGAGGGTGGTGCGATATTTGACCGCATTTTCCGCGAAGAGGGTCTGTTCGGTGCTGAGTTCGACCGTGTTGCCGTCCAGGCTGGGCTGCAGCGGCACGCGATAGCCCATGCTGTCCTCGACCGCCTTGCCGATACTGGTGGTGTCGGCGCGGTTGCTCGCTTCCTTGAGCGCCGCCTCGAAATCGATGTCGCGGGCCTTGTAGCCGGGCGTCGAGGCGTTCGCGATGTTCGAGGCAAGCAGGGACAATCGCTGCGAGCGAAGCGCCAGCGCCTTTCCATGAATGCCGAACAGTCCGTCTTCCACTTTTCGCTTCCCGTCACAAATCGGCTCGTCGCCGCTAAAACTCTGGATCGTCCCGCCGTTCTGATGCCTGAGGCGCCCCATCGGGTGATCCGCGTTCGATATTCGCAAGAGCCGTGCCAATTTGCGCGATTGCCGCATTGTCATGGTCACATGGACGGATTTCTGCGGCTTCACGGACAGGCGGCGGCAAGGGCGGCAAATTTTTGCCGGCGTGCGGCATGGCGTTGCCGCTTGCCGGATGATGTGGCGCAGAGCGTGGGGACCGGGACTAGATGATCGATATTGTCGCCAATCTTTTCGACCCGGTGACCCTGCTGGCGATGATCGCTGGCATATTGGTCGTCGCCCTGTTTCAGAATGGGTTGAACGCGGTCGTTCGCGCCTTTGCAGCCGTGCCGCCGCTGTTCGTCGCCGACCCCTCGCGGGATCGGGACGCTGCGCGCACCGCCCTGCTCAAGATCGATCAGGTCGCGCAGCTGCGCGGCCTTTCCTGCACCGACCGGATCAAGACCGCTGACCCCTTCCTGACCGAAGCGGCGCGCAAGCTGGCCAATAGCGAGGGCATCGAGCAGTTCGAACTGTGGGCCGCGCAGACGCTGGCCGATCGCGCGCAGCGCCATGGCGCCGTTCACAAGGCCTGGCTGTCGATCGCCGACGCTGCGCCGGCGCTCGGCATGGCGGGCACGATCATCGGCCTGGTCGCGATGTTCGGCGCGATGAAGGACCCGGCGGCGCTGGGACCGGCCATGGGTCTGGCGCTGCTCACCACCTTTTACGGCGTCGTCATCGCCAATGTCATTGCCGCGCCGATCGCCGGCCGCCTGGCCGACCTGTCGGACCGCGAACTGGCCTGGCAGCGCGAGGCGCTGGAGCGGATGCTGGCGATCGCCCGGCGCGAAAACGCGCCGCTACGCCGCGCGTCGATCCGCGAGGTCGCATGAGCGCCGCCATGGCGGGGTCTCGCCGCAATCGCTGGGCCTTGAGCTTCGCCGACCTGATGCTGCTGCTGGTCGGCTATTTCGTGCTGTTGCAGGCCAGCGGCGGCCAGCGCAACGACATGATCGCCAGCGTTGGCCAGCAATTCGGTGCGCAGGCTCCCTCGCCGGCGATCGAGTTGCGCGCCGCCGAGCTGTTCGAGCCGGGCGAGGCGCTGCTGACGGCCGCCGGACGCCAGCGCCTGGCCGGCGTTTCCCGGCGCTTTTCGGGTTCGAAGGACAAGGTCGAACTGCGCAGCGTCGGCAATGATCCGGCACGCCAGCGCTTCGACCAGTGGGACCTGGCTGCGGCGCGGCTGGGCGCGGTAGCCCGCGCCCTGCGGGCCGATGGCATCGACGGCGGCCGGGTGATCCTGCGCGGGCTGGATCAGGCGGACAGTGGCGACGGCAAGGGGCAGATCATCCGCATCAGCATGCAATGAGCCAAGAATGGCGGGATTGGCACGCTGCTTGCTTCGTGACGGTCATGAAACGCACTGCACGTCCTGGAGCCAGTCCCATGATCCGCGCCCTTCTCCTCCTCGCGACCCTGATCGCCGCCGGTCCTGCTTTTGCGCAGGCGGGCTTCGAAAATCTGGATCGCGTCGATTCGATGGTCGCGATGACCGTGGGCGCGAATATCGGCGAACCGGGTGGCCCGATTGCGCCGGTCGATCGCCGGCTGCGGTTGGCGGCATGCCCCGGCATGCCGACGGTCGAAGGCCCGGTCTTCGGCGCAGCCATGGTGAAGTGCGAAGCGAAGGGCTGGCGCATTCGCGTGCCGCTGAATGCCGGCGGTCCGGCCGCCGTGGCTGCGGCGACGTCGCGCTACGGTCAGGCCGCGCGTGCGCAGGTGCGCGAGACAGTTATAAAGCGTGGCGATCCGGTCCAGCTGGTCGCCGGCAATGCGGCTTTTAACGTGTCGCGCGTGATGATCGCGGACGAGGATGGCGCGCTTGGCGAGACGATCCGCGTGCGCGAAGACCGGAAATCCGCGCCGGTCATGGCCCAGATCGTGGAATCGGGCATTGTGCGCGTTCCGGGATTTAATGATTTTTGAACCGATCCGTTCTAGGGTGTAAGGGACGAGTGAAGGACCAGAAGAAATGATCAATTCTGTCGGCCAGAATCTGGGCGCCGCGATCGAGGCGGCCCGCCTCCGCGAAACCAGCCAGGCACGGCCTTTCGCGCCGCTCGGCGGCACGCCCGGCGCCCGCAAGGGTTCGGAAATCGCCACCCCGGCCGCCCGCCTCGCTGCGGAAGGCGCGCCCGTGGACATGGACCGCATCGCCGCGATCAAGAGCGCGATCGCGTCGGGCAACTATCCGGTCAACCCGGATGCCATTGCCGAGCGCATGCTGGCGCTCGATTTGCCGGCCTGAGGCAAAAAAATGCCGCTCGGTCTTGCCGCTCTGGATGATCTGTTCTCCGCGTTCGACGATTTGCGCGCGGCGATGGACGGCGCGGATGCGGCGCGCATCGATGCGGCGAGCAGCCGCGTCGGTCAGGCGGCCGAGGCCGTCCGCGCGATCGGCGTGTGGCGCAGTGATCCGGCCGTGATCGAGCGCCTGAGCGCGCTGCTGCCGCTGATCGAAGCCGCGCGCATCCGCACGAAGCTGCTGGCCGACCATGCCGGTCGCCGCCTCGCGCTGCTGGCGGATATGGGTTCCGGGCAAACGCCGCTCACCTACGGGCGCTGATTTTTCTTTTTTTGTCGGTTCTGCCGCCTCTTTCGTGCGCGAAAGGGGCTGATTTGCGTTGTGTTCCTGCCTTCACCACCGCGCAACTCGTGCGAAAATCCTAAATCGCGTTAACCAAATATTGGCACGTCCCTTGCTCTAATAGCCCTGACCACAGGGACTATCTGAAGTGACTGCTGTAACCGAAGTTTCGGCCTTGGGCCTTTCGAGCGCGGGACGTGTGACCAATGCGATTGCATTGGCCAGCCGTCGCACGGGCATCGACTTCGGCTATCTTATGGGCCAGGCGCGGATCGAAAGCAGCCTCAACCCCAATGCCAAGGCGTCGACCTCGTCCGCCACCGGCCTCTATCAGTTCATCGACCAGAGCTGGCTCGCCGTCGTCAACAAGCATGGCGACGAATATGGGCTGGGCTGGGCCGCCGACGCGATCAAGCAGGGCAGCAACGGCCGCTATTATGTGTCGGACCCGGAAGTGCGCCAGCAGATCCTGGACCTGCGCAAGCATCCCGAAACCGCATCGGTGATGGCGGCGCAGCATGCCGCCGACAACAAGCAGTATCTCGAATCGCGCCTTGGCCGCGAAGCCGAGCCGGTCGATCTCTATCTCGCGCATTTCCTGGGCGTTGGTGGCGCGAGCAAGTTCCTGTCCGCGCATGACCGTGCGCCGGGCGCAACCGCTGCGTCGCTGTTCCCTTCGGCCGCCCGCGCGAACCGTTCCATTTTCTACGACAAGCAGGGCAACGCCCGCAGCTTCGCCGAAATCCGCGATCGCTTCGCCGCCAAGCTCAACAAGGGCAGCCAGGCGCTGGGCGACAAGGTGCAATATGCCGACGCGTCCGCTGCCCTGCCGCAGGGCGCGAAGACCGTGCAGCCCGCCGATTATGTGCGGATCGAGACCCAGCGTCTCGCCTCCACGCCCGACGTGACCGTCCTGCCTCAGCCGCAGACGGCGCGTCTCGCCTATCTCATGCTCGCCACCCTCGGAAGGTAAAGCCAAGACATGTCACCTGCGCAGGTCAAGTCGAAGATCTGGATGAGCGCCGCCAAGGGGGCCGTGCTGCCCTTCGCGACGCTGATGGTCGTGCTGTTCATGATGGTGCCGGTGCCCGCGATCATGCTGGACATCGGGTTCATCACCAACATCATGATTTCGCTGGCGGTGCTGATGGTGGCGCTGAATGCGGCCAAGCCGCTCGATTTCTCCAGCTTCCCGACGGTGCTGCTGTTCGCGACGCTGCTGCGGCTGGCGCTGAACGTTGCCTCCACTCGCGTCGTGCTGGTGTCGGGCCATGAAGGTTCCGACGCGGCCGGCCATGTGATCGAGGCCTTCGGTCATTTCCTGATCGGCGGCGACTATATCGTCGGCATCTTCGTTTTCGCGATCCTGATGATCATCAACCTGGTCGTCATCACCAAGGGCGCGGGCCGCGTCTCCGAAGTCAGCGCGCGCTTCACCCTGGACGCCTTGCCGGGCAAGCAGATGGCGATCGACGCTGATCTCAACGCCGGCCTGATGACGCCGGAAGAAGCGAAGCAGCGCCGCGCCGAAGTCGCGACCGAAGCCGATTTCTACGGCTCCATGGACGGCGCCTCCAAGTTCGTGAAGGGCGACGCGGTTGCCGGCATCCTGATCCTCGCCATTAACATCGTCGGCGGCATCATTTTGGGTGTGGTCAGCCACAAGCTGGCCATCGGCGAAGCGGCGCAGACATACATTCTGCTGGCCATCGGCGACGGTCTGGTCGCGCAGATCCCCGCGCTGCTGCTGTCGATCGCCGCCGCGTCGATCGTCACCCGCGTCAAGAGCGAGCAGGACCTGTCGGGTCAGGTCGCCAACCAGTTCGGCTCCGGCCGCGCCTGGGTTCCGGTCGCGGTCATCATGGGCTTTCTGGGTATCCTGCCCGGCATGCCGCACATGATCATCCTGCCGGCCGCCGCGATCGCCGGCTATATCGCCTGGCGTCTGAACAAGGCCGCGAAGAACAAGGCCGCCGAACCCGCGCCGATGCCGGAACCGGCCAACCCGGCGCTGATCGAGTGGAACGACGTGTCGGACGGCGCGATCCTGGGCCTCGAAATCGGCTATGGCCTCATCAGCCTGGTCGACGAGCGCAAGGGTGCACCGCTGATGGCGCGCATCACCGGCATCCGCCGCCAGCTGTCGAAGGAGTTGGGCTTCGTCGTGCCGATGGTGCGGGTGAAGGACAATCTGGCGCTGGAACCCAACCAGTATCGCATCACCATTGCCGGCGTGGTCGTGGGTGAGGACGAGATCTGGCCCGATGACCTGCTTGCGCTGGATTCCGGTGCGCTGGAGGGCACGGTGTCCGGTCGCGAGGCGAAGGACCCGACCTTTGGTCTCGACGCCGTGTGGATTTCGCCCAACAACCGCACCGAAGCGGTGATCGCCGGCTATACCGTGGTCGATCCGCCGACGGTGGTCGCCACCCATCTGAACCAGCTGATCGCCATGAACGCGAGCGAGATGTTCGGCCTGGACGAGGCCCGCAAGCTGCTCGACAATCTGAAGGACGCCGCGCCGCAACTGGTCGACGGGCTGACGCCTGGCCTGCTCAGCCTGACGCAGATCGCCGCCCTGTGCCGCGCGCTGCTGTCCGAAGGCGTGCCGCTCAAGGACTTCCGCCGCATCTGCGAGGCGATGGTCGATGCCGCACGGCCCGACATGAGCCACGAGATGCTGGTCGAGGCGGTGCGTCAGCGCATCGGCGCGCTGATCATCCAGGGGCTGGTGCCGGTGCGCATGCCGCTGCCGGTGGTCACGCTCGACGGCGATCTGGAGGCGCTGCTGGCGCAGGCCATGCGCGTCGCGGGCGACGCCAAGCATCCGATCGAGCCGGGCCTTGCCAACCGCATCGTCGAATCGGTGGTACAGGCCGCCCGGCCGCTGCTGGGCCAGGCGCGCAGCTTCGCCATCGTCACGTCGCCGGTCGCGCGCCGCGCGCTCGCCCGGCTGTTCAAGCCCCATCTGCCCGAGACGCCGGTACTTTCTTTCCTGGAAATTCCGGACGGTAAGGGAGTGGAAGTAGTTGCAGTGGTAGGCGGCGAACAGCGCACGATGCCGCGGCACGATCCCGCGCCGATGCGCGAACGGGCCGCCTGAGGAGTTAGCCGCCAATGTACATGAAAAAAGTCACGGCCGGGGCGGGCGCCGACACCTACGGGCGCGGCGGCAGGCAGGACAGCCCGGAGCAGCTGGCGCGGCGCTATATGCCGCTGGTGCGCAAGACCGCCTGGCACGTCCATGGCCGCGTTTCGAGCGCGATCGAGGTCGAGGACCTGCTCCAGATCGGCATGGTCGCGCTGGTGGAAGCCGCCAACGGCTTCGAGGATCGCGGGCTGGGTTTCGCCAGCTATGCGCAGTTGCGCATTCGCGGCGCGATGATCGATCATCTGCGGCGGCATTCGACGCTGTGCCGGTCCGCCATGGCGCGGCGCAAGGAGCTGGCCGCGACGCGCGGCAGGCTGGAGCAGCGGCTGGGCCGCACGCCGTCCGAAGCGGAGATGTCCGCCGAGATGGGGATGGAGCCGGCCGTCTATCGCGGGATCGCGGACAGCGCCGAGATGGTGCAGCATACCAGCATGGACGAGGTCTATTCCGACCAGTCGATGTGGTTCGCCGATGTCGAGGACCGGGCGGACGACATCATGGAGCGGGAATCGCTCAAGGCCGCGCTCTCGAAATGCATCGGCGAACTGCCGCAGCGTGAGGCGCTGGTGCTGCAACTCTATTTCGTCGAGGAGATGAACCTCGAGGAAATCGGCCATACGCTGGATATCGGCGCGGCGCGGGTCTGTCAGATCAAGAAGGCGGCGCTCGACAAGCTGCGCGAGAAACTGCGCGACTGGGACTGATTAGTTCACGTCGTCGGCGCGGAACTGGACCCGGTTCGCCTTGATGACGGCCTGGGTGCGGCTGAAGACGGCCAGCTTTTGCAATATCGCCGATACATGCGCCTTGATGGTGGTCATGGAGATGCCCAGATCATGGGCGATCTGCTTGTTGAGGCGTCCGCGCACCAGATGGGCGAGGACCGTGCGCTGCTGCGGCGTCAGGCTGTCGATGCGGCGCAATATGTCGTCCTCCTCGGCGGAGGGAGCGGGGGTGGCGTCGCCCAGCACTTCGGGCAGGTAGATTTCGCCGGCGACGATGCGGTGGAGCGCATCGACGATACCGCTGCGCTTCAGGGACTTGGGGATGAAGCCGGCCGCGCCGGCGGCCAGCGCCTCCTGCACGATCTGCCGGTCGAATGCACCGGACACCATCACCACGGGCAGGATCGGGAAGCGGCTGCGTAGCAGTTTCAGGCCATCGAGCCGGCGGACATCGGGGATGTTGAGGTCGAGCAGGATCAGGTCGAAATTATCCTGCTTTTCCAGCAGGCCGACCGCCTCGTCCAGCGTCGCCGCCTCCAGTATCTCGATATTGTCGAAGCTGATCGCGATGACGCTGCGCAGACCGTCGCGGACCAGCGGATGGTCGTCGATGATCAGCACCCGCTCCATGATCGCGTCGCCGCCCATATAGTCGTCCATCCCCCGTCCTCGTCCCGAATGATCGCTGATGCCATGGGAAGCGGCAAGCCTTATCGCGCCCGGCGCGACGGCCGGACAGCTTTGCACATGATTGCCGCGTCCCATGACGATCATCTTTAGTGCTCCTTACTTCGGCAGCTTGAACACCCAGAGCGCGCCGCCCTGGTTGATGTCCTTGAACGACTTGGCGACCTCGCCGCCCCACAGAGGGACCGCGCCGCCCCAGCCGGACATTACCGCCACATATTGCTCGCCATCCTGTTCCCAGGTGACGGGCGAGCCGACCACGCCGGAGCCGGTCTGGAACTTCCAGAGTTCCTGGCCCGTCTTGGCGTCGAACGCCTTGAGATAGCCCTCCGGCGTGCCGGTGAAGACCAGGTTGCCGCCGGTGGTCAGGACGCCGCCCCACAGGGGAGCCTTGTTCTTGTATTCCCACATGATCTTGCCGGTCTTGGGGTCCATCGCGCGCAGCACGCCGATATGATCCTCGGCGATCGGCTTGATGGTGAAGCCCGCGCCCAGATAGGCCGCGCCCTTCTTGTAGGCGATCGGCTCGTTCCAGATGTCCATGCCCCAGTCGTTCGACGGAATGTAGAACAGGCCGGTGTCGTGGCTGAACGCCATCGGCATCCAGTTCTTGCCGCCCAGGAAGCTGGGGGAGGCGAAGACGGGCTTGCCCTTGGGCGCTTCGCCGGGAGCGGGCGGACGTCCTTCGGGGATGTAGTTGGGACGGCCGGTCTTGATGTTGATGCCGTTCGCCCAGGTGGTCTGCGCGACGAATTTCGATGCGCTGATGAGCTTGCCGTTGGTGCGGTCCAGCACGTAGAAATAGCCGTTGCGGTCGGCTTTTGCGCCGAGTTTCATCGGCTTGCCGTTGATCGTGGCGTCGAAGGGGATGAACTCGTTCACGCCGTCAAAGTCCCAGCCGTCATGCGGCGTGGTCTGGTAATGCCATTTGATCGTGCCGGTGTCGGGATCGATCGCCAGCGTCGAGGCGGTGTAGAGATTGTCGCCGGGGCGCAGATTGCTGTTCCAGGGCGCGGGGTTGCCGGTGCCGAAGAAGAGCAGGTTGGTTTCCGGGTCATAGGTGCCGCCCAGCCAGGTCGCGCCGCCGCCGGTCTTCCACAGGTCGCCCTGCCAGGTTGCGTTGAGCTTGCCGGTGATGCCGTTGTCCTTGCCGCGCAAGGTGCCCATGTGCCCCTCGATCACCGGGCGGTGCCAGATCAGCTCGCCGGTGTTGACGTCGCGGGCTTCCACCGCGCCGACGACACCGAATTCGCCGCCCGAATTGCCGGTGATGACCATGCCCTTGACGATGATCGGCGCAGCGGTGGCGGAATAGCCTTCCTTGTAGTCGGCGATCTGCTTGTTCCAGACGACCTTGCCGGTGTTGCGGTTGAGCGCCACGATGCGGGCGTCCAGCGTCGCGAAGATGATCTTGTCGCCATAGATGGCCGCGCCGCGATTGACGACATCGCAGCAGGGCATGATCGTGTCGGGCAGGCGGGCGTCATATTGCCACTTTTCCTCGCCGGTGCGGGCGTCGAACGCGAACATCCGCGAATAGCTGCCGGTGACGTAGATGGTGCCGTCATAGACGATCGGCTGCGCTTCCTGGCCGCGCTGCTTTTCGCCACCCAGCGACGCGGCGAAGGCGGGCACCAGCTTCGACACGTTGGAGGCGTCGATCTGCTTGAGGGTGCTGAAGCGCTGCGCCTGCGGACCCATGCCATAGGTCAGCACGTCGCCGGTCGACGCGGCGTCGTTCATCAGTTCGGCATCGCCCGGTCCCGCAGCAGGCCCAGCGGCATTCTGCGCGAGCAGCGGCGCGCCCGCCGCGACCAGCGAAAGCACGGCGGCACAGCCGAGCGAACGCATGATACGTCCCTTCATCATCATCCTCCCAAGTCCGGGGATGCCTCCCATCCCCATGCGGATAGGGACCCTATGCCTGTGGGCAGGAGCGGCAATTGGACCTTGGGTCGGGGGCGGCGGCAGGGTCACGGTGCCGAAGTTCACAGTGTGGCGGGGGTTCGCGACGCAAAACTGCGGAAAATTTGGGGGGAAGGTCACTACCGCGCGACGGGAACGCGGCGGGTTGGGCACGGTTGGGCCACAATGACGCGCCGGTTGGGTTACAGGCGGGTCACAGTGACGCGGCAGTGGCGGGGTGGCGTGGTGGCCTTTGGCGCGGCGTGCTTGGGTGAGGGGCTGGTCCATCGGGAAGGATGAAGCAGAGGAAATCCTATTAGGACAGGGTTTTTTTGGGTGGATTGCGGACTGTCGGGTTTAGGGAAGGCGTCTCGGCATGATAGACGTTGACGCCAATCAGATTGGCTCCAATGATGGCGGCATGCAGATCGTATTCCGCTATTGTTGTTATCTGGCTTTTGCCGGGATAGCGCTGGTCTTCTGGATGATCTATTTTTTACTCGTCCTCGGCATATTCCCGGCACCGGTAGAACCAGCTTGTTCGCTGGAACCTGCCGGATGCCCGCCTCCAAGCCTTTTCATGCAAATTCTCGCACCACTATCCATCTTCGGTGCCATCCCGATAACCACGCTCGTTTTCGTATTTTACAGACAATGGGTTCGGCGACTTTGCGGCTAAAAAGCTGATCGATTTACTGGCTAGAAATGGTCGCAAGCCGCCTTAGCATTTTCGTCATGCCGGGCTTGACCCGGCATCCCGCTTCTTTGCGTCGAGAGAAGGAAGCGGGATGCCGGCTCAAGGCCGGCATGACGGGAGTGCAGACGCTGTGACGGGTCGCCATCTGGGTCCCTGACCATAATAGCTTCAGGAGCCTTCGGCCATCCTGCGGCGGGTCTCTTCTCTCCATGCACGGGCTTCCGCCTCAATCTCTTCGGCCGGGATCAGATGGCCTGCGTTGGCGGAATCTACTCCTTGCTGGACTGTCCGAATGGCGCAGCGCGTGCCCGCCAGAACAGCCCCCACCCCAACCCCTCCCCTGAAGGGGAGGGGCTAAGAAGAGTGTCTGGCTTGGTCGCACGCGATCGTAGCGATCCTACCCCGCCACCGGCTTCTCGTAAGTCACGCCGTGCGCCGTAAACAGCGCCGCCAACTCGCCCGACGCGCCCAAACCCGCCAGTATCTCCTCCACCGCGTCGCCCAGGGTGCGGCTGTTTTCCTTGACCGCCATGCCGATGTCCCAGCCGGGCGAGGTGAAGGCGGGGAGGGGCATCTTGCGGCGTTTGATCTCGGTCGCCTGGGTGTCGTGCAGCACCGCTTCGATCTGCGCGCGGCTGGCGAGGACGCCGTCGGCGCGGCCGTCCACCATGGCGGTGACGGCTTCCGCGCCGCTCATGTAGTGGGCGACATCCTTCGCCAGCGCGCCTCCGAAGGAGCCGATCAGGTAGAAATCGGGGATGGAGTCCAGTTCCGCCGCCAGTTTGCGGCCCTTCCACTGGACGGGCGGGGCGTCGCAGTCGATTTCGCCGTTGCGGCAGGCGAACTGGAAGCTCTCGCGATAGTAGGGCGCGATGATGGCGACCTGGTCGTTCCTTGACGCAAAGGTCCGGTCGAACGGCACGTGCAGCATGATGTCGGCGGGCATGAAGCCCAGCAGCCCGCCTTTCCAGACCGCGTTGCGCAGATCGTCGTCGACGCTTTCGTCAGCGGTGATCTGCGCAACGTCGGCCCGCACGCCGAGCTTTTCGGCCAGCTTGTGTGCGAGATCGACATCGATCCCGACGAGCTTGCCGGCCTTCTCGTAGGACCAGGGGGCATTGTCTCGATAGACTGCGACTCGAAGGACTCCCAGCCCCCTGACCTTGGCGAGCGGTGCGGCGTCTGCGAGCGCGGGCAGCAAGCCCAGCATCGCGGCGCCGCCGGCGCCTTGCAGCAGCGCGCGGCGGCTGATCATCTTTTATTCCTCGTGCTTGGTGACGAGCCAGGCGCGGATCGCCCAGCCGGCCTTCTGGCCCAGCACGTCGCCGAAGGGCGGCATATAGACCTTGCCGTCATGCGAGGAGCCGTGGCGGAAGCGTTCGGTGAACCACTGGTCGCCGGATTCGCCCGTCTCCAGATAGCGCAGGTCCGGCGCGATGCCGCCGCTTTCGGCGTCCAGGCCGTGGCAACGCGCGCAGTTCTGGCCATAGGCCGACTGGCCGATCTCGATCGCCTTGGAGTTGCCCTCATAGGGATTCTTGTCCAGCCATTCCTCGCCGATGTCCGGCAGTGCGGACGTGTCTACCGCCTGCGGCACGACATCGCCATGCGCCATCAGCTTCGTGGTCGTGGTCCCGGCCAGTATCGCCATGGCGCCCAGCAGCAATATGCGTCCCGAATTCATCTGTCCGTCATCCTCACCCGACATCTTCCCTGTCGCCGTCGAGTGTAAGGGCATGGGCGGCGCGCCCCCATTGACCTTTGGTCCTATCCCGCGCCTGATGGCCGCAGCCTAAGTCCTTCGGATGAGAGGGCATGCGGGAGAGATGCGGGTGAAATACTGGGTCATTGCGGGCGCATTGATGCTGCCCGGCGTCGCCTCGGCCGAGACGCTCTATGTGTCGAACGAGCGGGGCGACAGCGTTTCGGTGATCGATGCGGCCACGCAGAAGGTGGTGGCGACCTGGGCCGTGGGCGGGCGGCCGCGCGGCATCACGGTGTCGAAGGATGGCAAATATATCTATCTCTGCGCCAGCACCGACCATGCCGTGCAGGTGATCGAACGGGCGACCGGCAAGGTGGTCGCCGAGCTGCCATCGGGCGAGGACCCGGAGCAGTTCTTCCTGTCGCGCGACGGGGCCATGCTGTTCGTCGCCAATGAGGACAATGCCGCGCTGACCGCGATCGACCTCGCGTCGAAGAGCGTCGCCTTTCAGGTGGACGTGGGCGGCGAGCCGGAGGGCGTGGCGCAAAGCCCGGACGGGCAGTGGGTGGTGGTGACCTCCGAGGAGGACAATGTCGTCAACTGGATCGACGTGAAGACGCGGGCGATGGTCGAGGAGATGCCTACCGAGCTGCGGCCCCGGCATGTCGAGTTCACCGGCGACGGGAAGGAACTGTGGGTCGCGGCGGAGATCGGCGGGGTGGTGCAGATCGCGGACGTGGCGACGAAGAAGGTGGTCGCTACGTTGAATTTCGAGATACCGGGCGTCGGCGCGCACCGGATATTGCCCTGCGGCATCCGCTTCACGCCTGATGGCAAGACGGCGGTGATCGCGCTGGGGCGGGCGGACCATGTTGCGCTGGTCGATGTCGCGACCCGCAAGGTGCGGGCCTATGTGCCGGTGGGCAAGCGCGTCTGGCATGTCGCGATCAGCGCGGACGGGACGAGGGCCTACAGCGCCAATGGCCTTTCGGACAATGTCTCGGTCATTGACCTGGCCGGCGCGAAGGTGGTGGGGACGGTGCCGGTGGGGACTGCGCCCTGGGGGATCGTGGCGGTTCGCTGAGGAGCGTCCGACCCAAAGTCCCCCGACCCAAAGTCCAATGCCTGCGCGTGGCGAGGGGACGAGAACCTTAGTGCAATTTCGGCGCGCGCCGCGGCTCAGCAATCTTCCGTCACCGGCTCGACCGGAACGAACAACGGGAGGATGCAAATGGGACGGAAGGGGCTTCTTGCGAGCGCTGCGTGTGCGATGGCGCTGTTTGCCGGCAGCGCGCCGGCGATGGCGGGCACAACGGCGGACCTGCTCAAGCGACTGCATGAAAAGGGCATCCTGACCGACGAGGAATATCAGCAGTTGCTGAACGGGGACCAGGCAGAAAAGGCCGCCGCGCCGGTCGCGCCGCCGGTCACGGCCGATGCTTCGGGCGGGAAACCTGCGGTGCGCGTCGCCGACAGCGGTATCGGGCTGGAAGTGGGCGACGTGACGCTCAAATTCTCCGGCTCGGTCAACGGCTTCTATGTGCATGACAATGGCGAAGCACCGAGCGCGACCAACACGGTGGTCGGCGGCGTCGCGACCGTGGGCGGCAACAGTTCGGCGGTGCGCAATGGCCTGCTGCCCGGCTTCCTGAAGGTCGAGGTCACGACGCAGCAGGCGGGCTGGGATGTGGGCGCGCATTTCGGCATGTATCCGGGCATCAACTCGGTCAGCTATGTCGGCGGCGGCGCGAACAGCGGCGGCAATCCGCGCGCGTTGCAGACGGCCGGCATCGACTTCCGCCAGACCTATCTGACCTTCGGCCGGGCGGGCTTTGGCGAGGTGAAGATCGGCCGCGACATCGGCCTGTTCGGGTCGGAAGCGATCCTCAATGACATCACTTTGCTGTCGTCGGGCACGCCGGCGGGCAATGTCGCGCCGTCCAACACCACTCTGGGGCGCATCGGCACGGGCTATATCTACACCGATTTCCAGCCGCAGATCACTTACACCACGCCCAATTTCAGCGGCTTCACCGCCAGCGTCGGCATTTTCGAGCCGCTGTCGTCGCTGACCGGGCCGGACGAGGCGAACAAGCAGCCGGGCTTCCAGGCGAAGCTGGTCTATGACGGCAAGTTCGGCGACGTCGCGACCCGCCTGTGGGCGTCGGGCATTACCCAGAAGCACAATGTGATCGCCGGTCCCGACTATACCGGCTGGGGCTGGGAC
This sequence comes from Sphingobium sp., assembly GCA_044237945.1. Lineage (GTDB taxonomy): Bacteria > Pseudomonadota > Alphaproteobacteria > Sphingomonadales > Sphingomonadaceae > Sphingobium. Next base: position 27,047 of record JBIIEH010000004.1, on the reverse strand, counting down.
GCAGGCGCGAAGGTGACCGTGGGGCCGGTGACGATGCTGGGCTATTATTATGACGCTTCGGGCCTGGGCACCACGGCGCTCAACCTGTTCGACACCGATGGCTTCGGTAACAAGCGGGACAGCCACGGCTTCTATGTTCAGGGCCTCGCCACCTTCGGCAAGATCTCGGTCGGCGGCAGCTATGGCGAGAGCAACCTCAATTACGCCAACGCCGCCGACGCGCTCGCCAATCCGCTGCTGGTGGACAAGAACAGCAGCTGGGTCGGGCAGCTGCGCTATGGCCTGACCAGCTGGGTCACGCTGCTGGGCGAATATGTCCACAGCCGGTCGAAGGCGCATAACGGCAATGAAGCCAGTTCCGACGCGATCGCGGCGGGGGCGATCCTGTTCTTCTGATCCGACCCAAGGAACAATGTCACGGGGCGGGGCCGCATCCTAATCGGATGCGGCCCTTTCCGTTTGTCATGAGAGAAGGGGAGAGGATAAGGGGCGCAACCATGAAATATCTGCTGCCGATCGCTTTGCTGACCGTTCCCGCCGCCGCCTTCGCGCAGGCCCCTGAGGAGGCCGGCGAGGGAGATACGATCATCGTCACCGGGCAGGGCCTGTCGCTGCCGCCGGGGACGCCGGCTTATGGATCGGTGGTGATCGACCGGCAGCGGCTGCTCGACAATGCGTCGGGCAGGATCGAGAATGTGCTGGGCGATGTCGCGGGCTTCCAGCAGTTTCGTCGGTCGGACAGCCGTTCGTCCAACCCGTCGAACCAGGGCGCGACGCTGCGCGCGCTGGGCGGCAATGCGTCGAGCCGGACGCTGGTGCTGCTGGACGGGGTGCCGGTGGCCGATCCCTTCTTCGGCTATATCCCCTTCTCTGCGCTGGTCCCCGATCGGCTGTCGGTTGTCCGCGTGACGCGCGGCGGCGGCGCGGGGGCCTTTGGCGCTGGTGCCGTTGCGGGCACGATCGAACTGGCGAGCGCGACGCGCGACCAGTTGCCGGTCTTCGGCGGCAGCGCCTTCTACGGCAGTCGCGATTCGACCGAACTGTCGGCCAGCGTCTCGCCGGATCTTGGCGGCGGCTATGTTTCGCTGTCGGGACGGTGGGACCGGGGCGACGGCTTCTGGACGACGCCGAAGGATCAGCGCGTCGCCGCCAGCGCGCCCGCCGCCTATGACGGCTGGTCGACCAATCTGCGCGCGGTCGCGCCGCTCTCCACCACGTCGGAAATCCAGTTTCGCGGCACGATTTTTCGCGATGAGCGGACCTTGCGGTTCAAGGGTGCGGATTCGACCAGCGAAGGGCAGGACGCGAGCGTGCGTTTCGTGTCGCACGGCAAATGGCAGGTGGACGCGCTCGCCTATATCCAGGCGCGCAACTTCTCCAACATCGTGATTTCCGCGACCAGCTTCCGCAAGTCGCTGAACCAGCGCAACACGCCGTCCACGGGCATCGGCGGCAAGATCGAGCTGCGCCCGCCGGTCGGCGACGCCCACGTGCTGCGCATCGGCGTGGACACGCGCTTTGCGGAAGGCGACATGTTCGAGGACGCCTATAATGCCGGCATCGCCGCCAATCCGGTGACCGCGCGGCGACATGCCGGCGGCGAGCAGATCACCACCGGCGTCTTTGCCGAGGATGACTGGACGCTTGGCCCGGTGGTGCTGACCGGCGGGGTGCGGGCCGACCGCTGGAGCATCAGCAACGGCTTCTTCCGCGCGCGCAATGCGGCGGGCGGCGTTATCGCCAATAATGACTATGTCGATCGTTCCGACTGGCAGTTTTCCGGCCGGGCGGGCGCGATCGTGCGGCTGTCGGACGCCATTGCGTTGCGCGGGGCGGGCTATACCGGCTTCCGCCTGCCGACGCTCAATGAACTCTATCGCCCGTTCGTGGTGTTCCCGATCACCACCAACGCCAACGCCGCACTGACACCGGAGAAGCTGAAGGGCGTGGAGGCGGGCTTTGACCTGACGCCGCTGCCCGGCGTCACGATCGGCGCGACCGCTTTCTACAACCGGCTGGACGACGCCATCGCCAATGTCACGATCAACCCGACCACGCGCGAGCGGCAGAATGTCGACCGTATCGTCGCCAAGGGTTTTGAGCTGGCGGCGAGCGCGCGGGCCGGCGACTTCCTGCTGAGCGCGTCCTATGCCTATAGCCACAGCACGGTCCACGCGCCGGGCATGGCGTTCAATGGCCTGACCCCGGCGCAAAGCCCGCGCCATGCGGCGAGCGCCACGGTCGCCTGGGCGCCGCAGGACGGCCCGTCGCTGTCGACCACGCTGCGCTATGTGTCGAAGCAATATGAGGACGACCTGCAATCGGACATACTGCCGCATGCACTGACGCTGGATGCGCTGGCGCGCCTGCCGATCGGCCATGGCGTCAGCGTCGTCGCGCGCGGCGAGAATCTGTTCGACGAGACGATCGTGACCCGCAACGCCGGCGGGTCGATGGATTACGGCACGCCGCGCACTTTGTGGATCGGCGTGAGTTTCAAGGGCTAGAGCATCGCGCGTTAAAATCGGGATTACCTTGAAACCCGCTCGCCCTGAGCGAAGTCGAAGGGTTCTGCTGAGCCGCAGGCGAAGCTCCTTGGCTTCGCTCAGGGGAAGGCTTCGACTTCGCTCAGCCCGAACGGGTCACATTCAAGGCATGATGCTCTAGGGTGACCAAAGGTATAATGGAGCGCACCGCCACCCGCCCATAAGCCTCTTCCCATAACGACAGGGAGAGGACATTTGAGGGGATATAGCGCGCTTCTGGCCGGCACGGCGATCATCTGCGCGATGCCGGCTTTTGCGCAGGACGAAGAGGCGGCGCGCCAGCCGATCATCGTCACCGCGCCCGGCGGCGCGATCGATGTGGACGACGCGCTGACCGTCAGCGATATCGCCCGCGCCGGCACGCCCGACCTGCTGGGCGCGCTGACCCGCGAGATTGCGGGCGTCACCTTGCAGGACGCGCAGGGTAATCCCTGGCAGCCCAATCTGGTCTATCGCGGCTTCGTCGCCTCGCCCTTGCAGGGGCAGGCGCAGGGCCTTGCCGTCTATCTCGATGGCGCGCGCTTCAACCAGCCCTTTGGCGATACGGTGGCGTTCGACCTGCTGCCCGAAGCGGCACTGAAGGACGTGAAGCTGCTCGACGCCAGCCCCGTCTACGGTCTCAACGCGCTGGGCGGCGCGATGGTGATGACGACCAAGACCGGCCAGAGCGATCCGGGGCTGGAGGCAAGCTACACCGGCGGGCGGTTCGACTATCGCGAGGCGAGCATCGCCGGCGGTTTCGCGAAAGGTGATTTCAGCGCCTTCGGGGCGTTCCAGTACAGCCATGACGATGGCTGGCGCGCCTTTTCGCCCTCGACGCTCTATAATGGCTATCTCGACCTGGGCTTCGACACCGCGACCGGCGGCCTGCACATGAAGGTCATCGGCGCGGATACGAACCTGACCGGCAATGGCGTCGCGCCGGTGGAGCTACTGGCGGCGAACCGCAGCGCCGTCTTCACCTGGCCCGACAATACGCGCCAGAAATATGGTCGCATCAGCCTGCATCCCTGGGTTGCCCTGTCCGAGCATACGCGCATCGAGGGCACGCTCTACGCGCAGAAGCTGACATTGCGCACGGTGAACGGCGACGCCGCCGATATCGAGGGCTGCGAGGACGAGGAGGCCGAGGGCCTGCTCTGCCTGGAGACGGTCGGCGGCGGCGATGACGAAGGGGAGGGCGAGGAAGCACAGGCGGTCCTGACCGACGCGAACGGCAATGCGATTGCCGACACGCTGGGCGGGGAGGGCTATGGCGTGCTCAACCGGGGGCGCACCCGCACGAAGGCGATGGGCGCGCTGTTCCAGATCATCGACGAGCGCCCGATGCTCTCGGGCGACAATCATTTCGCGCTGGGCTTCAGCTATGACACCAGCCGCACCCGCTTCGACACCTCGGTCGAACTGGGCGGCATGACGGAGGAGCGCAGCGTCGAGGGGCTGGGCAGCTTCATCGTCCAGCCCGATGGCGCGATCGCGCCGGTGGGGCTGGTCGCGCATGCCGATTACTGGGGCGCCTTCGTGCAGGACCGCCTGCCGATCGCGCCCGGCCTGTCAGCGGAAATCGGGCTGCGCTACAATCATGCGAAGATCGTGTTGCAGGACCAGATCGGCACCGCGCTCAACGGTCGGCACAGTTTCCAGCGGCTCAATCCGGGCGTGGAGCTGGACTATGCGGTCAGCCCGGGTCTCAACCTGCGCGCCGGCTATGCCGAGAGCAACCGCGCGCCGACCCCGGCGGAACTGTCCTGCGCGGACGAGGATGCGCCGTGCAGCCTCGCCAATTTCTTCATCGCCGACCCGCCGCTCAAGCAGGTCGTCGCCAAGAGCTTCGAGGCGGGGGCGAGCGGCCATGTCATGGCCGGCCCGGTCCATATCGAATGGCTGCTGTCGGCGTACCGGACGCGCAACCGCAACGACATCCAGTTCGTCGCGTCGGAGATTCGCGGCCGCGCCTATTTCCAGAATATCGGCAGCACGCGGCGGCAGGGCGTCGAGGCCAGCGTCAGGGCGATGACCGGCGGGCTGACGGCGGGGTTGAGCTACGCCTTCACCGACGCGACCTATCGCGCGCCGCTCACCCTCTCCAGCCCCGCCAACCCGCAGGCGGACGAGGATGGCGAGATCGCGGTGGCGCGCGGCGACCATGTGCCGGGGATTCCGCGTCACAGCGCGACGCTTTCGCTTGATTATGCGGGGGCCGGCTGGTCGATCGGTGGCGACCTGATCGCGCGGTCGGGTCAATATCTGCTGGGCGACGAGGGCAACGACAATGCGAAGGTTCCGGGCTATGCCGTGGTCAACCTGCGCGGCAGCATCGGCATCGTGAAGGGGGTGAGCCTGTTCGGCGAGTTGCGCAACGCCTTCAACCGGCGCTACGCCACGGTCGGCACCTTCAGCGAGGTCGATGAGGTCGAGCTGGAGGAGGCGCCGGGCGCGTCGAACCCGCGCGCTTATGGGCCGGGCAGCCCGCGTCGCTGGTATGTCGGGGTGAAGGCCGCATTCTGAAGAAGAAGGAGAGGACCCAATGACCGCCTATTTCGTCGCCGTTCGCAATGGCGTGAAGGACGCCGAGGCCATGCAGACCTATGGCGGGCTGGCCGCCAAGTCGATGGCGGGCCATCCCGTCACGGTGCTGGCCGCCTATGGCAAGACCCGCGCGACGGATGGAATTGAAACGGATGGCGCGGTGATCATCGCCTTTCCGACCTTTGCCGAGGCGGAAGCCTGGTATGACAGTCCGGCCTATCAGGAGGCGTTGCAGTACCGGCTGAAGGGCGGGGAATATCAGACGTTCATCGTTGAGGGCGTCTAGACCCGCTCTTCCCGCCATCCGCCCGGCGCGAGGCCGTCCAGCGTCCAGTCGCCGATGCTCCAGCGCACGAGCCGCAGCGTCGGATGGCCGACCGCCGCCGTCATGCGCCGCACCTGCCGGTTGCGACCCTCGCGGATGGTGAGGCTGATCCAGCCGTCCGGCACGGTCTTGCGGAAGCGCACCGGCGGGTCGCGCGGCCACAGCTCGGGCGGGGCGATTCGTTCGGCCAGCCCCGGGCGGGTCGGGCCGTCCTTCAGCGTGACGCCGCGCCGCAGCTGCGCCAGCGCCTCGTCGCTGATCTCGCCCTCGACCTGCACCAGATAGGTCTTGGGCAGGCGGAATTTCGGGTCGGCAATGCGCGCCTGGAGTCGTCCGTCATCGGTCAGCAGCAACAGCCCCTCGCTGTCCATGTCCAGCCGGCCGGCGGGGTAGACGCCGGGGACCGCGATATGGTCCGACAGGGTCGGCCGCTTCGTGTCGCTCCCCCGGTCGGTGAACTGGGGCAGCACGCCATAGGGCTTGTTGAACAGGATCAGGGTCATGCGTCGTCGGCTTCGAGGATGAGGCTGCCCTGATTGAGGAGCGCGGCGAGCAGGGGGAGGGCTTCGGTCGGCACATCGCCAATCGGGCCATAGGCGCAGAGGTTTTGCGCGAAGCGCGCGACTTCTCCGGCGCAATCGAAACTCTCGCCATCGACGAACAGGGTCACGCCTTCGGGTTGCGCTACATAGGCGAAGCGGCTGGCGGGGTTACGCTCCAGCGCCGCGCCCTCGGTCAGCAGTGCGCGAACATCCGCCGCATCGACCGTCTCGTCGGGCGACCAGTCGGCCTCGGGATATTTGGCGGTGGTGGCATGCGCGCCGAACCAGCGGGCGAAGGCGGCGCGGTCCGTCAGGGCCTGCGTCACCATGGCGTGCAGCCGGTCGAGCGCGGCGGGCGCGATCTCGCCGGGATTGGCCTGGGGCTTGAGGTCCGGGTCGGCATAGCGGTCGTCCTCGACGAGCGTGTCGACCAGATGATCGCACCAGCCGTCGATCAGGTCGCCGCGCGAGGGCGCGCGAAAGCCGATCGAATAGGTCATGCAGTCGTCGCCGACCGCTACGCCGTCATGCGCGACGCCGGGCGGCACATAGAGGATATCGCCCGGCTCCAGCACCCATTCGTCGGTCGCGTGGAAATCGGCGAGCAGGCGCAGGTCGTCATGCGGCAGCAGCGGACTGGCCGCGTCGCACTGCTGCCCGACCCGCCAGCGGCGGCGGCCGAGGCCCTGAATCAGGAACACGTCATACTGGTCGAAATGCGGCCTCACGCCGCCGCCGTCGCTGGCATAGCTGACCATGACATCGTCGATCCGCCAGTTCGGCACGAAGCGGAACGGATCCATCAGCGCGGCGACATCGGGCGCGACCTGATCGACCGCCTGCACCAGCAGGGTCCAGGGCTTTTTCCCGAGTTTGGCGAAGCGTTTGGCGGTAAACGGGCCATGTTCGAGCGCCCAGCCGGATTTCTTCGCCTCGATGAGGCGCGCCTCGACCTCTTCCTCGCAGGCGAGGCCGGCCAGTTCGTCGGGGTCGATCGGGTTGGTCCAGTCCGCGAACGCCTTGCGGATCAGCAGCGGCTTCTTCTGCCAGTGGTCGGCGAGGAAACGGTCTAGGTCGAAATTCTGGAGCATGACTATCGCCTTGGTCGCAACGGTCGATACTGTCAAAGTCCGTCCACCCGCGGCAGCAGCTTGGCCTCCAGCCCTGGATACAGATGCGACACGCTGCGCTGCAATTCATAGCGCGCGGCCGCCATGTTCGCGAAACGATCGGGTATCGCCGTCTCGCCCGCCTCCACCATGTCGAGGCCGCGCTTCACCGCATCCGTCAGCGCGGCTTCCAGCCAGTCGATCCAGTCGCGGGTCTGGGCGATCGCTGCCGTGCCGCCGGGATCGAACGGGCCATGGCCGGGGATCACGCCCTTGTGCGGCAGGGCGGTGAGCCGGTCTAGGCTGTCGCGCCATTTGGCGAGATCGGCAGTCGGCGTGCTCGGCGCGCGGTCGTGGAAGACGAGGTCGCCGCCGATCAGCAGGCCGGTCGCCTCGTCCAGCAGAGCCAGGTCCGCCGCGCTGTGCCCCGACAGCGCCAGCAATCGCAGCCGCCGCCCGCCGAAATCCTCCGCGTCCTGCGTGATCCTCACGCCCGGCAGCACCACGTCCGTACCGCGCATCCAGTCGTTGAGGATGCGGTACATGGCATCGGCAAAGCCCTGTCCCTGCTCGCGCAGTGCGTCGATCGTGCCGGGCAGGGCGGCGACGATCTTCGGATCGAAGGCGGCGATGCCTAGGCCATGGTCGGGGTGCAGATGGGTCACATAGACGCGGATCACCGGCTTGCCGGTCAGCTTTTCCGCCACGGCCTTCAGCGCGCGGGCATAGCGGACGGAGGGACCGCAATCGCACAGCACGGTGCCGGCCGGCGTGTCGATGATCGCGATATTGGCGATGGCCCCGCCATTGGCCGGCTCGATCGGCGCGTCGGCGCCGTGGATCATCCAGATGCCGTCGCCGACCTTGACCGGATCGATCGCATAATCCGCAGCGAAGGCGCGGGCGGGGATCGCGGCGGCCATGGCCGCGATCAGGCTGCGTCGGGTGAGGATCATGGGATCGCGGACGCCCGCGCCACCGCGACCTGCGCGCGATAGTCGCGCCCGTTGGTGTCGCGCGCCTCCACCCGCAATGTGTCGCCCGCCGCTGCATGCAGCATCAGCGTGATCGCGGGGTCCTCCGCCACGCTCGCCCATATCTCCATTTCGCCGAGCGATTTGCCCGCTGCGTCCTTCACCGCCAGCGTCTCCAGATGATAGGTCGCGATATTGGCGACGAGGCCGGTGTCCATTGGATGGCGGAAGCTGAGGCGCAGGCGGCTGTCGCCATTGGGGAGCGGCCATGCCTCGCCGCGAATCTCGCCCAGATGTTCGGCCCAGTCGCCCCGGACCCGGCTGACCGGCGGGGCGGAACAGCCGCCGCCGGCCGCGTCGATCCAGCCGCCCGACACCAGCCATTGCCCGTCCGCCAATTGCACTGCGCCACGCACCGGGGTGCGCTGGTCGAGTTTTATGCGCGTGGAAATATAGGCGAGCGCGCCGTCCGGCCGATAGTCGATCGCGACGGGAATGGGGTTGAGGTCGGCGAACAGGATCATGCGCTTGACGCCGGGAATCGCGCGCGCGTCGATCGACACCGGGAAGGCGCGCTGGTTCTCCGCGATGGGCGGAAAATCGACCTTCACGCGCGAGTCGAAGCGGACCGGATCGCTGCCGAACAGGGTCTGCGCATGCGCGGTCCACATCGGCGATCCCAGCGGATCATGGGGGTAGCCGGCGTCGGCGCTGGTCGCCGGCGCGGTCAGCAGGGTCAGCAGCAAGGCGGCCGACAGGCTGGTGCGTTTCTTCACATCCTTCTCCCTATGGCCGGGTCTACAGGTTGGGGCGGACTGCTACTATTGCACCTTGGACCCCATGGGAGAGGATATGCGCTGGCTGCTGCCTGCCCTGTTGATGATGGCTGCCCCGGCGTCCGCGCAGGAGCCGTTGTTCAACGCGGACGGCTATCGCATCGCGCATTATCGCGGCCCCACGCGCCAGCCGCCCGAGGGTGTCGGCCGAATCGCGCCTGCCGCTGCCGCACAACTGCGCCCCGGCATCGACGCGCTGTTCATCGACGTGTTGCCGGCGGAAGGGGCCGTGCGCGAATCGGATGGCCGCTGGCGGCTGGCCAGGCCGCATGAGACGATCCCCGGCGCGCACTGGTTTCCCGAAAGCGGGCGCGGCGACCTTGCTCCCGGCATCGAGCGCTGGTTCCTGGACGGCGTCGCGCGGCTGAGCCACGGAAAACGGGACCGGCCACTGGTCGTCTTCTGCCTGGCGGACTGCTGGATGAGCTGGAATGCGGCGCGGCGGTTGCGGGCGCATGGCTACACCAAGATCTGGTGGCTGGCCGAAGGAACGGACGGTTGGCGAGACCTGAAACGTCCGCTCGCGCCTGCAACACCAGTCGGTGGTGTAGTCCCTTGAAATCAGGATGATGCACGCAGGCTGAACAGGGTGATTGGACTTATGGCCCATTGCGCGGTGCAGCGATTTGCCGGCATTTCACCTTCCAATCCGGCGCCCGACGCCGTCTTTCACTGGAGAGTGCCTTGACCATCTTTCGCACGATTGTTGCCCCGGCCGCCGCGCTGATCCTCGCTTCGGTTGCGATGCCCGCGACCGCCAAGGAAATCGTCGTCCACATGAAGAACAAGGGCGCGGACGGCGCCATGGTGTTCGAACCCGGCTTCGTGAAGGCCGCGCCCGGCGACACCATCCGCTTCGCCCCCACCGACCCCAGCCACAATGCCGAGACGATGGCGAACATGCTGCCCGCCGGCGCGACCCCGGTGAAGGGCGCGATGAACAAGGAAATGGTGCTGACCGTCAGCAAGCCCGGCCTCTATGGCGTCAAGTGCATGCCGCATTATTCGATGGGCATGGTCGCTTTGGTGCAGGTGGGCAAGCCGACCGCCGCCGATGTGACGGCGGCCAAGGCGGTCAAGCTGCCGCCCTTCGCCGCCAAGCGGATGACCGCCTATCTCGCCAAGGTGAAGTGAGGCCTATCCAGACATGCTGAACCCCGCACCCGCCGCCCCTCAGGAAGACCTCTATCCGGTCCCCCCCGAATGGGCGGCGGGCGCGAAGATCAACGCGGCGCGCTACGCCGCCGACCATGCCCGGTCGCTGGGCGATGCGGAGACCTATTGGCTGGAGCAGGCGCGCCGGCTCGACTGGCTGCGCATGCCGACCCAGGCCGACCGCAGCAGCTTTGCCGAGGCCGACTTCGGCATCAGCTGGTTTGCGGACGGCGCACTTAACGTCAGCGCCAACTGCCTCGACCGCCATCTGGCGGTGCGCGGCGATCAGCCCGCGATCATCTGGGAACCCGATGATCCGCAGGCCGATGCGCGCATCATCAGCTATCGCGAACTCCACGCCGATGTCTGCCGCTTCGCCAATGTGCTGAAGGCATCGGGCGTCAAACGCGGTGACCGCGTCACGCTCTACATGCCGATGATCCCCGAAGCGGCGGTTGCGATGCTCGCCTGCACCCGTATCGGCGCGATCCATTCCATCGTGTTCGGCGGCTTCTCCCCCGAAGCGCTGGCCGGCCGCATCATCGATTGCGACAGCCGCGTCCTCATCACCGCCGACGAGGGCCGGCGCGGTGGCAAGGCCGTCCCGCTCAAGGCCAATGTCAACGCCGCCGCTGCGCTCGCCCCGGTGCTGAAAACCGTGATCGTGGTGAAGGCGACCGGCGGCGAGATCGCAATGCAGCCGGGCCGCGACCTCTGGTATCATGAGGCCGCCGCCGGCGTCATGGCGGACTGCTCGGCGGAGGAGATGAATGCGGAGGACCCGCTGTTCATCCTCTACACGTCGGGTTCGACGGGCAAGCCCAAGGGCGTGCTGCACACCACCGGCGGCTATCTGCTGTGGGCGGCGATGACGTTCGACCTGACCTTCGATCATCGCGACGGCGACATCTTCTGGTGTTCGGCCGATGTCGGCTGGGTCACCGGCCACAGTTACATCGTCTATGGCCCGCTGGCGAACGGCGCGACGACGCTCATGTTTGAAGGCGTGCCCAACTGGCCCAGCCCCAGCCGCATCTGGGACGTCATCGACCGGCACAAGGTCACCACGCTCTACACCGCGCCGACCGCGCTGCGATCGCTGATGAAGGAAGGCGACGATTTCGTCACCCGCACCGATCGGTCGTCGCTGCGGCTGCTCGGCACCGTGGGTGAGCCGATCAACCCGGAGGCGTGGCGCTGGTATCATTCGGTGGTGGGCGAGGGGCGCTGCCCCATCGTCGACACCTGGTGGCAGACCGAGACCGGCGGGCAGATGATCACGCCGCTACCGGGCGCGACGGACCTGAAACCCGGTTCGGCCTCGCAGCCCTTTTTCGGCGTGGAGCCGCTGCTGGTGGACGCGGAAGGCGCGGTGCTGGACGGCGCGACCGAGGGGAATCTGTGCATCGCGCGCAGCTGGCCGGGGCAGATGCGCACCGTCTGGGGCGATCATGAGCGCTTCTTCCAGACCTATTTCACCACCTATCCCGGCCGCTATTTCACCGGCGACGGCTGTCGCCGCGACGCGGACGGCTATTACTGGATCACCGGCCGCGTCGATGACGTCATCAACGTGTCGGGCCACCGTATGGGCACGGCCGAAGTCGAAAGCGCGCTGGTGCTGCATGAAAGCGTGGCGGAGGCGGCGGTCGTCGGCTTCCCGCACGACATCAAGGGGCAGGGCATCTACGCCTATGTCATGCTGAACACGGGCGAGGAGCCGAGCGACCTGTTGCGCGCGGCGCTCGTCAAATGGGTGCGGGCGGAAATCGGGCCGATCGCCACGCCAGACGCGATCCAGTTCGCGCCCGGCCTGCCCAAGACGCGGAGCGGCAAGATCATGCGCCGCATCCTGCGCAAGATCGCGGAGGGTGACGTGTCGCCGGCCGCGCTGGGCGACCTGTCCACGCTGGCGGACCCGGCGGTGGTCGAGGATCTGGTGGCCGGGCGGCAGTAACGCCTGGCTGCTCAGCGGCGGGGTTTTTGCGTTCGCGAGGTAAGCGCCGCGACGCTCAGGACCGCGCCGATGCTCGCCATGCCGAGCAGTTCGACCAGGCCATAACCCCAGCCGAGCCGCCAGAATGCGCCGAAGATCGCGACCGCCGCGACGGCGCAGGCTGCCGCGCGTAGGACCGGCGTTTTGTAGGGCGGCAATTTGCTGCCCAGCAGGTCGGCCTGATGGCGCGGATTGGCGGCGCAGAGCAACGCGAAGAACAGGACCGACGCGGCGATCAGGAACAGGTGGATCATGCCGCCACCGCCTTTGTGCGCCGCGCCGGTCGGGCCGCGGGCTTCGGCGCGGCGCTCGCCCGGCGGAAGGCGAGGGCGAAGCCGCTCGCCAGCAGCAGCATGATGAGGTCGAAGCCGACGAACAGCCAGTCGCCCGCGAGGAGGCTCGCCGGCAGGCCGCGCGTGGTGGTGAGCGCGCTCACCAGCGGCACGGCGGCGAAGGCGAGCGCTGCCGCCAGCGACAGCTCCGCCCAGGCGCGGCGTGGCGGGCGCGCGGCGGCCCAGACATAGGCGAGGCCCCAGGCGATGAACATCGCGGCGATCTCCCGCTCGGCACGGTCGGCGAGGGTGAGCGGCAGCAGGCGGTTGGCCAGGAAATAGGCGGCGATGCCGATCGGCAGGCCGATGATCGTGCCGATATTCAGCGTCTCGACCAGCCGAAAGCCGAAATGCGGGCGCGCCGGATCGGGCAGTCGGGCGCGGCGCTTCACCGTCCACAGCACCAGCCCCGATGCGATCATCGCGCTGCCCGCAATGCCCGACAGGAAATAGAGCGCGCGCAGGGTCAGATCGGCATAGCGGCCGGCGTGCAGGCCGACCATGACGCTCTCGGTCTGCAAGGCGGCGCCCTGCGTCTTGTGCCCTTCCAGTTGTCGGCCAGTGACGCCGTCGAAGGTCATCGACTGCGCCCGCGCGCCGATGCCGCCGCCGACCGCGCTCGACAGAATGACCCGCGCCGTCGCGTCGCCCGGATTGAGGATGCGCGCGCCGCCCACGGCCATGCCCCATTGCGTTTCCGCCATGGCGACCATCGGCGCGATCGGGGCGAGCGGTTCGGCCTTGCCCGCGCGTTCGGGCGGGGAGGGGTAGTAGAAGGCGGCCTCGTAGAATTTGCCGCCATCGGCGTAATTCGCCGCGATCGCCCAGGGCATGTAGAGCGACCCAAGCGTGACGAGGCCGGTGTAGGTGATCATCAGCACGAAGGGCAGGAACAGCACGCCGGCCACATTATGCGCGTCGAGCCAGCTCCTCTGTCCCTTGTTCAGGCGGAGCAGGAAGAAGTCGGTCAGGATCTTCTTGTGGGTGACGATGCCGGTCAGGATGGCGACCAGCATCGCCATCGCCGCCACGCCGACGATCCAGCGCGCGTAGATGACCGGGATGTAGTGCAGGTCGTAATGGAAGCGGTAGAGGAAGTAGCCGCCCTTCGTATCACGCGCCGCCACTTCCCGCCCGTCATTGCCCAGTTGCGCCTTGCCGCGCGGGCCGTCGGGCGATTCGGGCGGGTTCTGCCAGTAGAGCTGGGTGAAGCTCGCCCGCTTGCCCGGTAGGTAGATGCTCCATTCGGTGGCGTCGGGGGTCTTGTGCTTCAGCCAGCCGACCGCCGCCTCGATTCCTGCCGCGCCCTCCGCCGGCGCGCCCTGGATCTCGGGCGTCATCCAGCGGGTCGTTTCCTCCTGGAAATAGGCGGTCGTGCCGGTCAGGAAGATCGCGAACAGCAGCCAGCCGAGCAGCAGCCCGGCCCAGTTGTGCAGCCACGCCATGGACTGGCGGAAACCCTGCCTCACAGCCGGCCGCCCTGCGCGATCAGCGCCCAGTCGGCTGCGCCGAGCAGCAGTGCCGCGCCCACCAGCCACAGCCACAGGCGCGCCGTGGACGCGACCGCGAAGCAGGTCATGGCGATGCCGGCGAAGATCGCGAAGGAGAGCAGCATCGATCCGACCGATCCCTGCGCCGCGCCGCCCGGCAGGATGCGCGCGATCATCACGGTGATCAGCGTGCTCACGACATAGTTCAGCGGCACAGCGGCGATGGCGCGCAGCGTGACGTCACGAGCCGCGCGGCGGCGGTCTGCATTCTTCGTGGAAGCCGGCATGGCTCGCTCACTAATGCAAACAATTCGCAAAAGCAAAGTTTCTCGTGGGGCCAAGGGAAAATGCAGTAGGGGCCAAGGTGGTCCGCGCTGGCCGGATCCACGCCCGATCATCGCTGACCTTTCCCCGCGACAATCAAAACTTGATTGCCCCTGAAACTCTACAATGTAGGTAGAGATTGCCTGAGCGACACGGCTGGTTCCCGTGTCGGATGACCACATCGGCGAAACTCGCGGATTTTGATCGGGATGCAGCTTGCTCCGCGTCACCAATAGCTAAAGCGCACGATGCAAGGCGACCGCGCCAGGATCGTGTTCCCCCACTCGAAAATGGGGACTGAAGCGATGCGACACATGCACATCCAGACCTGACCACAGGCAATTCGGGGGCTTTCACAGGGCGCGTTCGCGCGCCTGCCTGATCCTGCACGACCGGCGATCCCTGATCGCCGCGAAAGGATGTCCCATGTCCGAAATCGTCCATCTGGCGAGGTCCTATCCGGCCTCGCTGCTTCAGGCGGCGGCTGCGCTCTACGGCGCGGAAGCGGCCCGGAAACTTGCCGACACACCGGCGGGCGCTGCTGCGGCGCGCCGAAAAAAGTTCAACAGGGAGTAGAATTTTGTCCAATTTCGTTCGTGGTCCCCGTCGCCATTCGGCGGCGTCGGCTCTTCGCGTCCTGCTTCTAGGCGGCGTCGCCCTCTCGTTCCTCGCTTCGCTTCCCGCGTCGGCGCAGGACGCCGCCGTCGCGCCGGTCATTGACGAGGGCGAGGCAGGCCCCGCCATTGTCGTGACCGCGCGGCGTCGCGAGGAAAATGCCCAGGACGTGCCCGTCGCGCTCAGCGTCGTGGGCGGCGATCTGGTGGAGCAGCGCGGCGACTACACGCTCGCCGCCGTGCAGCAGGTTGCGCCCAGCCTCCAACTGTTCAGCTTCAACCCGCGCAACACCAACATCAACATTCGCGGCCTCGGCTCCAACGTCTCGCTGACCAATGATGGGCTGGAGAATGGCGTCGGCGTCTATATCGACGACGTCTATTATGGCCGCGTCGGCCAGAGCCAGTTCGACCTCGTTGATCTCGACCGGATCGAGGTGCTGCGCGGGCCGCAGGGCACCTTGTTCGGCAAGAACACCACGGCCGGCGCGATCAACATCACGACCCGCCAGCCGAGCTTCGATTTCGGCGGGCAGGTGGAGGCCAGCCTTGGCGACTATGGCTTCCACCAGGCGCGCGCCTCGATCACCGGGCCGCTGACCGACTGGGCGGCGCTGCGCGTCAGCGTGGCGGATACCCATCGCGACGGCTTCATCCGCAACGTCCACACCGACGACAAGGTGCAGGATTACGACAATTTCACCGCCCGCGCGCAGTTGTTGCTGAAACCCAGCGACAGCCTGACCGTCCGGCTGATCGGCGATTATGGCAAGCAGACGCTCAACTGCTGCTATCGCGTGCCCTACGCGCAGTTCACGCAATATGATGGCGGCGGGACCATCCCGAACAACTTCGCCGCCCGCGTTGCCCGCGCCGGCTACACGCCGCTGCCGATCGATCCCTATGCGCGCGAAGTGGACGCCGACGCCATAGTGCAGGCGAACATGAACCAGTGGGGCGTGTCGGGCAAGGCGGACCTTGACCTCGGCCCGGTGACGCTGACGTCGATCACCGCCTATCGCAAATGGAACTGGTATCCGCGCAACGACAGCGACTTCACGTCCCTGTCGGTCAATACGCTGAGCCATCAGGAGAATTTCCAGCGCCAGTTCAGCCAGGAATTTCGTGTCGGCTCCAACGGCAATACGCGCCTGTCCTGGGTCGCGGGCGCCTATTATTTCTGGCAGATCATCAACGGCAAGGGCGCGTCGGGCTATGGGCCGGACGCGGGCAGCTGGCTGTTTCCGGCCGACGAGGCGGTGACGCGCGACGCGGCGTTGAACGGCTTCATCTCCCGCTCCACCTCCAACCCGGAAACGAAGAGCTTCGCGCTGTTCGGGCAGGCGACCTATGATCTGGTCCCTGACCGCCTCTCGCTGACGCTCGGCCTGCGCTACACGCATGAGAAGAAGAGCGGCAGCTTCAACCAGTGGTGGGATGCAGGCAACGACCTGTCCGCCCTGACCGAGGCGCAGCGCACCCGTGCGCTCGCCATCCGCAACACGCTGAACCCGGTCGCGAGCTATTCGACCGGCTTTACCGACAACAGCTTTTCGGGGCTGGCGACGCTGTCCTACAAGGTGACGCCGGACGTGCTGGTCTATGCGAGTTATCAGCGCGGCAACAAGTCGGGCGGCCTCAACCTCACCAACATCCCTGCCGACATCAGCCCCGATGTCGGGCCGGAAAAGGTTGATAACTACGAAGCGGGCATCAAGAGCAGCTGGTGGGACAAGCGGCTGACGCTAAACCTGGCCGGCTTCTGGACCGACATCGCCGACTATCAGACCGCGATCGTCGATCAGCGGCCGGGCACCAACAACACCCGCAACTACATCACCAACATCCCCAAGGCGCGCGCCCGCGGGTTCGAGGTGGACGCGGTGCTCTCGCCGATCGAGCGGCTGAACCTGAACGCCTCGGTCGCCTTCACCGACGCCAAATATGTGACGTTCGAAAACGGTCCGCCGCCGCCCGAGCGCAACCCCGCCACCGCCAGCGCACCCTTCGCCGATCTGTCCGGCCGGCCGCTGTCGGGTGTGCCCAAATGGTCGTGGAGCGCGGGCGGCGACTTCTCCCATCCGCTGGGGGAAAGCAGTTGGGGCGGCGTCGAGCTATATGGTCGCGCCGACTATAGCTGGCGCTCCAACTACTACACCGCCGTGTCCGACAGCCGCTACTCGCTGGTGCCCAGCTACGGCATCGCCAATGCGCGCATCGGCGTGCGGCTGGAAAGCGGCCGGCTCGACCTGTCGCTGTGGGCCAAGAACCTGTTCGACAAGGAATTTGTCGACACGCTGACCCCGCAGAACACCGGCCTGGTCGTCGCCACGCTGGGCGACCCCCGCACCATCGGCGCGACGCTGCGCAGCAAGTTCTGAACCGCCAGGAGGAACCGCCATGGCCACGCTACCCGCATCATCATTCCCGGACATCGCCGGACCCCGAGCGCGGCTAGCGCGGCCGGGCGGAGCAGGAGAGAAGGAGGGCCTGTCCCGCCTCCGCCTCGCCGGCTTCGCGTCGATCGCCGTGCCGATCGCCGGCGCGGGCCTGCCGCTCGCGATCTTCGTGCCGCAACTCTACGCGACAGAGTTCGGGCTTTCGCTCGCCGCGATCGGCTTCATCTTCTTCCTCGGCCGCTTCTGGGACGTGGTCGCCGATCCGCTGGTCGGCGCATTGAGCGACCGTACCCGCACCCGCTTCGGCCGGCGGCGACCGTGGATCGCGGCGGGCGGCCTGTTGTTCGGCCTGTCCTCGGCGCTGCTGTTCTTCCCGCCGGCCGCGCTGGTGACGCCCGCCTATCTCGCCGGGGTGCTGTTCGTCTTCTATCTCGGCTGGTCGATGATCGAGATCCCCTCATCCGCCTGGGCGGGGGAACTGTCGGCGCATTATCATGGCCGCACCCGCGTGGTCAGCTATCAGGCGTTGCTGCGCTCGATCGGGCTGCTGACCGTGCTGGTGCTGCCGACGATCCTCGACCAGATCGACCCGGGCAATGGCACGCTGAAACTGCAGCTGGTCGGCGGCTTCATCCTGCTGACGCTGGTCCCGGCGCTCGCCTTCACCCTCACCAGCTTCCGCGAGCCACCGATCCCGCAGACGCCGCCCGTCCGCCAGAGCTTCTGGCGCGTCGCCGGCCTGGTCTTCTCCGACCGGCAGTTGCTGCGCGTGCTCGCCTCCGACACGGCGGTCACCTCCGGCCAGTCGATCCGCGCGGGCCTGATCGTTTTCTTCGCGGTCTGGTATATGGGCCTGCCCGCCTGGGCGAGCGGGCTGTACCTGCTCCAGTTCATCTTCGGCGTCGCCGCCGCGCCGATCTGGCTGCGGATCGGCCGCCGCATCGGCAAGCGCGAAGCCGCCATCACCGGCGAGATCGCGCAGGCGGCGATCAATATCGGCCTGCTGTTCGTCTTCCCCGGCGCGCTGCCGCTGCTGATCGCGCTGACGATCGCGCAGGGCCTCACCCAAGGCTCGGGCAATCTGATGCTGCGCGCCATGGTGGCGGACGTGTCGGACGCGCATCGCCTGCGCACCGGGCATGACCGCACCGGGCTGTTCTTCTCGGTCTTTGCGCTGTCGGCCAAGCTGGGGCCTGCGATCGGCATCGGCATCGCCTTGCCGCTGATTGCCTGGGCGGGGTTCAGCGCCGGGCCGGGCAACAGCTCCGCCAGCCTGGAGGCGCTCAAGTACGTCTTCGCCCTGGGGCCGGCCACCGCGCACATCATCGCCACGCTCATCATCTGGCGCTTCCCGATCGACGAAGCCGCCCATGCCGAAATCCGCCGCGCGCTCGACGCCCGCGACGCGACCACCACCCACTGAAGCTCACAATCGAGGAGAATAGTCATGACCATCATCCATCAGAAGTTCGTGAATGCGGCCGATGTCGAAGGCCCGCTGGACATCGTGCCCGTCGCCGGGCGGATCGGCGCGGAAATCCGGGGCGTGAAGCTGTCGGGCGACCTCGATGAGGCGACCCATCACGCGATCCGCGCCGCGCTGGTCCGACACAAGGTGATCTTCTTCCGCGAGCAGCATCAGCTGGACGACGCCAATCAGGAAGCCTTTGCCGAACGCTTTGGCGATCCGATCGCGCATCCCACCGTGCCGGTCGTGCCCGGCTCCAAATATCTGCTGGAGCTGGATTCGAAGGAAGGCCGGGCAGCGTCGAGCTGGCACACCGATGTGACCTTCGTCCCCGCCTATCCCGAAGCGTCGATCCTGCGCTCCATCGTCGCGCCGGCGGCGGGTGGCGACACGCTCTGGGCGAACACGGTCAGCGCCTATGAGGCGCTGCCGGAGTCGCTGCGCCAGCTGGCCGATACGCTGTGGGCGGTCCATACCAACCTCTATGATTATGCCGCAGTCCTGAGCAGCGCGGACGAGGCGGCGATCAAGCGCCATCGCGAGGTGTTCGCCTCGACCGTCTACGAGACCGAGCATCCGGTCGTGCGCGTCCACCCGGAATCGGGCGAGCGATCGCTGCTGCTGGGGCATTTCTTCAAGAATTTCGTGGGCCTCAATCAGGCGGACGGCCAGCGCCTGTTCGCGATCTTCCAGGAGGAAATCACCAAGCCGGAGAATACCGTGCGCTGGCGGTGGCAGCCGGGCGACGTCGCCATCTGGGACAATCGCGCCACCCAGCACCGCGCCATCGCCGATTTCGGGCTTCAGCACCGCCAGCTGCGCCGCGCGACCATTGCGGGGTCCGTGCCGGTGTCGATCGACGGGCGCGAAAGCCGCAACCTCAAGAAGGAACCCAATCGCCTCGCCGAAGCGGCCTGATCCCCGACCCCTTCGCCCTTCGGCCACTTGGGCCGCGTCTTTCGGGACGCGGCCCCTTTCAACAGGACTCACTCGATGATCCGCAAAACCCTCGCTGCGCTGCTGCTCGCGACCGGCCTTGCCGTCCCGGCGCAAGCGCAAGAGCGAAAACCCAATTTCCTCATCATCGTCGCCGATGATCTCGGCTATTCCGACCTTGGCGCGTTCGGCGGCGAGATCGCGACGCCCAATCTCGACAAGCTCGCGACCGCCGGGGTGCGCTTCACCGGCTTCCACACTGCGCCCACCTGCTCGCCAACGCGGTCCATGCTGTTGTCGGGCACGGACAATCACAAGGCCGGGCTGGGCACCATGGCGGAAATCATCGCGCCCAACCAGCAGGGGCAGCCGGGGCATGAGGGCTATCTGCGCCCGGATATCGCGAGCCTTGCCGAAATCCTGTCGGCCGGCGGCTATCGCACCTTGCTGTCGGGCAAATGGCATCTGGGCCTGACGCCCGAGCAGGACCCGTCGCAGCGCGGCTTCCAGCACAGCTTCACGCTGTTGCAGGGCGCGCACAATCATTTCGGCAGGAAGCTGTCGGTCGATCCCAAAGCGGGCTTCACCTATCGTGAGGATGGGAAGACGCTGACCAGCCTGCCAGACGACTTCTATTCGTCGGACGCCTTCGCGACCAAGCTGATTGGCCAGTTGCAGGCGACGAAAGGCGAAAAGCCCTTCTTCGCCTATCTCGCTTTCACCGCCCCCCACTGGCCGTTGCAGGCACCGGCCGAAACAGTCGCCAAATATAAGGGCCGCTATGATGCGGGCTTCGAGGCGCTGCGGGCCGAGCGGCTGAAGAAACAGGTGGAACTGGGACTGGTGCCTGCCAGCGCCGCGCAGCATCCGCTGGAGCGCACGAAGCGCTGGGCGGAACTGACGCCCGACCAGCAGAAGGTCGCCGCCCGGTCGATGGAGGTTTATGCCGCCATGGTCGACCGGCTCGACTGGAATGTCGGCCGCGTGATCGAGGCGCTGAAAGCGTCCGGCGAACTGGACAACACCGTCATCCTGTTCCTGGCCGACAATGGCGCGGAGGGCGCGGACCTGGAAAGCCCGCGCTTCAAGGCCCGGCTGGAGGGCGCGGACAACAGCCTCGACAATATCGGCAAGGCGAACAGCTATGTCGCTTATGGCCCCGGCTGGGCGCAGGCCGCAACCACGCCGTCCTGGCTGTACAAGGCGAATGCGACCGAAGGCGGCACGCGGACGGCCTCTTTCCTGTCCGGCCCCGCCGTCCGCACGCCCGGCGCGATCGCCAGTGCCTATCTCAACGTCATGGATGTCGCGCCGACCTTCATCGACCTTGCCGGCCTGACGCCGCCCGATGGGACGTTCCAGGGCCGCACGGTCCAGCCTATCCGCGGCACAAGCTGGGGACCCTGGCTCGCCGGCAAGGCGGCGCAGGTTCATGCCCCGACCGAGAGCATCGGCACGGAGCTGTTCGGCGAACGCGCGCTGCGGCAGGGCGACTGGAAGATCACCGATGTCGAAGGGCTGGGCAAGGAAAGCGACTGGCGGCTGTTCAACATCGCCGTCGATCCGGGTGAGACCACCGACCTGTCGGCGAAGGAGCCGGCCCGCAAGGCGGCGCTGGTGAAAGCGTGGCAGGACTATGCGAAGGATGTCGGCGTCATCCTGCCCGACCCGCCGACGATATTGCGGTAGGGAGAGCGAGCGGCGATCGCAACATTGTTCCCCCTCCCGCAGGCGGGAGGGGGTTAGGGGGTGGGCGCGAGCGAAGCGAGCGTTGCGCCACGCCAGAAACGTCGCGCATGGCCCACCCCGCTGCGACTAAAACTCGCTGCGCTCGTCAAGTCTCGCTACCCCTCCCGCTTGCGGGAGGGGAATGCCCTTTACCCAAGCCTTCCATCATGCTCTCCTCCCGTCCCCGAGAGGAGAGCCATGATGCGCGCAATGGCCAATCGCCCGAAGGCCATGATCGCCTTCTTCGGCGTCATCACGCTGCTCTCCTGGGCGGCGATCCTCTGGGGTCTCCAGGAACCCGGCGTCCTGACCGCCACGGAAAATTCGCGCGGCGGCATCGCGATCGGCGTCGGGCTGGTCCCCGGCATCATCGCGCCCGGCGTGATGCTCATCTATCTGCGCATGCACCGCGCCGCCCGCCGGATCGATCGCGGCGATCATGTCATCGCCCGCTGGCGGGTGACGGCGAGCGAACTGGCCGAGTTCAAGGCGAATGACGAGGCGCGCAACGCGCTGGGCGGGGACTATCGCAACGAATGGGCCGTGCCGAAGCGGCAGCTGGAAAAGGGCATCGACATCGCCTTCGCGGCGGATGGCGTGCGGGTGGGCGACGCTTATTATCCGCTGGTCAATACCGGCGGCTCCAAATTCGCCGGCGTGCAGATGCTGCCGATGAGTCCGCTCGCCATCGAGTTCGGCATCATCACCACCTATGTTTCGGGCGACCGTTTTCGCCGCAGCCAGTCGGTGCTGCGTCTGCCCGTTTCCCGCGTCGCCCGCGCGGAAGCGATCACGGTGCTGGAGCATTTCAAGCGCGTCGACGCGCGGGAGATCGTGGTCAATCCCGATTTCTATGACAGCCGCATCCGATGGGGCCTGCGCCTCGCCCCCATCTTCTTCGCGATGTTCCTGATCGGCCTGTGGATCAACGCAGGCCGTACCTGGCGCCCGGACGAGGAGGGCTGGGGGCCGATGGTCGCGACCATGACGCTGACGATCGCTGGCTGTCTGTTCGGCATCGGCGCGCTGATTGTCGCGGTGGCCGCCTGGTGGCTGAAACGGGGGCAGATGAGGCGGTAGAAGGGGGGCGTCTGGTTTCGACCATTTTTGGACATTCCGCCGCATCTGTTTTTGCGCCGTTTGCTGCCATTACCAAAGCTGCTAGACCATGCGTGGTTATGGAGGGCGGGATGCTTCGTTGGTTACGCGGTAAAAGTCAAAAACGCGATCTCAGCGAGCCTGAACCTGCCGGATCGCCTCGGAGTTTTCTCGACGGAGCATATCGTCTTCATCGATCCGAGGACGTCGAAAAATACACTGAGTTGGCCGCTGAAGCATTTCCAGATTTTGCGAAACGAATAACCTGTTTTGGGGCCGATTGGGCTGGTCGGCAGTTTGCAACAGATGAAGCGCGCATCATTGGCGGCGAACGCCAAATACTATTGCTTGAGCCGGGAACCGGAGAGGTCCTGCAAATCCCTGTCGGCCTCAATACGTTCCACACTGGTGAGTTAGTGGAGCAACCGGATGCAGTTGCAGGATTAAGCTTCTTCAACGAGTGGCTTGCCGCTGGTGGGATTAAGCCAGCCTACGGTCAGTGCGTTGGTTATAAGAAGCCCCTGTTCCTTGGTGGCCAAGATAATGTCTCAAACTTAGAACTTGTTGACTTCGAGGTCTATTGGGCAACCGCCGGTCAAATCCTTGATCAAGTCAGAGGGCTTCCGATCGGCACGAAAATCGGCACCTTCTCATTTGGAGATTAAGCGAACGTCCGGTTCCCAATTATTTTCATCGAAACCTGTCTGTCCGCTCCCCACCCATCAACCCCCTTGCCTCACCCCCGCTCGCCTCGCTAAAGTCCCGACATTCGCAAGGACCCGGTGCAATTCCGGGTGGCTATCCCGGCCGCCGATCCGCCGGGCAACATCACACATGCCATCCATCCCGAGCGCCGCGTGCCGGTGCCATGTGCCTTGTTGCGGACTGTTCCCATGACCGATTTCCTCTCGACCTATCGCCGCCAATGGTTCGGCGACGCGACGCAGATGCGCCGCGACATCCTCGCCGGCATCGTCGTCGCGCTGGCCCTCATTCCCGAAGCCATCGGCTTTTCCGTCATCGCGGGGGTCGATCCGCGCATCGGCCTTTATGCGTCGGTGGCGATCGCCATCGTCATCGCCTGTGTCGGCGGACGGCCGGGCATGATCTCGGCCGCGACGGCCGCTGTCGCGGTGCTGGTGACGCCGCTGGTTCGCGATCATGGCGTCGATTATCTGTTCGCCGCGACCATATTGATGGGCGTCATCCAGATCATCGCCGGGCTGCTGCGGCTCGATCTGCTGATGCAGTTCGTCTCGCGCTCGGTCATCACCGGCTTCGTCAACGCGCTTGCCATCCTGATCTTCATGGCGCAGCTGCCGCAACTGGTCGGCATGGGTTGGCAGACCTATGCAATGGTCGCGGGCGGCCTCGCCATCATCTACCTGCTGCCGCGCCTGACCAGCGCCGTGCCGTCTCCGCTGGTGGCGATCCTCGTGCTGAGTGCGATCAGCATTGCTCTGGGCCTGCCGGTCAACACCGTGGGCGACATGGGCAGGCTGCCCGAGGGACTGCCGAGTTTCGCCCTGCCGCATGTGCCGCTGACGCTCGACACGCTGCGCATCATCCTGCCCTATTCCGTCACCATGGCGGCGGTGGGCCTGCTCGAATCGCTGCTGACCGCGCAGATCGTCGACGACATGACCGACACGGACAGCGACAAGCGCGTCGAATGCGCGGGGCAGGGGAGCGCGAATATCGTCGCCGCCCTGTTCGGCGGCATGGGCGGTTGCGCGATGATCGGCCAGTCGGTCATCAACGTGACATCGGGCGGTCGCGGGCGGCTCTCCACCTTCACCGCCGGCGCGTTCCTGCTGTTCCTGCTGGCGGTGCTGGGGCCATGGGTCGGCCGTATCCCGATGCCCGCGCTGGTCGCGGTGATGGTGATGGTGTCGATCGGCACGTTCAGCTGGGCCTCGATCGCCAATCTGCGTCGCCATCCGCCGACTTCTTCGGCCGTGATGCTGGCGACGGTGGTCGTGGTGGTCGCCACCCGCGACCTGTCGCTGGGCGTGCTGACCGGCGTGCTGCTGTCGGGCATCTTCTTCGCCGCCAAGGTGCGGCGCATGTTCGCGGTCGAGCGTATCGAAGAGGGGAATGAGGCGCACTATCGCGTCACCGGCCAGCTCTTCTTCGCCTCGGTCGATCGCTTCGCCCGCGCCTTCCCCGCAGACGAGCCGGCCGGTCGCGTCGTCATCGACGTGTCGGCCGCGCATTTCTGGGACATCTCGGCCGTCGCCGCGCTCGACAAGGTGGTCGCCCGCCTGCGCCGCGCCGGCGCGGTAGTGGAGGTCGTTGGCTATAACCGGGCCAGCGCGGACATTGTCGATCGCTTCGCCCTGCACGACAAGACCGGCGTTGAAATGGGCATCGCGCCGCACTGACGGCCATGATAGGGGCGCGCGCATGCTCAATCTTTCCGGTATCACCGTGCGCCTGGGTGGCCGCGTCATTCTCGACCGCGCCACCGCCGCTCTCCCTCCTCGCAGCCGCGTCGGCCTGATCGGTCGCAACGGCGCGGGCAAGTCCACGCTGATGAAGGTCATGATCGGCCAGCTCGATCCCGACGAGGGCAGCTGCGACATGCCCCGCGACACGCGGCTCGGCTATATCGCGCAGGAAGCGCCCTCGGGCACGGCAACGCCCTTCGACACCGTGCTGGAGGCGGACAAGGAACGCGCCGCCCTGATGGCGGAGGCGGAGCATACCGAAGACCCCGATCGGCTCGGCCATATCTACGAACGACTGACCACGATCGACGCCTATACCGCGCCGGCGCGCGCCGCCCGCATTCTGGTGGGCCTGGGCTTCGACGAGGAGATGCAGGGCCGTCCGCTCGACAGCTATTCGGGCGGCTGGAAGATGCGCGTGGCCCTTGCCGCGCTGCTGTTCTCCAATCCCGACCTGCTGCTGCTCGACGAACCGTCGAACCATCTCGACCTTGAAGCCACGCTCTGGCTGGAGAATTTCCTCAAGGCCTATCGCGGTACTGTGGTCGTCATCAGCCATGAGCGCGACCTGCTCAACAATGTCGTCGACTATATCCTGCATCTGGAGGGCGGGAAGGTCACCCTCTATCCCGGCGGCTATGACGCCTTCGAGCGGCAGCGCGCCGAACGGCTCGCCCAGCTCGAATCGGCCCGCGCCAAGCAGCAGGCGGAGCGCGAGAAGCTGCAGGACTATGTCGCCCGCAATTCGGCGCGCGCTTCCACCGCCAAGCAGGCGCAATCGCGCGCCAAGGCGCTGGCGCGGATGCAGCCGATCGCCGCCGCGATCGAGGACCCGACGCTGCATTTCGGCTTCCCAAGCCCGCCCGAACTGCGCCCGCCGCTCATCACCATGGACATGGCGGCCGTTGGGTACACCGACACGCCGATCCTGCGCCGCGTCAATCTGCGCATTGATCCCGACGACCGGCTGGCGCTGCTGGGGCGCAACGGCAATGGCAAGACCACGCTCGCCCGCCTGATCGCCGCGCAGCTCGCGCCGATGGAAGGGACGATGCACAGTTCGTCGAAGATGAACGTCGGCTACTTCACCCAGTATCAAGTCGAGGAACTGGACGTCACCGACACGCCGCTCGAGCATATGACCCGCGTCATGAAGGGCGCGACCCCCGGCGCGGTGCGCGCGCAGTTGGGCCGCTTCGGCTTTTCGGGCGAGCGCGCCACGCAGAAGGTCGGCAGCATGTCCGGCGGCGAGCGGGCCAGGCTGGCGCTGGCGCTCATCACGCGGGATGCGCCACATCTGCTGATCCTCGATGAACCGACCAACCATCTCGACGTCGACAGTCGCGAGGCGCTGGTGCAGGCGCTCAACGAGTATAGCGGGGCGGTGGTGATCGTCAGCCATGACCGGCACATGATCGAGCTGGTCGCCGATCGGCTGGTGCTGGTCGATGGCGGTACGGCGCAGCCCTTCGACGGCAGCCTGGACGATTATACCGACATCGTGCTGCGCAAGACGGATGGGGGTGGCGGCGGCGATTCGCCCAAGCCCGACCGCAAGGCCAACAAGCGCAATGCGGCCGAATGGCGCGAGAAGCAGAAGACGCTCAAGAATGCGCTGTCGAAGGCGGAGAAGGAAATGGCGGCGCTGACCGCCGAGCGCAGCCGTATCGACCAGGCGCTGTTCGACCCGAAATCCGCGACCGGCGCAGAGGCGAAGATGACCACGAGCGAGCTGATGGTGAAGCGTTCGGCGCTGGAAACGAAGCTGGAAGCGGCCGAGGAAGCGTGGATGCAGGCGACCGAAGCGCTCGAAGCGGAGGCGTGATGGCATGGGGGGAGAGGCGGGTGAGGGCGGGAAAGCCCGGCTTTCCGGCCCTGATCGCCCAGATGTTGGAAAAAATGTGACATTTCGAATTTTTCCGGTTGACCGACTCAACGACCACCCCTAGATGCCACTCCACCGACGCGGTGAGCGCCACTGGTTCTCGCTTCGCTCGGTCGCCACTATCTTCGGACGCTAGTCCCCCGGAACGCAAGGATCGGGGAACATTGGCTGTCCGGTTTTGATATTGGATGGGTTCTTTGACATTGTTGATTGATGAAGGGACATGTGGGCGGCGGCTCGGTGTTTTGGCGGCTTCTAGGCGTCAAGGACATCGTAAAAGCTTAAGCCAGTTCATATGTCTCAATACATAT
>JBIIEH010000037.1:0-40012 GCA_044237945.1 Sphingobium sp. | reverse complement strand
GAGCGCAGTCGAGAAACGTTCGCGCTGCCTGACTCGCCATAAAAGCCTGTCCTACAGCCTCCGCCCCATGATAGCCGAATCATGCCGGAAGCGGATGGGTTGATCGCCGCCGCCAACGGCCCGGTCACGGCGGCTTTGGTCCGCCGGGCTATGGCGCGGCCTGCTGCATGCCCAACCGGGCATGGCTCGTCGCAAAGGCAATAATAAGCGTCAGCGAATGCCGGGCGACACCCGAATGCAGAATGACCGATCACAAAAGCCCGGCAGCGCCGGCCGAAAAGAGTCCTCCGGGGACGCCCCGGAAAATTTGGAAACCCGTCCGGCGACTTTACGGCCGGACGGGCTTTTGTCGTGCCTGAGCCGCCCACGCCGCGAAATGACGGCTCCCCGCCAGACACCCGGCCGCAACCCATGCGTGACCCGCCAGCGCCCCACTGGCGCCTCATGCGTGACGCATCAGCAACCTGCCGGCCTCCCGGCTGTGACTCACCCGTCACCCAACAGCATCCCGGCAGGGGCGTCGCCGCCCCTTGCGCGTGACTATTGGCCCCGAAATCGGCGGAAAACCGAACCCAGTGACGGTGTGAACTTCGCCGCCTCGAAAGCGCGAAACTCAGCCGGCTTTGCCGACAACGCTCTCGGGCAGATCCTTGCCGAACACGCGCTGATAATATTCCGCCACCAGCGGCCGCTCCGCCTCGTCGCACTTGTTGAGGAAGCTCAACCGGAACGCGAAGCCGACATTCTTGAAGATCAGCGCATTCTGCGCCCAGCTGATGACCGTGCGCGGCGACATCACGGTGGAGATATCGCCATTGACGAAGCCCTGCCGCGTCAGCTCGGCGACCTTGATCATGCTCTCGACTTCCTTGCGGCCGCCCTCATGATCATATTCGCCCGACTTCGCCAGCACCACCTGCGCCTCGGTCGCGGCGGGCAGGTAATTCAGCGCCACCACCAGGTTCCAGCGGTCCATCTGCCCCTGGTTGATCTGCTGCGTGCCATGATAGAGGCCCGTCGTATCGCCCAGACCCACCGTGTTCGCGGTCGCGAACAGCCGGAACCAGGGGTTCGGCCGGATCACCCGGTTCTGGTCCAGCAGCGTCATCTTGCCGTCCGTCTCCAGCACCCGCTGGATCACGAACATCACGTCCGGCCGGCCCGCGTCATATTCGTCGAACACCAGCGCCACCGGCCGCTGCAACGCCCAGGGCAACAGCCCCTCGCGGAACTCGGTGACCTGCTGGCCTTCCTTCAGCACGATGGCGTCGCGGCCGACCAGATCGATACGGCTGATATGCGCGTCCAGATTGATGCGGATGCACGGCCAGTTCAGCCGCGCCGCGACCTGCTCGATATGGCTCGACTTGCCGGTGCCATGATAGCCCTGCACCATGACGCGCCGGTTGAACGCAAAGCCCGCCAGGATCGCCAGCGTCGTGTCCGGGTCGAACACATAAGCGGGGTCCAGGTCCGGCACCCGCTCGTCGGCCTCGGAAAAGGCCGGGATCTTCATGTCGACGTCCACGCCGAACATCTCGCGCGCATCGACCTCCTTGTCGGGCGCATCGAGCAGCGTTTCCGCGCGGGTATCGGGCTGGACGTTGGAGTCGGTCATGATCGTCTCTGCGTTGCAATATAGAGTCGCACCAGCCCTAGCCCAGGCATCGCCGGACTGTCGAGGGAGGCGTTGGACGGAGAGGCTGTCCTACAGGCGGAACTGCGTGATACGACAGGGGCGGTTCCGGTGGATTGGATTGGGGAGGGGGGCAGCCGCGATGAGCACGGGAGAAATCATCGTCGTGTCGATGGGCGGCATCATGATCGCCATCGTCCTGTGGAAGCTGCTATGGCCAAGCCCGCACAATTCCGGCAATCCGGACCTGTGGCAAAATGGCGAGGAAACCACCAGTTCTCACCATGACGGCCCATGAACCCGTCATCCCAGCTCCAGCTGGGATCTCCCTTTTCTTTCGGCGCTCAAGGCAGAAAGATGCCAGCCGGCGCTGGCATGACGGTGCGTCAGGCCGCCCACTCCGCCAAATCCTCCTCCTGCCCGATCAACGCCAACCCATGCGCAATCGACGTCAGCTCACCCCCCGTCGCCAGCCGCTCATCACCAAAACGCCGCGCGAAAATCCCCCGGATCGCGGGAATCAGTGACGTCCCGCCCGTCAGGAACACCCGGTCGATCGCCTCCGCGCCAACCCCGGCCTTCGCCAGCGCCGCATCCACCGCCGCCTCCATCCGCGCCAGATCCGGCGCGATCCAGCCCTCGAAATCCGCCCGCGTCACCTTCGCCTCGATCGCCAGCCCGCCGCCCTCGAACCGGAAATCCGCCTCCTCCTGCGAAGACAGCGCCCGCTTCAACGCCCCCACCGCGTCATAAAGCGGATAGCCCAGTTCCTTCTCGATCACCGTGATCATCCGCCCGATCGCCGCCGGATCATGCGCCGCCTTCTGCAATCGCTCCAGCTCCGCCATCGTCTTCCTGTTGCGCATCAGCGCCAGCCGCGACCAGTCGGCGAAATCGGCGAAATAGCTGCGCGGTATCTCCAGCTGCTTGCCGAAACTCTCGTAACTGCCGCCCTTGCCCAGCATCGGCAGCACCAGATGATCCAGAATGCGATAGTCGAACCGATCCCCCGCAATGCCGATACCCGCCGACCCCAAAGGCACGCAGCGCCTTGCCGCGCCCGGCGCCTCCACCCGCACGATCGAAAAGTCGGACGTCCCCCCGCCGAAGTCCGCCACCAGGATCGTCGCCGCCTGCGTCAACCGGCTCGCAAAGCTGAACGCCGCCCCCAGCGGCTCTTAGACATAGGCGATCTCCGTGCCGAACCCGGCAAACATCGCGTCATAGCGCTTGCGCGCCAGCGCCTCGTCCGGCCGCGACCCGGCATATTCCACCGGCCGCCCCACCACGATCCGCTCGGGCCTCTTGTCCAGCGCCCCGCCCGCATGCGCCACCATCCGCGCCAGAAACATCCGCCCCAGTTCCTCGAACCGGAAGCGCTTCTCGAACACGCTGGCGCTCTCGAAGATCGGGCTGGCCGCCACCGACTTGAACGACTGGAGGAATCGGCTGTCCTCGGGATATTCCATATATTCCGCGATCGCCCACGGCCCCGCTTCATGCGCGATACCCGCCTTTGGCCCATCGTCATGCCAGAAGCACAGCGCCGACCGAAACACCGCGTCCGCCTCCTTCGGCCCGGCAAAGTCCACCAGCCGCGACTCGCCCGCCCCCCCCGCAAGCGCGACGACACTGTTGGTCGTGCCGAAATCCAGGCCGAGCGCGTGCATGATGGTTCTCCGGGGAAAAGGGCCGGCGCCTATGGCAGGGACGCGCCGTCGGGGCAAGCCGCGAGCAGGATCAGGCGAAGGCCGCCGCCTTGCGCAGCAACTGATACGCCTCGATCACCCCCTGCAACGCCCCCTCATGGCTGCGATCGCCGCCATTATGATCGGGATGATAGCGCCGCAGCAATTCGGTGTAGCGCGTCCGCAGCGCCTTGCGGTCGGCATCGATCGGCAGCGCCATCAGGTCCAGCGCCTTGCGCTCCTCGCCCGACAGATACTTGCCGTCCGCCCGCACCGCATTTTCCCGCTCGGCTCGCGCCTTGCGCTCGCGAAACTTCGCGCCGATCGCGTCCAGCGGATCGGCGAAGTCCGCCCATTTCGGCCCCGGACTATGCGCATTGGCGGAAAAGGCCCGCGTCTCCCGCTCCCACCCGGCATAGGGGCGCTGCGCCGCCGCGATCTCCTCCGCGCTCATGCCGGTGAAGAAATTATAGCCCTGGTTGAACGCGCGCACATGCTCCAGGCACAGCCAGCGCCAGCGCGGCCCCTCGCTGCCCGACGCGCTCCCCTCCAGCGGCGGCGCACGGAACTCCCCCGGCTCCGGGCAGCCGGGCGCCGCGCAGGGCCGGTCGCTTTCCACCCGGCCATGGAAACGGTTGAAGCGGCGGTTCGAAAACGGATCGGTGGACAAGATCGGCCTGATGCAAGTGCGACAAAGCAGTCTATATAGGGCCTATGACCACCGACCTCAAAGGCCCCATAGCCACCGAAATCGACGCGCGCCTGCGCGCCGCCCTGTCGCCGGACCATCTCGCCGTCATCGACGACAGCGAAAAGCATCGCGGCCATGCCGGCCATGACGGGTCGGGCGAGAGCCATTTCACCGTAGAGATCGTGTCGGCCCGCTTCACCGGCCAGAACCGCGTCGCCCGCCAGCGCATGGTCAACGCCGCCCTCGCCGACCTGCTGCGCGACAAGGTCCACGCCCTGGCGATCCGCGCCCGCGCGCCGGGGGAATGATCGGGGCGCGGGGCGGCGGGGCTTTCGCGCCGCCCATGCGTTGTCGCCATCGTCCGGGGCGAGGAGCAGCGCATGTCCTATGATTTCTGGTACTGGCCGACCATCCCCGGCCGCGGCGAGTTCGTCCGCCTGACGCTCGAAGCCTGCGGCACCCCCTATCGCGACCGCGCCAGGGAGGAGGGGGCCGACGCGCTGATCGCCGACCTGCGCGGGCACGGCGCCGCCCCGGCCTTCGCTCCGCCCTATATCGCAATCGACGGCAGCACGATTGCCCAGACCGCCAACATCCTGTTCTATCTGTCTGAACGCCATGAATGCGGTCCTTCGGGCATGAAGGCGCGCTACGCGCTCGCGCAATTGCAACTGACCATCATGGATCTGGTGGCGGAGGCGCATGACGTCCACCACCCGGTCGGCGTCGACCTCTATTATGAGGATCAGAAGGCGGAGGCGGCCCGCGCCGCCAAGAGCTTTCGTGAACAGCGCATCCCCAAATATCTGCGCCATTTCGACCGCGCGCTTGGCGGTAGCGCATGGCTCGGCGGCGATCGCTGGAGCTATGCCGACCTGTCGCTGTTCCACCTGATCGCCGGCCTGCGCTACGCTTTCCCTCGGCGCATGGCGCGGGTCGAGCGCGACTTTCCCGCGCTCCTTTCGCTGCACGAGCGGGTTGCCAGCCTGCCCGAATTGCAGGATTATCTGGCCAGCGACCGTCGTCTGCCTTTCAGCGAGGACGACATCTTCCGACATTATCCCGAACTGGACGCCCCCTGATGCCATCCTCCCTCGACGATCTCGTCATCCAGAGCATCGCGCCGACGACGCATGATCTGGGCGATTTCCGCGTCCACCGCTCGCTGCCCGCAAAAGGCCGCACGATGGTCGGCCCGTTCATCTTCTTCGATCAGGCCGGCCCGGCGAAGATCGCGGCCGGGCAGGGGATCGACGTGCGCCCGCATCCGCACATCAACCTCGCCACCGTCACCTTCATGTATGAGGGCAGCTTCCTGCACCGCGATTCGCTGGGGTCGCGCCAGCTGATCGAGCCGGGCGCGGTCAATCTGATGACGGCGGGCAAGGGCATCGTCCATTCGGAACGCTCGCCCGACGACGCGCGCGCGAAGGAAAGCAAGCTCTCCGCCATCCAGACCTGGCTCGCGCTCCCCGACGCCCGCGAGGAGATGGACCCCGCCTTCGAACATGTCCCGGCCGATGAGCTGCCGGTGATCGACTATGCCGGCGCCCGCGCCCGCATCATCATGGGGTCGCTCTGGGGCGAATGCGCGCCGGTCACCACCTATGCGCAGACCATCTATGCCGATATCCAGCTGGCACCCGGCGGCGCGATCCCGATCGACCCGGAGGCGGACGAGCGCGCGATCTATGTCGCCGGCGGCGACGCCGCGCTCGACGGCCTGATGCTGCGGCCGCAGACGCTCTACGTGCTGCGCCCCGGTGTGGCCGCGACGCTCACCAGCATCGATGGCGGCCGCGTCATGCTCTGCGGCGGGGAAGCCTTCACGACCCCGCGCCATGTCTGGTGGAACTTCGTGTCCTCGACCCAGGATCGCCTGATGCAGGCGCGCGAGGACTGGGAGGCGATGCGCTTCCCGCTGATCCCCGACGACGATCGGGAGTTCATCCCGATCCCGCAGGGACGCCCCAAGACGGTCAGCTACCCCTGAGCGGATCGCCCATAGCCGACCGGGCCGCGCTGGTCGCCCATGCGCGCGAAAGCATCGCGAAGGGATCGAAATCCTTCGCCATGGCCTCGACCCTGTTCGACCGGCAAACCCGGGAGAGGGCCTGGCTGCTCTACGCCTGGTGCCGCAAGTGCGACGATATCGCCGATGGGCAGGACCATGGCGGCGCGATGTCCACCGTGGCCGATGCGCAGGCTCGGCTTTCCACCATGCGCGTGCTGACCGACGCGGCGCTGAGGGGCGAGGCGACCGGCGATCCGGCCTTTGACGGTTTTGGTCTCGTCATGCGCGAATGCGCCATCCCGCCGCGCTTCGCCCATGACCTGATCGAGGGCTTTGCGCTGGACGCCCGCGAATGGCGGCCCCGCTCGCAGGACGATCTGATGCGCTATTGCTATCATGTCGCCGGGTCGGTCGGGTGCATGATGGCGGTACTGATGGGCGTCGATCCGGCCGACGACATGACGCTCGATCGCGCCTGCGACCTCGGGCTGGCGTTCCAGCTGGCCAATATCGCCCGCGACATCAGTGAGGATGACGCCGCCGACCGCTGCTATCTGCCGATGGAATGGCTGGCCGAAATGGACCTGCCGCCCGGCGAACATATGAAGCCCTGGGCGCGGCCGCGACTGGCGCTGCTAGGCCGCCGACTGGCGGACATGGCCGCCGCCTATGAAACCAGCGCCCGCCACGGCACGGGCGCACTGCCGCCCCGCGCCGCCTGGGCAGTGCTCGCCGCCGCCGGCATCTATGGCGATATCGCGCGCGAAGTCGCGCGTCGCGGCGAGCAGGCATGGGACCAGCGCGTCATCACGCCAAAGCGCGACAAGCTCGGCTGGGTGGCGCGCGCCGGATTGCAGACGGTGGGCCGGGCAAAACGCTGGCCGGGCGAAGCGCCAAGGTCGATGGACCTGTGGCGCAGGCCGCGCTGACCGGGCAAGAATGTATCGCTGTAATAGCAGGCTGCGTTGATGGGAACTCATAGCCCCTCCCCTTCAGGTGCATCGGGTCGGTCATGCCCCCGGCATGACCTGAACAGCGCGGGGCGCTGTTCACCCGATGCAGGGTTGGGGAGGGGTCTCGCCCCAAACGCGGCGCTATCAGGAAAAATCCCACCCCTGTTCCCCTCCCCATGAGGGGGAAGGGAGAGTATTGCTCAACGCAGCTTGATAAAGAGGTGGCTGCATGGATGTCGGACCCTTGTTGCGCGAGCATGTCGAGCCCGTTCTCGCTTCGATGGGATTTAGCTGCTTGCCCAGCCTGGACCTCAACTATTGGACCTATGCTGGCCCCTATTTCCATTTGATTTTCGCATATGATCGGCGCGGCGAGCTGCTCATGGACATAAATGCGCCCGATGGCGGGCGGTCGGTGTCGCTGGGTGATTTTCTGCCGTCCGACGACAAAAATTCTCATCTGGCCAACTGTATCATGATGTCGGCCGATCAGGAGCGATCCATCGGGGCGCTCGGCAAATTGGCGGCGCTTTTAAGTGCCCACCGCGAACAGCTTATGTCGCGAGACGATCTGGCATTGCCGACCCTGCGTGAGAAGCAGCGGCACATGGCGGAAGAGCGATGGAGGAAGGATCGGCTGAAAGCCGCGCTCACAAAGGCCGTCGGGCTTTGGAAAACCGAGCAGTACGAGGAATTTGTCGCCGTGCTGGCGCCGTTCGAGACGGACCTTTCACCCGCGACATTGGCAAAGCTGAAATATGCTCGCCGCCATTTGATGGCGGGTCGGCCCTGATCTCCGCCTCTCGGCAATAATTCGAAAAGTTCCACAAAAAAATAGGACCGATGCTCGCGCATCGGTCCCGAGGTCTGTTCGCAGGAGGAACATTGTGGGGCGGGCGGGCCTTTGGTCGGCCCGCCCTGCCGAACCTTAGTTGTTGTAGGCGCGCTCGCCATGCTCGCCGAGGTCAAGGCCCTCCAGCTCGACTTCCTGGCTGACGCGCAGGCCGGTCACAGCCTTGGCGATGAAGATGGCGATGGCGGTGCCGATCGAGGCCCAGATGATGGTCGTGACGACCGCTTCGATCTGGACGATCAGCTTGGCGCCGATCTCATAGTCTTCCGCGCCGGGGCCACCGAAGGCGGGCGAGTAGACGATCGCCGTGCCGATCGCGCCGATCATGCCGCCGATGCCGTGGATGCCGAAGGCGTCCAGGCTGTCGTCATAGCCAAGCTTGGGCTTGAGCAGCGTGACGGCGTAGAAGCAGACGATCGAAGCGACCGCGCCCAGGATGATGGCGCCGAAGGGCCCCGAGTTGCCGGCGGCCGGGGTGACGGCGACGAGGCCGGCGATGATGCCCGAGCAGAAGCCCAGAGCCGAACCCTTGTGGCCGTTCAGGCGCTCGGCGAGCATCCAGAACAGACCCGCCGAGGCGGTGGCGACGAAGGTGTTGATCATGGCGAGAGCCGCCGAGCCATTGGCTTCCAGCGCCGAACCGGCGTTGAAGCCGAACCAGCCGACCCACAGCAGGCCGGTGCCGACACCCGTCAGCGTCAGGCTGTGCGGGGCCATCGGTTCCTTGGGATAGCCGATGCGCTTGCCCAGGATGATCGCCGCGACCAGCGCCGAAACGCCGGCGTTGATGTGGACCACGGTGCCGCCCGCGAAGTCGAGCGCGCCGGCCTTGAAGAAGAAGCCGCTGGCCGCCCACACCATGTGTGCGATCGGGAAGTAGACGATGGTCAACCACACGATGGCGAACACCATCACGGCCGAGAACTTGATGCGCTCGACCACCGAACCCAGCACCAGCGCCACGGTGATCGCGGCGAAAGTCATCTGGAAGGAGATGAACACATATTCCGGAATCTCGACGCCGGCGGTGAAGGTCGCGGCCTGCGAAGCGGGCGTAACACCCTTCAGGAACGCCTTGTCGAAGGTCGAAATGAAGTTGCTGAGGAAGCCGTCATAATCGGGGCCGAAGGCCATCGAATAGCCGTAGATCACCCAGATCAGCATCGCGAGGCACGCGACCGCGCCGATCTGCGTCATGACCGACAGCATGTTCTTCGAACGGGCAAGACCGCCGTAGAACAGCGCCAGGCCGGGCAGGATCATCGCCAGCACCAGCACGGTGGAAATCATCATCCAGGCGGTGTCGCCCTTGTCGACGGTCGCGACGGGCGCCGCGTCCTGCGCCCAGGCGGGCAGCGCAGCGAACAGCGAAAGGCCCACGGCCCCCGCAGCGCTGCAGAGTTTCTTGGAAAAGGTCATCATTCCCCCCTTCTTACAGCGCGGTTTCGCCGGTCTCGCCGGTGCGGATGCGCACGGCCTGACCGACATCGAGGACGAAGATCTTGCCATCGCCGATGGCGCCCGAATTGGCCGCCGCCTGGGTCGCTTCCACGACGCGGGGCGCAAGGTCGTCGTCGCAGACCACCTCGATCTTGATCTTCGGGACCATGTTGGTCGAATATTCGGCGCCGCGATAGATTTCGGTCTGGCCCTTTTGACGGCCAAAGCCCTTCACTTCGCTGACCGTCATGCCGGCGATGCCAAGCGAGGAGAGTGCCTCGCGGACATCGTCAAGCTTGAACGGCTTGATGATAGCCATGACAAGTTTCATGTCGCCCCCTGTTGCTGGTGTGCGGGGACAGCTTAGCAAGGGGCGTGCCAGTTTCTTAAACACGGGTTAATGCGGGGGTGAGTGGTCGGCCCGCGAACAATTTTCGAACGGGCGCGCCGAAAAATTGTGCAGCGCGGCGCGCGTGCCTAAAAATTGGGCACGGCTTTTACCAGCGAGCGCCTGACTCTACGGCAGCCTGCTCCTGCGGCAGCGTCTCTCTGCCCAGCACGGCGTTGCGGTGCGGGAAACGGCCGAAGCGGGCGATGGTTGCATGATGGTCGCGCGCATATTCCAGCGACCGCGCGTCGCCGGCACCCTCGAACAATTGCAGCGACAGTTCCTGGTCGGACAGGTCCTCGCTATGCTGGAACGGCATGTAGAAGAACAGCCGGCCGGCCCCGCCGATCTGTATGTCATAACCCTGCGCAATCGCGCCCCGCGCAATCTCCCGCGCCAGCGGATCGGTGGCGAAGGCGTCGGCGCTGCCCCGGAACATGTTGCGCGGCAACTGGTCGAACAGCAGGATCGCCGCCAGCGCCTCGTCCGCGCGATCCAGGAAAGTCTCGGCCGGGGCCATGCGCTTGTCCCGCCAGATGTCCCGGAATCGGGCGGCGCAACGGACATCGAGCGCCGGATCATGGCTGTACCAGCCCTGCTCGCCAACCTCGTTGAACCAGAAGTCGAGCAGGGCAGCCGCCCAATCAGCGGTGACGGCGTCAGGACTGTCGGTCAGCATATTCATATTCTACCAAGCGGATCACTGCGCATGTCGTTCCACCGCCCATGGCGCGCCGGGGGCGGATCGCCGCGCTCAGGTCGCCGTGCCGCCCACGGTCAGCCCCTCGATCAGCAGCGTCGGCTGGCCGACACCGGCAGGAACGCTCTGCCCACCCTTGCCGCACATGCCCACGCCCTCGTCCAAAGCCCAGTCGTCGCCGATACCGATCACGCGGGTCAGCGCCGTGGGGCCGTCGCCGATCAGCGTCGCGCCCTTGATCGGATCGCCGAGCTTCCCGTTCTCGACCTTGTACGCCTCGGTGCAGGAAAAGACGAACTTGCCCGACACAATGTCGACCTGCCCGCCGCCGAAGCTCTTGGCGAAGATGCCGTTCTTGAGGCGAGAGAGCAGTTCTTCGGGATCGTCCTGCCCGCCCTTGATAAAGGTGTTGGTCATGCGCGGCATGGGAGCGTGGGCATAGCTTTCCCGACGGCCATTGCCGGTCGGCTCCACCCCCATCAGCCGGGCGTTCAGCCGGTCCTGCATATATCCGCGCAATATGCCGTCCTCGATCAGGACATTCTCGCGCGTCGGCGTCCCCTCGTCGTCGATGCTGAGCGAGCCGCGACGGTCCATGATCGCGCCGTCGTCCACCACGGTCACGCCGGGCGCGGCGACCCGCTGGCCGATGCGACCGGAAAAGGCGCTGGTGCCCTTGCGGTTGAAATCGCCCTCCAGCCCGTGGCCGATCGCTTCGTGGACCAGCACACCGGGCCAGCCGGGGCCGAGCAGCACGGTCATCTCACCGGCGGGCGCGGCGACCGAGCGCAGATTGGTGCGCGCCTGGGCCAGCGCCTCGTCAATGGCGCGGTTCCAGACTGCGGGTTCCATCACCTGATCGTAGAGATAGCGGCCGCCGATCCCGAAAGAGCCGCTCTCCCGCCGGCCGCCTTCATTGAGGATGATCGAGACGTTCAGGCGCACAAGCGGGCGGATGTCGGTGGCGGTGAAGCCGTCGGGCCGCACGATCTCGACCACGGACCAACTGCCCGACAGGCTGACCGACACCTGGTCGACACGCGGATCGCGGGCGCGCGCGGCGGCGTCCACCTCGGCGCATAGCGCCACCTTCTCGGCGAAAGGCACGATCTCCAGCGGATTGGCGTCGGTATAGAGATGGCGGTTGGTGCGCTGGGGCGGCGGGGCGATTCCGGCCTTGGCCGGGTCGAGCAGACTGAGCGTCTGCGCCGCCTTGCGAATCGCACCCTCGCTGATGTCATTGGCATGGGCGAAGCCGGTGGTCTCGCCCGACACGCCGCGCAGGCCGAAACCCGCGTCGGTCGAATAATCGGCGGTTTTCAGACGCCCGTCATCGAAGCCGAAGCTCTCGCTCGCGCGATATTGCAGGTACAGCTCGCCATCGTCGCAGCTTTTCAGCGCGTCGGCGGTCAACCGCAACGCGCCGTCAGGATCGAGCAGGCCCGGACGGTAAAGCAAGCCACGGGCGTCAGCGAATTGGGAAGCGATATCGGTCATGGGACCGATATAGGCCGCCGCCCCTCAAACGGAAGGGCGTTTTAGAGGCTCGCGCCCGATGCGACGTCCGGCTTGGTCGCGACATCGGCGGTGTCGGCGACGCCGCCGATCAGCACGAAACGACGGTCGCAATAGCCGCAATCGACATAGCCATGCTCGTCGATCTCCAGAAATACCCGGGGATGGCCGAGCGCGGCGGGGATGTCGCCCGAACCGTCACAGGAGACGCGGGCCTTGGGGACGCGGATGGTTTCAGGCGGCTGGATCATGAACGCGGCGATTAGCAGTGGCGCGCGTGCGCCGCAATGCTGCATTTGCGCTGCTACATGGGCATGAACGGCGGGCGGGGACAGTTTTTGCGAGCGCTGTCCATCGCCTGCGCCGCGGCCGACCAGTCCATGCAATCGCGCGCAATGCTCAACGACACCGGCGCGATGAGCAGCAGCGCGGGGCTGAGCAGCGATGCAAAGGCGATGGGCAAGGACATGGCGCGAATGATGCGGCGGCGATGCTTTCGCCAACATGAACGTTTCGCAGGCGCATCGAGAAGCAGGGACAGCCGAAAAACTGGTGGGCGATGACGGGCTCGAACCGCCGACATTCTCGGTGTAAACGAGACGCTCTACCAACTGAGCTAATCGCCCGCCCGGAGCCTCTCTAGGGTTGTTTGCGGCAAAATCAAGCCGAGTGCTGGCGGGACCAGTAGCGGCGGCTGGCGGCGAACCACTGGATCAGCGCGTTGGCGGCGTCGTCCGACAGCGCGATGAACACCCGGCGGCCGTCTTGCGGATCTGCCTGCCGCACCAGCAGGCCCCGGTCGGTCAGCGTGCGAATCCACCGCAGCGCGGTGGTGGGCGGCACCGCCGACGCGATGCACAGGCTGGAGACGGAGACCCGCTCGTGATCGAGCCGGGCGGCGAGCAGATCGAGCAGCATATCCCAGGCGGGATCGGCGAACAGATCCTCCGGCATGAAGTCGGCGCGCATCCGCCGCGCGCGGAGCAGATCGCGCACGGTCGTGGCGTCCAGACCGCCTGACGCGCTGGCTGGCGCGCCGAGCGGCGCCAACGCCGGCATGCCGACATAGTCGTTCGACCGATCATGCATGCGCGGGCCGGACGGAAAGGCGGGCGGCGCATGCATCGGGACACGGGTGAGCGCCTCCACCGTGCGCGCGAGCCGGGCGACCTCGTCGCTCAGTTCCTGGAAGCGCAGCGTGTCGTCATCGCGACCGAAATCATGTAGTGTGCGTACCGGCCCTGCGCGCGACGCGGCCGTCACCAGCGCAACCGCCAGATCGGCGGGCGCCGGATCGCAGAGCAATATCGTCCTATCGAGCCGGATCAGGGCGTAGGCCAGTTCCAGCGCGGCGCGATCCGCCACCACGATCAACCGCATCTGAGCCTGCGCCGACAGGGTTTCGAGCTGAATGAGCAGACGCTCCGTCACCACATCGTCGCTGGCGCAGAAGAGCAGCGCGACGTCGCCGCCGATCTGCCGGTCCATCCGCGCCACGGCACCGCCCAGCGGCACATGATCGAGCAAGCGCAGCCCCGCGCAGTCGGCCAGATCGCGCATATCAGGGCCTGCGACGGCGCCGCCGATCACCAGCAAACCGGGGCGCGTATCCGGCATGCCGAAAGGCTGTTCGTTCCCCGACGGGGTTGCGTTCGGCTTGTCCTGGATCATGTGGTCGCCTCCGTGCCCCTTATGTTCTGCAACCTTCCGCCAAAGTCGAGGGGGCGCGGCGCAGTCTTTCCTCCAAAATGGTGGAATCTGCCTGTGCGAAACCATGGCGGGTGGGCATTGGCCATGCGTTGAGCAATGTCCGTCCAATATGGCCGCAAGTTCCACCAGAACGGCAGCGGTTCAGCCTCAATCCGATTCGGACAGGGTTTTTACGCTGCGTCGGCCTGCGCCGCCGCGATGTAGAGCGCGCGCAGGCGCTGCGCCACCGGGCCAGGCGACCCGTCGCCGATCGCAACGCCGTCGATCCGCACCACGGGCAGGCACAGAGTCGAGGCGCTGGTGATGAATGCTTCGCGAGCGCCGATTGCCTCCGCTACGGTGAAGGGACGGCGAGCCACCTGGATGCCGCTCTCCTGCGCCAGCGCAGTCAGCGCCGCGCCGGTGCAGCCGGCCAGCACCGCCTGACTGTAAGGCCGGGTGACGACACCCTCGTCGGTCACGATGAAGGCGGTGGACGACGCGCCTTCGGTGACGAAGCCGCCCTCCACCATCCACGCCTCCTGACAGCCGAGGTCGGTCGCCGCGCGCTTGGCCATTGCCTGGGCGAGGAGGCCCGTGCTTTTGATGTCGCGCCGCGCCCAGCGCTGGTCTGGCATGGTCGCGACAGCGATGCCGGTGCGCGCGGCGGGTACATCGAGCAGCGCCTTTTGCTGCGCGAACAGGAACAGGGTGGGGGCGAGGTCCGGCGGCGACAGAAAGTCGCGCGTCATGTCCGCGCCGCGGCTGATCTGGAGGTAGATCATACCCTCGGTCAGGGCGTTGCGCGTGATCAGTTCCTTCTGGATCGCCTCGACCTCCGCCGGACCGACAGGGAGCGTGATGCCAATCGCCGCCGTCGACCGCTCCAGCCGTGCAAGATGGGAGGCGCTGTCCACCAGCCGCCCGCCGATCACCGCCGCCACCTCATAGATCGCGTCCGCAAACAGAAAGCCGCGATCGAGCGGCGAGATGCGTGCGTCGGCAAGCGGGAGATACTGGCCGTTCAGATAGGCGATCGACATGGATATGGTCACTCCGGAGGAAAGGTGATCTTGCGGGACGGCAAGCCTTGGTCAAGCGGCAAGAGCAGGTAGACCCTGCTCTTGACAGCCGCCGGCAGGAGCGCATCCTTTCCCTTCGTCGAGGAGCCGCGCCATGCCGGTGGACTGGAAGGAACGCAGCGAGATACTGAAGAACCTGGTGTCCACCGCCGCCATATTGGTGGGCGGGCTGTGGGTTCTCTACCAGTGGGACACGCTGTTCCCCAAGACGAAGGCGGATGTGCAGGCGGCGGCCGCTTCGGTGCGGACCGACGTATCCGGGACCTTCGCCATGCAGCTGGACATGGGCGGCGGAGAGCCGGCGCCGTTCATAGGGCCGGCCGGCGATGTTGAGCAGGACGATATCCACGCCTATTGCGAGGCTCATCCCAAGGCGGTGCTGATCCAGTCCAGCCCGGCCTTTGGGCAACTGACGCTCAAGAGCGCCAGCGCCATTCCGGTGCGCGCCCGCATCGAAAAGATCGAGGTGGCGACCGCGCCGATCAGCGCGTCCGGCATCACGCCGTCCGCCGGTGGCAAGGCGGGCGCGGCGCCGGTGCCGATCACACAGGTGGCGACGCTGGACGATGATCGCCTCTTCTTTGGCGGCCTGCGTGAGAACCGGGTGGAGAAGGACCAGGAAGTGCAGGTGGCGATGATGTTCGACGCGCGCATCCCGGTCGCCTGCGCGCATCTGGAGCGGCTGGTGCTGTTTCGGGCGCAGGTTGCGCTGACGGCGATCGATCCGGCCAGCGACCGGCCGATCGGAGCGCCCGTGCCAAAGATTTTCGTGGCCACCTGCCAGCTTGATCCGCGCACGGCACCCGCCTGCAATATCGCCGGGGTCGAGGCGCGAGGGCAGTGAATCGGGTGGAGTCGGATGGTCCCGCTGGGCTGACGACGCGCGTAAAGTG
Source organism: Sphingobium sp. (assembly GCA_044237945.1). GTDB lineage: Bacteria > Pseudomonadota > Alphaproteobacteria > Sphingomonadales > Sphingomonadaceae > Sphingobium. The sequence continues at coordinate 24,470 of JBIIEH010000037.1, read as the reverse complement.
ACAAAAGGACCGCGAAATCGATGCGGATTTGTCACCTGATGTCACCTTTGGAGCGACCATGATCCTTCCGTCCGAACGGCCGGAAATTACTTATCCTGACGAGAGCAAAGAGCCGGCTGCGGTTTAGCAGGATCGGGCACTGTAGGACAGGATCAGGCGGCCTTGCCCCGAAGCGCCTTCTGCCGCCGCCGCTGCACCGACGATCCGATGCCCATCGCCTCGCGATATTTCGCCACCGTGCGCCGGGCGATGTCCATGCCCTTGGCCCGCAACAGGTCGACCAGCGTGTCGTCTGAGAGGATGGCGTGGGGTTCCTCCGCGCCGATCAGCGCCTTGATATGGCTCTTGACCGCTTCGGCCGACACCGCGCCGTCGCCGTCCGCTGCCGCGACGCCGCTGGAGAAGAAATATTTGAGTTCATAAAGGCCGCGCGGGCAGGACAGATATTTGTTCGAGGTGACGCGGCTGACGGTGGATTCGTGCATGCCGATGGCGTCGGCCACAGTGCGCAGCGTCATCGGCGTCAGATGCGCGACGCCCTTGCGGAAAAAGGCTTCCTGTTGCTTCACGATCTCGCTGCCGACCTTGATGATCGTTTTCTGCCGCTGGTCCAGCGCCTTCACCAGCCAGTTGGCGCTGACCAGGCAGTCGGCGAGCCAGGCCTTCGACGCCTTGTCATGCACGCCATTGGCGAGTTCCACAGCATAGCCGCGATTGACCAGCACGCGCGGCAAGGTCGCATTGTTGACCTCGATCCCCCAACCCTCGGCCGTCGGCCGGACGAACAGGTCGGGGATGACCGGCGCGGCGGACACATCGGCAAAGCGCAGGCCGGGCTTCGGGTCGTAACCGCGCAGTTCCGCGATCATGTCGGCCATATCCTCCTCGTCCACGCCGCAGATCCGGCGCAGCTGTGGCAGCGCGCCCTTGGCCAGCAGGTCGAGATTGTCGAGCAGCCGCGCCATGGCGGGGTCGTAGCGGTCCGCCTCCTTCGCCTGTAGCGCCAGGCATTCGGAGAGCGAGCGCGCGGCGATACCGGCCGGATCGAAGGACTGGACGACCGCCAGCACCCGCTCGACATCGACCAGCGGCACGCCCAGATCATGCGCGAGTTGCAGCAGGTTCGCCTCCAGATAGCCGGTCTCGGCAATCTGGCCGATCAACTGGCCGGCGATCATCATGTCCATGCCCGACAGCGTTGCACGGGCCTGCGCCATCAGATGTTCCTGAAGGCCGGGATCGGGATTGGCGAAGCTGTCGAAGTCGGGCGCTTCGCCGCTGCCGCCGGTCAGCGGATCGTTGAGGCCGCCGCTCCCGCCGCCCGACGCTGCCATGCGATCGCCGGGGCCGTCGTCGATGAAGGTTTCGGCCGCATGGTCGACGTCGAGCGGCGAGTCCGCCTCGCCCATGCCCTGGCCGATCAGCGTGTCGGCGCTGCCCGTTTCAGCCGCGAGAGTCGGAACGTCCTCGGCGCGGTCCACGCCGTCGGGTACGATCGGCGCGTCGTCGCTCGAGACGCTTTCCAGCAGCGGATTCTTTTCCAGTTCGGACGAGACGAAAGCTTCGATTTCCAGATTGGAGAGCGCCAGCAGCTTGATCGCCTGCTGGAGCTGCGGCGTCATCACCATCGACTGGCTTTGCCGGATGTCGAGGCGTGGCCCCAGCGCCATCAGCCACGCGCTCCGGCGCTGGGGGCGGACGGCGCGGTCATGTCAGAGCTGGAAATTTTCGCCGAGATAGAGCCGGCGCACATCGGCATTGGCGACCAGCTCGACCGGGCTGCCGGTGAACAGCACCTGCCCGCCATAGATGATGCAGGCGCGGTCGACGATTTCCAGCGTTTCGCGGACATTATGGTCCGTGATGAGCACGCCGATGCCGCGCGTCTTGAGCTGTTTCACGAGGTCACGGATGTCGGCGATCGACAACGGATCGATGCCGGCGAACGGCTCGTCGAGCAGCACGATCGAGGGGTTCGCCGCCAGCGCGCGCGCAATCTCGCAGCGGCGGCGTTCGCCGCCCGACAGCGCCATGGCCGACGAGTCGCGCAGGCGCGTCAGGCCGAATTCGTCGAGCAGCTGTTCCAGCCGCTCATGCCGCGCGGCCTTGTTCGGTTCGGCCAGTTCCAGCACCGCCTCGATATTCTGGGCGACGGTGAGTCCCCGGAAGATCGAGGTCTCCTGCGGCAGATAGCCCAGACCCAGAATCGCGCGGCGATACATCGGCAGGTTGGTGATGTCCTGCCCGTCGAGCACGATGCGGCCCTGATCCGGTTTCACCAGCCCCATCACCGAATAGAAACAGGTCGTCTTGCCCGCGCCATTGGGACCGAGCAGGCCGACCACCTCGCCCTTGCCCACGGTCAGCGACACGTCGCTCAGCACCACGCGCTTGTCGTAGCTCTTGGCGATCGAGATCACCGACAGGCCATTGCCCACTTCCATGGGCGCCGCCGGCATCACTGCCCGATCCTGAAGCGTCACATCGTCCATCTGCACTTCCTTGCGTCGCACCCTGCGCCCTGCGGATTAAACGGTGATGAAAATGCATCGCCGTTCCCGCGCTTGGCAGGCTTTGTGCATGCTAATGCGCTTACCGCAAGGGGCAAGTGGCGCAGGCGGGTGGAAAGCAGGGCCGAGGCGAGCGCCCCGGGTGACTGTTTAGCGCGCCAGTTCCTCCGTCGCGAAAGCGCGGATATGCTCTCCCAGGTCCGCGCGCTCCAGCGCCAGCGCCAGATTCGCCTCGATATAGCCGGCCTTCGACCCGCAATCGAAACGGCGGCCGTCGAAGGTGACGCCGTGGAAGGGCTGGCTGCCGATCATCTGCGCCATCGCGTCGGTCAGCTGGATCTCGCCGCCCGCGCCCTTTTCCTGGGTCTCCAGGATCTTCATGACTTCGGGCTGGAGGATGTAGCGGCCGGGCAGGATGAGGTTGCTGGGCGCCGTGCCGAGCTTGGGCTTTTCAACGAGGCCCTTCACCTCCGTCAGCACGCCGTCGCGCGCGCCCGGATCGATCACGCCATAGCTCGGCGTCTGGTCCATCGGGATTTCCAGCGCGCAGACGAGATTGCCGCCGACCTTGTCATAGGCGTCGACCATCTGCTTCATGCAGCCATTGCCCGGCGCGCCCTTCATGAATTCGTCGGGCAGCAGGATGGCGAAGGGTTCGTCGCCGATGATGTCGCGCGCGACCCAGATGGCATGGCCCAGGCCCAGCGGCTCCTGCTGGCGCAGGAACACCGCATTGCCCGGATCGAGCCGGGTGCCCTCCAGCGCGGACAGGTCCTTGCCGCGCTCGCGCTGCAAGGTCTCGCATTCGAAGGCGATGTCGAAATAGTCCTCGATCGCGCCCTTGCCGCGTCCGGTGACGAAGATCATCTGCTCGATCCCAGCCTCGCGCGCCTCGTCCACCGCATACTGGATCAGCGGGCGATCGACCACGGGCAGCAATTCCTTGGGCACGGCCTTGGTCGCGGGCAGGAAACGGGTGCCAAGGCCCGCGACGGGGAACACGGCCTTGCGGACTGGCTTGCTCAAGATGATCACCTCTTTGTTCGATGCATGGCGTCACGGGCATTCGCACGGTGGTGCGAGGGCCTCTCGACGGGATGGAATGCGCGATGAACGGGAATGGTCCCGTGACCGGGATTCTGCTGCTTGGCGACGCGCGGAAGATCGCCTGTCCCGGCGCTTAGGTCAAGTCCGGTTAACCGTGAAAGCGCTGTGATATCAGACAGCGAGCAGCCGGTTGGCGATCGCCTCCAACTCGGTGATCTCGCGGTCGAGATGATCGAGGCCGACATGCTGCACGCTGTTGCGCGGGTCGCGGCAGGCGAAGCCGCCTGGCTCAGGCTGCTGGAAGCCCTGGATGATGAGCGCGCGAAAGCGGTCGATACGCTGCATGTCGCGCTCGATATCGGCGATTTCGGTGAGGGCGCTGGCGTTGCGGCGGTCGCGCATGGCGACCATCGTGCGTAGTTCGGTCATCAGCTTGGCCATGGTCGGCCGGGTGCGCGCGCCGATGGTCCGCACGTCGCCCATGGCGTCGCGCATCATCGTGATCTTGGCCTCCAGGCTTTGTTCCAGCACCGTCCAGGCGCAGACCAGCCGCCCGACCGAACATAGCAGCGCAGCGTCCTCCGGCGCATAGTCGGAAACGGCTTTAACGTTGATATCATGAGTCAAATGCAAGTCTTCTACCCTCTCGCCCAAGCGCTTATCTGCGCATGGCGAGCAGACACTGGCCAGAGAACCGTCGCGCTTTCCTCGCAACCGTCGCACGGGTTGTCGGGATAGGTGCCGAAACAGAGGCGAAGCGTTAACCTTGCTTCGGATCCGCGTCAGAAATCGATGGCGATGCCCTTCTTTTCCCAATCGCCGTAGCGCGTGGGGCTGAGCGCCTCGTCCTGCACCGGCGGTGTGTCGATCGGGTCGGGCTGCGGAACCGGCGGGCTTTTGGAAAGATGGGCGGGGGCCTGCACATGCGCGGGGCGCTTGCCGTTGAAGGTGCCCATAAGGGTTCTCCCGATTGCGGGGGGCGCGGCGCGCACCCATATGAATGATCAGCCCGCTATCTGGGCCATGCAGGAGAGATTTCCAAGTGAGCGGTTTGAAGACGACCATGTTGTTGGCGGCGCTGACCGCCTTGTTCATGGCCCTGGGCTATACGCTGGGCGGGGCGGGCGGCGCGATGATCGCGCTGCTGGTTGCGTGCGGCATGAACCTCTTCACCTACTGGAACGCCGACAAGATCGTCCTCAAGATGCACAATGCGCGCGAGGTGGACGAGCGCAGCGAATTTTACGGGCTGGTGCGCGAACTGGCGCAGCGCGCGCAACTGCCGATGCCGCGCGTCTACATCGTCGATGAAGCATCCCCCAATGCCTTTGCCACCGGGCGCAATCCGCAGAACGCCGCGGTCGCCGCCACGACCGGCCTGCTCGATATGCTGAGCCGCGAGGAAGTGGCGGGCGTGATGGCGCATGAGCTGGGCCATGTGAAGAATCGCGATACGCTGATCATGACGATGGTCGCGACGATCGCGGGGGCCATATCGATGCTCGCCAATTTCGGGCTGTTCTTTCGGAGCAATGACGAGGAGGGCGGCCACGGCAATCTGATCGCCGGCATCCTGGCAGTGATCGTCGCGCCCTTTGCGGCGATGATTGTGCAGATGGCGATCAGCCGCACGCGCGAATATGGCGCGGACCGGGCCGGCGCGGAGATCAGCGGCAATCCGCGCGCGCTGACGTCGGCGCTGGCGAAGATATCGGGGCAGGCCGAGGCGATCCCCAATGCGGTGGCCGAGCGCAATCCAGCCGCCGCGCAGCTCTATATCGTGCCGACCCATGTGAGCGAGCTGTTCTCCACTCATCCCGCGACCGAGAAGCGGATCGCTGCGCTGGAGGATATCGCGGCGGAGTTTGGCGCGCCGCAGGTCGAACGGATACGCGGATCGGCGCTGTCTCCTGCGCTGCCGCGCCGTCGCAGCAGCGCGCTCGATCCGCACGGGCGCTGATGCTTTCCGCCGTGCCTTTCCGCTGAAAAGCGCCTAGGGCGGCGGGCATGCCTCATCCCCGCCGCACCCATCCCTCCCAGCGCCCTTCCCGCTCCAATGACGCCGCGCCTGGTCTCGCCGCGCGTCGCTCCGCGCTGCGGCTGCTCGATGCGGTGCTGCGCCGGGGGGAGCCGCTGGAGATTGCGCTGCATGCCGCGACGCAGGGGCTGACCGATCGATCCGACAAGGCGCTGGCCCATGCCATCGCGGCGGAAACGCTGCGCCATCTGCCTGATCTCGACGCGCTGATCGACGGCGCCACAGCGCAACTGCTGCCGCCCGACGCCAAGGCGCGGATGGTGCTGCGGCTGGCGCTGGTGCAGGTGCTGGTGCTGGAGACTGCGCCGCACGCCGCCATCGCCACCGCGCTGCCGCTGGTCGATGGCGGGCCGCGCAAGCTGGTGCATGGGGTGTTCGGCACGGTGACCCGCGCGGAGCCGGTGCTGCCTGACCCGCCGACTTTGCCGGCCGAGGTTGCCGAGCGCTGGGCAGCGCAATGGGGCGAGGCGATGCCGCAGGCGGCGGCGCGGGCTTATGCGGTGCGGCCGCCGGTGGACCTTAGCCTGCGCAACGCCGCAGAGACGGCTGAGTGGGTCGAGCGGCTGGCGGGGGAGAGCCTGGCTCCCGGCCATGTGCGCCTGCCCGAAGGGACGCCGGTGCCGACGCTGCCGGGTTTCAAGGACGGGGCCTGGTGGGTGCAGGATATCGCCGCGTCCTGCGCGGCGCGGCTGCTGGGACCGGGCGAGGGGCGGCATGTGCTCGACCTGTGCGCTGCGCCGGGCGGCAAGACGATGCAGCTGGCGGCGGCCGGATGGCGGGTCAGCGCGGTCGACCAGTCGAAGAAGCGGCTGGAGCGGTTGTCGGAGAATCTGGCGCGCACGGGTCTTGCCGCCGACGAACTGCACGGTGACCTGCGTGCCTGGGAGCCTGTTGAACAGGCCGATGCGATCCTGCTCGATGCGCCTTGCACCTCGACCGGCATCTATCGCAGGCATCCCGATGTGCTGCACCGGATTGGCCCGCGTCAGATCGAGGAATTGGCCGAATTGCAGGGCCAGTTACTGGCGCGTGCCGCCCTGTGGCTGAAGCGCGGAGGGACGATGGTTTACGCGACCTGCTCGCTGGAGCGGGCCGAGGGCGAGGACCAGATCGCGGCGTTTCTGGCGGCGCATCCCGACTTCGCGGTTCAGCCCGCGCGGGCGGAGGAACTGCCCGCCGGGATCGCGCCGACGGCCGAGGGCTTCGTGCGGACCCTGCCCGATGTGCTGGCGGAACAGGGCGGGACGGACGGCTTCTTCATCGCGCGGCTGGTGCGCAGCTGACGGCCAAGCTATAGGGCGGCGCCCATAACAAGAAGCCGTCATGACCGCCCCATCCGCTCCCCCACGCCGCGCCGCTGCGATCGCCTTCATCCTGGTGACGGCGCTGCTCGACGTCATGTCGATGGGCATCGTGATCCCGGTGCTGCCCAAGCTGGTCGAGACGCTGGCGGGATCGACCAGTTCGGCGGGGCTGTGGAACGGGCTGTTCGTGGCTTTGTGGGCCTTGATGCAGTTTCTTTGTTCGCCGATCATCGGGTCGCTTTCCGATCGGTTCGGGCGGCGGCCGGTGATCCTGATCTCGGTCGCGGGGCTGGCGCTCGACTTCGTGCTGATGGCGGTCGCGCCGAACCTGTGGTGGCTGGCGGTCGGGCGGGTGCTGGCCGGGGTGACCTCGTCCAGTTTCACGACGACCTTCGCCTATCTCGCTGACATCACGCCGCCGTCCGAGCGGTCCAAGGCTTATGGCCTGGTCGGCGCGGCGTTCGGTGCGGGGTTCGTGGCCGGGCCGCTGCTGGGCGGAGTGCTGGGCGAGATTTCGCTGCGCGCGCCCTTCTGGGCGGCGGCGGGGCTTTCGGGCGTGGCCTTTCTCTACGGCCTGTTCGTGCTGCCCGAATCGCTGAGCGCGGACAAGCGCATGGGCTTTTCCTGGGGGCGGGCCAACCCGTTCGGGGCGCTCAAGCTGCTGCGGTCGCATCCCGACCTGTCGCGGCTCGCGATCGTCGCCTTCCTGCTCTATTTTTCGCACCACATCTTTTCCGCCGTGTTCGTGCTCTATGCCGCCGACCGCTATGCCTGGGGGGCGTGGCAGGTGGGGACGTTGCTCGCCATGACCGGCGTGCTGGACATGGTGATGCAGGCGCTGATCGTGGGGCCGGTGGTGAAGCGGCTGGGGGATCGCACGACGATGGTGATCGGTCTTGCCGGTGGTGCGGTGGGGCTGGCCTGCATGGGGCTGGCCCCGACCGGCTGGCTGTTCGTGGCGGCGATGTTCCCCAATGCGCTCTGGGGCCTCGCCATGCCGACGATGCAGGCGCTGGCGACGCGGCATGTCTCCGAATCGGAGCAGGGCCAGTTGCAGGGCGCGACCAACAGCGTGGGGGCTATCGCCGGGATCGCCTCGCCCCTGTTCTTCGGTTGGGTCTATTCGCTGTCGGTGGGGCCTGATCCGCTGCTGCCGTTCATCGGCACGGGCTTCCTGATCGCCGCGCTCGTGATTGCGGCGGCGGCGGTGCTGGCCATTTCCGAGCGCGCTCCGCTGGACAAGATTGGCCCGTCCGACTAACGCGGCGCGAATCCTCCAGCACCCAGAAAGGCGCATGCTCGTGACGCTGCCCCATCAGGATTCCATCCTCATCGTCGATTTCGGCAGCCAGGTGACCCAGCTGATCGCGCGCCGCGTGCGCGAGGCCGGCGTCTATTCCGAGATCGCCCCCTTCACCCAGGCGCAGGCCGCGTTCGAGCGGATGAAGCCGCGCGGCATCATCCTGTCCGGATCGCCGGCCGGCGTGCCGGAGGAAGGCAGCCCGCGCGCGCCGCAGGCGCTGTTCGACGCGGGCATTCCGATCCTGGGCATCTGTTATGGCCAGCAGGTGATGAGCCACCAGCTGGGCGGCGAAGTGCGGCCGGGCCATGAGACCGGAGAGGGCGGCGAGTTCGGCCGGGCGTTCCTGACGGTCACCGAACCCTGCGCGCTGTTCGACGGGCTGTGGAGCGTCGGCGAGCGGCATCAGGTGTGGATGAGCCATGGCGACAAGGTCACGAAGTTCGCGCCGGGCTTCAACATCGTGGCGGTGTCGGACGGCGCGCCCTTCGCGGTGATCGCCGACGAGGAGCGCAAATTCTACGGCACGCAGTTCCACCCGGAGGTCGTGCATACGCCCGATGGCGGCAAGCTGATCGCCAATTTCGTGCGCCATGTCTGCGGCTGCCCCGGCGACTGGACCATGGCGGAGTTCCGGCAGGTCAAGATCGCCGAAATCCGCGAACAGGTCGGTGAAGGGCGCGTGATCTGCGGCCTGTCGGGCGGCGTCGATTCGGCGGTGGCCGCCGTGCTGATCCATGAGGCGATCGGCGACCAGCTGACCTGCGTGTTCGTGGACCATGGCCTGATGCGGCTGGGCGAGGCGGAGCAGGTCGTCAGCCTGTTCCGCGAGCATTATGGCATCAAGCTGGTCCATGTGAATGCGGAGGAGCGGTTCCTGGGCGGTCTTGCCGGCCTGACTGACCCGGAAAAGAAGCGCAAGTTCATCGGCGGCGAGTTCATCGCGGTGTTCGAGGAAGAGGCCGCGAAGATCGGCGGCGCGGATTTCCTGGCGCAGGGCACGCTCTATCCCGACGTGATCGAATCGGTGTCGTTCACCGGCGGGCCGAGCGTGACGATCAAGTCGCACCACAATGTCGGCGGTCTGCCCGAGCGCATGAACATGAAGCTGGTCGAGCCGCTGCGCGAACTGTTCAAGGACGAAGTCCGCGTGCTGGGCAAGGAACTGGGCCTGCCTGACATCTTCGTCGGCCGCCATCCCTTCCCGGGGCCGGGCCTGGCCATCCGCATTCCGGGCGAGGTGACCAAGGAACGCTGCGACATATTGCGCAAGGCGGACGCGGTCTATCTCGACGAAATCCGCAAGGCCGGGCTGTATGATGCGATCTGGCAGGCGTTCGCGGTGCTGCTGCCCGTGCGGACGGTCGGCGTTATGGGCGACTATCGCACCTATGACAGCGTGTGCGCGCTGCGGGCGGTGACCTCCACCGATGGCATGACGGCGGACATCTATCCGTTCGACGCGGCCTTCCTGAGCGGGGTGTCCACGCGCATCATCAACGAGGTGAAGGGCATCAACCGGGTGGTGTATGACTATACCAGCAAGCCGCCCGGCACGATCGAGTGGGAGTGATCCGGCGCTGACGAGGGGCGCTACAGGAAGAACCGCCCCTCGATCATAGTGCGGCACTGGCCGGTGAGGATCGTTCGGTCGCCTTCCAGACGGCAGCCGAGATGGCCGCCGCGCGCCGATGCCTGAAAGGCGGTGAGGTCGGTCTTGCCGAGGCGTTTTGCCCAGAAGGGGGTCAGCAGGCAATGGGCCGATCCGGTGACCGGGTCTTCGTCTATGCCGCCGCCGGGGACGAAGACGCGGCTGAGCATGTCGGTGTCTTCGCCGGCTGCGGTGGCGATGAGCATGATGTCGCCCAGTTTCCTGAGCGCCGCGAAATCGGGTTCGAGGGCGCGGACGGCGGCAGCGTCGGGGAACAGGAACAGGCTGTAGCCGCCGTCGCGCCAGTGGCTTTCGATCGGCGCGCCGCCAAGGCCTGCGGCGAGATCCGGCAGGGCGCGGGGCGCCATGTCCCAGGCGGGAAGCGAGAGGGCGTAGCCGTCCGCCTGCCGCGTGACGGTGAGGATGCCGGCGTGGCGGGTGCGGAAGCGGATGCTGTCCTGCTGCATCAGCACATGGCCGCTGGCGAGGGTGGCGTGGCCGCAGAGTTTCACCTCCACGGCGGGCGTGAACCAGCGCAGTTCATAGTCGGCGTCGCCTTCCGCCGGGATCAGGAAGGCGGTTTCGGCGAGATTGTTTTCCGCCGCGATGGCTTGCAGCGTGGCGTCGTCGAGCCACGTATCGAGCGGCATGACGGCGGCGGGATTGCCGGTGAAGGGCGCGTGCGCGAAGGCGTCGACTTGCGTGATCGGGAGGCTGGTCATGGAGGCTTTGGTGGCAGGGTGGGCGCGTGGGGGACAGGGCCGGTGTTGGGGGATTGGATGGGGCGGTGGTGCGTTTGGGGGAGGTTGCGCCATACCCCACCCCGCTGCGACTAAAACTCGCTGCGCTCGTTAAGTCTCGCTGCCCCTCCCCTAAAGGAGAGGGGTGTAGACGTTAGCTCAGCACCACCAGCGCGCAGCAGACGGCGAGGCCGACGATGATGTTGAGCGGGACGCCGATGCGGACGAAGTCGGCGAAGCGATAGTCGCCGGCGGCGTAGACGAGGGCGTTGGTCTGGTAGCCGATGGGGGTGGCGAAGCAGGCCGATGCGCCGATCATCAGAGCGATGACCAGCGGGCGCGGATCGACGCCGAGTTGCTGGGCGAGCGCGATGACGATGGGCGTCATCAGCGCGGCGACGGCGTTGTTGCTGAGCAGCTCGGACAGGATCACGGCGGCGAAATAGATGATGAAGACGAGGCTCCAGTGGGGAGCGACGGTGAGCAGCGGGGTGATCCAGCCGACCATCATCGCGACGCTGCCCGCCTGTTCGAGGGCGACGCCGACCGCGAGCATGGCGAAGATGAGGATCAGCACGTCGCCGTCGATCGCGCTCCACGCCTCCTCTGCGTCGATGCAGCGCGCGGCGAGAATCACGCCGACCGCGACGAAGGCGGCGAGGCCGATGCCGATGACGTCGAAGGCGGACAGGCCGATGACGGCGGCCATGGCGACTATCGCGATCCACGCCTTGTTGCGGCGGAAGGCGCGGGTGCGGCTGATGTCCACGCCCATGAGGTTGGGATTGTCGCGCAGTGCGCGCATCGTGTCGTCGCTGCCGGCGATGAGCAGTCGATCCGCGCCACGAATGCGCGCCTCCGACAGGTCCGGGCCGGGCAGATGGCGCGATCGGTTGATGCCGATGATGCGGACGCGCAGAGCGTGGAGGAAGGGGATGTCGGCGAGACGCTCGCCGATGGAGGGGTGGCTGGGGGCGACCATTGCTTCGATCACGGTGCCTTCGCGCGCGCTGGTCTGCGAATCGGCGGCGATGCCGAGTTCGAAGTCGCCCGATTCCCGCAGCGTCATGACCGCCGTGCCGTCCGCGCGGACGATCAGGCGGTCGCCGGCATGCAGTTCCTGTTCCGACAGGTCGCCGCGCTGGATCTGGCCGGCGCGCTTGAGGCCGAGCAGCACGGCGGAGCGGCCGAAGACGGTGAGCGAGCCGATGTCCCGGCCGATCAGCTCGCTGTCCTGCGGCACGACCAGTTCGGTCAGATAATCCTGCGCATTGCCGCCATCCTCGCCGCTGATCGCCGGCGGATCGCTGGGGAGCAGGAAGGCGAGCGCGACCAGCGTGACGAGGCCGGCGAGCGTGCCGGCGAGGCCGAAGGGCGTGATCGTGAAGATGCCGAAGGGGGCAAGGCCCTGTTCCTCGGCAATGCCGGCGACGATCAGGTTGGTCGAGGTGCCGATGAGCGTGAGGCAGCCGCCCAGCACCGCGACGATGCTGAGCGGCATCATCAGCTTCTTGAGCGGGACGCCGGTCACCTGCGCCAGGCGGAAGATGATGGGGATGAGGACGACGACGACCGGCGTGTTGTTGAGAAAGGCCGAGGCGACGGTCGCGCCCAGCATGACCTCCACAATGGCGAGGCGCGGGCGCTTTTCCGCGCGGGTCATGATGATGTCCGCCACCCGGTTGATGACGCCGGTGCGGATGAGCGCGCCCGATATCACGAACATCGCGCCGATGGTGAGCGGCGCGCCGTTGGAGAAGACGGAGAACAGCGTCTTTTCGTCGAGCAGGCCGAGCGCGGCATAGGCGCAGGCCCCCAGCACCGCGACGACCGTGGGCGAATAGCGTTCACGCACGAATTCGATGAACATGATGGCGAGGATCAGCAGGCCGATTTCCGCCCGATAATGCGCCAGAAACGCGGTCGCGGCCTGTATCAACCTATGTGGTCCCCCTGATCGCGTGGTCGCGTGTCTTACGTGATAACGTCAGGGTGGCGAGGTTGTTTCCTGTCGGAAACGATAAGGGCCGATACGCAAGCGTATCGGGTACAAATGATAAGGCCCGATGCGCAAGCGCACCGGGCCGTGTCGCGGCGTTCAGGGGACGCTTTGACCGTCATACGAACCTTTCTAAGGTCGTGACGCTCCCCGTGCTTTCGCGTTGCCGCTCATCCTTGAAAAGGATCGTGAGAGGCAAGCTACGCCTGTTCGGCTGCCTTGTCTCGTCTTTTCGTGGCGGCTGGTCGCCCGGCCAATGCGATTGGGCGCATGTCAGGGCTGCGGATCGGCGGCGTCCGTGCCGAAGCCGCCGGTGGTGCCGGGCGCGCCGCCGCGTGCGGCCTGCCCGGCCTGCGCCAGCGTCGAGTCGTAGGCGGTGCCATTGCTCATGCTGGGGGTGGCGTTGCCGGCAGAGGAGTCGGTCGCGGGATCGCGGGTGACGAGCGGGCCGGCATAGGGGCGGCCTGCAACGCCTGGACGCTCATATGTCTCGCCGCCCAGCAGGCCGGTGCGCGCGGGTCCCTGCGCGGGAATCAGCGAGCGCGAGACGATGCCGGAGCGACGGGCGCTGTCGGACGGCAGGGTCGATCCGATGCGGCCGGGCAGGCGATCGCCGGTTGCGCCGATGCTGGCGGCGTTGCCCGATGCGCTCGACGCGCCGGTGCCGACTACGCGGCCGCTGCCGGCGCCGATCGAGGAGTCGGTGGTGATCTGCGCCTGCGCGGCGAGCGGGGCGAGCAGCGCGACGCAGGCGATGATCCAGCGGTGCGACATGGTCTGTCTCCTTGATTGTGCGCGCGGTCCGACAGATTGCGGAGGGCGCGGCTTTCGTCAGGGAGAACGCGGACGCAGGCGAAGTGGTTGCAGGCGGGCGTCAGGCCCCGCCGCACTGGGCGCGGTGGAGCAGCTTCTGGTCGGCGAGGACCAGCGCCATCATCGCCTCCACCACCGGCACGCCGCGAATGCCGACGCAGGGGTCATGGCGACCCTTGGTGATGATGTCCGACGCCTGGCCGTCGCGGGTGACGGTCTCGACCGGGATCAGGATGGAGCTGGTCGGCTTGAAGGCGACGCGCAGGCGCACCGGCTGGCCGGTGGAGATGCCGCCGGCAATGCCGCCGGCATGGTTGGCGAGGAATTGCGGACCGTCATCGCCGGGGCGCATCGGGTCGGCATTCTGCTCGCCGCGCAGGGTGGCGGCGGCGAACCCGTCGCCGATCTCGACGCCCTTGACCGCGTTGATGCTCATCATGGCGGCCGCGAGTTCGCTGTCGAGCTTGGCGTAGAGCGGCGCGCCCCAGCCGGCGGGGACGCCGGTGGCTTCGCATTCGACGACTGCGCCGAGCGAGGAGCCGGCGAGGCGGGCGTCGTCGACCAGCTTTTCCCAGCGTTTCGCGGCCTGCGGGTCGGGGCAGAAGAAGGGGTTGTTGGCGATTTCGGCCGGGTCGAAATTCGCAGGATTGATGGCGTCGCCGCCGATCGCGCTGACCCAGGCGGTGATGGTGACTTGCGGGATGACCAGGCGGGCGACCGCGCCGGCCGCGACCCGGCTGGCGGTTTCGCGCGCCGAGGAGCGGCCGCCGCCGCGATAATCGCGAAAGCCATATTTGGCGTCATAGGCATAGTCGGCATGGCCGGGGCGATAGGCTTTGGCGACGTCCGAATAATCCTTCGAGCGCTGGTCGGTATTTTCGATCATCAGGCTGATCGGCGTGCCGGTGGTCTTTCCCTCGAACACGCCAGAGAGGATGCGCACCTCGTCCGGCTCGCGGCGCTGGGTGGTGAATTTGGACGTGCCGGGCTTGCGCTTGTCGAGGAAGGGCTGGAGGTCCGCCTCGCTGATGGCAAGGCCGGGCGGGCAGCCGTCCACGAGCGCGCCGATGGCGGGGCCATGGCTTTCCCCCCAGGTCGAGAAGCGGAGGATGCGTCCGAATGTGTTGAAGCTCATAGACCCCCCTGCCCCCGAAGGGTCACTTCTCCAGCGCGATGTCCGGCGCGTCTTCGGCCTTCATGCCGATGACATTGTAGCCCGCGTCGACATGATGGACTTCGCCGGTCACGCCCGAGGACAGGTCGGACAGCAGATACAGCGCCGATCCGCCGACATCGTCGATGGTGACGTTGCGGCGCAGCGGGCTGTTCAGCTCGTTCCACTTGAGGATGTAGCGGAAGTCGCCAATGCCCGACGCCGCCAGCGTCTTGATCGGGCCGGCGGAGATGGCGTTGACGCGGATATTTTCGGGACCCAGGTCCATCGCCAGATATTTGACGCTGGTTTCCAGCGCAGCCTTCGCGACGCCCATGACGTTGTAGTGCGGGATGACCTTTTCCGCGCCATAATAGCTGAGCGTCAGGATGCCGCCGCCGTCGGGCATCAGCGCACGGGCGCGCTTGGTGACGGCGACGAAGCTGTACGCGGAAATATTCATCGTCAGCAGGAAGTTTTCGAGGCTGGTGTCGACATAGAGGCCGCGCAGCTCGTTCTTGTCGGAAAAGCCGATGGCGTGGACGACGAAGTCGAGCTTGCCCCAGCGCGCCTCGATCTCCGCGAAGGCGGCGTCGAGCTTGTCCATGTCGGACACGTCGCAATCGATCAGGAAGTCCGACCCCAGCTGCTCCGCCAGCGGCTTGACGCGCTTGGCCAGCGCGTCGCCCTGATAGGAGAAGGCGAGTTCCGCGCCCTGGGCATGCAACGCCTTCGAAATGCCCCAGGCCAGCGACTTTTCGTTCGCAAGACCCATGATGAGTCCGCGCTTTCCTGCCATCAACCCGTTCATGTGTTCGTCCCGTTCCCTTTCGCGGCCGACCCAGGCTGCGCTTCCTCTTCGGGAAATTCCGCCAATGCCGCGTTCAATTCCGCGCCAATTACCACGCCTAGCCCGACGAGGAAGAAAAAAATGAGCGTAATCATCACGCCCGCCAGGCTGCCATAGGTGCGGTCATAGCCGCCCAGCAGCGACAAGGTGGGCGGCAGCAGCAGCATGACGCCGTACCACCAGAGCGCCGTCGCCACCGCGCCCGGCCATTTGGGGAAGCGCGGATCCTTGTAGGCGGTGGGGGTGAGCGAGACGAACAGCGACCAGAGCGCGACGCCGACAATGCCCATCGGCACGAGTTTGAGCGAAGCGACCAGGCCGATCGCTTCGTCGGCGAAGGGGAAGACGCGGTGCAGCAGTTCGTCGACGCCGGTGATGAACACCTGCATCGAAAAGGCGAACATCACCGCGAACACGCTGACCAGGGTGATGCCGATGGCGGTCAGGCGATAATGCCAGAAGGGGCGCGTGCTCTTCGTGCCGTAGGCGCGGCGCAAAATGTCGCGGATCGTTTCGATGAGGCTGCCCACGGTCCACAGGCCGACGAGCCCCCCCAGCCAGAGCAGCGGGCCGGAGCGGGCGTGCAACACGTCCTGAATGGGCTTGCGCACGACATCGCCGACGCCGCGCGGCACAGCCTCCAGAAAGGCGTTGACCGCCTGCACCCCGTCCTCCGATCGGCCGAAGATGCTGGCCACCGCCGCCGCGACGATGAAGAAGGGGAACAAAGTCATCAGCGACAGATAGGCAAGGTTACCGGCGTGGATGAATCCATCGCTATACGTGCCGACCGCGACCCGCTTGATGACCTCCATCGCGTGGACGCCGGGGCGGATTTTGTCGATCTGCCGGTGCAGTTGCTCGGACGCCTGATGTTGCAGCCGCTTGCGGCGCGATTCAGGGGTCAGGGGCGACTGGACCGGCATCGCGTCCTAACGCTTCAGACGCCGAGTTGGGCGCGGACGGGCCGGGCGTCCGACCAGCCTTCGACGAAGCTCTTGAGCGCGGCGTCGTCGGCCGGCAGGTCGATCTGGAGCGTGACGAGTTGGTCGCCGCGCGTACCGTTCTTGCCGGTGAAGCCCCGGCCGCGCAGGCGCAGCGTCTTGCCCGAGCCGGAGCCGGCGGCGACACTGAGCATCACCGGGCCGTCCACGGTGGGGGCCTTGACCTTCGCGCCCTTGACCGCCTCGTCCAGCGTGATCGGCAGGTCGAGCAGGACATTGTCGCCGTCGCGCGTGAAGAAGGGGTGGTTTACGACCTCGATCGTGACGATCGCGTCCCCCGCCCCGGCCGGTCCCGGCTGGCCCTTGCCCGAGAGGCGCATCTGCGTGCCGCTCTCCACCCCGGCGGGAAGCTTGAGGTCGATCGTCTTGCCGTCCTGAAGCGTGATGCGCTGCGGGCTGAGCGTGGCGGCGTCGATGAACTGGACGGCGAGACGATAGGCGACGTTCGCGCCCTTTTGCGGCGGAGGAGCCTGTCGGCCGAAACCGCCGAACCCGCCGCCGCCCGCGCGCTGGCGACCGCCGCCGGCCCCGAACAGCCCTTCGAAAATATCGCCGAAATCTGCGCCTTCGTTATATTCGAAGCCGCCGCCCTGCTGGCCCGGCCGACCGCGCGGGCCGCCGCCGCCAAATCCAAAAGGCGCCGTGGGATTGCCGTCGCCGTCGATCTCCCCCCGGTCGAAGCGGGCGCGCTTGTCCTTGTCCGACAAGAGGTCATAGGCGTTGGTCGCGGCGGAGAATTTGTCGGCGGCCTTGGGATTGTCCCGGTTCTTGTCCGGGTGCAGCTCCTTGGCGAGCTTGCGATAGGCGGACTTGATCTCCGCCTCGCTCGCGCCGCGCGCCACGCCGAGGATGGAATAGGGGTCGGCCGCCATCGGATCACTTACCTGTTGCAAAAAAACATCACTAGCCGGCTATGTGGAGGAAGACGCCCGGCTGTTCAAGGACTCTGGCGGATAGCCGCTCCCATGTCGACAGCCTGTTTCCGCAGGCGTAAGGCGTCCGCCATGACCGATCCCTTCCTTCTGTTCGACCAATGGTATGCCGAGGCGCGCGAGACCGAGATCAACGACAGCAACGCGATGACGCTGGCGACCGCCGACGCGCGCGGCCGACCGTCGGCGCGGATGGTGCTGCTGAAGGGGCATGGGGTGGACGGCTTTTTGTTCTACACCAATTTCGAGGGGAGGAAGGCCGGCGAGCTGTTCGCCAATCCGCATGCGGCTTTGCTGTTCCACTGGAAGTCGCTGCGGCGGCAGATACGGATCGAGGGCGCGGTCGGGTCGGTCGATGACGCCACCGCCGACGCCTATTTCGCGACGCGCGGGCGCGACAGCCAGCTGGGGGCCTGGGCGTCCGACCAGTCCCGGCCCCTGCCCTCCCGCGAGGTCTTCATGGCGCGATTCGAAGAGGTGAGCGCGCGGTTCGAGGGCGGACCAGTGCCGCGCCCGCCGCACTGGTCGGGCTTTCGCCTTGCGCCGGAACGGATCGAATTCTGGCAGGACCGCGAGCATCGGCTGCACGAGCGGCGGCTGTTTGAGCGAACGAGCGAGGGATGGAGCGAGGGACTGCTTTATCCATAAGCGCGCGCCAACAGCTTGACGCGGACTCTCCGTTCTCGTTCGTCTTGCCTGTATGACGCCGGTGCGCCCGATTGCGGGCCTGTCCGGCGACTGATAGACGTGATGGCCTGTCGGGGGCCGGGTTAAGGGACAAGCATGCGGAATAAACTGACGGCCTATATTCTGGCGGGCATGGTGCTGGGCATCATCGTCGGTTTCATCGCCAATCGCTGGACCGGCGGCGACGAGATACTGGCCAAGGACGTGGCGGGCTATTTCCACCTGCTGGCCGACATCTTTCTGCACCTTATCAAGATGATTATCGCGCCGCTCGTGTTTTCCACGCTGGTCGCGGGCATCGCGCATATGGGCGACAGCGCGGCGCTGGGGCGGATCGGCGGGCGCGCGCTTGCCTGGTTCATCATCGCCAGCCTGATCTCGCTGACCCTGGGCCTGATCCTCGTCAATTTCTTCGCGCCGGGCGAAGGGCTGAACCTGGTGCGCAGTGGCGCCGAATCGGGCGTCAGCACCGAGGCGCTCAATTTCCGCGACTTCATCCTGCACGTGTTCCCGACATCCATGATCGGGGCGATGGCGGACAATTCGATCCTCCAGATCGTCGTCTTCTCGCTGTTCGTGGGCGTGGCGCTGACCGCCATCGGCGAGAAGGGCAAGCCGATCGTCGTCGTGATCGAGGCGATGGTCGAGCTGATGCTGCAGGTGACGGGCTATGTGATGCGCGTCGCGCCGTTCGCGGTGTTCGGCGCGCTGGCGTCTTCGGTGACGGAGAACGGCCTGGGCATCCTCAAGACCTATGGCGAGCTGGTCGGCGAATTCTATATCGCGCTTCTCATCCTGTGGACGCTGCTGTTCTGCGCCGGGGCGATTTTCCTCGGGCGGCGGATGTTCAAGCTGATCCGCTATGTGCGCGAGCCGATCCTGATCGCCTTCTCCACCGCATCGTCGGAGGCGGCCTATCCCAAGATGCTGGAGCAGCTCGACCGCTTCGGCATTCCGCGCCGCATCTACAGCTTCGTGCTGCCCCTGGGCTATTCGTTCAATCTGGACGGATCGATGATGTATTCGACCTTCGCGACGATCTTCATCGCGCAGGCCTATGGCATCGACCTGCCGATCTCCACGCAGATCACGATCCTGCTGGTGCTGATGGTGACGAGCAAGGGCATCGCCGCAGTGCCGCGCGCGTCGCTGGTGGTGGTCGCCGCGACGCTGGGCCAGTTCGACCTGCCGGTCGAGGGCATCGCCTTCATCCTGGCGGTCGACCACTTCATGGACATGGGCCGCACCGCGACCAACGTGCTGGGCAACGCGATCGCCACGTCGGTCATCACCAAGTGGGAAGGCATGCTGGAGGTCGAGGAACCCGACGATGTGCAGCATCCCAAGGCCCCGGCGCACACGGCTTCGGGCGGACGCGCGGGGCTGGAGCTGGCGTCGGATATGGTGGACGACGAGCGTAAGGGCTAGGCGCCGGCGCGGTCAGCGCCGGGCTTTTGCCGCCTCCGCCCAGAAGGTCAGGCTTTTTGCAAAGCTGGTGAAGCCGCGTTCCAGCGCTGCGCCGCCTGCGCCCTGCGGGGTCGCGGCTTCGTCCAGCGTTTCGCCGATCTGGCCGACCGACAGGCGCTCCGGGATGACGAGCATGCCCATGGCGTTGAGCGTCACCGTCCAGGCGGCGTGGCTGTTGACCCCGGCGAAGCGGCCGGCGGAGTAGCTGGCGATGCCGGCGAAGCGGCCGTCGAACTCCTTGAGATAATGGTCGACCAGATTCTTGAGGCCCGGTTGTAGGCCCCGATTATACTCGCCCGCGACGAACACGAAGGCGTCGGCGGCGGTCAGGCGCTCGGCCAGTGCGGCCATGGCGGCGGGCGCTTCGCCGGGTGGATAGTCGCTGTAGCGCAGGTCGAGCATGGGAAGGTCGACCGCCTTTGCGTCGATCAGCTCTGCCTTGTGGCCGAGCGCTTCGAAGCCGCCGATCATATAGTCGGCGAGGCGGATGCCCATGCGGTTGGTGCGATAGGAGCCGTAGAGGAGGAGGATGTTCAGGGCCATGCGGGGGTTGTTGCAGCTTGGCACGCGGGCGGCAAGATGGTGGAGCTGCAGGGCAGAACAATAGTGGCTTCGGCAATGAGTCAGCGTGAGATCGCTGAACAGAATTCGTGATTTTTAATGCTAGGATGAGAAGTTTCGATAGCCCGGCTTGATTCGAAAGAGGCGGCATGAAAAAGATTTTGGTCGATATAATAGGTTTTTCGGCACTATTCTTGGTCGCCATCCTCTGCTCGCTTGTCGAGCGTGAATGGGGCAGAATTTGCGGCGGCCTCACCGCTCTCGCGCTTCTTTTTCCTCTTAGCTTTGCGTGGCGGTATTTCTACCAGCAAGCTCGACGAAGCGACTGGTGACCGATCGCAGCCTAGCTTTCATTGGCCATTTTTAGATGTTCGGACCCTCACTATCTGCGAGAGGAACGTCGAGATTTTGAGTACAGGGAATTCGGTCGCAGCGGTGTGGCTGGCGCGACGTCCACGTTACAGGCCCACCCCCTAACCCCCTCCCGCAAGCGGGAGGGGGAACATGTTTCGCATCGCGCTCCTGTCGCCGCGCGTCAGCGCAATTTCGCGATGTTCAGCCCGTCCTGCTTGGCGCGGGCCTTGGTGGATTCCTCGCTGCGGGTGAGCGCCTTGGCGATGGCTTTCAAGGCCATGCCTTTCTTCGCCAGCGTGTGCAGCTTCTGGACCTCGTCGGGGGTCCAGGGCTGTTTGTGGCGTTCGAACTTGCCTTCGGCCATGGGGGTCAGTCCGCGAAGGGATCGCGCACGAGGATGGTGTCCTCGCGCTCGGGGCTGGTCGAGACGAGGGTGACCGGGCAGCCGATCAGTTCCTCGATGCGGCGGATATATTTGATCGCCTGGGCGGGGAGCTCGGCCCAGCTGCGCGCGCCGGCCGTGGTGTCGGGCCAGCCGGGGATGCTTTCGTAGATCGCCTCGGCCTTCGCCTGGTCCTGCGCGTGGGCGGGGAGATAGTCGAAGGTCTGATCGCCGATGCGGTAGCCGGTGCAGATCTTCAGCTCTTCGAAGCCGTCGAGCACGTCGAGCTTGGTGAGGGCGATGCCAGTGACGCCCGAGACCGCGACCGACTGGCGCACCAGCACGGCGTCGAACCAGCCGCAGCGGCGCTTGCGGCCGGTGACGGTGCCGAATTCATGACCGCGCGTGCCCAGGCGCTCGCCGACATCATTGTCCTGCTCGCTGGGGAACGGGCCGGAACCGACGCGGGTGGTGTACGCCTTGGTGATGCCGAGGACGAAGCCGGCGCCGCTGGGGCCAAGGCCGGTGCCGCTGGCGGCGGTGCCCGCGACCGTGTTGGACGAGGTGACAAAGGGATAGGTGCCGTGGTCGATATCGAGCAGGGTGCCCTGCGCGCCCTCGAACAGGATGCGCTTGCCCTGTGCCTTCGCCTTGTTGAGGGTCAGCCAGACCGGCTTGACGAAGGGCAGGATGAAGCCGGCGATGTCGGTCAGCTCCGCCATCAGCGCGGCGCGGTCGATCGGCGGTTCGCCGAAGCCGGCGCGCAGGGCGTCGTGATGGGCGGTCAGGCGATCGAGCTGGGGTCCCAGATCATCGAGATGGGCAAGATCACACACACGGATCGCGCGGCGGCCGACCTTGTCCTCATAGGCCGGGCCGATGCCGCGTCGGGTGGTGCCGATCTTGCCCGCGCCCGATGCATCCTCGCGCAGGCCGTCGAGGTCGCGGTGGAAGGGCAGGATCAGCGGGCAGGTTTCGGCGATCTGGAGATTGTCGGGGGTGATGGCGACGCCCTGCCCCTTCAGCTTCGCCACTTCGTCCCGGAAATGCCAGGGATCCAGCACGACGCCGTTGCCGATCACCGACAGCGTGCCGCGCACGATGCCCGAGGGCAACAGCGAGAGCTTGTAGACATTCTCGCCCACGACGAGGGTGTGGCCGGCATTGTGCCCGCCCTGGAAACGGGCGACGACGTCGGCGCGCTCGGCGAGCCAGTCGACGATCTTGCCCTTGCCCTCGTCGCCCCACTGGGCGCCGATCACGGTCACATTGGCCATTGGATACAGTCCTCCGCCCGCCGCGCGGACCCGTGCGCGCCCTTCGACGGGACTCGGCGGCACAGGGGGGATGAACAGGCCGTAGCCCGGATGCGGGGCGGCGGTTAGCCCCATGGGGCGCGCGCGTCAAGGCGCGAGCGTTACACTTTGATACCCGGATGGGGGTTTTCGGCGGCCTGCGCCTTCGTCAGAAGCGGCGGCGCGGGGGCATGACGGAGAGCATTTATGCGCACATTGCTGGCCCTGGCCTGTATCCTGACCCTGCCATCCGTCGCGGAGGCGCAGACGATGCGCGAGCGATGGCGCGCGCGGATGGAGCAGCGCATGCAGGCCGACGCCGCGACCGGCGGCGAGGCGATGGCCTATGGCAAGGACCCGTTGCAGACGCTGACCTATTGGAAGGCGGCGAAGGCCGGCGCGCCGCTGATCGTCTTCGTGCATGGCGGCGGGTGGAAGCGCGGCGACAAGGACAATGCGACCGGCGCGGCCAAGGTGGAGCATTTCACCGGCGAGGGCTATGCCTTTGCGTCGATCAACTATCGGCTGGTGCCGGGGGCGAGCGTCGAGCAACAGGCTCAGGATGTGGCCGACGCGCTGGCGGCGCTGCGCAAGCGGGCGGGCGAACTGGGCTTCGATCCGAACCGCATCATCCTGATGGGGCATAGCGCGGGCGCGCATCTGGTGGCGCTGGTGGGCACCGACATGCGCTATTTCGCGAAGGCCGGGTTGCAGCCCGATGCGGTGCACGGGGTCATTCCGCTGGACGGCGCGGCCTATGATGTGGCGGGGCAGATGGCGCAGGGCGG
The DNA here is from genome assembly GCA_044237945.1 of Sphingobium sp. Classification (GTDB taxonomy): domain Bacteria; phylum Pseudomonadota; class Alphaproteobacteria; order Sphingomonadales; family Sphingomonadaceae; genus Sphingobium. The sequence goes on along the minus strand of JBIIEH010000037.1, from coordinate 1,595 downwards.
GCGCTTCATGAGCGGCACTTATGAACAGGCGTTCGGGACCGATCCGGCGCGGCAGAAGGCGCTGTCGCCAACGCTGCATGCCGCCAGGCCCAATGCGCCGGCCTTCCTGATCCTGCATGTCGACCGGGCGGATGGCACGGCGCAGTCTGAGGCACTGGCAGCGGCGTTAAAGAAGGCGGGCACGCCGGTCGAGGTGCATGCGCTGGAGGGCAAGGGGCTGCGCGGGCATATGGAGATCAACCGATCGATGGGCGATGCCGATTATCCCGGCACCGCCATCGTCGATCAGTGGATCGAGCGGGTGCTTTCAGGCGGTTAGGCCGGTGACCTGCTCATAATGGGCGTTGAGCGTCACAAAAGTCTGGTCGAAGCGCCCTTCCCCCTCCGCATCGCGCAGGAAGGCGACATTGTTGACGCGGATTTCGGCCGGGGTCGGATCGATTGTGAAGAGCTGCATCACCTCGTCGATGAAATCCTTGAGCGGCATATAGCCCTCGCGGGTGGACTGGCCGGGGGTCAAGTCGGTCTGGACGGCGGGCGGGATCAGTTCGATTACCTCCACCTTGCCTTTCAGCGCATGGCGCAGCGAGACGGAGTAGCTGTGGATCGCCGCCTTGGTCGCGCAATAGGTCGCGGTGGCGGCCAGCGGCACGAAGGCGAGGCCCGACGAGACGGTGACCAATGCCGCATTGGGCTGGGCGGAGAGATGATCGACGAAGGCGTCGATCAGGCGGATCGGGGCGATCAGGTTGGTCTCGATCGTTTCCTGCGCGTCGGTGAGGTCGCGCTTCGCCGACACTTTCTCGCCGCGCATGATGCCGGCATTGACCATCACGACATTGAGGTCGGGATGATCGGCCAGCACCTGATCGACGAACGCCTGCGTGCCGGCGGCGTCGTTCATGTCCACGGCATAGCCCGCCATGCCGGGATGGGCGGCGACGATCTCGTCGATCAGAGGCTGGCGGCGGCCGGCGATGATCACCTTGTTGCCCTGGGCGTGGAAACGTTCGGCCAGCGCGCGGCCGATGCCGGAGGTGCTGCCGGTGATGAGAATGGTGTTGTTGGTGGGGCGCATGTCAGTTCTCCTTGGGATAGCTGTGTTGCCCCTCCATCTACGCATGCGCTCTCCGGTTTGAAGAAGGCGCGCGAAAGATTTATACGCACCTTATGGAAAGTAACGCACTCGCTCACCCCGAATGGCCTGAGATGGACCCGCGCGTGGAGACGCTGGTGACGCAGGTGATCGGCCGTGTCGCCGACAAATGGACGATGCTGATCCTGGACGTGCTGGAGGAGCATGGCGAACTGCGTTTCACGCGGATCGGCAGGCTGGTCGAGGGGATCAGCCAGAAGATGCTGACGCAGACACTGCGGCAGATGGAGCGCGACGGGCTGGTGATCCGCACGGTGCATGCGGTGATCCCGCCGCGCGTGGATTATCGGCTGACGGACCTGGGGTTGAGCCTGAGCGAAGCCTTTTGCGGCGTGTGGCAGTGGGCGGCGGCGCATCTGGAGCGAATCGAGCGCGCGCGGGCCGATTTCGACGCGCGGAAGGCGCGAGAGTAACACCCTCCGTTCGTTTCGAGCGTAGT
>JBIIEH010000053.1:0-14194 GCA_044237945.1 Sphingobium sp. | reverse complement strand
TCGAAACGAACGGTGGTGGGGTGCTCAGTAGGCGGCCGGCTCCGCGCCGTTCAGCCAGTGGTCGCAGTGGAGCGCCCGGCCGTCATCGGCTTCGGAGAGCGCCGCGATCGTCACCCAGCCTTCCGCCCGCAGCGCCGTCGCGCGGCTTTCATCATGGCCGAGCGGCAGGAACAGCCGCTTGACCGCCGCGCCGCCGAAGCCCGCGTCGATAAGCGGGTCGGGATAGAGCGAGAAGCCCATCGCCGGCTCTTCCGTGCCATCGGCGCGGACAATGGCGTAGCTGCCCCCCCGGCCGATCTCGCCGACGAAGCCGTCCGCGAAGATCGAGAAGCCGAACCAGTTCTGATATTCGAAACCGTGGCGCTCGGTCGGGTCGAGGGTCAGGGTAATGTCCCAGCCGATCGGCCGGGCGATCGCGCGCAAACCCTGGGTGCGGCTGTCGATGGCGCCGCCCAGGGCTTCGCTGAGCGCCTCCAGCCGGTCCATCGCGGCGTGGAACGGCCCGGTTGCCTCCATGAGGGGAAGATAGGCGGCGGCCGCCTTGCCCAGCGCGGCAAGCGCGCCGGCGTCCTTGGCGTCGAGTTCGGTCTTCACCGCTTCGACGCTGGCCGGTTCCAGCGGCAGGGGGCCGGCGGCGAGCGCATCGACCAGATCGGGCAGGGTGAAATCGATGGTGATGCCGGTGACGCCGGCGGCCTGGAGCGCGGCGATCGCGACGTTCACGATCTCCACGGCGGCGGCGACGCTGTCCGTGCCGATGAGTTCGGCGCCGACCTGCATGCGCTCCCGCTCCGGGCGGAGCTGGCCGGCCTTCAGGCGAATCACCGGGCCGGCATAGGACAGGCGCAGCGGACGCGCGGCATGGGCAAGGCGGGTGGAGGCGATGCGGCCGACCTGCGCGGTCATGTCCGGGCGTAAAGCGAGCGTGCGCTGCGACACCGGATCGACGACGCGGAGAAGGTCCTGCGCGCGGGTGGACTTGAGGCGCTGGGTCAGCGTGTCCTCGAACTCCGCGAGCGGGGGCATGACCCGCTCATAACCATGGGTCGCGACCGCATCGAGCACGCGGCGCGTGAGGCGCGCGGAGGCTTCGGCCTGCGGCGGCAGGCGGTCGGACAAGCCTTCGGGCAGGAGGCCGGGGGGAATGGTCACCGTTAAGCCCTCCCCCTCGGGGGGGAGGGTTTGGGAGAGGGGGAAGCGCGCAACGCTTCGGAGACGATGCTCAACACGCCCTCCAGATTCCCCATCACTTCGTTGTTACCAAAGCGCAGCACGCGATACCCCAGTGATTCCAGAAATTCGGTTCTGCGCGCGTCATAGCGATCTTCGGCGGGATGTGTATCCCCATCAATCTCTATGATGAGGTGATCGGCCCTGGACGCGAAATCGACGATATAGGGCGCGATGATGGTCTGGCGCGTAAACTGCTGGTCTTCGAAGCGGTTGGCGCGCAGGGCGAGCCACATTTTCTGTTCGGCGGGGGTGGGGTTGGAGCGCATGGCCTTGGCGCGCTCCTTGAGCTTCGGGTCCAGACGCACCGTTGCTCCCCCTCTCCCAACCCTCCCCCCGAGGGGGGAGGGCTTTAATGTCAGGCGAAGCGCAACAGCTTCACCGTCTTCACGCCGGCAAGGTTGCAGATTTCCCAGCGCAGCGGTTCGGTGACGGCGCCGTCGACCGAGAGCAGCAGCACGGCTTCGCCGCCCTGGCTGCGACGGCCCAAGTGGAAGGTGCCGATATTGACTTCCGCTTGGCCCAGCGTGCTGCCGAGGCGACCGATGAAGCCGGGCGCGTCCTGGTTGACGATGTAGAGCATCGTGCCGGCGAGGTCGGCTTCCACCTTGATGCCGTAGAGTTCGACCAGACGCGGCGCGGCGTGGCCAAACAGCGTGCCGGCGACCGAGCGGTCGCCCGCGTCGGTGGAGACGGTGACGCGCACCAGCGTCTGATAGTCGCCTTCGCGCTCGTGACGGACTTCGCGCACGTCGAGGCCGCGTTCCTTCGCCAGGAAGGGCGCGTTGACCATGTTCACCGTGTCCGAATAGACGCGCATCAGGCCGGCGAGAACGGCGGCGGTGATGGGCTTCTGGTTGAGTTCGGCGGCATGGCCTTCGACCTCGACCGCGACGCCGGTGATCTGGTCACCTTCGAGCTGGCCGATCAGGCTGCCCAGACGTTCGGCGAGCGCCATATAGGGCTTGAGCTTGGGGGCTTCCTCGGCCGACAGGCTCGGCACGTTCAGCGCATTGGTGACGCCGCCCGAGACGAGGAAGTCGGCCATCTGCTCGGCGACCTGAAGCGCGACATTGACCTGCGCTTCATTGGTCGACGCGCCCAGATGCGGGGTGCAGATGAAGTTGGGGGTGCCGAACAGCGGCGAATCCTTGGCCGGCTCGGTTTCGAACACGTCGAGCGCCGCGCCCGCGACCTGGCCCGAATCGAGCGCGTCCTTGAGCGCCGCCTCATCGATCAGGCCGCCACGCGCGCAGTTGATGATGCGCACGCCCTTCTTGGTCTTGGCCAGATTTTCCTTCGAGAGGATGTTACGGGTCTGGTCGGTCAGCGGCGTATGCAGGGTAATGAAGTCGGCCTTCGCCAGCAGCGTGTCGAGATCGGCCTTTTCCACGCCCATTTCCACGGCGCGCTCGGGCGTCAGGAAGGGATCGAAGGCGACGACCTTCATCTTGAGGCCGAGCGCGCGGGTCGCGACGATCGAACCGATATTGCCCGCGCCGATCAGGCCCAGCGTCTTGCCGGTGACTTCCACGCCCATGAAACCGTTTTTGGGCCACAGGCCCTGCTGCGTCTGGGCGTTCGCCTCCGGCAACTGGCGCGCGAGCGCGAACATCAGCGCGATGGCATGTTCGGCGGTGGTGATGGAGTTGCCGAACGGCGTGTTCATGACGATCACGCCCTTGGCCGACGCGGCCGGGATGTCGACATTGTCGACGCCGATGCCGGCGCGGCCGATGACCTTGAGGTTGGTGGCGTGCTCGAGAATCTCCTTCGTGACCTTGGTCGAGGAGCGGATGGCGAGGCCGTCATACTGGCCGATGATCGCCATCAGCTCTTCGGGGGTCTTGCCGGTGATTTCGTCGACCTCGACGCCGCGTTCGCGGAAGATCGCGGCGGCGCGGGGGTCCATCTTGTCGGAAATGAGTACCTTGGGCATGGGATTTGTCCTGTGCTTCGCCGTCCCGCGCTTGCGGACGGCGTGAAGAAGAAGCGGGACCCCGGGTCAAGCCCGGGGTGACGCAGAGAATTTAAGCAGCTTTCGCCGTGGCATAGGCCCAGTCGAGCCAGGGGCCGAGCGCCTCGATATCGGCGATTTCGACCGTGGCGCCGCACCAGATGCGCAGACCCGCCGGGGCGTCGCGATAGCCCGCGACGTCATAGGCGGCGCCTTCCTTTTCGAGGAGGGCGGCGAAGGCCTTGATGAAGGCTTCGTCGGCGCCCTCGACAGTCAGGCAAACGCTGGTCTTCGAGCGCGACGCCGGGTCGACGGCGAGATGGCCGAGCCAGTCGCGGTCCGCCACGATCTTGTCCAGAGCAGCGGCGTTGGCGTCCGAACGGGCGATCAGGCCCTGGAGGCCGCCGAGCGACTTGCCCCATTCCAGCGCGAAGATCGCGTCCTCGACCGCCAGCATGGAGGGGGTGTTGATCGTCTCGCCCTTGAACACGCCTTCGGCGAGCTTGCCCTTGGCCATCAGGCGGAAGACCTTGGGCAGCGGCCAGGCGGGCGTGTGGGTTTCCAGACGCTCGACGGCGCGCGGGCCGAGGATGAGGACGCCATGACCGCCCTCGCCGCCCAGCACCTTCTGCCAGGAGAAGGTGGCGACGTCGATCTTGGCCCAGTCGATGTCATAGGCGAAGACGGCGCTGGTCGCGTCGGCGAAGGTCAGGCCCTCGCGGTCGGCGGGAATGAAATCGGCGTTCGGCACGCGCACGCCCGAGGTGGTGCCGTTCCAGGTGAACAGCACGTCGTTGCTGAAGTCGACGGTGGTCAGGTCCGGCAGCTGGCCATAGTCGGCGCGGACGACGGTCGGGTCGAGCTTGAGCTGCTTGGCGGCGTCCGTAACCCAGCCCTCGCCGAAGCTCTCCCAGGCGAGCGTGGTGACGGGGCGCGCGCCCAGCATCGTCCACATCGCCATTTCGAAGGCGCCGGTGTCCGAACCGGGCACGATGCCGATACGGTGCGTGTCGGGCAGGTTCAGCAACTCGCGCATCAGGTCGATGCTGTAAGCCAGGCGGGTCTTGCCGATCTTGGCGCGGTGCGAGCGGCCGAGCGACTGGGTCGCGAGCTTGTCGGCGCTCCAGCCCGGAGGCTTGGCGCAGGGACCGGAAGAAAAGAAGGGGCGGGCCGGACGGGTAGCGGGCTTTTCAGCGGGCGCAATAGTGGCGTCAACGGCAGTCAGTTCAGTCATGTCATGCTTCTCCTTGCAGAGAGCGCGCGCGGCGTTGGGACCGCGTGGCCCGTCGGCGGCACTAGCGGCAAAAGTTTAACAGTCAAGCGCCCTTGTGGTCGGACGAGCCGAGTGGAGCCGGTTACCTTTCGTCAAGGTTCGGAATGGTAAACAGGCCGTTATGCAGGATCAGCGGCGGAAAAGCGGGATTGCGATGCGGGCGGCGACGGGAGTGCTGGTCGGGCTGAGCCTGACGCTGGCGGCGTGCGGCGGCGATGTCGTGCCGCGCGGGCGATCGATTTCGAAAGCGCCGCCGCGCGCATCCCGCCCCGTCCCGCCATCGCCCGACCAGCGCATGTGCCTGTCGAAACTCGAATCGCAGGCGGTGGCCTTCACCCCCCTGCCCGACCAGCGCTTCGGCGGCGGCTGTTCGGTGCTGAACGGCGTGAAACTGCTCGATTTCGGCGTGCCCGCGACCAATCTAGGGGCGATGACATGCGGTCTGGCGGCGAATTTCGCGGCCTGGGCGCGCTATGGCGTGCAGCCGGCGGCGCGCGCCATATTGGGCAGCGAGGTCGTGAAGATCGAATCGATGGGGACTTATAATTGCCGGCCGATCGCGGGCAGTTCCAAGCTGTCCGAGCATGCGCGCGGCAATGCGGTCGATGTCGCCGCCTTCCGGCTGGCGGACGGGCGCAGGATCAGCATCAAGGATGATTGGGACGGCGACCGCAAGACGCGGCAGTTTCTGCAAGTGATCCATGCCAGCGCCTGCAAACGATTCAGCGTGGTGCTCAGCCCGGACTATAACGCGGCGCATCGCGACCACCTGCATTTCGACATGGGTGGAAAAGGCGGCTTTTGCCGCTGAGACTTGGCAAGCCCGTCAGCGAAGCCTAACTCCTCGCGATGACACGTAAAGAAATCGAAGAACCCAAATTCCGCCCCGCCCGCCAGGAAGCGGCCGATGCCCGCAAGGCGGTGGGCACCCCGCAGACGCAGAGCGCCGCCTACAAGCTGGCCTTTCAGGACACCGAATTCCTGCTGCGCGAGGATCTGCGCCCGGTGCGGTTCCAGCTGGAATTGCTGAAACCCCAGTTGCTGATGGACGAGGCGCGGATCGAGTCGACCTTCGTCTTCTATGGCTCCGCCCGCATCCCCGAGCCGGATCAGGTGCAGGCGCGAATCGATGCGGCGACCACGCCGCAGCAGAAGCGGATCGCCGAAAATCTGGGGAAGAAGGCAGTCTATTATGAGGAAGCGCGCAAGCTCGCCCGTATCGCGGCGGGCTATCCGCAGCGCGATGACGGCTGCCGGCATTTCGTCGTGTGCTCGGGCGGCGGCCCCTCGATCATGGAAGCGGCGAATCGCGGCGCGGCCGATGTCGGGGCGCAGACGATCGGCATGAACATCGTCCTGCCGCACGAGCAGGCCCCCAATCGCTTCGTGACGCCGGACCTCAGTTTCCAGTTCCACTATTTCGCACTGCGCAAGATGCACTTCACGCTGCGCGCGCGGGCTTTGGCGGTGTTTCCCGGCGGCTTCGGCACGTTCGACGAGTTCTTCGAACTGCTGACGCTGATCCAGACCGGCAAGATGAAGCCGATCCCCATCCTGTTGTTCGGACGCGATTTCTGGACGCGAGTGGTGGATTTCGAGGCGCTGGTGGACGAGGGCGTGATCGCGCCCAGCGACCTCAATCTCATCACCTGGGTCGAGAGTGCGCAAGAGGCGTGGGATGCGGTGCAGCTGTTCTACACGGACAGCGAACCACCTGTTTGTGAATGAGACAGATCGTTTCGCACATGCACATGAAATGCGCCGGGCCGCTTGCTCCATTTCGGAAGGCATATTAGGTCCGCCTTTCGATGCGGCGCGACCTGACCCATGTAGACTGCTGGATCTTCGATCTGGACAACACGCTCTACCCGGCGAAGGCGGACCTGTTCGCCCTGATCGATGTGAAGATGGGCGAGTTCATCCAGGGGCTGCTGGGGTGCGACCCGGCGGTCGCGCGGGAAACGCAGAAGCGCTATTTTCTGGAGCATGGCACGACGCTGTCGGGGCTGATGCATCATCATGGCATCGAGCCGCGCGCCTTCCTGGATTATGTGCATGACATCTCGATGGACCGGCTGGAGGTCGATCCGGCGCTCAATGCCGCGATCGACGCGCTGCCGGGACGGCGGCTGATCTTCACCAATGGCGACGCCGATTATGCGGGGCGGGTGCTGGACCGGCTGGGGCTGGCAGGCGCGTTCGAGCTGATCCACGACATCCACGCCTGCCAATATGTGCCCAAGCCCGATCCTTCGGGCTATGCGATGCTGTGTTCGACGCATGGCGTGGAGCCGGGCCGCGCCGCCTTTTTCGAGGATATGGCCCGCAATCTGAAGCCCGCCAAGGCGATCGGCATGACGACGATCTGGGTCAATAACGGCTCGGAGGCCGGCGACCATGGCCACCATCCCGATTTCATCGATTACGAAACCGACCACCTGACGCCGTTCCTGGCAAAGATCACGGGGGAATATGCATGACACGAGAAGAATTGATGGCGGCGATCGACGCCGGATGGAAGGACCGACAGAATATCGGCTATTTCACGGACGGCCCGGTCCGCGAGGCGGTGGACGAGGTGCTGTCCAAGCTCGACCGGGGGGCCGAGCGCGTCGCGAAATCCACGCGCGACGGGTGGAAGGTGAACCAGTGGCTGAAGAAGGCGGTGCTGCTGTCCTTCCGCCTCAATGACAACCAGCTGATCGAAGCGCCCGGCGGCGGCGTGTGGTGGGACAAGGTGCCCAGCAAGTTCGCCGGCTGGGACGAGGATAATTTCCGCGCTGCCGGTTTCCGCGCAGTGCCCGGCGCGATCGTGCGGCAGGGTTCGTACATCGGCAAGAACGTCGTGCTGATGCCCAGCTTCGTGAACATCGGCGCGCATATCGGCGAGGGCACGATGGTCGACACCTGGGCGACGGTGGGCAGCTGCGCGCAGATCGGCAAGAAGGTGCATCTGTCCGGCGGCGTCGGCATCGGCGGCGTGCTGGAGCCGTTGCAGGCCGACCCGGTGATCATCGAGGACGATTGCTTCATCGGCGCACGGTCCGAAGTGGTCGAGGGCGTCCGCGTCGGCCGGGGCAGCGTGCTGTCCATGGGCGTGTTCATCGGCAAGTCGACCAAGATCGTCGACCGCGTGACCGGCGAAGTGCATGTCGGCGTGGTGCCGCCCTACAGCGTGGTGGTGCCGGGCAATTTGCCGGGCAAGCCCTTTGCCGATGGCGAGCCTGGCCCCAGCACCTATTGCGCGGTGATCGTCAAGACGGTGGACGCCCAGACGCGGTCCAAGACGTCGATCAACGCGCTGCTGCGCGAGGACTGATATTGAAAAGGGCGGCGCCGGATTGCCGGCGCCGCCCTTTGCACGTATCCGTTCGCGCCGTGCGTTGTTATCGCCCGCGCGCCTTCCGGGCCTCGTCGATCAGGATGGGTTTGGCGCTCTCGTCGGTCAGCAGCTTCTGGTTGCGTTTGCGCTCGACCTCGCGTTTGGCTTCGAAAACCTTGCCAGCCAGATAGGCGCCGGTCACGAACAGTGCGCCGGCCGGATAGCGCATGATGAGCCGCTTGGCCCCCGCGCCGGCGATCAGACCGAACACGCCCTTTTTGCCGGTGCCGGCCGCGACCCGCGCGGCGACCACGGTGGCGCCCAGCCGCGCGGACTTGCGCAGCAGGCCATGGGCGAACTGCTTGCGCTTGCTGGCGGGGAGCTTGGCGGGGGCTTTGGGAGTCGCTGGCGGGACAGGCTTTCTGGGCATCGGGAGCATCCTTCCTGTCTCTTAAATGGATCGGATCGTCGCGAGTTCCGTATCAGACATTCCCGATCTTGTCGGCATAGATCATGCGGCCGGGGCCGAGCAGGCCCAGCACCTGCGGCAGCATGTGCTGCGACACCGCGAAGCAACCCTCGGAGCGACCGCATTTGCCCCAGGTCGCGACATGATCCTCGCTTACATAGTCGGCGGCGTGAACCACGATGGCGCGCGGTTCGGCATTGTTGTTGCGCGGGTCGAGACCGATCAGCCGCATCGCGCGGCCGTGCTGGCCGTCATACATCTGTCCGGTCTTGTAGGCCCCGGCCGAACTGGCGAGCGAATTGGGTTCGTTGGAAAAGCGCTGGAGAAAGCCGCTATGTTCGGGGTCCGATCCGCGGCCATGCGCGACTAGATAGGAGCTGGTCTGCCCGCCGATCAGATCGACGATGTGCATGCGATGCTCGCGCGAGGGCGCGTTGAAATCGACGATGGCCAGGCGATCACGCAAAGTGAAACTGTCGGCATGCTTTTCCAGCGCCAGCCGGGCGCGTTGCAGCAACGGACCAAAAGGCTTGGCGGCGAGGCCGATCGCAACCGGCGAGGGACGCGGGCTGAACGCGGCGGCCGGCATCACGCCAGGCATCGCCCCGGTCAGGGCCGCACGGCCCATCGTTTCGGGGAGGCAGGCGAGGCCCAGCCCCCCCAACGCCATTCTGGTAAATTCCCGCCGATTCATCCTGTCCGATTTATACCATAGGGACGGGCGAGTCCAAGTAGCGGAAGGTCTAACGCCGGGCGAGATTGGTCGCTTCGTCTTCCCCCGGCGTCGCTTCGCCGTCCGCAGGCAGGCGCGAGGTCATGCCGGTGGCGGCGGCGTCGTCCAGCATCTGCTGGTCGTCGGACACCTCGGGCGCGGGCGCGGGCTTGGCCGAACTGTTGTTTTCCGCCTCGGCCGGGGGCGCGGCGTCGGGTTCGTCGATGATGACATTTTCGACCGGCGGCTCGACCAGATTGTTGGTCTCAACCGGCTGCTCTTCCTTCTTGCCGCAGGCAGCGAGCGCCAGCGTGCCGGCGAGCAGGAAAGTCAGGGTCTTGCGCATGTGGGATCAGTCCTTCGCTGCGATCGTGGTGGTCTGGGCGGCGCGGCGGCTGGACGCCTCGATCTTCTGGGCGAGCAGCTTGTCCCAGCCATAGGGGTCGGCGCGGAAGGCCATGGCCCCGCCGCTCGAGGGGAAGGCCGTCCAGTAGAGCAGATAGACGGCGACATCGGTCGGCAGGTCGACCCGCTGGGTCTTGCCGGTGTCGATCAACGACTGCACCTGGCCGGCGCGGGTCGGATCGTCGGCCAGCATCTGTTCGGCGAGCGCCACCGGCTTTTCGAGGCGCACGCAGCCATGGCTGGCAAGCCGGTCGAAGCTGGTGAACTTGCCGCGCGAAGGCGTGTCGTGGAGATAGACGGCGAAGGGATTGGCGAAATCGAACTTGAGCCGGCCGAGCGCGCTCCTGGGCCCTGCGGGCTGGACGATGCGCTCGCCGCCGCCTTCGGTCTTGACGATCTTGTAGCCCTGCGCGATCAGCGCGCCGCGCCCCTTGGGCCACAGCTCGCGCTTGGCGATCGAGGCGGGGACGTTCCACGGCGGATTGACGACGATGGAATGGATGCTGGACGACAGCATCGGCGTGGCGTTGGCCGGGCTGCCGGTGACGGCGCGCATCGAGGAGACCGGCTTGTCGCCTTCGAACACGGTCAGCACGGCGGCGGCGATGTTCACCTGCACGCGATCGACCGGCATGTCGCGCGGCATCCAGCGCCAGCGCTCCATATTGGCCATGATCGAGGCGATCCGGTCATCCACCGAGACGTTGAGTTCCTTGAGCGTGCGCGCCTCGAGCAGCCCATTGGGGTTGAGGCCGTAGCGGCGCTGGGCGCGTTGCAGGGCTGCGGTGATCGGCTCGCCGGCGGTGACGCTGCTGTCCTCGGCCTTCAGGCGCGCGCGGATCGCGTCCGGGCCGGCCCCGGCGGCGAGCGTCGCCCAGCCGCCCGAATCCCGAATGCCCTCATAGGTGGCGAGGCCGCGCTTCAGGTCCGCATAGCCGGTATAGGGGGGCGTCAGGCCATTGGCCCATTGTTGCAGCCGGTCGTCGGCCAGCGCCTTCGCCAGCGAGGGGCGCGGGTCGAAGGCATCCGGGCGGAGCGCCCAGATTTCGAGGAAATCGGCGGTATCGACGCGGCCGGTGCGCAGGGCGCGGGCGCGATCCATCGCGGCGTTGAGCAAGGCTTCGCCCCTGAGCGTCCCGCCGCTCTGGGCGCGCGCCATCAGTCCCTGCTGCTGGCCGCCGCGCAGCCAGTCGTTCAGCCACTGTTCCTGCGCGGCGCTGGGCGCGGGCAGCGGCACGGGCGGCGGCGTGACGACGAAGGGCGGCGGCAGCACGACGGGCGGCGTCGCGGGATCAGGCGCGACAGGGGTCTGCGCATGAAGCGGCGAGACGGCGAGCAGCGCCATTGGCAGCGCGGACAGGATAGCAGTTGAACGGATCATGCTGGACCAGATAGCGCAAAGCGCGCATCCTTCAAATCGAGATCGCCCCAAAAGATCATGCTGCACGTCGTTCACCACCCCTTCTACGTCGCCCCGGCAACGCCCGGCAGCGGCTTTCGTTTCGACAAATATGGGCTGGTGATGGAGGCGTTGCGTGAGATCGGCGGGCCGATGACGGAACATAGGCCCGATCCGATGCCCCGCGCCTGGATCGAAGCGGTGCATGACCCCGCCTATGTCGAGGAGGTGGCGAGCCTCTGCGTCCCGCGCGAGAAGGAGCGGCGCATCGGCTTTCCCGTGACGGAGCGAGTGCAGGCGCGGGCGATGCTATCGCCCGGCGGGACGTGGCTGGCGGCGCGGCTGGCGCTGGCGCATGGCTTTGCCGCCAATGCCGCAGGCGGCAGCCATCATGCGCTGTATGAGACGGGCGCGGGCTATTGCGTGTTCAACGATCTGGCGATCGCCGCCAACCGGCTGATTGCGGAAGGCGAGGCGCGGCGCATCCTGATACTCGATCTCGACGTGCATCAGGGGGACGGGACCGCGTCGCTGACCGCGGGCCGGAGCGACATCTTCACCCTGTCGCTGCATGCCGAGAAGAATTTCCCGGTGCGCAAGGCGCGATCCTCGCTGGACGTCGCGCTGCCGGACGGGATGGAGGACGAGGCGTATCTGGCGGTGCTGGAGGAGGTGCTGCCGCGCGCGCTCGATGATTTCAAGCCGGACCTGATCCTGTATCAGGCGGGCGTCGATGCACATGTCGATGACCGGCTGGGGCGGCTGGCGCTGAGTGACGCGGGACTGGAAGCGCGCGACCGGGCGGTGATGCGACTGGCGCAGGCGCGAGGACTGCCGGTCGCGAGCACGATGGGCGGCGGCTATGGCGAGGACCGCATGGCCGTCGCGCGGCGGCATGCGGCGTGCATGGTTCGAATGGCGGAAGAAGTCGCCTAGGACGCGCGGCGGACGGCGTTGCGGCCTTCGGACTTTGCGCCGTAGAGCGCGCGGTCGGCCGATTGTGCCAGCGTTTCGACGGTGTCGAGCGGCCCCGCCACGGCGATGCCGCAGCTGATCGACAGCAGGGCGACGCTGCCTTCGTCCAGCGGCAGCGGCGTGCGGCGCAGCGCGTCGCGCATACGGCTGCATATCCGCTCGGCCTCGTCCAGATCGGTCGCGGGCAGCATCAGCATGAACTCGTCGCCGCCGGTGCGGCCGACCATGTCCTGCGCGCGCAACTGGCCACGCAGGGTTTGCGCCATATGCGTGAGCGCCCGGTCGCCGACATGATGGCCCCAGCGATCGTTGACGGTCTTGAAATGATCGAGGTCGATCGCGACCAGGCACAGCGGCCGATCGCCCACCGCCAGCGCCGTCGCCAGCGTTTTGCGGAAGGCGGCGCGATTGAGAAAGCCGGTCAGGCCATCGGTCGCCGCCTGCCGCGCCAATATGCGCTCGCGCTCCGCCAACGCTTCGACATGATCGCGCCGCGCCGACAGGGCGGCCGCGACCGGCAGGCAGGTCAGCAGCAGCACCGCCAGAAACACCTGCAACATATGCGCCTGGGTCGAAAGCGACGTCGTCAGCGCCGCAATCGGCCCGTTGCCCGCCGCCGTCGCCACCGCGCCGATCGCCGCGATCAGCACGACGGCGATCTTCGTCCCCAGCCGGCCCGCTCGGAACGCCGTTAGCATGACCAGCGGGAACAGCACGAACAGCAGCGGCAGCCGGGTCGAGAAAACGAAGACGCTGGCCCCCGCCACCATCGCCAGCAGCCCGGCCAGCTCGGCGCGCTCGCGCCAGTGCTGCGCACGCAGCGCACGCCAGTAGGCGCCATTGAACAAGGCGTAAGACATCGGCGTGAAGATTAGCAGGCCGAGGCCGTCGCTCCATGCCCAGATGCGGTAGGAGGGCAGAAATTCATGACCGAAGAGGAAGGTCGATATCATCGCGCCGCCAACGGCGCTTATGGACGGTGCGGCGATGCCGGCGATCAGGATGAAGCGCCCCACCGTGGCGGGCGACGCCAGGATCGGATGATCGCCTATAGCCCGGCGCAGCAAAAGGGCGGCCAGCGCGATTTCCGTGATGTTGACGACCGGAAAGGCGAGCGACGCGGCCAGCGGCTGGCCAATGGCGAGCGCGCCCGTCGTATTGGCGAGCCCCACCGCGCTCAATATCGTCAGCCAGCGCGGCCGATCCTGCGCCAGCAACAGGGCGACCATGACGCCGTTCACCGGCCAGACGGTGGTGATGCCGTTATTCTGCGTCGCCATCAGCACCGAAGCGACGCACAGGACATAATAGAGCGCCGCCGCGCCGATCCAGATCAGGATCGTGCGCCCGGCCTTGCCACCCCAATGCGTCGTCACCCCCTGCATGCGGGCCTTATGCCGCGTGGCGCCTAAAGGGAGGTTAACCGCGTAACGATTTCAATGAACTGTATGCTCCGGGTCTTCAGCGCCGGTCTGCTGCACCGGCGGGGCGCGCCCTTCCATCAGCTTCGCCGCGACGGCGACCGCCGCCGCCAGGCCGATGAAGTCGCTGAACGCCAGGTAGAGGAAATAGCCCCAGGGCGCGTGGTTGAAGATCGGCTGGCCCAGATGCATCCACAGTATCGCGATGAAGGCGAACAGCAGGCCGGTGCGCAGCCGCCCGGCGAAATCCGTCGCCGCCGTTCGCAGCGCGATCGCCACCAGCAGGCCGACGATGAGCGCGAGAATGAGGCCGGCGATCAGGCTGCTGCCGTCGGTCACGGGGAAACCCAGCACATTATAGTGGATCGTCGCGATCGGCCCCTTGCCGAACAGCACGGTGCCGGCCGCAGTCGAAGGATCGGGCACGATGTAAACGCCGGTGCCGGTGGGGGTCAGCGCGCGCGCCATCGCCGCCTGCAAATCCGCGCTGGCCTGCGCATCGGCGCGATGGAAGGCGAGCGCGCTGAGTGGCGTGCCCCAGAAAATGAAGCCCGTGATGTAGAGGGCGATGCCGCCCAGCAGTCCGCCGATCACCGTCCGTATCATCGCCCGCTCCCAGTCCAACAGAACCGCGTCAACGCAAGGCTACAGCGACAAGTGCCATCGGCAAGAGATTATTGGCTGCGCGACGCCTTCTCGTCGATGCCGGACGTGCCCTCGCGCCGCTCCAGTTCGGCGAGCACATCGTCGAAGGGGATGTCCATGTCGGCCAGCAGCACGAACAGGTGAAAGAGCAGGTCGGCGCTTTCGCCGATCGCACCGTCGCGGTCGTTCGCCATGGCGGCGATCACCGTCTCGACGGCTTCCTCGCCCAGTTTCTGGGCGATCTTACCGCGCCCGCGCGCGGTCAGCTTGGCCACATAGGAGCGGGTGGGGTCGGCCGATCGCCGCTCTGCGATCGTGCGTTCCAGTTGCTGAAGGGTCGCGGGGCAGGGCCCCCCCAAAACGGCAGCCCCCGGCCCCGCAAACAA
>JBIIEH010000039.1:0-37091 GCA_044237945.1 Sphingobium sp. | reverse complement strand
TCTCCTTCTCGTCCTCAGGCCGGCGCGCGGCCACCGGGTCCGCTCCCAGCAGGCGCGGGCTCGCGCACTCCTCGCCGCCCTCGCCCGCCCCGCCCCCCCCACCCCCCCCCGCCCCCCCCCCGACCCGTCAACCTTTTACTTGGCCTTGCGGTTGCCGCGCAGCACGCGGGCGGCCAGAACCGCCGCGCCGATGCCGAACAGCGCCATCTGTTCCGGCTCGGGAACCGGCGTCGCGCCACCGCCCGACGAGCCGCCGTTGCTGCTGCCGCCGCCCGAGCTGCCGCCATGGCCGCCGCTGGACGAGTTGCCGCACTTGCCGCCGATCCAGCACCAGAAGGTCGCGTTGGCGGGCGTGGCGACGCCCATCAGAGCCGCCGCACCGATTGCGAGAAGAGCCTTGTTCACCATGTCATGCACCCCAGTTTCGCTTGATAGTGCAAAATGGATTGCAGAAGCCGTGCCACCTCTGAAAACGCGCGTAAATCCACCACGCTGCAAGGTTAACAGGCGTTTTCAGAACATGGTAAATGTCAGGTAAATCGACGCTTTTGCGTTTCCCGATTGTTTCAGGCCGATCGCACGGGAATGCCCGCCGCCGCGAGAGCGCGGTGGGCGTCGGCGATGCTGTGCTGGCCGAAGTGGAAGATCGAGGCGGCCAGGACTGCGCTCGCATGCCCCTCGATCACGCCGTGCACCAAGTGGTCGAGCGTGCCGACGCCGCCGCTGGCGATCACTGGCACCGACACCGCGTCGGCGATGGCGCGGGTGAGGGCGAGGTCGTAGCCGGCCTTCGTGCCGTCGCCGTCCATCGAGGTGACCAGCAGTTCGCCCGCGCCGAGATCGGCGAGGCGGATGGCATGTTCGAGCGCGTCGATGCCGGTGGGCTTGCGGCCGCCATGGGTGAAGATTTCCCACCTGCCCTCTTCGACCCGGCGCGCGTCGACCGAGCCGACGATGCACTGGCTGCCGAAGCGGTCGGCGATTTCGGCGACCACTTCCGGGCGGGAGACGGCGGCGCTGTTGACCGCGACCTTGTCCGCGCCGGCGAGCAGCAGCGCGCGCGCATCCTCCGCGCCGCGCACGCCGCCGCCCACGGTGACGGGCATGAAGCAGACTTCGGCGGTGCGGCGCACCACGTCGAGGATGGTGCCGCGCGCCTCATGGCTGGCGGTGATATCGAGAAAACAGAGCTCGTCCGCGCCGGCCGCGTCATAGACCTTGGCCTGCTCGACCGGATCACCCGCGTCGCGCAGATCGATGAAGTTCACGCCTTTCACGACGCGGCCATTGGCGACGTCGAGACAGGGGATGACGCGGGTACGGACGGTCATCGCGTTTTCTCCAACCCAACATCACGGATCAAGATCATCTCGCCATTCCGTTCTTCAAAGTAATGAACGCCGCATTCGTTGCTCGCCGTTTTTCCGAATACCACCATCAGTCTGCTATTGGCCCGAAACAGGATGCCGCGACCAATCTCCTCACCACGGTCATCCACATATGCTTCAGGGCAAACATATAACTCTTCGCCGCTGGGTACTTTCAGCCATGCCGATTTCCCGGTCTTCAGATCGATCGTTAGCAAAAATGTGCAGAAGGTTCCGCAGCCGACTTCGGATACAGCGTAATGCCCAGCAAAATTCGGCGGCAGCCTATGAAGCGCCCGGTATCGCGTTCGATAATCCAGATCATTGCCGCTCAATTTCAAAGGGGGCTTTTGCCCTCGAAAAACTTCGGCAGGAAAATCCCTGAATTTTGGCGATTGATCGGCGGCGCGCGAAGCTGCGCTTGTGATGGAAAGGGCGCACGAAATGGAAGCTATGATAGCCCAAAAAAGAATGCGTAATGCATTCCTTTTCAAGCCGCCGCCTCCGCCACCGCCAGCGCCGTCTTGAGGTCCAGCCGTCCGTCATAGAGGGCGCGGCCGGTGATGACGCCTTCAATGCCGGCGTCGGCGTGGAGGCTGAGGATGCGGATGTCGGCGATGCCGGCGACGCCGCCGCTGGCGATGACCGGGATGTCGGTCATGCGGGCGAGTTCGACGGTGGCGTCGATGTTGCAGCCCTTCAAGAGGCCGTCGCGGCCGACATCGGTGAAGAGGAGCGCGGCGACGCCGGCATCCTCGAACCGGCGGGCGAGGTCGGCGACGGGCATGTCGGATTTCTCCGCCCAGCCATCGGTCGCGACGAAGCCGTCGCGCGCGTCCACCGCGACGACGATGCCGCCGGGGAAGTCGCGGGCGGCGGCCTTGACGAAGGCGGGATCCTTGAGCGCGGCGGTGCCAATGACGATGCGCGCGACGCCCAGATCGAACCAGCGCTCGACCGCTTCGCGGTTGCGGATGCCGCCGCCCAGCTGGACGTGGCCGGGGAAGGCCTTCACGATATTCTCGACCGCGTCGGCGTTGACGGCGTGGCCGGCGAAACTGCCGTCGAGATCGACGACATGCAGGTGGCGTGCACCCGCATCGGCGAACAGCAAAGCCTGCGCGGCGGGATCGTCGCCATAGACGGTGGCGCGGTCCATGTCGCCTTCGGCCAGGCGCACGACCTGTCCGGCCTTGAGGTCGATGGCGGGGAAGACGATCAGGGACATGGCGTATCCGTAGTTTCTAGGGTCGCCACGCCAGAAAGCGGGCGAGGAAGGCGAGGCCGTAGGACTGGCTTTTTTCGGGGTGGAACTGGCAGCCGATGATAGTGTCGCGGGCAACGGCGGCGACCAGCGGGCCGCCATGGTCGGTGACGGCAGCGACATGATCATCGTTCGCGGCGTCGAAATGATAGCTGTGCAGGAAATAGGCTTCGCCCGCTTCCAGCAATGGCGGCGCGCCGCGCACATTCACATCGTTCCAGCCCATATGCGGGATCTTGATCGACGGGTCCTCGCGCTCGACCAGCTTCACCGTGCCGGGGATCCAGCCAAGCCCTTCGTGCCGGCCGAATTCCTCGCCGGCGTCGGCGAGCAGCTGCATGCCGACGCAGACGCCCAGGAACGGGCGGGCGTTGAGGTTCACGGCCTCGTTCATCGCCTCGACCATGCCGGGGATCGCGACCAGCGCGTCGCGGCAGGCGCGGAAGGCGCCCACGCCCGGCAGCACGACGCGGTCGGCGCGGCGCACGACCTCGGCGTCGGCGGTGATGACGCAGTCGGTCGCGCCCGCCTTGCGCAGGGCGTTATGCACCGAATGGAGATTGCCCGCGCCGTAGTCGATCAGCGCAGTGCTCACAGCATTCCCTTCGTGGAAGGAATCGCGTCCGCCTTGCGCGGGTCGATCTCCACCGCCTGGCGCAGCGCGCGGGCGAGGCCCTTGAACGCGCTTTCGACGATGTGGTGATTGTTGCTGCCGTGGATCAGCTCGACATGCAAAGTGATGCCGGCGGCCTGCGCGAAGCTGTGGAACCAGTGTTCCACCATCTCCGTGTCCCATTCGCCGATCTTGTGGACCGTGAAGGGCAGCTTGAAGACGAGCCAGGGGCGGCCGGAAATGTCGAGCGACACGCGGGTCAGCGTCTCGTCCATCGGCGAATAGGTGGAGCCGTAGCGCGTGATGCCGCGCTTGTCGCCCAGCGCCTTGGCCACCGCTTCGCCAATGGCGATCGCGGTATCCTCGGTCGTGTGATGCTGGTCGACATGCAGGTCGCCCACGGTCTTCACGTCCATGTCGATCAGCGAATGGCGCGAGAGCTGTTCGATCATGTGGTCGAGAAAACCGATGCCGGTCGAGACGGTATAGACCCCGCCCCCGTCCAGGTTGACGGTGACGTCGATGCTGGTTTCCGCAGTGTTGCGGTGGATTTCGGCCCTGCGCATGGGCACGCGCTATAGCGATGTAATCCGTGCTTGCAATGCGCCCTTGTGCGCGCGCCCGCAAAGCGATGGCCAAAGCGATGGGTTGACCGACCGACTCTCATCGCTAGGTAGATAGCCCGATGAGCGACGACCTGCCCGACAGCCTGATTCCCTATGACGAGATCGTGCAGGAGGCCCTGCGCGCAGTCGTCGGCCGCGTGCTGGGCGAAGTGGAGCAGACCGGCGGCCTGCCGGGCGCGCATCACTTCTACATCACGTTCAAGACCCAGGCGGCGGGCGTCGACATCCCCAAGCACCTGATCGAGCGCTTTCCGGACGAGATGACCATCGTCCTGCAGAACAAGTTCTGGGACCTGAAGGTCAGCGACGTGCATTTCGAGGTGAGCCTGACCTTCAACCAGGTCGGCGCGCATCTCGTGATCCCGTTCGGCGCGATCACCGCGTTCGTGGACCCGGCGGTCAACTTCGCGCTGCAATTCCAGGTGCAGGCCGACATGGCCCCCGAGCAGCATGAGGCGGCGGAGAATGACGCGCCTGCGGTGAAGAGCGAGGATGGGTCGAACGTGGTGACGGTGGACTTCGGGAAGAAGAAATGACGGTCCTTTAGGGCTGTCATCCTGATCCACTTTTCCACGCACACTGGTTTTTGGGGGCTGCTCAAGCGTTGCGCGATACCCCACCCCGCTGCGACTAAATTCGCTGCGCTCATTAAGTCTCGCTGCCCCTCCTCTGAAGAGGAGGGGAAAAAGCGTGAAATTCCCGCTTGGCTTTCGCGTTTGCGCGCCTACATCGAACGCTCTCTTGCGATCGATTCTCAAATAGGAGCGCTTCATGACCGACACCCGCACCGAGACCGACTCCATCGGCGCCATCGATGTTCCGGCGAGCGCCTATTGGGGCGCGCAGACGCAGCGGAGCATCGAGAATTTTCCCTTTGGCGAGACCGAGCGCATGCCGATCGGCATCGTGCGTGCGCAGGCGATCGTGAAGCAGGCGGCGGCGCGGGTGAACGGGAAGCATGGGCTGGACCCGAAGATCGTCGCGGCCATCGAGGATGCGGCGCAGCGGATCGTGTCGGGCGCGCTGGACGACCAGTTTCCGCTGGTTATCTGGCAGACGGGCAGCGGCACGCAGACCAACATGAACGTCAACGAGGTGATCGCGGGCTACGCCAACGAGCAGCTGTCGGGGACGCGCGGGGGCAAGTCGCCGGTGCATCCGAACGATCATGTGAACATGAGCCAGTCGTCCAACGACAGCTTTCCAACGGCGCTGCATGTCGCGACGGTGATCGCGACGCGCGACGCGCTGATCCCCGCGCTCGACATACTGACCAATGCGCTGACGGAGAAGGCGAAGGCATGGGATCATATCGTCAAGATCGGCCGCACGCATACGCAGGATGCGACGCCGCTGACGCTGGGGCAGGAATTTTCGGGCTACGCCGCGCAGCTGATCAGCGCGAAGGCGCGGATCGAGGGGGCCCTCAATGGCAATATCCGCAAGCTGGCGATCGGCGGTACGGCGGTGGGCACGGGGCTGAATGCGCCCGAAGGCTGGGCCGAAGACATGGTGGCGGCGATCAGCGACATTGCCGGTGCGCCGTTCGAGGTCGCCCCCAACAAGTTCGAGCAGCTGGCGGCCAAGGACGGGCTGGTGTTCTTTTCGGGCGCGCTCAATACGCTGGCGGTGGCGCTGACCAAGATCGCCAACGATATCCGCTTCCTGGGGTCAGGGCCGCGTTCGGGGCTGGGCGAGCTGGATTTGCCCGCCAATGAGCCGGGCAGCTCGATCATGCCGGGCAAGGTCAATCCGACCCAGTGCGAATCGCTGACGATGGTGGCCGCGCAGGTGATCGGCAATGCGCAGGCGGTGACGGTCGGCGGTATGCAGGGGCATTTCGAGCTGAATGTGTTCATGCCGCTGATCGGCGCGAATGTGCTGCGGTCGATCCATCTGCTGAGCGTGGGCATGGTGAGCTTCGCCGAGCGCGCGGTCGAGGGCGCGAAGGCGAACGAGGCGCGGATCAGGGAGCTGGTTGATCGGTCGCTGATGCTGGTGACGGCGCTGGCGCCCGAGATTGGCTATGACAATGCGGCGAAGATCGCCAAGGTCGCACATGCCGAGGGCACGACGCTGAAGGAAGCGGGGCTGAAGCTGGGGCTGGTGGACGAGGCGACGTTCGATCGGCTGGTGCGGCCTGAGACTATGGTGTGAGGGATTGGGGTTGGTCTCGGTGAGACCTCGCCCCACCCCAACCCCTCCCCAAGAGGGGAGGGGCTTTTTCTGGCGGATCAGCCGGCCTTCTGGCCGGTCATCGTTTCGATCGAGGGCTTGTTCATGGCGTCGATGCTGCCGTCCGCCATCATCGCCTTGCCCATGTCCATCGCCTCGGTCTTGATCGCGGCGTCGGTGCTGGTCTGGCTGGCGCCGATGAGGGCGGAGAGCAGGATGTTGCGGTTGACCTTGTCCGTGCCGTTTTCCGCCACCGATTTGCGGGCGAGGCCGAGCGCTTCCTGATAGAAGCTATCGGCGCCCGCCTTATCACTGGCGGTCAGTTTCTGGTTGCCCAGCTGGATCAGCATGCCGGCGAAGATGTTGCGGCTGGCGGCGTCGGTGGGCTTGGCCTCCACCACCTTGCGCCAGTGCGGCGCGGCCTCGCCATAGAGGGCGATCACCTGGTCCATCTTGCCCAGCGCGCCCTGGGCGGCGGCGTCGGCATAAAGCGCATTGGCGAGGAAGTTCACATTGTCGATCTTGGCGGGGTCCGCCTGCACCGCGGCGCGAATGGCGGGCAGCGCAGCTTCGTATTTCGTCACGGCTTCCTGATTGTTGCCGGCCTGCTGCGCGGTCTGGCCGGCGGTGAAGTCGGTCACGGCCTGATTGAAGGCGGCGATCTGGTCCGAGGTCATGCCGCCGGCGGCGGGCGCTGCTGCGGCTGGCTCCGCCTGGGCAAGCGCGGGAGCGGCGAGCGCGACGGGCGCGGCAAGGGACAGGACCACGAGAACGGAACGGAACACGATGGAAACTCCTCGATAAATCATCGATATAGGCACGATGCGAACGGCATCGTGACGTTTCAATGAACGAGCAAGGACAGTGGTTCCCGCGCCCTTATTCCATGGGTTCAGGCTCGGGCCATCGCGCAAAAGGCGCAGGCGGTCAGGAAGTCGTGCGCGCGTTGGGACGAACGGGCTGCGGCTTCCGCGTCCTCGCCCCATTGTTCGACTTGCCAGATGTCGTCGATCTCGGCCGCGTCCCAGACGCCCTGCGCCTCGAACCCGCCCTGCGTCACGGCGAGACCGCAGACCAGCGAACCACTGAGCGCCACCAACGTCGATAGCCCGGCCAGCGCGAACGGATCGAGACCCGCCACCGCGTCGGCAAGGCGGGTCAGCATCGCTTCGGACTGTTCGACCGGCACGATGCCCTTCGTCACTTCGAAGGTGACGCCGTAGCGCGTCCGCGCCCAGTCAAGCAGCGGGTCCCAGCCGGCGGCCTGGCGCGCGATCAGTTCGACCGGCCCGTCGGCGCGATAGCAGAGCAGGTCGCTCTGTGCGTAGCGAGCGATGCCGGCGGCGAAGGTCGCGGGATCGGCGGCGACCTGATCGATCGCGGCGTTGGCGAGGCCGGTCATGGGCATCGATCGCGGGTCGATCTCTTCCCCCTGCCCGCGCCATTCGTCCGCCACGGCCTGCGCCAGCGCCAGCGTTGGCAGCGCCAGCGGCGCGCGGCCCGGCGTGCGCACTGGACGGCCGTCCAGTTGCACGGCATGGCCGTCGCCCTCGGCAACGACCGTCACTTCCTTGTAGAAACGCTTCATTCGGGCGGCTTGCTCCGGAACAGGCTGGCCAGCTTTCGTGGCACGATGAGATATTGGTAGAGGCCCACGATCACCAGAATGAAGCCCAGCCCCTTGGCCTTGGCGCCCTGCACCCAGCCAAAGCGCTGCATCAGGACGAGGAAACCGAAGGCGACGATGAACGCGCCGGACAGGCGGAACAGGCCGATCACATAGAAGCGCTGCTTCGCGGCCTTTTCGGCATCAGGGGCGGGCGCGGGCGCAGGGTCGGTCATGGCAGGCCGATATGGTAGCGCAATTCCGCGCTGTCCATCGCGACGGCATCGGCTCCGGCGGCCAGCAGCGCTTCGGGCGGATGATAGCCCCAGCCCACGCCGATCGCCCGCACGTCTGCTGCCCGCGCCATGTCGATGTCGAAATCGGTGTCGCCGATCATCACCGTCGCCTCCGGAGTCGCGCCCGCCTCCGCCATGGCGGCGTGCAGCATGGCGGGATGCGGCTTGGACGGGTGCCGGTCTGCGGTCTGGAGCGTGACGAAGCGCTTCGTCAGCCCGTGCGCGCCCAGCACCAGATTGAGGCCGCGGTCCGACTTGCCGGTCGCCACGCCCAGCAGCCAGCCGGCCTCGTCCAACGCAACGATGAGGTCGCTGATGCCGGGATATAGCGGTTCGGAGACTACGCCGGCAGCGCGCAGATCGTGGAAGGCCAGCTTGTAGGACTCGGCCAGCGCGTCATGGAAATCCGGCTCCGCCTGCGGCAGCAGCCGCGCCATGGCGTGGGGCAGCGACAGGCCGACGATCGAAAGGATCGCGTGGCGCGGCGGCGGCTCCAGCTGCGCGCCCTCGAACGCGCGGGTCATGGCGGCGCAAATGCTGTGCTGCCCGTCGACCAGCGTGCCGTCGCAGTCGAAGACGACGAGCCTGTTGGTCACTTGCTGCCCCGCGACCGCCGTTCGCCCTTGCGGATCTGCTTGGCGTGCGCGCGCGCGGCCTTCTTCTCGTCCTCGCGGCTGGGCGGGCGGGCCACTTCCTCGTCGAGCGGGATGTCGCCCAGCGACAGGTCGAAGCCGAGCGAGAGCAGGCTGGCGGCGAAATGTTCGGGCAGGTCCGCCTTCACGTCGATGCGGCCGCCATCGGGATGGTCGACGCGGATGCGGCGGGCGTGCAGGTGCATCTTGCGGCTGATCGAGCCGGACAGGAACGCATCCTTGCCGCCATATTTGCCGTCGCCGACGATCGGATGGCCGATCGCCGCCATGTGGACGCGCAGCTGGTGGGTGCGGCCGGTATAGGGTTGCAGTTCGACCCAGGCGGCGCGGTTGCCGGCGCGCTCGATCACGCGATAGCGGGTGCGGGCGGGCAGGCCCTCCGCCTCGTCCACATGCATCTTCTCGCCGCCAGTGCCGGGCTGCTTGGCGATCGGCAGTTCGATCATGCCGTCCTCGATCGAGGGCGCGCCCAGGATGATCGCCCAGTAGACCTTGCGCGCGGTGCGGCTGGAGAAGGACTTGGCGAAGCTGGCGGCCGAGCGCGCCGAGCGAGCGACCAGCAGCGCGCCGGACGTGTCCTTGTCGAGGCGATGGACCAGCTTGGGCCGGGTTTCCAGGTCGAACAACAGGCCGTCGAGCAGCCGGTCGACATGCTCGTCGGTCTTGGTGCCGCCTTGGGTGGCGAGGCCGGGCGGCTTGTTGAGGACGAAGGCCTGCGCGTCCTGATGGATCACCATCGCGCGCACATGCTCGATCTCTTCGGGCGTCAGGTCGATGACGCGAGCGCGTTTCGGCCTGTCGGGCGCATCCGGCTTCGCTTCGGCGGGCGGCACGCGGATCATCTGCCCTTCGGCGATGCGGTCGCCCGGCGCGGCGCGCGCGCCATCGACGCGCAGCTGCCCGGTGCGCGACCAGCGCGACACGATGTTGAAGCCGACATCGGGCAGATGCCGCTGGAACCAGCGGTCGAGCCGGATGCCGTCATCGTCCGCGCCGACGCGGAAGTTACGGATGTCGAGGCTGACGCCCTTGGTCGAACTGGACTTTGCCGCCTTGGGCGCGACGGCCTGAGGCGCAGCGGCCTTGGCCGCGTCGGGCTTGCGCGCCTGCGCCGCCTTGACCGGGCCGCGCGCGCGGCCCTTGTCGCTCTTCCCGGTGAACTTCGCGTCGGACTTGGCGCCGAACGGCTTCTTGCCGCGCGGCGGGCCGGAGGGCTTGCCGCCCGGCTTTCCCGGACCTTTCGCCGGACCCTTGGCCGGCCCCTTCGATGGTGGACGGGCCTTCATGCGAGGCTCCGCATCGTGAAGAGGCCCAAGCCCAGCGCAAGAATTGCGCCGGCTGCCGAGGCCGCGACATAGCCCGTCGCCAGCAGCATCTGCCCGCGTTCGATCATCAGCCAGCTTTCAAGGGAAAAGGAGGAGAAGGTAGTGAAGCCGCCGAGCAGGCCGACGCCGATCAGCAGCCGGTACGGTTCGCCCGATCCGGCGGCAAAGCGCGCCAGCCATCCGGCGAGCAGCCCCATAAAGAACCCGCCCACTATGTTCGCAGCGAAAGTGCCCCAGGGCCAGGCCGTGCCGGGCGCGATCAGCCCCGCCAGCCGCCCGAGCGCATAGCGCGCCAGCGACCCGACAGCGCCGCCGCCCATGACGAGGAAGATGTTGGTCATGCGCCCCTCTAGAGCGAAAGGGCGTGCGGGGGAAGGGCGGCAGAAATCAGCCAGACCGTTGCCGGACAGTGATCGCCCGTGTCGCGCCGGGCTGGGCGAGGCCCTGCGCGCCCGCTACGGCCGGAAAACAAAGAGATAAGGTCGCATTTCCGCAATCGCGAATAATCGCGCGCACGCTTGACGAGGGAAATCGCCATGACGCTCATCATCACCGAAGACATCATCACGGACGCCGTCAACGACCATGCGGTCGATGAAGGCAACCAGACCATCTATGTCGCGCCGAGCGTCCTGGTCGCGGCCAAGGGCAGCGGCGCGCACGGCATCCATTCCGCCGCCCTGGTGGACGTGAACGTGGCGGGCACAGTGTTCGGCAACAATGCCGGGATATGGGCCGGCGCTTCGGCGGTCATCAACCGGGTGATCGTCAACGCATCGGGATCGGTCTCCGGTTCCAGCGCGATCGTGCTGTACGGCGGCGGGACAGTCCAGAATGCGGGCATGATATCGGGCAAATATGGCATTTATGGCGCCGGCGGCGGCTTGCAGATCCTGAACAGCGGCACGATTACCGGCTCCAGCAGCGCGATCTATCTGGGCGGCAGCGACGATGTCGTGACCAATGCCGGGACGATCCTGGGCGATATCGACCTGGGCAGCGGCAATGATGTGTTCGACGGCCAGATGGGGCGGATGATCGGGACCGTCTATGGTTATCATGGCGACGATATCCTGAAGGGGAGCGCCTATGACGACATATTGGAAGGGGGCACGGGGGCCGACCAGTTGTACGGCGGAGAGGGCAGCGACACCGCGCAATATTCCTCCTTCTTCACGCCCGTCACCGTCGATCTGGTCAATCCCGACCTCAACACGGCGACGGCGGCAGGCGACAGCTTTTATTCGATCGAAAATCTGACGGGTGGCGGCGATGCCGACCGGCTGTTTGGGTCGGCGATCGCCAATGTGCTGAAGGGCCTGGCCGGCGACGACCTGCTCGACGGGCGCGGCGGCAATGATGTGCTGGATGGCGGCGCGGGAGCCGACCGGATGGTCGGCGGCGCGGGCAACGACATTTTCTATGTCGATAATGTCGGCGATGTCGTGGTCGAAGTCGCCAATCAGGGGACGGACGAGATACGCTCCACGGTGAGCTATTCGCTGGTCGGCAATTATGCGGAGAAGCTGACCCTGCTGGGCAACCAGCCGATCGAGGGGCATGGCAATGGCTTCGATAATGTCATCGTCGGCAATATCGGCGATAATCTACTGGAGGGCCGCGCCGGGCGCGACACACTGACCGGCGGCATCGGCAGCGACCGTTTCTTGATGACCGGCGCGCCAGGCACGGCCAATCTGGACCGCATCACCGATTTCGCGCCGGGCATCGACCATATCGTGCTGGACCGGAGCTATTATGCGCAGGTCGGCGCGCTCGGCGATCTGGCGCCGGCTGCGTTCAAGGCCAATGCCAGTCCCGACGCCAGCGACCGCATCCTCTATGACAGCGCGACCGGCCTTGTGTCCTACGACGCGGACGGATCGGGGCCGATCGCGGCGCTGTATTTTGCGCAGGTGACGGCGGGCCTGACGCTGACCGCCGGCGATTTCATGATCGTGGCGTAAGGGGCGTTATTTGCCGCCGTCGGCGATGATGTCCACGCTGGTCTTGCCACCGCCGGCGTCGGCGAAGACGATGAAATAGGCGTTTCCGTCGCTGCTGCGGGCGCCGCCCAGCACATTGTCGCCGCCCAGAATCCGGTGTTCGGCGTTAAAGCCGGCGCGCTTGGCCTGGGTGAAATAATAATCGATGACCTGCGCCTTGGGCACCGGCGTCGTGAAGCTGGCGGCGCGCAGGGTGCAGCCGCCCTGATCCGCGCCGGCCGCTTCCATCAGCGCCGCGCCCGGATAGAGCGTGAAGGGTTCAGGCAGGCGATCGGCCCAGCCGTTCGCGTAGACGAGCTTCTTCGAGCAGCCGGCATTGCCGCCGCCGCGCTGCGATTGCTCGCGGGCGAGCGCGCCCAGGGTCACGTCCGATTCCATCGCCGCGCCTTCGGTGGGCGCAGGCGCGGACAGCAGCTTGCCGCCGGCGAGCCGGGCCGCTTCGGCCGCCGCCTTGCCCGCGTCGCCGGTCAGCACCGGCAGCGCGGCGTCGGCCGGCTGGTCGGCAGGGCGCACGGCCGTCTTGTTCGACTGGTCCACCAGATTGGGATCGACGACGATCTGGTCGCCCAGCGCGCTTTTCAGCGCCGGATCGACCGCATTGTTGGTGAGTTGCGCATCGAGCGCGGCGAGGCTGGAATCCTTGTCCTGACTGCCACAGGCGGCCAGCGGCAGCGCCATCAGCGCCGCAATCATCCCCAGGCTATTGCTCTTCACCATGCCCCGCATCACTCCTTGAGTTAAGAAGAGATGAAGGACGGGCGTTAATTTTCCGTTAGGAACTTTGGTGAATCGCGAAAAATCTTTCGGGAACGCGATCGTTACGGTCCAGTTGAGCGATATTGGTATCGACAGACGCCCTGTCGCGCCCTTGTGGCGCGCGGGCAAAGGAGGCATTTCGACGTCATGCTGAACCTTCTCTCCATCCTGATCGGCCTGGCCACGCTGGTGATGATGATCCCCACGATCATCCCGCTGACTGGCTGGCTCAACTGGTTTCTGGTGCCGCTGGCGCTGGTCGGCGCGCTGGTGGGCATGCTGTCGTCCAAAAATGGCGGGCGCAATTTCTGCCTGATCGTCGCCGGCTTCGGCGCGCTGCGGCTGTTCTTGGGCGGGGGGTTCATCTGAACGACGCGGCGAGCGAGGCGCGCACCGGCCTGCTGGCGGGGGTCGCGGCCTATACAATGTGGGGGCTGCTGCCGATCTATTTCGGACTGCTGCACCATGTCGGCGCGGTGGAGGTGGTGGCGCAGCGGGTGTGCTGGTCGCTGCTGCTGATCCTGTTCGTGCTGGCGGCGCGGCGCAGCCTGCCCGCGCTGAGCGCAGTGCTGCGCAGTCGGCGGCTGATGACCGCGCTCGCCTGTTCCGCCGCGCTGATCGGCATCAACTGGCTGACCTATGTCTGGGCGGTGCAGGCCGGGCATGTGGTGGGCGCGAGCCTGGGCTATTTCCTCAATCCTCTGGTCAATGTGCTGCTGGGCGTGCTGGTGCTGAAAGAGCGGATGCGGCGCGGGCAGGTGATCGCCATCGTCATCGCGGCGGTCGGCGTGGCGCTGATGGCGGCGGCGGCGCTGGACACCTTGTGGGTCAGCATCGTGCTGGCATTGTCCTTCGCCTTCTATGGCCTGGTGCGCAAGCTGACGCCGGTGGACGCCTTTTCAGGGCTGGGCGCAGAGACGATCGTGCTGGCCCCCGCCGCGTTCGGCTGGTGCCTGTGGCTGGCGTCGCAGGGGAAGCTGGCCTTCGGTCAGGAGGCGGGGACGAGCGCCCTGCTGATCCTGGCCGGTGCGGTGACCACCGTGCCGCTGGTGCTGTTTGCGGTGGCGGCGCGCCGGGTGCCGCTCGCGCAACTGGGGCTGCTGCAATATATGGCGCCGACCATGCAGTTCCTGTGCGGCGTGCTGCTGTTCGGCGAGCGGCTGAGCCAGGGGCAGATGGTCAGCTTCGCGCTGATCTGGTGCGGGCTGCTGCTGTTCGCCTGGGACAGCGTTTCCGCCGCCCGCCGCAGCCGTGTTGCGGTTGCCTAGCTAAACTGCGTCGCCTCGAAGCGGACCGGCTCGCCGATCGCGGCGTTGGCGAGCGCGTCTTCCCACATCACGCGGTTGCCGCGGATGATGGTGCCGACCGCCTTGCCGGTCAGCTCCATACCCTCGAACGGCGACCAGTTGCAGCGCGAGGCGAGCCAGTCGCTGCCCACGGTCCAGCGCTTTTTCAGGTCCACGACAGTGAAATCCGCGTCATAGCCGAGCGCGATGCGGCCCTTGCCGACCAGGCCGAACACGCGCTGCGGCCCCGATGACGTGAGTTCGATGAAGCGGCGCAGGGTCAGGCGGCCGTTGGCGACATGATCGAGCAGCAGGGGCACGAGCGTCTGCACGCCGGGCATGCCGCTGGGCGAGGCGGGATAGGTCTTGGCCTTTTCCTCGATCGTGTGGGGGGCGTGATCGCTGCCCAGCACGTCCGGCACGCCCTGGTTGAGATAGTGCCACAGGCCGTCCCTATGGGCACCGCTGCGGATCGGCGGGTTCATCTGCGCATAAGTGCCGAGGCGCGGATAGGCGTCTTCGCCGGCGAGGGTGAGGTGCTGCGGCGTCACCTCGCAGGTCGCGATATCCTTGTTGCGGCCGATATAGTCGAGTTCGGCGGGCGTGGTGATGTGCAGGATGTGGATGCGGCGGCGCGCCTCGCGGGCCAGCGCAATGATCCGCTTCGTCGCGATCATCGCGCTTTCGTCGTCGCGCCAGACGGGGTGGGAAGACGCATCGCCCTCGACACGAAGGTCCTTGCGCGCGTTCATCCGCGCCTCGTCCTCGGCATGGATGGCGACGCGGCGCGTGCCGGACGCCAGCACGCGGGCCAACGCCTTGTCATCGTCAACCAGCAGGCTGCCGGTGGAGGCGCCCATGAAGATCTTGACGCCTGCGGTGCCGGGGATGCGCTCCAGTTCCTTGAGGCTCTCGGCATTGTCGGCCGTCGCGCCAACGTAAAAGGCATGGTCGCACCACATGCGGTGATGCGCGCGCTTGAGCTTGTCGTGGACGCGGTCGGCGGTGTCGGTGTTGGGATTGGTGTTGGGCATTTCGAAGACGGCGGTGATGCCGCCCAGCACCGCGGCGCGGCTGCCCGATTCCAGGTCTTCCTTGTGCTCCAGCCCCGGCTCGCGGAAATGCACCTGGCTGTCGATGCAGCCGGGCAGCACGTCGAGGCCGGTGCAGTCGATCACCTCACCCGCGTCCCCCGCGAGCGAACCGATCGCGACGATCTTGCCATCAATGACACCGACATCGGCCTGTTCCGACCCGCCGGGGGTGTGGATCGTGCCGTTCTTGAGGAGCAGGTCGAAAGTCTGGGTCATGATGCGTCGTCCGGCTTGGCTGTATCGAAGGAACCTCCTACCTAAAGCCGATGAGCGCCACCACCCTTGCCGACCGCATAGTCCTCAGAATTTCCGGCGAGGAGGCGCGGCCTTTCCTCCAGGGGTTGCTGACGCGCGACGTGCTGACCTTGAAGGACGGTGAGCCGCGCTGGAGCGGGCTGCTGACGCCGCAGGGCAAGGCGCTGTTCGATTTCATCCTGTGGGGGGATGGCAACGACGTGCTGGTCGATTGCGAAGCCGCCCAGGCCGATGCGCTAGCCAAGCGGCTGACGATCTATCGCCTGCGCCGCAAGGTGGTGATCGCGCGCGACGAGTCGCTGGCGGTTCACTGGGCTATGGATGCCGACGACAAGCCGCTCGACCCGCGTCTGGCCGCGCTTGGTCATCGCTGGATCGCTGCGCCGGGGGACGGTGACGCTTCGGCGGCCTTCCGCGCGCATCGGCTGTCGCTTGGCGTCTTCGAGGGCGCGGGCGAGCTGGGGCAGGACCAGACGCTCTGGCTGGAGACCAATGCGGAGGAACTGCGCGGCGTCGACTATGACAAGGGCTGCTATGTCGGGCAGGAGAACACCGCCCGCATGCATTATCGCAACAAGGTGAGCCGCCGGCTGGTCGCCGTGCCGCTGGAGGCGGCCGACGCGAAGCGGCAGCGCGCGGTGCTGGAGGATGTCGGCCTGTCGATCGAGCTGCGGCGGGTGGATGATATCGACCCGGCTACCCTGCCCGGCTGGCTGGCTGGCGCGATCGCGCAGGCGGAGGCGGAATGAGGAAGCTGCTGGCGGCGCTGCTGCTGCTCCTGTCCACGCCCGCGCTGGCCGACACGCGGTGGACGCTGGTCAAAAGCTATCCGCATGATCCTACCGCCTTTACCGAGGGCCTCTTCTGGCTCGACGGCGCGCTCTATGAGAGCACGGGGCTGGAGGGGCAGTCGGATATCCGCAAGGTTCGGCTGAAGGACGGCAAGGTGTTGCAGCGGCGCATCGTCGATCCGCCCTATTTCGGCGAGGGCATCGTCAACTGGAAGGACCGGATCGTCAGCCTGACCTGGCGGCACCGGACCGGCTTCGTGTGGAAGCTGGACGACCTGACGCCGATTTCCGACTTCCGCTATGAGGGCGAGGGCTGGGGCATGACGCAGGACGGCGCGAGCCTGATCATGAGCGACGGCAGCGCGCAGCTGCGTTTCCTCGATCCCGATACGCTGACCGAGCAGCGCCGCATCACCGTGACGTGGAACGGCCGCGCGGTCGATCGCCTGAACGAGCTGGAATATGTGAAAGGCGAGATCTGGGCGAACATCTGGTTCGACACGCATATCGCCCGCATCGATCCGGCGACCGGCGCGGTGAAGGACTGGATCGATATCGCCCCGCTCGCGCAGAAGGCCGGCGTTTCGGAGGAGGATGTCGCCAATGGCATCGCCTATGACGCGGCGAAGGATCGCGTGTTCGTGACCGGGAAGAACTGGCCGAAGCTGTTCGAGATACGGGTGGAGCAATAGTTGCGCTGACGATCGGTCTGGCCGCCGGAAGGGGAAACCACGATGACCTTTGGGTCCGAAAATCTTTCGCTGAAGCTCATGACAATGGCGTGCGCCTGTACGGCATTTCAGTCGGCCAGCATGGTCATACTGATGCCGCAAGGCGAATCGGACGGGCCGCTTCCCACGCTGGTCATGTCTACCGAGCCGATTCCAGACGATAACGCCGCCTATGACGCCAGCCTTGTAGACGCACGGCTCTATCTCGCGGTCGTGAACGAGGTCAAAGCGACTCATTGCGAAGACCCGCAGTCTGACCTTGCTCCGTTCGGCAGCATGTTGGCGCGGATTCACGACGAACGCGGTCAGCTGATATTCCGATGCGACATCACCGTCGAAAATGCCGGAAAGCTGGTGCGGACTCTCCGACATACCTATCGAGCGCAAGGTCAATCCTTCGATCGCTTGAAGGAATGGTCGTCAAGGCTGAAACGGGGCCATTGATCGGCCTCCGCCCGTATTGATTTCTCGTCCGGACGTGCTGGCATCCCCCCTGCACCATTGCTAGACCATGTCCCCATGAGCGGGGAAATCGAGGCGGGCGCGGATATCATCACCGGGGGCATGCTGGCCCGGGCGGTGGAGCCGTCGCATGGGGAAGCGCATGGAGAGGGGCATGGGCCGTGCCTCAACTGCAACGCCACACTGACCGGCCCCTATTGCGCGCAATGCGGGCAGTCCTCGCACATCCATCGCAGCTTTGCGGCGATCGGGCATGATCTGGCGCACGGCGTGCTGCATTTCGAGGGGAAGATCTGGAACACGCTGCCCGAACTGGCGCTGCGGCCGGGCAAGCTGACGCGGCGCTATATCATGGGCGAGCGCGCCAAGTTCGTGTCGCCCTTCGCGCTTTTCCTGTTCAGCGCCTTCCTGATGTATGCGGTCTTTTCGCTGACCGGCAGCCATGGCGACGGCGAAGGCGCGCATGCGCCGGTCAACGTCACGGTGAACGACGAATCGGCGCAGGAGTTGAAGCGCGAGGTCGCGCAGGCCGATGCTGCGGTCACCAGGGCGGCGACGCGGATGGCTGATCCGACGCTCAACGCCGAGCAGCGCGCCGCGCGGCAGGAGGCGCTGGACGAGGCGGTGGCCGAGCGCAAGGCGCTGGGCGTCGCGACCAGCGTGGGCGATGCGGTGCGCAATGCGGGCGAGAGCGCGGGCCTACCTGGCGCGGTAAAGACGGCGCTCAAGAAGGCGGCGGAGAACCCGGAGTTTGCCTATTACAAGCTCAAGGCCAATGCCTATAAGTTCTCCTGGGCGCTGATCCTGATCTCCATCCCCTTCATATGGCTGCTGTTTCCGTTTCGCCGGGGGATGAAGATCTACGACCATGCGATGTATGTGACCTATTCGATCGCGTTCATGTCGCTCTTGTTCTCGCTGTCGATGATCCTGACGGCGGTCGGCCTGGGATCGGGCCTCATCACCCTCGCGCTGGTGTTGTTCGCGGCCTGGCACATGTACCGGCAGATGAAGGACAGCTACGCCCTTTCGCGCAGCGGGGCGCTGTTGCGGCTACCCTTGCTCTATCTGTTCGCGCTGATTTCGGTCGCCCTGTTCTTCACGATGATTTCGATGATGGGATGAACCGAGCCACGCAACTGTATCAAGATAACGCTTTGTTCACCAACATCGCATAGCCCTGTTCCCGTGGGACAGAAACAATCCAGTCATGTAGAATCCGCGGTACGCCGGGTCGCCAAGCGATCGGGCGAGCTGGGCATTCGCACGCTCGACCTGCAGGCCGACATCAGCGAGCTGGCCGAGCGCGTCACCAAGCAGGCGCGCACGATCGAGGCGATCAGCGCGGCGGCCAGCCAGCTGTCGCAGGATGGCGAGAGCGTGTCCTATGCCGGGCAGGACGCCCGCGAAAAGGCGGTGGCGGCGCGCGGCATCATCGAGGATTCGGGCCGGCAGCTGTCGGCGGCCAATCTGAACTTCGTCGGCCTGACCGAACAGGTCGCGCAGATTCACGCGCGGCTGGACGGCTTTCGCGACGCCTTGCAGACCGTCAGCCACGTCACCAGCGTCATCAGCGGCATCGCCAGCCAGACCAATCTGCTGGCGCTGAACGCCACGATCGAGGCAGCGCGGGCCGGAGACGCCGGGCGCGGCTTCGCCGTGGTGGCGTCGGAAGTGAAGAAGCTGGCGCAGGAAACGGCGGCGGCGACGCAGACGATCGAACGGTCGATCGGCGCGCTGTCGGGCGAGGCTGGCGGCATGCTCGACAGCATCAACCATGGCGCGCGCACGGCGCGTACCGCGCTCGACGACACCAAGAATATCGAACTGCTGGTGGAACGACTGGACGCGCTGATGCGCGACCTGTCGAGCAACAGCGAGAGCGTGGCGGGGCGAATCGCTTCCATGGTGGGGTCAGCGAGCCAGATCAGGGCGGGCCTGACCGCGCTGGCCAGCACCTCGACCGACAATGCCGGGGGCCTTCAGCGCCTGTCGCACCGGGTGTCGGGCACCAGCGAAGACGCGAACGCGCTGTTGCAGGACCTGGCCGAAAGCGGCGTGGAGATCCCCGATTCGCCCTATATCCGCTTCTGCCTGGACGCCGCGGAGGATGTCGCGCGCGCTGTCGAAACCGCCATCGCCGAGGGTCGACTGACGGAGGCGGAGGCGCTGAGCGAGCGTTATACGCAAATCCCCGGCACGTCGCCGGCGCAGTTCACCCATCCCATCCAGCCGGTCATCATTCCGGCCGCCCGCATCCAGCAGGAGCGCGCGCGCGGCTATGACGGGCTGTTCGGCATGACCTTTACCGACCGCAACGCCTTTGGCGCGGTCGCCATGCCGGAGCGGTCGCACCCGCAGCGGCCGGGCGACGACAAATGGAATCTGGAAAATGCGCGCCAGGGCGTGATCTTCGATTTTCCCGACACCCGCGAACAGGCGAAGATCACCCAGCCCTTCTGCATCAAGGCGTATCGCCGACTGACGGCGGAGGGTGAAGTGCTGCTGCTCAAACAGGTGATCGCGTCGATCCACATCAACGGCCGCCATTGGGGCATCCTCCAGATGGCCTATCGCGACCAGGGCTGACCGACCTCTCACCTGTCCTACAGGGCGCGCGGTCTGCTAGACGGACGCGCTCTTTCCCATCGTCCATTCCCCTCCACCGCGCGCCTTCCGGCGGCGCGGCGCGAAACTTCACGCGAAAAATCGCCATGCGCGATACGGGCGAAGTTCGGGAAGTTCCGCCGCCGGTGAATTGCGCCGCCCCGCGCCTGCCCCTATGGCCGCGCCATGGAACGGGCGCGACGCATCCTCTTCTGGCTGGGCGCCGGGCTGCTCTGGGCGATCGTGGCCCTGTGCCTGGCGGTGGTGTTTACGCCGCCCTTCCTCGACCGCCTCTATTATCGCGGCCCCGCGAGCAGCCATTTCGACGGCGCGCATTTCTTCAATCTCGACGGCGACAGGTCGCCGCCCGCGCCGCCGGGAACGAAGCGCACCGGATTTCTGACACGCTGGATAATGGGCGATGACGACGGCCGGCCGGACTGGCCCGACGCGGTCGCGGTGAAGCCCGCCAAGCCCCAGCCCTTCGCCGCGCCACGCGGCATGACCGCGACCTGGGTCGGCCATGCGACGGTGCTGGTGCAGGCGGCGGGCCTCAACATCCTGACCGATCCGATCTGGTCGGATGTCGCCAGCCCCCTGCCCCCATTCGGCCCGAAGCGGGTGGCGCAGCCCGGCGTCCGGTTCGACGACCTGCCGAAGATCGACCTGATCCTCATCAGCCACAATCATTACGACCATCTCGACCTGCCGACCCTCAAGCGCCTCTGGGCGCGCGACAAGCCGAAAATCGTCACCAGCCTGGGCAATGACGCCATCCTGCGCGACGCCGGCATCCCGGCGACCGCGCTCGACTGGGGCCAGTCAGTCAGCGGCGCGCAGCTCAACGGCCTTCCCGAGGCGGTGATCCAGTGCAACAGCTACGAACATTGCCCCGACTATCGCGTCCATGTGACTCGCGCGCATCACTGGAGCAGCCGCTGGGGTACGGACCGCAACCGCGCGCTCTGGTCCAGCTTCGTGATCGAGACGCGGGCGGGCAATATCTTCTTCGCCGGGGATACGGGCGCGGGGGACATGGCCTGGCCAGCCGAAGCGGCAAGGATCGGCCCGATCCGGCTGGCGCTGATCCCGATCGGCGCATTCCGCTTCTGGAAGGGACAGATGCAGTCGGACGCGCATATCGGCCCGGTGCAGGCGGTGGAGCTGTTCGAGAAGCTGGGCGCGTCGACGGCGATCCCGATCCATTGGGGGACGTTCCGTCTGTCCTATGAAAAGCTGGATACGCCACCGCGCATGCTGGAACTGGCGCTGCGCTGCGAAGGGATAGAGCGCAAACGTTTCGCGCCGCTGCGCATCGGCCAGTCGCTGGCGGTGCCCACGGTTTCCTCCGCTCCGCGCGGGCCGAAACATTGCGACGCCGATGCCATCAAGCGGCTGGAATAGCGGGGCTTCGCATCGCCCCGCCGTTGCTATAGCATCGCATTAATGACGACAGGATTGATCCCCGGCGAACCCGTTCCCTGGTTCCATGCCAATGCGCTCAGCGGCAATCCCCGCTTCGCCTTCGACACCGTCGCCGGCCGTTGGGTCGTGCTGTTGCTGATGGGTTCGGGCGCGCGGCCCGAAGCGCAGGCGGCGCTCGACCTGCTGGCGCAGAACCGCGCCCTGTTCGACGACCAGAGCGCCTGCTTCTTCGGCGTGACGGTGGACCAGCAGGACGCACCGACCGGACGCATCGCGCAGCAACTGCCAGGCATTCGCTGGTTCCTGGACTATGACCATGCAGTCTCTACCAAGCTGCGCGCGGCGGAGGTGAAGGGCGATCGCGTCAGCTATGCGCCGCAATGGCTGCTGCTGGACCCAATGCTGCGGGTGCGCCGCATTCTGCCGATCACGCAGGGTGGGGAGCTGTTTGCCGAGCTGCGCGGATTGCTGGCGCATCCCATGCCGCATCCGCCCAGCGCGCCGGTGCTGATCGTGCCCAATGTGCTGTCGCCCGAAATATGCCGCCACCTGATCGGCCTGTACCAGCAGCAGGGCGGCAAGGAATCCGGCTTCATGCAGGAAGTGAACGGCATTACCGTCGAGAAGATGGACCCCGATCACAAGCGCCGGTCCGACCTGATCCTGGACGACCAGAAGCTGATCGACTCGCTCAAGGCGCGGTTCCATCGCAATTTGCGGCCGATGATCCAGCGCGCCTTCCAGTTCGAGGCGACGCGGATCGAGCGGTTTCTGGTCTCCTGCTATGATGCGGAAGTGCGCGGGCATTTCCGTGCACATCGCGACAACACGACCAAGGGCACGGCGCATCGCCGCTTCGCCTGCACCATCAACCTCAACGCCGACGAGTTTGAAGGCGGCGACCTGAGTTTTCCCGAGTTCGGCCCGCGCACTTATCGTGCGCCGACCGGGGGCGCCGTCATCTTCTCCTGCTCGCTGCTGCACGAGGCGCGGCCGGTCACGGCCGGGCGGCGCTACGCTTTCCTGCCGTTCTTCTACGATGACGAGGGCGCGCGCATCCGCGAGCGCAATCTGGAATTCGTGACCGGCAATCTCAAGAACTACGCCTCGGGATTGCCGGCCGAAGCATCCTGATCAGGCTTTCGGGCATTCCCCCACGCGCCTGGCGGTCAGGTCATGCGTGGTGCGCAGCACCGCATTGCCGCCCTGCGTCTTCGTCATGGTGGCGCCCAGCGTCATCGTGTCGGCGGTGTAATTGCCCTCCACGGTGATTTCCGACGTGCCAGCCCCGGCCTTGCAGGCGAGCGTCGCGATCAGCCGCCCCTTGCGGAACAGCTTGTCCTTGTAGGTGCAGTCCGTGCCGTCCTTCCCGGCGAGAGCGTTCGCATCGACCGCGCCCTCCTTGTCCACCGCGATACACAGCTTCTCTTCACTGACTTCCTTGAGCGCCGCCTGATATTGCTCCGGCGTCACCGTGGGCGTGTTGTAGCCCGTGGTCTTGCGCGTCACCGCCCATTCGCCCGCCTGCATCAGGACCGGCGCGTCCTCGACGGGCG
The DNA here is from genome assembly GCA_044237945.1 of Sphingobium sp. Lineage (GTDB taxonomy): Bacteria > Pseudomonadota > Alphaproteobacteria > Sphingomonadales > Sphingomonadaceae > Sphingobium. The sequence goes on along the minus strand of JBIIEH010000039.1, from coordinate 14,197 downwards.
GCGGCGGCGGTTCCGAGCCGCAGCCGGCAAGCCCGGTCAACACCGCAAAAGCGATCAGTTTCCGCATCATCCTCTCCCCTGTTCTCTTCGTGGAACAGGGGAGAGAGTTGACCGGATGCGGGCCGCGATCAAGCGGAAACATCAGGCTACCGGATCAGCCTCCAGCGCGTCTTCCTTCACCTCCGCGCGGAACTGGTGCAGCAGAGGTTCGGTATAGCCGTTGGGCTGGGCCGCGCCTTCGAACACCAGCGCGCGCGCCGCCTGATAGGCGATCGACGCGCGGCCGACCATCGGCTGGTAGAGCGGATCGTCGGCGTTCTGCGCATCGACCTTCGCGGCCATGCGCAGCAGCGCGGCGTCGACCTGCTCGGCCGAACAGACGCCGTGGACCAGCCAGTTGGCGATCAGCTGCGAGGAGATGCGCAGCGTCGCGCGGTCCTCCATCTTGCCGACATCGTCGATGTCGGGGACCTTCGAACAGCCCACGCCCTGGTCGATCCAGCGCACGACATAGCCGAGGATGCCCTGGCTGTTGTTGTCGAGTTCGCGCGCGACCTCTTCAGGCGTCCAGTTGCGGCCGATCGCGAGCGGCAGGCGCAGCAGGGCGTCAGTGGACGGGATCGCTTCGGCCGCGATCTCCGCCTGGCGGGCGGCGACGTCGACCAGATGATAGTGCATCGCGTGCAGCGTCGCGGCGGTCGGGCTGGGCACCCAGGCAGTGGTCGCGCCGGCGGTGGGGTGGCCGATCTTCTGCACGATCATGTCGGCCATACGATCGGGCATGGCCCACATGCCCTTGCCGATCTGCGCCCGGCCAGAAAAGCCACAGGCCAGACCGATGCGGACATTGCGGTCCTCATAAGCCTTGAACCAGTCCTGCGCCTGCATCTCGCTTTTGGGGACGATCGGGCCGGCCTGCATCGAGGTGTGGATTTCGTCGCCGGTGCGGTCAAGGAAGCCGGTGTTGATGAAGACGATGCGGTCCTTCACCGCATGGATGCAGGCGGCGAGGTTCGCCGACGTGCGCCGCTCCTCGTCCATCAGCCCGACCTTGATGGTGTGGCGGTCGAGGCCGAGCAGGTCCTCCACCGCGTCGAACAGGTCGTTGGTGAGCGCCGCTTCGTCCGGGCCGTGCATCTTGGGCTTGACGATATAGACCGAACCCGTGCGGCTGTTGCGGAACGCGCCAGTTTCGGGTGAACGGCGCCCCGCGCCGTTCAGGTCATCCTGGGAGGATGACCGACCCGAAACTCCCTGCAGATCGTGCAGCGCGATCAGACTGGTGACCAGCGCGTCCATGATTCCTTCGGGCGCTTCCTCGCCATCGGGCAGTCGGATGGCGGGGTTGGTCATGAGATGACCGACATTGCGCACGAACATCAGCGATCGGCCCGGCAGCGTCAGGTCGCCCCCATCAGGCGCAGTGTAGGCGCGGTCGGCCTCCAGCGTGCGGGTGACGGTCTTGCCCCCCTTCTGGAAGCTGGCGGACAGAGCGCCCTGCATCAGGCCAAGCCAGTTGCGATAGGCGTCGACCTTGTCATCCGCATCGACGGCGGCGACGGAGTCCTCCAGATCAGCGATGGTGGTGATGGCCGATTCCATGACCATGTCAGCGACGCCCGCCGCATCGTCGCGGCCGACGACATGGGTTCGGTCGATCACCAGCTCGATATGCAGGCCATTGTGGCGCAACAGGATGGCGCTCGGGCTGGTGGCGTCGCCGCGATAGCCGGCGAAGAGCGACGGGTCGGCCAGCGCGGGAACAAGCGCGCCATCGGCCACGGCGTAAGCGGTGACGTCCGCATGGCTGCCCGACGCGAGCGGCGCGGCCTGATCGAGGAACGCCTTCGCCTTCGCGATGACCTGCGCGCCGCGCGCCGTGTCGAAGCCGCCGGGCGCGGCTGCGCCGGGGATGGCGTCGGTGCCGTAGAGCGCATCGTACAGGCTGCCCCAGCGCGCATTGGCGGCGTTCAGCAGGAAGCGGGCATTGAGGATGGGCACGACCAGCTGCGCGCCGGCGATGCGCGCGACTTCATCGTCCACGCGCGGCGGGGCGATCGTGAAGGGCGCGGGTTCGGGGCGCAGATAGCCGATGTCGCGCAGGAAGCCCTGATAGACGGCCTCGTCGATCGGCTTGCCGCGGCGCTCGGCATGCCAGGCATCGATGCCGCGCTCCAGATCGGCGCGGACAGCGAGCAGGTCGCGATTGCGGGGAGCGAAACGCGCGAACACATCCGCAGCGCCCGTCCAGAAGGCGGCGGCGTCCACGCCGGTTCCCGGCAGCGCCTCCTCCTCCACGAAGCGCACCAGCGCCTCTGCAACGTTCAACCCTGCGCGATCCACGAACTTCGACATCCATCATTCCCTTTCGTTGCGCACGTCGCCAGGCGGCAGGTGCGCGACCGTGCCGCCGGGGCGCACATGCGCTTCCGGCCGATGGGTGGATAGCGCGCCCTTAGGCGATTCGGCGCGATCCTGCAAAGGCGAAAGCGGCCGGGTGTGGTGTAGCAGTGGCGCGCCGGACAGGGAAAGCCGCCCGAAAGGACGAGCCTGCGCCGCTACACCGGCAAGGCTGTCGTATATTTGGTCTGGCTGAGCGCGAAGTGCGAGGACGCGCCGCCGACGCTGGGCTGTTCCAGCAGCACGCGCATCAGGAAGCGCTCATAGTCGGCGACGTCCGCCGCGACGATGCGCAGCAGATAGTCCCAGTCGCCCGAGACGGACCAGCATTCGATGATCTCGGCCCGCTGGCGCACGAAATCCTCGAACGCGGCGCGCACGTCGCGCGCGTGGCTGCGGACCCGGATGTTCGTGAGAACGTTGACACCGCAACCGATGAGATCGGGATCGAGCAGGCGCACCGCCGCGCGCAGCACCCCTGCCTCCTCCAGCCGGCGCACGCGACGCCAGCAGGAGGCGGCGGAGCTGCCGACGCGATCGGCAAGCTCGGCATTGCTGAGCGTGGCGTCGCGCTGGAGCTGGTCGAGGATGCGGCGGTCGACAGGATCGAGTTCCAATTTCATGATTGGAGCATATCTGAAACAAACAATTCACGGAATGACCAATCGCACCGAACATTGAACGGCATTCGCAGTGTAGGCGTGAGACAAGGAGAGACATGGCAGGCAGCACGCTCATCCGGCCCGCAGAGGCCCGCGACGACTGGACGATCCCGCAGGACTGGGATCGCTACAGCGCGGACGAGCATGCGATGTGGGACACGCTGTTCGAGCGGCAGGCCAAGCTGCTGCCCGGCCGCGTGGTGCCGCAATTTATGGCGGGCCTGGACATATTGCGCATGGACCGGCCGGGCATCCCGGACTTTGATGCGCTCAATGATAGGCTGATGAAGGCGACCGGCTGGCAAGTGGTGGCGGCGCCGGGGCTGGTGCCGGACGATGTGTTCTTCGATCACCTCGCCAACCGGCGCTTCGTCGCCGGCCGCTTCATCCGCACGCCCGAACAGATCGATTATCTGGAGGAGCCGGACGTCTTTCATGACGTGTTCGGCCATGTGCCGCTGCTGGCCGATCCGGTGTTTGCCGATTTCATGGCCGCCTATGGCAAGGGCGGGCTGCGCGCCGAGGGGCTGGGCGCGATCGACCGGCTGGCGCGGCTCTACTGGTACACGGTCGAGTTCGGGCTGATCGCGACCGACGAGGGGCTGCGGCTGTTCGGCGCCGGCATCGTGTCGAGCCATGCCGAATCGATCTTCGCGCTGGAGGACGCCTCGCCCAACCGCATCGGCTTCGGCCTCGAGCGACTGATGCGCACGCGCTACCGGATCGACGATTTCCAGCAGAGCTATTTCGTCATCGACAGTTTCGAGGATCTGCTGGCGCAGACGATCGGGACCGACTTCGCGCCGCTCTACGCCGCGCTTGAAGGCACGGCCGATTACGCACCCGAGACCATCCTGCCCACAGACCGCCTGATCCATCGCGGCACGCAGGACTATGCCCGCATGAGAGAGGACCGCCATGACTGAGACGCAAAACGCCAACCCGCTGGGCCTCAACGGCTTCGAATTCGTCGAGTTCACCTCGCCCGATCCCGAGGCGATGGCGGCGCAGTTCGTGGCCCTGGGCTTCACGCCGACCCACCGGCATCCGTCGAAGAACATCACCCGCTACAAGCAGGGGCGCATCAACCTGATGCTGAACCGCGACGATGCGGGGCGGGTCGCGGCGTTCCGCGGCGTGCATGGCCCCTCGGCCAGCGCGATGGCGTTCCGCGTGGCGGACCCGGAAGCGGCGATGGCCTGGGCTTTGGAGCATGGGGCCAAGCGCACAGAGGAGGACGACACCGTCATCATCGGCATCGGCGGTGCCTATCTCTATTTCATCGCGGACGGCGAGGACCTGTACGCCGACTGGGCGGAGTTCCCCGGCTGGCGCGAGGCGGAGGCAGCGAACAGCGTCGGCCTCGACCTGCTCGACCACCTCACCCACAATGTCCGGCGCGGGCAGATGCGGGTGTGGAGCGAATTCTACCGCACGCTCTTCAATTTCGAGGAACAGAAGTTCTTCGACATCAAGGGCAAGGCGACCGGCCTCACCAGCCAGGCGATGATCGCGCCCGACCGCGCGATCCGCATTCCGCTCAACGAAAGCAGCGACGACAAGAGCCAGATCGAGGAGTTCATCCGCGACTATCATGGCGAGGGCATCCAGCATCTGGCGCTGACCACCGAGGATATTTTCGACACGGTCGAAAAGCTGCGCGCGCGCGGCGTGCGGTTGCAGGACACGATCGAGACCTATTACGAACTGGTCGACAAGCGGGTGCCGGGCCATGGCGAAGATCTGGAGCGGCTCAAGCGCAACCGCATCCTGATCGATGGCGATGTCGAGAGCGAGGGTATTCTCCTCCAGATCTTCACCGAAAACATGTTCGGGCCGATCTTCTTCGAGATCATCCAGCGCAAGGGCAATGAAGGCTTTGGCAACGGCAATTTCCAGGCGCTGTTCGAAAGCATCGAACTGGACCAGATCCGGCGCGGCGTGGTGAGCGTGGACGCCTGAAGGGCGTCATAGCGCCAGCGTCATGAACACACTGTTCGGGTCCTCGGCATAGTCGCCGAACGGGCCGCAGGGCGCGAAGCCGGCGCGCGCGTAGAAGGCGCGGGCGGGGGCGAAATAGGGCCAGCTGCCGGTTTCCAGGCTCAGGCGGCGCAGGCCGGTGGCGCGCGCCTGTTCGATGATGTGCCGGATCATGAACACGCTCGCCCCGCTGCCGCGCGCGGCCTCCACCGTGAACATCGACTTCACTTCGCCCTGGACATTGTCGAGCCGGCGGAGCGCGCCGACCGACAGCAGTTCGCCGTCGCGGCGCAGGCTCCAGAAGCGAACCATCCGGTTGCGCAGGCCGGACAGGTCGAGCGCATGAGCGGAGCCGGGCGCAGTCTGCGCCCGCGCCCGATCGACATGCAGGCGCAGCATGGCAAGGACATCGGGCTGATCCAGCCCGCCCTCTATCAGGGTGAAGTCGCGCATCGCACGATCATGCGCGCGGCCGGGCGCGCGGGCAAGTCGCGCTAGATGCGTGCGAGCAGCGCCTGCGCCTTCTTCCAGTGCGGCCGGTCGATCATCCTGCCGTCCAGCGTCAGCACGCCAGCGCCCGGATTGGCGGCGAAAGCGTCGACTATCGCCTGCGCACGCGCGATCTCCTCTTCGGACGGTGTGAAGGCGGCGTTGATGATCAGCACCTGATCGGGATGCAGCGCCATCATGCCGAGAAAACCGTCCCGCGCTCCGCGCGCGGCATAGGCGGCAAGGCCGTCCAGGTCGCGGATCGCGGGATAGACCGTCTCGATAGGCGCGACGTCGGCGGCTGCTGCGCCGAACAGGGTCAGGGCGCGCGCGACCTCATAAGGGGGCGTGTAGCTGCCGTCCGGATGACGGGCCGACAGCGCGCCGATGGCGGCCGGCAAATCCTCCGCCCCCCAGGTTAGGCCAACGAGCCGTTCGGTCACATCGGCATATTCGCCGATTCGGAACATGGCTTTGGGCGTTTCGGTGACGATCGGCAGGATCAGCCGCTCACTGTCGCTGCGCTGGCGCAGGCGCTGGTCGAGATCGACGATCGACGCCGCGCCTTCCGCCTTGGGCAGGACGATGCCGGTGGCGCGTGCAGGCACTATGGCGTCGAGGTCGCCGTCCGCCAGTGGGCCGTCCAGCGGGTTGATCCGCACGAACAGGGCGACCGAGGTTTCGGCGGCCTCGCCCAGAAAATCGGCGACCGTCCGTCGCGCCGCTTCCTTGGCTTGCGGCGCGACCGAATCCTCCAGGTCGAGAATCAGCGCGTCTGCTCCCAGCCCAAGCGCCTTGCGCATGCGTTCGGGCCGGTCGCCGGGGACGAAGAGCAGCGAGCGGAGTTTCATGATCGGGTCGTCCTTCCCAAGGAGGTCATGCCATTGTTGTAGCGCCTGCCGGGCCTTTTCGACAGGGCGCGACCCGCCCCGCTCCATGCCCTGCTCGTCGCGCCGGCATGAACATTCGGGCGGTTTGGCCGGTTTTCAGGGCAAGAGCGGACAGAAAAGGAGAGCAACCATGCTGAAGAAAAACAGCTTCGCAGCCCGGATCGCGATCGGCGCTGCCGTCCTGCTGCTGCCGGTCGTAGCGCATGCGGGCGCACCGAGCGCCTATGACGATCTGTCGGTCGGCACTGGCCAGGAGGACGTGACCGTCACCGGGCAGGACAGCGGCGATGTGCGCATGAAGGCGGTGTCGCTCAATGACCTCAATCTGCGGGTCGATCGCGATGTGCGCGTCGCCGACAATCGCCTTCGCAGCGCGGCTGCGGACGTGTGTGGCGTGGGTCGCGAAAATGGCAGCGTCATCGCCCGACATGAGAGCAACTGCTATGCCGACGCCTTCGCACAGGCGCGCGTCGATCTCAATTCGCGCATCAGCGACGTGCGGGCTGGCTGATATCGATGACCGGCGGCGGGATGGCGCCCCGCCGCCGCCTTATATCCGGAAACAGTCCAGAAAACCCGCCATGCCAGTTACAAGACAGTGGCCGCTTTTTGGCCCTTTCACCCTTCCCAATCCCGCCTAAGGCTCCTAAATCCGCGCTTGACCCGACGTCCATGGAGACGGCGGGCGCCCGCAGAAGTTCGACAGGAGCAATTTAGGATGACCAGAAAGACAGTGGTGGCGATGGCCGCCGCGATGACGCTCGCCCTCCCCGGTCTCGCCATGGCCGGCACCAGCAATTTCGACGTGGTCGTGGACGGCCGCACCGGCATGCAGACCCGTTCGATCGCCGTGACGCTCGACGATCTCGACCTGCTGAGCGCGCGCGGCTACAACATGGCCGACAACCGCATCGACCGCGCCGCCAAGAAGGTGTGCGGTTACGCCAATGGTTCGATCCTGCCCGAGACCCGCGACTATCGCAGCTGCTATGGCGACGCGCTGAGCGGTGGCCGCAGCGATCTGGACGGGATGGTCGCCGCGCAGCGCGCTGGCTGATCTCTTTTGACAGGCTTTGCAAAAGGGCCGTGCCGCGCTGGCGGCGCGGCTCTTTTCATATCTCCATGATTACCAGCCGTTAACCAGTCCTTAGAGGATTTCCTTCACTCCCCGGACCACGAACCAATGTGTTTCCGGGGGACTGACCAGATGCCGCGTACTGAACAGAACGTGGATGTTGCCGTGATCGGCGCGGGGCCCGCGGGCCTGACGGCCGCCTATCTGCTGACCAAGCAGGGCTATAGCGTCACCGTGATCGAAAAGGACCCGCATTATGTCGGCGGGATCAGCCGCACCGTCGAGCATGAGGGCTTTCGCTTCGACATCGGCGGGCACCGATTCTTTTCCAAGTCGAAGGAAGTCGTGGACCTGTGGAACGAGATTCTGCCGGACGACTTCATCCAGCGGCCGCGCATGAGCCGCATCTATTATGAGGGCAAATTCTACAGCTATCCGCTGCGCGCATTCGAGGCGCTGTGGAATCTGGGCATCTGGCGCTCTACCCTGTGCATGGCGAGCTTCGCCAAGGCCAAGCTGTTTCCCAACCGCAATGTAAGGTCGTTCCAGGACTGGACCGTCAATGCGTTCGGCTATCGCCTCTTCTCCATCTTCTTCAAGACCTACACCGAAAAAGTGTGGGGCATGCCGTGCGACGAGATGTCGGCGGACTGGGCGGCGCAGCGGATCAAGGGGCTGTCGCTGTGGGGCGCGGTGGTCGATGGGCTAAAGCGCAGCCTTGGCCTCAACAAGCGGCCCAATGACGGCATGGCGACCAAGACGCTGCTGGAGACGTTCCGTTATCCGCGCCTTGGCCCCGGCATGATGTGGGAAGCCGCGCGCGACAAGGTGATTGCCGGCGGCAACCGAATCTTGATGGCGCACAGCTTCAAGCAGTTGAGCCAGGATCAGGGCACGGGTCGCTGGCGCATGGTCGCCGAAGGCCCCGAGGGCGATGTCGTCATCAACGCCGCGCATGTCGTCAGCTCCGCGCCGATGCGCGAACTGGCGGCGCGCATTCATCCGCTGCCCGCGACGCTGGGCGAAGCGATGGAACTGAAATATCGCGACTTCCTGACCGTGGCGCTGATGGTGAAGGGAGAGGATATCTTCCCCGACAACTGGATCTACATCCACGATCCGCGCGTGCTGGTCGGCCGCATCCAGAATTTTCGCAGCTGGTCGCCGGAGATGGTGCCGGACGCATCGCTGGCCTGTGTGGGGCTGGAATATTTCTGCTTCGAGGGCGACGGGACCTGGGCCAGCGACGACGCCGACCTGATCGAGCTCGCCAAGAAGGAAATGGCGACTCTGGGCCTGTGCGATCCCGCCGATGTGGTCGGCGGCACCGTGGTGCGGCAGGAAAAGGCCTATCCGGTCTATGACGACGATTATGCCGCGCATGTGAGCGCGATGCGCGAAGAGCTGGAAGCGGCCTATCCGACGCTGCACATGGTCGGGCGCAACGGCATGCACCGCTACAACAACCAGGACCATGCGATGATGACGGCGATGATGACCGTGCGCAACATCGTCGCTGGCGAGCGGATCTATGACGTGTGGGCGGTCAACGAGGACGCCGAATATCACGAATCGGGCGACGAGGGGCAGGACGAGGGCCGCAACGCGGCGCTCTCCAGCGTCCGGCAGGTGCCCAAGCGGCTCGAGGCGGCCTGATATGGGGCCGCGCTTCCGCGCCATGGCGGCACCGATCCAGGTGGTCGCCAGCCGCTTCATGTTCGCCCGCTATCTGCTGGCCAGCATCTGCGCGCTGTCGAGCGACATGATCCTGTTCCTGGGCCTGACATATGTCGGGCTGTGGCCGGTGCAGTCGGCCTTTGCCGGCTATGCCGCCGGGCTGATGGTCCACTGGATGATCAGCAGCCGCTATGTCTTTGGTGTGGGCGAAGGCAGCCATCGGCAGCGTGCGGGCTTTGTCGCCAGCGCGCTGGTCGGCATGGCGCTGACGGTCACGATCGTGGCTGCGGTGACGGCGATGGGCGGATCGCCTGCGCTCGGCAAGCTGCTGTCGGTGCCCGCGAGCTTCCTGGCTGTCTATGCGATCCGCAAGCATGGCGTCTTCGCCCGTCGCTGACGGGGCCGCGCCGCGCGCGTCGGCTCCCTCCTCCCCGGCCAGCCTTGTGCTGATCGGCTGGGCCTTTTGCGCCTGCGCGATGCTGTGGCTGTTTCGCAGCGATATACTGACCCTCGCCTTTCGTGATCCCGATGATGCGATGCGCCTCGCGCAGGTGCGCGACTGGATCGGGGGCCAGGCCTTTCACGATGTCAGCCAGCACCGCGTAAACCCGCCTTTGGGCGGCCCGATGCATTGGTCGCGCGTGGTCGACATGCCGATCGCCGGGCTGATCCTGCTGCTGCGGCCGCTGCTGGGACAGGCGAGCGCGGAGATGGTCGCCCTGGCGATCGTGCCGCCGCTATTGCTGGGCGGGCTGGTCGCGGCGACCTGTCGGCTGTGCCTGCGACTGGCCGACGCGCGCGTTGCGCTGATCGCCTGCGCCATGCTGCTGACTGCGCCGTCGGTGCTGGTGCAGTTCACGCCGCTGCGGATCGACCATCATGGCTGGCAGACGATGCTGGCGGCCGTGGCGCTGATGGGCGCGCTGGACGCGAAGGCGCGGCGGGGCGGCGTGGTTGCGGGGCTTGCGATTGCGCTGTGGCTTCAGATTTCGAGCGAGGCGCTGCCTTATGCCGCGTTGTTCGGCGCTGTCCTGGCGTTGCGGCAATGGTTCGCGCGGGAGGAGGCGGCGCGGTTCACGGCTTATGCGCTGGCGCTGGGGGGCGCGGCGCTGCCGCTGCTGATCGTGCTGCGCGGATGGGATGTGGCGATGGGACGGCAGTGCGACGCGCTGTCGTCGGTCTATGCGCTGCCGCTGCTGGGTTTTGCGATTGCGACGCTGCTGGCGGCACGGCTGCTGGGAACCAAGAGCATGCGGGCGCGCTTTGGCGTGGCGGCTTTTGGCGGGGGCGTGGCAGTCGTGCTGTTCGCTGGGCTGGGCGGGCCGTGCCTGTCGGGCGATCCGTTCGCGGCGCTGGGACCGATCGCCTATCGCATCTGGTATTTGCAGGTGATGGAGGGGCGGCCGATCTGGGAACAGGGGCTGTCAATGGCGGGGATCATCCTGCTGCCGCCGGTCGCGGGGTTGATCGGCAGCCTGATGGCCGCACGCGACATGCACGGTGATCCGCGTGCAAGATGGCTTGTGCTGGCGATGCTGCTGGGGGGGGCGATGCTGGTCGCCTGCCTGGTGCTGCGGGCCTTGTCGGTCGCGCATATCTTCGCACTGCCGGGCATCGCCTGGATGGTGGCGAAGCTGATGATCCGGGTGCGGGCGATGACGGTGATGCCGTTGCGGGTGGCGGCTTCGGTGGCGCTGGCGCTACTGACGCCGGTGGGGTTGAACATGCTGTGGGTGGCGCTGGTCCCCGGATCGACCGAGGCCAGCCCGGCGAGCGTGGCGTGCCGGACGCCGGCTGCGATCGCGCCGCTGGGCAAGCTGCCCGATGCGGTGCTGATCGCGCCGCTCGATCTGGGTCCCGACATTCTTGTCCGATCGGGCCATAGCGTCATCGGCACCGCGCATCATCGCAATGCGGCGGGGATTACTGCGGTGATCGAGAGCTATGTCGGCGCGCCGGACAAGGCGCGGGCGATCCTGATGCGGCTGAACGGCGGCAGGGGGCCGGACTATCTGGTCAGCTGCCCTGGCCTCAACGAACAGAAATCCTATGCGAAGGAAAACCGCTTCGGGCTGGCGGCGATGCTGGCGGCGGGCAAGGTGCCGGACTGGCTGCGCCCCGTGCCGATGGCCGGGCCGCTGCGGCTCTATCGGGTGGTTGCGCCGGGCGTGAAGGACAGTGCTACGCCGTTCATGCAGTAACGCTTGCCGGTGGGCTTCGGCCCGTCATCGAACACATGGCCGAGATGGCCGCCGCAACGGGCGCAATGCACTTCGGTACGCGATTCGCCCAGGCTCCAGTCGCGTGACGTGCCGACCGCGTGGCGCAACGGCCGCCAGAAGCTGGGCCAGCCGGTGCCGCTGTCGAACTTGGTCGTCGAACTGAACAAAGGCTGCGTGCAGCCGGCGCAGGCGAAGGCGCCAGCGCGATGCTCCTTGTTGAGCGGGCTGGTATAGGGATGCTCGGTCGCCTGCTTGCGCAGGACATTGTAGGCGAGCGGGGACAGGCGCTTGCGCCACTCGGCGTCGCTGAGCGTGAAGGCATAGGTCGCGGCTTCCGCCTCGCCCGCGCCGATGCGCCACAGGCCGAGTGCCACGACTCCCGCCGCTGCCGTTCCCAGGAATTGCCGCCGGTTCATGGATGGCGGCATAGCCGGTTCAGGCTGTCCTGCGCCTGAACAGCGATCGGCGGGGCGCTGCGCCGGATTTCAGCACATGGCGACGGAACAGGCGGCCGCCCAGGCGAATGATGAAGGCGACGCAGACGCCCTGCCAGGCGATGGCGACGAGATGCGGCCAGAGCGTGGCGTCCTGCGCGGCGCGCGCGATCATCGCGAAGGGGGAGGAGAAGGGGAAGATGCAGGCGGCGATTTCCGGCGTCGATCCCATCCGGTCGACCGCATAGGTGGCGAAGAAGAACACCACCATCTGCCCCATGGTGACGGGCATGTTGAGCGTCTGCACTTCGCGCACGGTCGCCGCCTGCGCGCCGATGCCCAGGAACAGCGAGCCGAGCAGCAGATAGAGCATCGCGAAATAGACGATGCCCAGCAGCAGGAACACAGGCCAGCCGACCGCCGGCGCAGGCAGCGCCACATCGGGGCCCGCGACCAGCATCAGCGCGCCGAAGGCCGTGCCGCCCCAGAACAGGATGCCGACATAGCTCATCGCCAGCATCGCCATCAGCTTGCCCAGAAACACCGCGTCGATCGGCACGGCGGCGGCCAGTATCTCTATGATCTTGTTGGTTTTTTCTTCGACCATGTTGGCCAGCACCATGCCGGCCAGCAGCATCGTCAGGAAGAAGATGACGAGTTGCGCGGCGCGGCCGACCGCGACGCGCGCCTGCTGTTCGCCGCTGGCGTTGTCGGCGACGGGCGCCTTGGTCACCGGAACATGCGGCAGATGATCGCCCAGCATGGCGAGGCCCGCCATCAGGCTGAGATCGCTTTCGAGCGCGTCGATATCGCGCGCCTTGCCGGTCAGCACCGGATGCGCGAGGCTGCCGGAAATGACGGCGATATAGCCCGACCCCTTGCGCGCGAGCAGTGCCTGCGGGCTGCTGTCGGGCGGGGCGCGGCGCAGTTCGGGGACATTGCCCGGCCCGACCCGGCGGATGATGCGGCCCCTGGCCCATTCCAGCCGGCCCGCTTCCTCATTGGAAAGCGCGACGGCGACGACGGGTTGCAGGCCGTCGCTCTTCATCTTGTCGCCCAGACCGCCAAAGGCCATGCCGATGGCGATCGGGAAAAGCGGCCCCAGCAGGAAGAAGATGAAGGTCTTCGAGAAGATGACCGCCGTGAAATCGCGGCGGGCGATGACGAAGGCGGCGCGAAGGACGTCGTTCATGCCTGTTCCTCCGCCCGCGCGTCGTCCGCTTCCATCTGCCGCGCGGCCGCTTCGCCAGCGATAGCGACGAAGGCGTCGTGCAGGCCGGGGCGCTCGATCGCGAGGCTTTCGATGCCTGCCTGTGCATCCAGTAGTGCGCGCAGCAGCGGCTCTATGCCTTCCTCGGGCAGGGTGAAGTGCCAGGCCCCGTCTTCGGCGACCGTGTCGGCGGGCAGCGCGTTGCGCCAGACGCCGTCGCTCGCGCGGGTGCGCAGATGCACCTGCGGGCGGAGGCGGTCGCGCGCCTGCGCCACCGATCCCTCGAAACGGATGCGACCGCCCGCGACGATGGCGATGCGTTCGCACAGCCGTTCGGCATGAGCGATGACATGGGTGGAAAACAGCACGGTCACGCCGGCCCGCGCCTGATCGCGGATCAGCGCCTCCAGCTTGCCCTGGTTGATCGCGTCGAGGCCGGAGAACGGCTCGTCGAGCACGATCAGGCGCGGCTGGTGGACGATGGTGCCGAACAGCTGCACCGTCTGGGTCATGCCCTTCGACAGCTGACGGATCGACTTGTCCATCGATGCGCCCATGCCGTGCGCGTCCAGCAGGGCGCGGGCGCGCTCCCGCCCGGTTTTCAGCGGCAGGCCGCGCAATGCGCCCATGAAGGCGATCGCCTCATAGGCTTTCATCGAGGGGTAGAGGCCGCGTTCTTCGGGCAGATAGCCGACGCTGCGCGCCTGTCGCAGCGGCACGATATCACCAAGCAGGCTGCGTTCGCCCTCGTCCGGGTCGATGATGCCCAGCAGGGTGCGCAGCAGCGTGGTCTTGCCCGCGCCATTGGGACCGAGCACGCCGTAGATCGAGCCGGCGGGCACGTCGATATCGACGCCGTCCACGGCGCGGAAGCCGTCGAAGACCTTTACGAGGTTCCTGCCCTCGATCGCGTTGGTGCCGGAAGGCGGCGTGCTTGCCATGCGCTCCAGATAACCACAGCGGATGCTAACGCAATGTGAAAGATGGGAGTCGTTTGAAAACGCGCGGAAGAGCGCGTTTTGAGGCGGGACCGGAAGGCGGACAAATTAGAGCGACGGGCCTTAAATATGACCCGTTCAGGCTGAGCGAAGTCGAAGCCCTTTGCTGAGCGAAGGCGAAGCGACTTCGACAAGCTCAGCAGACGCCCTCGACTTCGCT
>JBIIEH010000015.1:0-91882 GCA_044237945.1 Sphingobium sp. | reverse complement strand
TGGGTGATCAGGCCGTCCTGATACTGCTGCTCGTAATCGGCCACCAGCGCCTTGGTCTCGTCGACCGTGGCGATCTTGCTGTCCGGGATCACCATGTCGTCCTTGCCGAACGAGATGCCGGCCTGGAATGCGTGGCGGAAGCCCAACGCCATGATGGCGTCGGCGAACAGCACCGTGTCCTTCTGGCCAGTGTGGCGATAGACCTCGTCGATCACGTCGCCCACATCCTTCTTGGTGAGGAGGCGGTTGACGGTGTCGAAGGGCACCTTGTGGCTCTTGGGCAGGCACTCGCCCAGCAGCATGCGGCCCGGCGTGGTTTCGAACCGCTTCATGTAGGTCTTGCCGTCCGCATCCGTCTGCGGGATGCGGCTGATGATCTTCGAATGCAGCGTCACCGACTTGGTGTAGAGCGCCTGATGCACTTCCTGCATGTCGGAGAGCAGCATGCCCTGGCCCGGCTCGTTCTCACGCTCCATGGACAGATAATAGATGCCCAGCACCATGTCCTGCGAGGGGACGATGATCGGCTTGCCGTTGGCGGGCGAGAGGATGTTGTTGGTCGACATCATCAGCACGCGCGCTTCCAGCTGGGCCTCAAGGCTCAGCGGAACGTGGACGGCCATCTGGTCACCGTCGAAGTCGGCGTTGAACGCCGAGCAGACGAGCGGGTGCAGCTGGATCGCCTTGCCTTCAATGAGGACAGGCTCGAACGCCTGGATGCCCAGACGGTGCAGCGTAGGCGCACGGTTCAGCATGACCGGATGCTCGCGGATCACCTCGTCCAGGATGTCCCAGACTTCCTTGCGCTCCTTCTCGACCCACTTCTTGGCCTGCTTGAGGGTCATCGAGAGACCCTTGGCGTCGAGGCGAGCGTAGATGAACGGCTTGAACAGCTCGAGCGCCATCTTCTTGGGCAGGCCGCACTGGTGCAGTTTGAGTTCCGGGCCGGTCACGATGACCGAACGACCCGAATAGTCGACGCGCTTGCCGAGCAGGTTCTGACGGAAGCGGCCCTGCTTGCCCTTGAGCATGTCGGACAGCGACTTGAGCGGACGCTTGTTGGCGCCGGTGATGACGCGACCGCGACGACCGTTGTCGAACAGGGCGTCAACGGCTTCCTGCAGCATGCGCTTTTCGTTGCGGACGATGATGTCCGGCGCACGCAGCTCCATCAGCCGCTTCAGGCGATTGTTGCGGTTGATGACGCGACGATACAGGTCGTTGAGGTCCGACGTCGCGAAGCGGCCGCCGTCCAGCGGCACCAGCGGGCGCAGTTCGGGCGGGATGACGGGGACGACGTCCAGGATCATCCATTCGGGGCGGTTGCCCGATTCCAGGAAGGACTCAACCACCTTCAGGCGCTTGATGATCTTCTTGGGCTTCAGTTCCGACTTGGTGACGGCCAGCTCGTCCAGCAGCGCCTGCTTTTCGCCCTCAAGGTCGAGGTCCATCAGCATCTGCTTGACCGCTTCCGCGCCGATGCCGGCGGAGAAGGCGTCCTCGCCATATTCGTCCTGCGCGTCGAGCAGTTCGTCCTCGGTCAGGAGCTGATACTTCTCCAGCGGGGTCAGGCCCGGCTCGGTGACGATGTAGCTCTCGAAATAGAGGACGCGCTCCAGCTGCTTGAGCTGCATGTCGAGCAGCAGGCCGATGCGCGAAGGCAGGGACTTCAGGAACCAGATGTGCGCGACGGGCGCGGCCAGTTCGATATGGCCCATGCGCTCGCGGCGGACCTTCGAGACGGTAACCTCGACGCCGCACTTTTCGCAGACGATGCCCTTGTACTTCATGCGCTTGTACTTGCCGCACAGGCACTCGTAATCCTTGATCGGACCGAAGATGCGGGCGCAGAACAGGCCGTCACGCTCGGGCTTGAACGTGCGATAGTTGATCGTCTCGGGCTTCTTGATCTCGCCGAAGGACCAGGACCGGATGCGCTCGGGCGAGGCAAGGCCGATCTGAATCTGGTCGAAAGTCTCGGTCTTGGCGACCGGATTGGCGAAGTTGGTCAGTTCGTTCATTTTTGCGTTCCCTCTAGAGGGGTAAATTCATCAGGCGGGCCGCGGCGGGGCGCGGGCGCCCCCGCGCCCGGCATCCCTTATTCCGCCGCCGCCGCGAAGCCGCCGTCTTCCTCGGAAATCTCGTCCAGCGAGGTGAGTTCAACGTTGAGGCCCAGCGAGCGCATTTCCTTGACGAGCACGTTGAAGGACTCGGGAATGCCGGCCTCGAACGTGTCGTCGCCCTTGACGATCGCCTCATAGACCTTGGTGCGGCCGACCACGTCGTCGGACTTCACCGTCAGCATTTCCTGGAGCGTGTAGGCGGCGCCATAGGCCTGGAGCGCCCAGACCTCCATCTCACCGAAGCGCTGGCCACCGAACTGCGCCTTACCACCCAGCGGCTGCTGCGTGACGAGCGAGTACGGCCCGATGGAACGGGCGTGGATCTTGTCGTCCACAAGGTGATGCAGCTTCAGCATATAGATGATGCCCACCGTGACCTTGCGGTCGAACTTGTCGCCCGTGCGGCCGTCGAACAGGTCCGACTGACCCGACGAGTGCAGACCCGCCAGTTCCAGCATCGCCGACACGTCCGCTTCGCGGGCGCCGTCGAACACCGGAGTCGCCATCGGCACGCCGCGCTCCAGATGCTGGGCAAGATCGACGATCTGCTCGGCCGAACGACCTTCGATCTGGTCGGCATATTGGGGACCGTAAGTCTCCAGCAGGCGCGTCTTGACCGCGTCGGGCATTTCGCCGGCCTGCGCATTCGGATTGGCGTCGCGCCAATCCTCCAGCGCGTGCTTCAGCTGCTGGCCCAGGCCGCGTGCGGCCCAGCCCAGATGCGTCTCGAAGATCTGACCGACGTTCATGCGCGACGGCACGCCCAGCGGGTTCAGCACGATGTCGACATGCGTGCCGTCTTCCAGGAATGGCATGTCCTCGATCGGCAGGATGCGCGAGATGACGCCCTTGTTGCCGTGACGGCCGGCCATCTTGTCGCCCGGCTGCAGCTTGCGCTTTACCGCCACGAAGACCTTGACCATCTTGAGCACGCCCGGCGGCAGCTCGTCGCCGCGCTGGAGCTTGTCGACGCGGTCCTCGAACTTGGCGACGATGGACTTCACCGCCTCGTCATACTGGCCCTTGACGGCTTCCAGATCGCTCTGGACCTTGTCGTCCTCGACCGCGAACTTCCACCATTCGTGACGCTCGACCTCGGTCAGCAGCGCCTCGTCGATGACGACGCCCTTCTTGACGCCCTTGGGAGCCGCCGCCGCCGTCTGGCCGGCCAGCATTTCCTTCAGACGATTGAAGGTCGCGCGGTTGAGGATGGCGCGTTCGTCCTCGCGGTCCTTCGCGAGACGATCGATCTCCTCGCGCTCGATCGCCATGGCGCGCTCGTCCTTGTCGATGCCGTGGCGGTTGAACACGCGCACCTCGACGACCGTGCCGGCGACGCCCGGCGGCAGACGCAGCGAGGTGTCGCGCACGTCGCTCGCCTTTTCGCCGAAGATCGCGCGAAGCAGCTTTTCTTCCGGGGTCATCGGCGATTCACCCTTGGGGGTGATCTTGCCGCACAGGATGTCGCCCGGCTCCACTTCGGCGCCGATATAGACGATGCCCGCCTCGTCGAGGTTGCGCAGCGCTTCCTCGCCGACATTGGGGATGTCGCGGGTGATGTCTTCCGGACCCAGCTTGGTGTCGCGGGCCATGACCTCGAACTCCTCGATATGGATCGAGGTGAAGACGTCGTCCTTCACGATCCGCTCGGAGATCAGGATGGAGTCCTCATAGTTGTAGCCGTTCCAGGGCATGAACGCGACGAGGGTGTTGCGACCCAGCGCCAGCTCGCCGAACTCGGTCGACGGGCCGTCCGCCAGCACGTCACCGGCGTCGACCAGATCGCCCACCTTCACCAGCGGACGCTGGTTGATGCAGGTGTCCTGGTTGGAACGCTGGAACTTCTGAAGGGTGTAGATGTCCACGCCCGACTGGCCGGCGGCGATGTCGCCGGTCACGCGGATGACGATACGGGTGGCGTCCACCTGATCGACGATGCCCGAACGCTTGGCGGCGACGGCAGCGCCGGAGTCACGGGCGACCGTGCCTTCCATGCCCGTGCCGACGAACGGCGCTTCGGCGCGAACCAGCGGCACCGCCTGACGCTGCATGTTCGATCCCATCAGCGCGCGGTTGGCGTCATCGTTTTCCAGGAACGGGATCAGCGACGCCGCGACCGACACCAGCTGCTTGGGGCTGACGTCCATCAGGGTGATGTGATCCTTGGGCGCCATCAGGAACTCGCCGGCCTCACGGGCGGAGATCAGATCTTCCGCCAGCGTGCCGTCGGCATTCAGCTCCGCGTTCGCCTGCGCGATCGTGTGCTTGGCCTCTTCCATGGCGGACAGATAGACGACGTCGTTGGTGACCTTCGTATCGACGACCTTGCGGTAAGGCGTTTCGATGAAGCCGTACTTGTTCACGCGGCTGAAGGTCGCGAGGCTGTTGATCAGACCGATGTTCGGGCCTTCCGGCGTCTCGATCGGGCAGATACGACCATAATGGGTCGGGTGAACGTCGCGGACTTCGAAGCCAGCGCGCTCACGGGTGAGACCGCCCGGCCCGAGCGCCGACACGCGGCGCTTGTGGGTGACTTCCGACAGCGGGTTGGTCTGGTCCATGAACTGCGACAGCTGCGAGGAGCCGAAGAACTCACGCACGGCGGCCACGGCGGGCTTGGCGTTGATGAGGTCGTTCGGCATCACCGTGGACACGTCCACGCTCGACATGCGCTCCTTGACGGCGCGCTCCATGCGCAGCAGGCCGACGCGATACTGGTTTTCCAGCAGTTCACCGACCGAACGGACACGACGGTTACCGAGATTGTCGATGTCGTCGATGTCGCCCTTGCCGTCCTTGAGGTTCACCAGTTCCTTGACCACGGCCAGGATGTCCTCGACGCGCAGCGTCGTGACGGTGTCCTCTGCGTCCAGTTCAAGGCGCATGTTGAGCTTCACGCGGCCCACGGCCGACAGGTCGTAGCGCTCCGGATCGAAGAACAGGCCGGCGAACAGCGCTTCGGCGGTTTCCTTCGTCGGCGGCTCGCCGGGGCGCATGACGCGATAGATGTCGGACAGGGCCTGATCGCGGTCCTCGGCCTTGTCGGCCTTCAGCGTATTGCGGATCCACGGGCCGATCGACTGATGGTCGATGTCCAGCAGTTCCAGGCGGTCGATGCCCGCCTTGTCCAGCTTCTCGAGATTTTCCGGCGACACTTCGTCGCCTGCCTCGATATAGATTTCGCCGGTGCCCTCGTTGATGAGGTCATAGGCGCTGTAGCGGCCATAGACTTCCTCGGTCGGGATCAGCAGGTCGGTCAGGCCGTCCTTCTCCGCCTTGTTGGCGGCGCGGGGCGAAATCTTGTGGCCGGCGGCGAACACAACTTCGCCCGACTTGGCGTCGACGATGTCGAACGCCGGCTTCAGGCCGCGCCAGGCTTCGGCGACATAGGGGATCTGCCAGCCGCCTTCGCCGCGGACATAGGTGACCTTGCTGTAGAAATGGCTGAGGATTTCCTCGGCATTCAGGCCCAGCGCGTACAGCAGCGCGGTGACCGGCAGCTTGCGCTTGCGGTCGATACGGACGTTGACGATGTCCTTGGCGTCGAATTCGAAGTCGAGCCACGAGCCACGGTACGGAATGACGCGCGCGGCGAACAGATACTTGCCCGACGAGTGGGTCTTGCCACGGTCATGGTCGAACAGGACGCCCGGCGAACGGTGCATCTGCGACACGATGACGCGCTCGGTGCCGTTGACGATGAAGGTGCCGTTGCCTGTCATCAGGGGCATGTCGCCCATGTAGACGTCCTGCTCCTTGATATCGAGGACCGAACGGGTCTCGGTGTCCTGATCCACTTCGAACACGATGAGGCGTAGGGTGACGCGCATCGGCGCGGCGTAGGTGATGCCGCGCTGACGGCATTCCTCGACGTCGTACTTCGGGTCTTCCAGCTCGTAATGGACGAAGTCCATCTCGGCGGTGCCGGCGAAGTCGCGGATCGGGAAGACGCTGCGCAGGGTCTTTTCCAGGCCAGAGACATAGCCGATCGACGGGTCGGAGCGCAGGAACTGTTCGTAGCTCTCCCTCTGAACCTCGATCAGGTTCGGCATCTGCACCACTTCGTGGATGTCGCCGAACACCTTGCGGATGCGCTTCTTCGCGCCGGTGTTGCTGATGGGGGGAAGAGCTTTCGTCGCCATGCGTGTCCTGCCTGTTGCCCGACCAAAAGGTCGTCAATTCGTCGTGTTTTTCCGCATCCCGGCGGAAGTTCAGCCGATTCGCAGCCGGAGAGGCCACGCAAAAAAGTGCGGGTCGGGACTGTCCGAACCGCACTGCCAGCGTCTGGTGAAACCCCGTACAAGTCGCTCAATTCCGCCGGATATCGTGCGCAAGGCGATGTCCGGACCCCGAGTGACTGGGGTGCGATCCATGCCATCTGGAGGATGAGCGCGGACCGGCTTGATGGACGCCATATAGGATGGTTGTTGGATTTTGTGAAGGGGGTGGCGACGCCGGCGTCAGACCAGGATAAGATCGGTCCACAGGAAGGTCGACAGGTTGTTCAGTTCCACCTGCAAATCCGCGAAGCTGATATTGCCCTGAAGCAGGCCGTCCTGGTCGCTGTCGATCCACAGCACATGGTTCGCCATGTCGTACACGGCGGCGTAATCCTCGCCCGAGAGAGTGTGCATGTCCGCGATCCGCGCTTGCGCTGCCGTCAGATCGGCGACGTTGCCGCCGAAGTCGAGCGTGATGACGCCATCAGTGCGTTCCGATACGGGCTTTTGCGAGAACAGGCGGATGCCGGAGACGTCCGCATTGATGAAGACGCCGCCGCCATTGCCGTTCCTGTCGAGCGCGATCTTGTCGTCCCCGCTTTTGAAGCTGTTGATGCTGTCCTGGGCGCCGAACCAGGATTGCGCGCTCGATCGGTACAGGACGGTATCGTGGCCGCCCGCCGACAGGCCGAAGGTGTCGGCGCCATAGCCGCCGGTCAGATAGTCGTTGCCTTTGCCGCCGATGATCGCGGCGCCGCTGGAGCTGACCTGCATGCCGACAAAGGCGTCGTAGGCGTCGTAACTCCCCGTCAGGTCGAGCGCGCCGGTCATCGCCGAGGCGTTGATCGTCGTGACTGCGCCGAACGTAGGGCCATCGGCGATCAGTTGCAGGTCTTCTTTGCCGCTGATGGTGATCGCCTTCGTGCCGTTCCCGTAGGAGAGGTAGAGGACATTGTAGTCCGCCGGGATCACGTCAAAATAATCGGAGAAGTCGCCTGCCGGTCCGTCCGCGCTCTCGGACGCGCTGGCGCCGCCGTCGCTGACGATGGTGAGCGTCTCGATCGGGCGGGCGCCGCTGACATTCAGGCTGACCGCCGGCGACGCCGTCAGGCCGCCATTGCTGCCGACACGCACCGTCACGGCGTTCGTGGCCGTGTCGTTCGAGCCGGGATCGAGCTGATAAGAGCCGTTGCCCAGCGCCTGGAAGCTCATGCCGTTGCGGACATTGTTGAAGATGATCGGGCTGGTGGCATCCTGGTCGATGATTACCGCGCGGATCGAGGAAAGGCCGGCCAGGTCGATCGTGCCGGATGCGCCGCTCGTCAGCGACAATCGCTCGAAATTCTTGAACGACGCCCCCTGCGACGCTGTCAGGCCAAAGAAACCGGCGCGCAGCGTATCCGTCCCCGTGCCGCCGTCGAAGCTGTTGTCCGTGCTGGAGCCGACGGGGATCTGGGATATATCGAGCTGGTCGCTCCCGTCGCCCAGCTTCACATCGTTGGTCGCGCCCAGGATGTTGACCGACAGGGTGACGATGTCGTCGCCGGCGCCGGAATCGAGCGCCAGCTTGCCGCCGAAGTTGATCGTCTCGATATTGTCCTTGCCGCCGAGCGCCGTGATGGTCGTCAGCACCGTGTCGTCCCAGGCGATCCGCGCGCTGTTGTCGCCTGCACCCAGCGCGACCGTCAATGCGCCATGCGTGAGCGCGGCGATGTCGACCCAGTCTGCGCCGGAGCCGCCCTTGTAGCTGGTGAACCCGCCGGTGATCTGGGAAAGGATGGCGAGATCGCCCGTCATCGTGGAAGCGTCGATGGCGGTGCTGACCTGTAGCTGAGCGCTGGAAATAAGGGTGAGATCGCCGTTCCCGGTCGCGGTCAGCTTCGTATACTGATTGTCGACCAGGCGCAGGATGTTCGGATTTGCCGTCCCGGTGCTGGTCAGGTTCAGGAAACTGACGAGTGCGTCGAGCGTCACATCGGCGTTGGTCGCGGTAAAATTGACCGTGTTGAGCAGCGTGCCCGACTTGGGCGTGAAGCGCATGACATGGTCAAATTCGTAGCTGCGCTCGACATTGATGGCGCGCACGTTGATCGTGCTGCGGGTGATGCCCTGGACGTTCAGGCCATCCTCATAGTCGTCGGCCTGGCTGTTCTGGAGCGAATAGGTCGCGACATTGCCTGCGTTCGTCAGCCGCAACTGATTGTTCGAACCGTTGCTGGTGACGGCGGTGACCCCCGACGAGGCGCCAAGGTCCAGCGTCGACGCCGCCTGATTCTCGTCCCCCATGCCGCTCATCGAGGAAAAGGCGGTGAGATTAAGCGTTTCTATCCCGGTCAGCGTCGGGCGGGCGAGATAAGCCTGGCCCAGATAGGCGCTATCGGCGATCAACGTGGCGTTGAGCGTGTCCGTCCCGGTGCCGCCATCAATCGAATCGAACTGCTGCAACGTAGAGGCGAACATGCCGTTCGCGGTGAGAAACGGTCGCGCGTTGAAGACATCGTTGCCCGATGTGCCGGTTATTGCATCGATATTTTGCGTCAGCTCGTAATTCGCCATCGCTGTTCGCCTCCCGATCATCCCGATTCGTCGTGCGATCAATCGCACATATAGAAATCATGTGCGGCGGGGGCTTGTCGAGATCGGACGTTCTGGCGGCGGTTCGCTATTGCGGATCGGCAGGCGGCGGCGGGGTGACCGGCTTGATCGTCACCGTCTCGAAGCGACGGCGCACGCCGCTGAGTTCGCCGACCGACGATCGGATCGGGGCAGGGGGCATGACGGTCGGCACACGGGCGCGCATGCACTCGGCGGGCGCGGCGCGGGGGGTCATGGCGCAATTCCATAGCGAGCGTTGCAGGCCCGATCCGACATTGTGGATATAGGCGAAGGCCATGCTCTCCATCTGCGCCGGGCTGAGCGGCAGACTGGCGGGGGCCGCGCCGCCCCGCCAGGCCATGATGCGGCATTCGGTGCGGCCGGCGCAGAAGGTTTCAGCCATGGCGGGCCAGCTGTCGGGCGCGCGCGAACGGCCAAGATCGACCAGGAACGCCTTGCCGCCCGGCGCCATGCCGGTCATCCGCGCGCCGGGGACCGACCGGCCGATCGATGCGGGGTCGATGGGCTGCTGCGGCTGGGCGGCGAGCGCTGCCGCAGCAAGGGCGGGTGCGGAGGGCAGGGTGCCGTCGGGCGCGCCGGGCAGCGCCTTATGGGCGTCCGACAGGCGGGCGATGCGCGGGATCAGCGGTTCTCCGCTGTCGCCCGAACGGCGAAAGGCGGGCGGCGTGCCCCACCAGCCGCGCCAGCGGAAGAACAGATGCGTGCCGACCGCGGTGATCTTGTCCAGACTGCCGCTCCAATAGGGGACGACCCAGTCGGTGTGATAATGGGTGGCGTAGCCGACCGGCGCATAGACCTTGCCGGCGAGCGCCGCCTTCGCGATGTCGCGGGCGCGGCTCCAGGCGGTGGCCGAGGGCGTGCGGCCGAGCGCGCCGTCGCAACTGAAGGTGAACTGGCAGCCGGTGGTGCGCTCCTGCCCCTGGAACACGACGCCGCAGACGGTCTTGGGGAAGGCGGGGTGGCGCACGCGGTTCAGCACCACTTGCGCCACCGCCTGCTCGCCCACGGCGTCGTCGCCAGCCTCGTAGATCTGGGCGGCGGCCAGGCAGTCCGTGGCGCGGGCGAGATCCTGTTCACCGCCGGCGAAGACGAACGGCCGGGCGGCGGGGTTGGGCGCGGCGGAGAAGGGAATGCTGTCGTTCAGGCGCTTGGCGAGATTGGTGTCGAGCGCGTAGTTTTCCTGCGGCGGTAGCGGAGGTGGGGGCGTCTTGCGCTGCTTCTGCTGAGCGGCGCGAACGGCATAGGGCAGGGCGGCCGCTTCGCGGCGTTCCGGCCGCGTCGTCTCGAATGCGGCGACAAGCGCCGGCAGGCCGGCGAAGATCGCCAGCCACAGCAGCAGCGTCGCAAGGGCTGGGCGATCCGGATCGGTCATCGCGCGCCGACATAATCGGGCGCTGCGGCGGCGGCAAGGGAATGCCGCCGCCGGCCTGCTCGCTCTGGCCGGCTATTCGGGCAGGAAGTCCGGCACCGACAGGTAGCGCTCGCCGGTGTCGTAGTTGAAGCCCAGGATGCGCGCGCCGGGCGCGTCCTTGAGCTTCTGCGCGATCGCGGCGAGGGTTGCGCCAGAGGAAATGCCGACCAGCAGCCCTTCTTCATGCGCGGCGCGGCGGGCATAGTCCTTGGCGTCGGCCGGATCGACCTGGATCACGCCGTCCAGCAACTGGGTGTGCAGGTTCGCCGGGATGAAGCCAGCGCCAATGCCCTGGATCGGGTGCGGGCCGGGCTGGCCGCCGCTGATCACGGGGGAGAGCGTGGGTTCGACCGCATAGACTTTCAGCGACGGCCAGAGCGGCTTCAACACCTGCGCGACGCCGGTGATGTGGCCGCCGGTGCCGACGCCGGTGATGAGCATGTCGATCGGCGCGTCGGCGAAGTCGGCGGCGATTTCCTGCGCGGTGGTGCGAACATGAACGTCGATGTTCGCCGGGTTCTCGAACTGCTGCGGCATCCAGCTGCCGGGCGTCTGCTCGACCAGCTCCAGCCCGCGCTCGATCGCGCCCTTCATGCCCTTTTCGCGGGGTGTCAGGTCGAAGCTGGCGCCATAAGCCAGCATCACGCGGCGGCGCTCGATCGACATGCTTTCGGGCATGACGAGGATCAGCTTGTAGCCCTTGACCGCCGCGACCATGGCGAGGCCGATGCCGGTATTGCCCGATGTCGGCTCGATGATCGTGCCGCCGGGCTGGAGCGCGCCGGAGGCTTCGGCCGCCTCGATCATGGCCAGCGCGATGCGGTCCTTGATCGACCCGCCGGGATTGGAGCGTTCCGACTTCACCCAGACTTCGGCGTCGCCGAACAGCCGCTGGATGCGGATGTGCGGGGTGTTGCCGATGGTCTCTAGGATATTTGCAGCTTTCATATTGCCTTCTCCTGCGTAACGTCCGCCGCCACGATGTCGGGTGGGTCGAAGGTGCGTGCAAGGCGCAGCTCGGGAAAGAGTCGCGCCCAGATGAGTGTGATGCCGATCGCCCCTATACCACCGCCGATGACCGCCGCGACAGGGCCGACGAGCGCGGCGAGGAAGCCGCTTTCGGCATAGCCCAGTTCGTTGGAGGCGGAGATGGTGAGTTGCGACAGGCTGGACACACGCCCGCGCATCGCGTCGGGTGTGTGCAGTTGGATGAGCGACTGGCGGATATAGACCGACACCATGTCGGCCGCGCCCAGTATGACCAGCGCGACGATGCCGACCTCCATCGCGATCGACAGCGGCAGGAAGGCGGTCGCGCCGAACAGGATAGTGGCGAGGCCGAAGACGATGACGGCGGCCAGCATCTTGAGGCCCACCTCGTTCTTCAGGGGGCGGAAGGAGAACCACAGTGCGGTAAGGCCCGCGCCGATGCCGGGCGCCGCCGCCAGATGGCCGAGCGCCGCCGAGCCGACATGCAGGATTTCGCGGGCGTAGATGGGCAGCAATGCGGTCGCCCCGGCCAGCAGCACCGCGAACAGATCGAGCGTGATCGTGGCCAGCACGAGGCGATTGGTCTTCACATAAATGAAGCCGTCGATCATCTGGCGCAGCGGATGGCGGCCCGTCTCGCGCGGCGGCTGCGGCACCGGGCCGATGGTCAGCATGGAGACAAGGCCGACGCCGAACAGAACGGACGCCAGCGCATAGGCGCCCCAGGGTTCGGCGGCATAGGCATAGCCACCCAGCGCCGGGCCGATGATCGCCCCGGTCTGCCAGGCGACGCTGGACAGGGCGATGGCGTTGGGCAGCACGTTGCGAGGCACGAGATTGGGCGCAAGCGCGCCATAGGCCGGGCCGTTGAACGCGCGCGCCAGGCCCACGACCACGGCGATGACGAAGATGAGCGGCAGGCTGACCCAGCCTTCATAGGTGGCGAGCGCCAAGGTCGCGGATGCGGCGATCATCATCGACAGGGTGATGCGGGTGATCATGCGCCGGTCGAAATGATCCGCGCACCAGCCCGTGACCGGGGTCAGGAAGAACAGCGGCAGGAACTGGGCGAGGCCGATCAGCCCGAGCTGCGCCGCAGCGCCGGATGTCGACATGGTTTCGCGTGCGACATTATAGGCCTGCCACTCCAGCACGATCATCATCGCAGCCTGGGCGAGCATGGCCGATAGCCGCCCGATCAGATAGGCGCGAAAATTGGGGATGGTCAGCGGATGGGGCGGTTTGGCGGCGTCGGTGGTCACGGGCGAGCCTTAGGACCGGGGCAGGCGGCGGGCAACCATAGCGGCGCGTCGGCGGCGAGAAGATTTGCTTTGGGGCGGGAGGACATCAGCGCAGGCCGAGAGGGGATAAGGTGACAAAAGGACCGCGTTTTTGGCTTCGATTTGTCACCTTATGTCATCTTTGGGGGCGGGGTCGTGCGGCGATGTGAATGGGTGATCGGCATGGCTCGTTGCGACGTAGCAGGCATGGCGGGTGTAGGACAGGAATTGCCGGTGCTGGGTGGGGTTGGGTTTTTGCCGCGCGCACAGCGCCAAGGGGCCAGACCCCACCCCCGGCCCCTCCCCTGAAGGGGAGGGGAGAAGAAATGTCCGCAACTGGTCGTCAGATGACGCTCAGTTTCCCGTGATACGTAAAGCGCTCAGCGATCGCGCAACAGAACGCCGCTGATCGATCCGTTGCGGACCGAGCAGACGAAGGATGTGCCGCCGCTGCCGGTGCGGTAGCCGACATCGCCATAGACTTCCCAGTCGGTGGACATGGTGCTGGCGCGGGGCGTGCCGATGATGATCGCTTCGGGGCCGGCCTGGCCCAGCGCCTTAGCGGCGCAGGCTTCGCGCGCGCCGGTGGCGGTGGTGATGTTGCCGTAGCCGGGGCTGGCGTAAGGGGCGCGGCGGGCGTCGCGCTGGGCCTGCCGTTCGCTCGGGCTGTCGAGGATGACGCCGACGACCTGCGCGGTGGCAGGTGCGGCGACGAGCGACAGCGTGGCGAGGGCAATATAACGGGTCTTCATGACCATCCTCCTTGTGCATGGCGCTTTCGCGCGGTGGGGGCGGCGACTCCGTATTGTTATGCGCTTATTTGAACAGGCTACCCAATATCCCGCGAACCAGCTTGCCGGCAAGCCCGCCTGACGAGGACTTGCGGCTGGAGCCGCCAAGGATCGCCTTGCCGAGTTCGTTGGCGACCTGTCGGCCGACCGAGGAGGCGGCGGAGCGGGTGGCGGACTGGACCGCCTTGTCGAAGGAACTGGGCTTGGCGGCTTCCTTTGCGGCGGCGGCGTCGCGACGGGCCTGTTCCTTGAGCTGCGCTTCGCGCTGCTTGGCCTCGACCTTGGCCTGGGCGGCGGCGGCCTTGTCCGATTCTGCTTGCGCCTTGGCGGCTTGCGCGGCGGCGGCCGACGCATCGGCGCGGGCGGCCAGGATTTCCTCGGCAGATTCGCGGTTGACCGGCGTGTCATATTTGCCCGCGACCGGCGAGATCGACTGGATGATCGCGCGCTCCTTCGCGTCTACCGGGCCAAGGCGCGA
The DNA here is from genome assembly GCA_044237945.1 of Sphingobium sp. Taxonomy (GTDB): domain Bacteria; phylum Pseudomonadota; class Alphaproteobacteria; order Sphingomonadales; family Sphingomonadaceae; genus Sphingobium. The sequence continues at coordinate 77,973 of JBIIEH010000015.1, read as the reverse complement.
GCGGGGTGGGGCGATCAGGGTGCGTTGGACGATGCCGGGGGAGCCATCCTCCTGGAGCAGCGAGACGAGCGCCTCGCCGGTCTTGAGTTCGGTGATGGCGGTTTCGACGTCGAGGTCGGGGTTGATGCGGAAGGTTTCGGCCGCCGCCTTGATTGCCTTCTGGTCGCGGGGAGTGAAAGCGCGCAGCGCGTGCTGGACACGGTTGCCGAGCTGGCCGGCGACCTCCTCCGGGATGTCGATCGGGTTCTGGGTGACGAAATAGATGCCCACGCCCTTGGAGCGGATCAGGCGGACGACCTGTTCGATCTTGTCGGTCAGCGCCTTTGGCGCGTCGTCGAAGAGGAGATGGGCCTCATCGAAGAAGAAGACGAGCTTGGGTTTTTCCGGGTCGCCGACTTCGGGGAGGGTTTCGAACAGTTCGGATAGCAGCCAGAGCAGGAAGGTGGCGTAGAGCTTGGGACTCTGCATCAGCTTGTCGGCCGCCAGCACGTTCACATAGCCGCGCCCCTTGTCATCCACGGCCAGAAAATCGTGGATGTCGAGCGCGGGCTCGCCGAAGAAATGGCCGCCGCCCTGGCTGTCGAGTTGCAGCAGCTGGCGCTGGATCGCGCCAACGCTCGCCTTGGTGACATTGCCGTACTTCGTGGACAGCTGGTCGGCATTTTCGGCGCAATAAGCGAGCATCGCCTGAAGGTCGCCGAGGTCGAGGAGGAGCAATCCTTCCTCGTCGGCATAACGGAAGGCGATCGACAGCACGCCTTCCTGTGTTTCGTTGAGGCCCATCAGGCGGGCCAAGAGGAGCGGCCCCATCTCGCTGACGGTGGTGCGGATCGGGTGGCCCTGCTGCCCGTAAAGATCCCAGAAGATCGCGGGATTGTCGGCATAGCTGTAGTTTTCGATGCCGATCTCCTGCGCGCGGGAGACGAGCTTGTCGGCATTCTTGGCGGTGGGGGAGCCGGCCATGGAGATGCCCGACAGGTCCCCCTTCACGTCGGCGACGAAGACGGGGACGCCCTGTGCGGAGAAACTCTCGGCTATGCCCTGGAGCGTGACGGTCTTGCCGGTGCCGGTCGCGCCGGCGATCAGGCCGTGGCGGTTGGCGCGTTTGAGGTTCAGATATTGGGGGAGCGGGGTGGGCTTGTCCGGTGCGCCCAGGCCGATGAAGATGCCGTCGGTCATATGTCCCCCACTAATATACCTTCTCCCTTGAGGGAGAAGGATACGCAGCCTTTGCCCGTAGGGCTTAGGCGGAGTTGGATGAGGGGGAGCGGCTGCGCGCTGCGCTGACGCCGCTTCCCCCTCTCCTAGCTGCGACTAGGCGGCAGAGCCGCCAAGTCTCGCTACCTCTCCCCGAGGGGAGAGGGATTTTTTGGTCGGGCCTTACTTGTCCCGCAGCCTGATCGGGATGAAGGTCGCGGGCTGGCCGCGACGCAGCACCTGGAGCAGGATGGCGTTGCGGCCCTGCGCCGACACAGCCTTGACCGCCGCGTCCAGGTCCGCCTGCGTGGCGACCGGGCGGTTGTTGGCGGTGATGATGACGTCGCCGCGACGCAGGCCCTTGGCCCCCGCATCGGTCGAGCCGTCGACCGAGGTGATGACGATGCCGCGCGTGTCGGCGGGGATGCCGAGCTGGCGGGTGATCGTGGGCGTCAGCGGAATGGCGGAAATGCCGAGCGACTGCTGCGCCGCCTGCGCGCCGCCATTGTCGCCCTGCTGGCCGAAGTCCTCGTCATCCTGCGGCGCGAAGCTGGTCAGCTCGTCTTCGGGCGGGCGTTCACCAACAACGGCGCTGACCGTCTGGCGATTGCCGTTGCGCATGATGACGATAGGCACGCTGGTGCCGATCGGCTGGCGGGCGACGATGGAAGAGAGATTCTCCTCCGGCGTCACTTCCTGGCCGGCGACGCTGACGATGACGTCGCCCGGCTTGATGCCGGCCTTGTCCGCGCCCTTGCCGGGTTCGACGCCCTGCACGAACTCGCCGCGATTCTTTGCAAGACCAAGCGAATCGGCCATGTCCTCACCCAGCGGGGTGATCTGGATGCCCAGATAGCCGCGCTTGACGGCCTGGCCCTTGCGCAGGGTGTCGATGATCGGGGCGGCCTGTTCCGACGGGATCGCAAAGCCGATGCCGACATTGCCGCCCGAAGGCGACAGGATCTGGCTGTTGATGCCGATCACATTGCCGCGCATGTCGAACATCGGGCCGCCGCTATTGCCCTGGTTGATCGATGCGTCGGTCTGGATGAACTTGTCATAGGTGCCGCCAGTGCCGCGATGCAGCGCCGAGATGATGCCGGCGGTGACCGTGCCCGAAAGCGCGAAGGGGTTGCCGATGGCGACGACCCAGTCGCCCACGCGCGCCTTGCTGCTGTCGCCGAACTTGACGAAGGGCAGCGGCTTGGGGCTTTCGATCTTGAGGACCGCAAGGTCGGTCGCGGGATCGCGGCCGATCAGCTTGGCGGGATATTCCTCGCGATTGGTCATGGTGACCGTGATGCTGTCCACCGTCGCACCCTCGGCCCCGGCCGACACCACATGGTTGTTGGTGACGATATAGCCGTCCGCCGAGATGATGAAGCCCGACCCAAGCGACTGCGCCTGCCGCGTCTGCGGCTTGCCGCCACCCTGGCCCTGACCGAACAGGTCGCCAAAGGGCGTGCCGGCGAACGGGTTCTGCACCTGCACGCGCTGCTTGGTGGAGATGTTGACGACGGCCGGTTGCAGCTTTTCGACCATGTCGGCCAGGCTGGCGGGCGCGCCGGTGGGGGCGGCGGCCTGAAGGCCCTCGTTCTGGGCGGTCTGCGCGCCGACATTGCTGCTGGAAGTCACCGCGATGGCGGCGCCGCCGATCAGCAGGGCGCCGGTAATGGCATAAGCGTAACGCACTCGTGCAAGTCCTCTCATGCATGAAGGGGAAAGGAAGACAGACCCGTAAGGAGTGGCCTTGGTGCTCCGGCTTGCCTTAACCCTCATTGAATAGCGTGGGTTCCGAAACGAACGAACGGGGTGGGCAAATTGCCCCACCCCATGCCGTCACTTCCCCTGAAACTGCCGCAGGAATTCATTGTCGCGCGACAGCACCATGTTCGTCTGCCCCTCATTGCTGCGTGCAAAGGTCGTGCGATAGGCCTGCATGGCCCGGTAGAAATCGTAGAATTGCGGGTCCTTGCCATAGCTGTCGGCATAGATGCGCGCGGCGTTGGCGTCGGCTTCGGCGCGGATGATCTGCGCCTGTTTCTCGCCCTGGGCGCGGATGGTCAGCGCCTCCTGCTCGCGCGCGGTCTTCATACGGGTGAAGGCGCTGTTGAGCGGCGCGCCGTCCGGCAGGTCCGCGCGCTTTATGCGGACGTCGACGATCTGCGCGCCATATTGGCGGGCGACGCGGTTCAGGCCCGCTTCGATATTGTCCATCACCTGGCCGCGCTCGGGGCTGAGCAGGGCGGCGAAGGGGCGCTTGCCCAGTTCGTTACGCAATGCCGAACCCAATATGGGGCGGAGCGCTTCGGACACTTTCTCCTCGCTGCCCGCCGCGATATACATGCGGAGCGGATCGACGATGCGATAGCGGGCGAAGGCGTCGACCTGGAGCCGCAACTGGTCGGTCGAAAGCACCTGCTGGCGCTCCATTTCGACCGAGAGCACGCGCTTGTCGATCCAGACGATCTGGTCGATGAACGGCCAGCGCATGATGACGCCCGCGCCGGTCTTGCCGAACTCCTCGTTCGGGCGATAGGCGTTGACGATGTCCTTGGGGTCGCCGAAGCGCACGATGACGCCCTGCTTGGTTTCCGGCACGATCGCGACGGTGGAGCCAAGCAGGATCAGCAGGAAGATGGCGGCGAGCGCGAGCGCGACGGGATGGCGCATTACTGGCCTCCCTCGACGGTCACGGACTGCGACGGCTGAGCGCGCTTCTTGAGTTCGGGCAACGGCAGATAGGGGGTCACGTTGCCGCTCTCCACGATGGTCTTGTCAACGCCGGACAGCACGCTCTCCATGGTCTCATAATAAAGGCGACGCCGCGTGACGTCGGGGGCGAGGCGATATTGCTCGTACACCTTGTCGAAGGACGCGGCCTGGCCCTGCGCCTGCGCGGTCATCTGCTGCGCATAGGCGCGCGCGGCGTTGAGGTAGGTTTGCGCATCCTGCTGCGCGGCGGAGACCGACTTGAAGGCGTCGTTGACGGCGGTCGGCGGGTCGGCCTGCTTGATGGCGACGCCCTGCACCCGGATGCCCGAGCGATAGCCGTCGAGAATTTCCTGCATGCGGCGTTCGACCTGCTGCTCGATTTCGGTACGGCCCGCGCCCAGCGCATCGTCCAGGCTGACGCTGGCGACGACGGAGCGCATGGCGCTTTCCGCGACTTCGCGGATCGAGGCGTCCGGATCGGCGAGCTGGAACAGATAGAGTTCCGGATTGCGGATGTTCCAGCGCACCGAATAAGCGAGGTCGATGATGTTCTGATCGCCCGTCAGCACCAGATTTTCGCTCTGCGCCGATGCCGATCCGACATCAATCGTGCGGATTTCCTCGACGTCGACGGTGGTCACCGCCTCGAACGGGGCGGGCAGGGTCAGGCCGATGCCGGGGGGGAGGGTGCGGCTGTACTTGCCCACGAAGGTGACGACGCCGCGTTCCTGCGGGCCGACGCGGTGGAAGCAGGTGAACAGCCAGATGACCGCGACCAGGCCCAGCGCGATCGGCCACAGGGTGCGCCCAGCCGGACGCGGGGGCAGGCCGCCAAAGCCACCGCCACCCGGACCCATGCGCTCGCGCCCGCGGCGCAACAGTTCCTCGATAGCCGAAGGATTGCGCTTGCCGGCCGGATCGCCGCCCTGCGTCCACGGATTGCGCGGGCCTTCCTTGCGGTCGCCGGAACCGCCATCGCCGTCCGATCCGCCCTTGCCGCCCCAGGGACCCTGCGCCATGGCCGCGGGCACCGCCTTCATCCACCCGAAAATTCTTCTCATGGGCACTCTATAGGAAGGGAGCCGTTCGAAAAACAGTGCCCATCGCAACGAAACTTCCCTAGAGCGACGCGCCATGACCGATATCGACGATTTCGCCGCCCGGCTGCGGGCTTTGACCGATGGCCGCGCCAGCGCGCCGCGCGTGAAGGACGGGGTGATGAGCCTGTCGCTCGATGTGGCGGGACTTGCCCCCGCCCAGCGCGACGGCCTGGCCGCCGCGATCCGGGAGGGCGCGATGGGGTTGCCGGGGGTAAGCGACGTGCGCATCGCCATGACGGCGGAGCGGCGCGTGCGGCGGATCATCGCGGTCGCATCGGGCAAGGGCGGAGTCGGCAAGTCCACCGTCTCGGCCAATCTGGCCGTCGCGCTCAAGCGGCTGGGGCACAAGGTCGGGCTGGTGGACGCCGATATCTATGGGCCGTCCCAGGCAAGGCTGCTCTCTACCGAGGGCCAGAAGCCGCAGGCGCGCGAGAAGAAGATGATTCCGGTCGAAAGCCGCTTTGGCGTGCCGATGCTGTCGATGGCGCAACTGGTCGAGCCGGGCGAGGCGATCGCCTGGCGCGGGCCGATGGCGGGCAATGCGCTGTCGCAGCTGATCGACGCGGAATGGGGCGATGTGGAGGTGCTGATCGTCGACATGCCGCCGGGCACGGGCGATATCCAGCTGTCGATGGTGCAGAAGCACAAGCCGGCCGGCGCGGTGATCGTCTCGACGCCGCAGGACCTGGCGCTGATCGATGCGACCCGCGCTGTCAGCCTGTTCGACAAGGCGGGCGTGCCGATGATTGGCTTCGTCGAGAATATGGCCGGCTATGTCTGCCCGCATTGCGGCGAGGCGTCGGACCCGTTCGGTTCGGGCGGCGCGGAGGCCGCCGCCGGCGAGATCGGCATGCCGTTCCTGGGCCGCATTCCACTGGCGCTCAACATCCGCACGGCGTCGGACGCGGGTGATCCGCCGGCGGCGGGCGATGGGGCGGAGGGGCGGCCGTTCCGACTTATTGCCGATGGCGTGGCGCGCTGGATCGCCCTACAAAGTTGAAACGCGGCGCGAAGCGCCCATTTCCAACAGGCGTCAAACAGGCGTTTACCTTGTATGGAGGCCCTCAATGCCCCTGACCGCTGCCCAGGATATTGCCGATCTGCTTAATGAAGTGCGCACCATCGCGCTGGTGGGCATTTCCGACCGGCCCGACCGGCCGAGCTATAGCGTCATGAAAACATTGCAGAATCACGGGTATCGCGTGCTGCCGGTCAATCCGCAGCTGGCGGGCGAGCATGTGCATGGCGAGTTCGTGTGGGGCCGCCTGTCCGATATCGGCGTGCCGATCGACATGGTCGACATCTTCCGGCGCAGCGAGGCGGCCGGCGAAGTGGTCGACGATGCGATCGCCGCGGGCGCGAAGGCGGTGTGGATGCAACTGGCCGTGGTCGATGCGGAGGCGGCCGCGCGGGCCGAGGCGGCGGGGCTGAAGGTGGTGATGGATCGCTGCCCGGCGATCGAGATACGGCGACTGGGGCTGGAGCCGGTGACGCAGGGCTGAATCGCGACGAAATACGCAATTATTTGATAGTGTTAGTCGTTCGGAAACCTGTTTTGGGCAGATGGCCGGGGCATGTACGACTACAGCTTTCGCCATGACCTGAACCTGCTCGACATCCGCTGGGAGGGCGCGTTTACGCCTGCGCTGGTGCGGCGCTATGCGCGCGAACTGATCGGGCGGTTTCATGACGAAGGGTTCAAACCGGGCTATCTGCTGCGCATCGACATGAGCGAGAGCGCGGTCCAGCCCAAGGCGGCGCTGCCGGTGTTCGCGACGGAGATGGGCGACTTCCCCAAGGCGACGCGCATCGCCATCATCACCTCCAGCGTCATTGCCCGGCTTCAGGTCAAACGGGTCATGACCCAGCCCTATTTGCGGATATTCGCCTGCGCGCAGGATAGCGACGCCTGGCTGTTGCATGGCGAGGACGTGGCGGTAGAGGCGGTGGACTGACGTTCGCGATCGAGAATTAACCCTATGCACCAAGCCCCTGCGGCTCTATCAGCGGGCCTATGGCGCTTAAGGGGCGAAAGCAGCGGATTGGCGGACGGGGTTTCGATCGTCGCACGCTGTTGGTCGGTGGCGGAGCAACAGCCGGGCTGCTGATCGCCTGGGGCCTGTGGCCGCGCCGGTACAAGCCCAATCTCAACGCTGCGCCGGGCGAGACCATCTTCGACGCCTTTCTGAAGATCGACAAGGCCGGGCAGATCATCGTGATCGTGCCGCAGGCGGAGATGGGGCAGGGCGACACGACCCTGCTGCCGCAGATATTGGCGGACGAACTGGGCGCGGACTGGCGCACGGTCGCGGTGCAGGCGGCGCCGGTCAGCCCGCTCTACGCCAACACGCTCATGGCGGGAGAATGGCTGGCGAGCGACACCAGCCGGCTGGGCGGATCGCTGGGCGACTGGGCGATCGACCAATATGCGATACGCGGCAGCCTGATGCTGAGCGACGGCGTCAGTTCCGTGCCGATGTTCCATGACGACTATCGCGACGCGGGCGCGGCGGCGCGGGTGCTGCTGTGCAAGGCGGCGGCGGCGCGATGGGGCGTGGCGTGGGAGAGTTGCGACATCGTCGACGGCGTCATTTCCGACGGCGACAAGCGCACTATGCGGATCGGCGATGTGGTGGAGGCGGCGGCGCAGCAGCAATTGCCCGAGATACTGCCCTATCGTCAGGGGCAGGACGGGCGGCTTTCCGGGCAGGACCTGCCCCGGCTCGACACGCCGTCGAAGATCGACGGCAGTCACAATTTCGCGGCGGACATCCGCCTGGCCGACATGGTCTACGCCTCGATCCGGCAGGGGCCGATCGGCGATGCGGTGCTGAAATCGGTGGACGAGGGCGCGGCGAAGAAGGTCACCGGCTTCCTGCAACTGGTGAAGCAGGAACGCTGGGTCGCGGCGGTCGGGAGCAACTGGTGGGCGGCGAACAAGGCGCTCGACCTGGCTGATCCGAGCTTCGACCTGCGCGGCGCTCCGGTGGATAGCGGGATGATCGACGAGGCGCTGGATGGCGCGTTCGACGGATCGGGCGCGCGGCGGCTCTACAGCCAGGGCGACCTGTGGCCGGTGTTCGACGGCGCGCAGATCATCGCCAGCGAGTTTCGCGTCGCGCCGGCGCTGCATCTGGCGCTGGAGCCGCCCTGCGCGACGGCGCGGGTGAGCGATGGCAAGGCGGAAGTGTGGATGCCGACGCAGGCCCAGGGTCTGGCGCGCGCCGCCGTGGCGAAGGCGCTGGGCCTGTCGGAGGCGGCGGTGGTCATCTATCCGCTGCATGCCGGCGGCTCTTTCGGGCGCGCCATGGACGTGGATGTGGGCGTGCAGGCGGCGCTGATCGCGCAGGCGGTCGGGCGGCCGGTGCAACTGCTCTGGTCGCGGCTGGAGGATGTGATCCAGGACCGGCCGGGCGCGCCAGCGCTGGCGCATATGGCGGGCAAGGTCGGCCGCGCCGGCGCGATCGATGGCTGGTCGGCGAAGGTCGTTACGCCTTGTGGCATGACCCAGACATGGGCGCGGATCGCAGATGGCACCCTGCCACATGTGGCGGCGGCGGAGGCTGCCGACAAGTCGAGCCGGCTGGCGGTGGCGGGCATGGAACTGCCCTATGCGGTCGCGAACTGGGCGGTCGATCATTATCCGGCTGATGTCGGGCTGGGCATCGGCTTCACCAGCGGCAATGCGCGGGTCAACAGCGCCTTCTTTACCGAGAGCTTCATCGATGAACTGGCGCGGGCGGCAGGGATAGAGCCGATGTCCTTCCGTATCCAGATGCTGGGCGGGCGGCCAAGGCTGGCGCATTGCCTGACCACGGCGGCGGCGATGGGCGGATGGCAGGGCGGCATCGTCGGCAGCGGGCAGGGCATTGCATTGCACATGGCAGGGGGATCGCAGGCGGCGGTGTTGGCAGAAGCTAGCATCAGCGGCAGCAAGCTCAGCGTCACGCGGCTGGTTGCGGCGATCGACGCGGGGGATCAGGTCAATCCCGACATCGCCCGGCAGCAGGCGGAAAGCGCGCTGGTGCAGGGGCTGGCGCTGGCGATGGGGGCGTCGGTCCCCTATGCCAATGGCCTGCCGACGCGGGCGTTGCTCCAGCGGATGAACCTGCCGGGGCTGGCCGATATCGGCGAAGTGACGGTGGAGCTGATCCGCAGCAACGCCGCGCCGACCAGCGCCAGCCTGGCCACCTTGCCGGCGGTCGCGCCTGCCATCGCTAACGCGCTGTTCACGGTGACGGGGCAGCGTTTTCGCAATCTGCCGCTGCTGACGCCAGCATGAGCGGCCAGAACGGAACAGGCAAGATTGGCGTCCTGCTGCTCAATCTGGGTACGCCTGATGCGCCGGATGCGGGCGCGGTGCGGCGTTATCTGCGCGAGTTCCTGTCCGACCGACGGGTGGTGGAGATACCGCCGATCGTCTGGCAGCCGATCCTGCGCGGGGCGATATTGACCACCCGGCCGCGCAAGTCCGCTCACGCCTATCAACAGGTTTGGACCAAGGACGGGTCGCCGCTGGCGGTGTTCACGCGCGGCATCGCCGAAGGGCTGGCAGGGCGTTTCGGAGATGGCGTGATCGTCGACTGGGCGATGCGCTATGGCAATCCCGATGTCGCCGGGCGCTTGCGCGGGCTGGTGGAGCGGGGCTGCGACCGGATACTGATCGTGCCGCTGTACCCGCAATATTGCGCGGCGACGACGGCGACTGCGCTGGACGCAGCCTATGCCGTGCTGGCGACGATGCGCGACCAGCCGGCGATCCGCACGCTGCCGCCTTATCCGACCGACCCCGCCTATATCGGGGCGCTGGCTGCATCGACGAAGGCGCAACTGGCCGCACTGTCGTTCGAGCCGGACGAACTGGTCGCCAGTTTTCATGGCATGCCGGAGCGGACGCGCACATTGGGCGACCCCTATTTCGACCAGTGCGTGGCGACGACGCGCGCGCTGGAGGCGGCGCTCGGCCGGCCGATCCGGCTGACGTTCCAGTCGCGTTTCGGCCGCGCGAAATGGCTGGAGCCGGCGACGGATGTGACGCTGGTGGAAATGGCCCGGAAACGGGGTGGCAATGTCGCCGTTCTGACGCCTGGTTTTGCTACCGACTGTCTTGAAACACTGGAAGAAATTGCCATCCGCGGGCGTGACGATTTCTTGTCCGCAGGGGGAGAAAATTTCGCCCATATCAGTTGTTTGAATGCGTCGATGGACGCTATGAATATGTACGAGAGTCTTATTGGTCGTCAGCTGTCCGGCTGGGTATAAGCGACCATAAAACAGAGAAAGGCGAGCGGATGAGCAAGGTAGCTGTCGTCACCGGCGGGACGCGGGGCATTGGTGCGGCGATCAGCGTCATGCTCAAGGATTTGGGCTATAGTGTCGCCGCCAACTATGCCGGTAATGAAGAGAAGGCGAAGGCTTTCTCGGACGAGACCGGCATTCCTGCCTATCGCTGGGACGTGGGCGATCATGAGGCGACGATCGCCAATTGCGCGGCGATAGAGCAGGACGTCGGGCCGATCTCCGTCGTGGTCAACAATGCCGGCATCACCCGCGACGGCGTGCTGGCGAAGATGAGCTTCGACGACTGGAACGATGTGATGCGCATCAATCTGGGCGGCTGCTTCAACATGGCGAAAGCCTGTTTTCCCGGCATGCGTGAGCGCAATTGGGGCCGCATCGTCAACATCGGGTCGGTGAACGGGCAGGCGGGCCAGTACGGCCAGGTCAACTATGCCGCCGCCAAGTCGGGCATTCACGGCTTTACCAAGGCGCTGGCGCAGGAGGGCGCGAAGTTCGGCATCACCGTCAACGCGATCGCGCCGGGCTATATCGACACCGACATGGTCGCGGCCGTGCCCGCGCCGGTGCTGGAGAAGATCGTCGCCAAGATCCCGGTCGGACGGCTGGGTCAGGCGAACGAGATCGCGCGCGGCGTCGCGTTCCTGTGCAGCGAGGAAGCGGCCTTCGTGACCGGCAGCACGATGTCGATCAACGGCGGCCAACACATGTACTAACGTTTTTGGCGATTTGGCCCATGACGGGCTGCAAATGACGCTGTTCTGCGCTCCCGGTGCTCACGGGCTTAATGCCCGCTGCGCGCCGGTTCTCGAACAGCGCCATTTTCGCCTCGTCCTGAGCCAAATCGCCAAAAACTGTTGGGACTTACCGCTTTGACAGCAGGCAATAACAACGTCCCGACTTTCGGTCGGCCGGTGAAGCGTAGCGTCACCATTGCGGGGCATGAGACCGCGATCAGCCTGGAACCCATTTTCTGGAGCGCGCTGCGCGATGCTGCGGCGCAGGAAGGTCTGCCGGTCAACGCCCTGATCGCGCGGATCGATCTTGCGCGGATGCAGGCGGCCGACCCGCCGGGGCTGGCCGGAGCGATCCGTTGCTGGCTGTTTGCGCGGAGATGTCCACCCGGCACATAAGAATTATTCTCATTAGCGTTGACAGTAAGAATGTTTCGCAATAGCGGCCTCTCCCATCACAGAGGGGAATAACGCTTATGTCGAAAATGTCTTCCGCACCGTCGTTTCTGGCGCTCAGTTGCGTGGGCGCGATTGCGCTCGCATCCGCAGCACAGGCGCAGGATGCCGAGCAGGGTCCCAAGCTCGGCGGCATGACTGTCACCGACAGCGCGATCGACGAGTCGGAGGTGAAGGTCGAGCGTGCGGAGTCGCCGAAATATACCCGCCCCCTGCTCGATACGCCGCAGACCATCACGGTGATCGGCAAGGCGACGATCCAGCAGCAGAACCTTCTGACGCTGCGCGACGTGCTCTCGACGGTGCCCGGCATCACCTTCGGCGCGGGCGAGGGCGGCTTTGGCTATGGCGACCGCATCATCCTGCGCGGGCAGGACGCGAAGAATGACGTGACCATCGACGGCGTCCGCTCGGGCGCGTTCCTGAACCGCAATGAGGTCTATAATATCGAGCAGGTCGAGGTGACCAACGGCGCGAACTCGGTGATGAACGGCGGCGGTTCGGTCGCCGGCACGATCAACCTGGTGACCAAGCGTCCGCTGGCTGACAGCCAGACCATTTTGAACGCCGGCATCGGCACCGACAATTATTACCGCGCGACGATCGACGCCAACCAGCGTGTCAATGATCTGGTCGCGGTGCGCCTGAACGCGGTCTATCACAGGAACGACGTGCCCGGCCGCAAGGTCGAGGATTATGAGCGCTACGGCTTCGCGCCGGCGATCACCATCGGCATCGACGGGCCGACCAGCCTGACCATTCAGGGCGAATATCTGCACGACAACGCGATGCCGCAATATGGCCTGCGCTATTACGCCAATCTGGGTGGTTTTCTCGATGAGTTCGACCGCGAGGGCTATTATGGCTTCGCCAATCTGGACCAGCAGAACAGCCGCACCCGCTCGCTTCAGGCGATCTTCAGCCATGAGTTCAGCGACAATGTGAAGATCCGCAACCTGACCCGCTATGAAAGCATTCGTCAGAACACGATCACCAGCCAGCCCAACGGCACCTTCTGCCTGTCGTCCACCGGCATGCAGCCCCAAGCGCCCTTCCTCGACGGCGTCGCGGCGGCCTGTACCGCGACGATCAACGGCACGTCCTATGCTGTTCCGGCGGGTTATTATCTGCCAACCGGCGGCCGCGGCGTGCAGCGCCTGATTTCCAACAACACTGCCTATAACCAGTTCGACCTGACCGCCGAGTTCGCCACGGGCGGCATCCAGCACAGCATGGTGCTGGGTGCGTCGGCCATGTGGGAGAAGTACAAGCAGACCCAGGGCACGCTGCCGCGCAACCCGGACGGGTCCACGCCGCTGTTCCCCTATGTCAGCATCTCCAATCCCGGCGAGGTTGTGCAGGGGCCGTCGGGCTTCCCGATCGGCTATGGCGACAACACATATAACGGCCCGATCAACTTCATCCTGGCCAGCAAGAATCTGGGCGAGCAGACCAGCTATGCCGCCTATCTGTTCGATACGGTGAAGTTCGCGGACTGGCTGGAGCTAAACGGCGGCGTGCGTTACGAGCGCGTCAAGGGCTTCAACCGGACGTTCAGCTATGTGACGACCGCCGGGTCGCCGACGCTGGGACAGTTGACGCCGTCCACCCCGGCCGCGCCCAACCCGGCCTATAACCCGATGCCGGCCGACAGCCTCTTCTCCTACCGCGTCGGCGCGGTGGTGAAGCCGACACCGAACACCAGCCTGTACATCGCCTATGGCAACTCCAAGCTGCCGTCCAAGGCTTCGGTCGATGGCGCCTGTTCCGCCGCGAACTGCCGCCTGAAGCCGGAAACGACCGAGAACTGGGAGATCGGCGCGAAGGCGGACCTGTTCGACGCCAAGCTGCTGCTGACCGCCGCCATTTTCCGCAACGATCGCAACTCGATCAAGATCGCGTCCAACGATCCGACCATTCCCGACCAGACGCTGGACGGTTTCCAGCGGGTGGAGGGCCTGTCGCTCGGCGCATCGGGCAACATCACCAGCAACTGGACAATTTCGGCCAACTACATGTACCTGAAATCGAAGATCAAGCAGGGCGTGTCGGACCTGTGTCTGGCCAATCCGGGCGTCGACAATGGCGTGGACATCGATTGCGACACGATCAACAGCGTCGCCTATCCTGACCCGACGCGTGGTTATTCGCTGACCAATACGCCCAAGCATTCGGGCAGCCTGTTCACCACCTATCGCTTCAACTTCGGCCTGGAGCTGGGCTACGGCATCACCTATCAGGGCCGCTTCCTGCTCAACCAGCCGACGCTGACGCAGCTGACCAACGGCACCTATGTCGCTTATTATGTGCCGAGCTACACGATCCATCGGTTCATGGCGAACTACCCGATCACGTCGAACCTGACGGCGCAGGTCAACGTGCAGAACTTCACGAACGAGAAATATGTCACCACCGTGCGCAATCAGGTGGGTGGCAGCTGGGCGACGCCGGCCCCGACCCGGTCGGCGGTGTTCAGCCTGAACTATCAGTTCTGATCTCTGACCCCCTACGCCCCCGGCATTGTCCCTTGCCGGGGAAGTGCGGGCGGGCGGCGGTTCCCTCCTCGGGCCGTCGTCCGCCCCATTTGTTTCTGTGCCATAATAGGTGATATATGCGATTGATTCGCATTAGGGTTCTCGATATGGCAACGAACCGGAAATGCTGCATGAGCGAGGGCTGTGATGCTCCAGATGGCCATGGATGATCGACAGATTGGCGAGGATGCGGCGATGGCTGCGCCCGCCACTGTCACGCCCATCGCAACCCTGTCGATGGGCGTCGCGGCGCGCGGCGGCGACAGTCGCTATGGCGCACGGGGGCGACCCAATCTGCCGGTTATCGCCCTGATCGTGCTGTTGCATGTCGTGCTGATCGTGATCGCGTTGCAGGTTCGCCACTCCTATGTCCGGGCGAAGGAAGCTCAACTGAAGGTCGTGAACCTGACGCCGCCTCCGCCGCCGCCGGCCGAGCAGCCCGAAACTCCGCCCGAAACGCAGCCGCCCGTGGTTGCGCCGCCGCCGCTCGTGCGCGTGCCGGTCCCCCCCGTGCCCGTGCCGACCAGCCCGGAACCGCCGCTGCGTCCGTCGATCACGCCGGTCGCGATCGCTCCGCCGATCGCGTCCTTTGCGCCGCCCGCGCCGCCCAGCATCGTGCAGGGCGGGGACCTCAGCGCGCAGATGGTGTCGGGCAAGCCGCCGCGCTATCCGATCGACAGCCGCCGCAAGCGCGAGCAGGGCACGGTGCTGGTGTCGGTGATCGTCGGGCTGGATGGCGCCGTGGAGAAGATCAGCGTCGCGAAAAGCAGCGGCTTTGCCCGGCTGGACGATGCAGCGCTCGACGCCATCCGTCACTGGCGCTGGCGCCCGATGCTGGACGGCGGGCAGCCGGTGCGGGTGAAGGGCGTCGTCGAGATACCCTTTGTGATCCAGGGCTAAGCGCGCCGCCTTATGCTCCTCGCCATTCCTGATCTTCTCGACGCCAAGCGCGTCCGCGCCGTGCGCGGCATCATTGACGGCGCGGAGTGGGTGGACGGCAACGTCACGTCCGGCCACCAGTCCGCGCTCGCCAAGCGTAATATTCAGTTGCCCGAGTCTGCGCCCGAGGCGCAGGCGGCTGGGCAGATCATCATGGACGCGCTCGGCGCATGCCCGTTGTTCATCGCCGGCGCGCTGCCGCTCAAGATCTTCCCGCCACTGTTCAACAGCTATGCCGGCGGGCAGGCGTTTGGCACGCATGTCGACAATGCGGTGCGGATACAGGCCGGCACCGGATTTCGCGTGCGATCCGACCTGTCGATCACGGTGTTTCTGGAGGAACCGGAAGACTATGACGGCGGCGAGCTGACGATCGAGACGACGTTCGGGGTGCAGCAGGTGAAGCTGCCCGCCGGCAGCGCGGTGCTCTATCCCTCCTCCTCGCTGCATCGGGTCGAGCCGGTCACGCGCGGGCGGCGGGTCGCGAGCTTCTTCTGGTTGCAATCGATGATCCGCGACGACGCCGCGCGGCAGATGCTGTTCGACCTCGACAGCTCGATCCAGGCGCTCGCAGGGCAACTGGGCCATGGCGACGCGCAGGTCATTCGCCTGACCGGCGTCTATCACAATCTGCTGCGCCGCTGGTCGGAGGGATGAAGCGGAAGGGCGCGCCATGGCCGTCCTGACGCCAAGCATGGAAAGCGCCGGCATCGGCGCGCCGCTGACGGCCTGGTCCGGTCGCGCGCTGTTCACGGTGCTGTTCCTGGGCGTCGCGGCCGGCGTGCAGATGAGCGATCGGGGCTTGCAGGCGATCTTGCTGGCCGACATTCAGCAGACATTCGCGATCAGCGACGCCTGGATCGGCGCCTTGCAGGGGCTGGCCGGGGTGCTGGTGGGCAGCGCGCTGGCGGTGCCGCTGGCGCGGCTGGCCGACCGGATATCGCGCCGGCTGGTGCTGCTGGGGCTGATCACCGGCTGGACCGCCCTGATGGTGCTGAGCGCGCTGGCGCCAGATTTTCCGTTGTTCTTCATCGGTCGCGCGGCGTCTGGCGTGACCGAGTTCGCGATGATCCCGATCGTCTATTCGCTGATCCCCGACCTGTCGCCGGAGCGGCATCGCGTGATCGCCAATCTCTGCTTTGCCGCGCTGATGGCGGCGGGGGCGAGCGCGGGCTATTATTTCGGCGGCGCGATCGTCGCCGCGGCGCAAGCCGTGCTGCCCTTCGCGATGGAGCCGTGGCGCAAGGCGATGCTGCTGCTGTCCTTTGGCGGCGCGCCGCTGTTTCTGCTCGGCCTGCTGACGCTTGATCCACCGCGCCGAATCGCGCCGAGCGAGACGGAGATGGGCGACGCGCTGTTGCCCTTCCTGCGCCAGCGCTGGCGCGCGGTCGGGCTGTTCGTGGGCGTGGCGGGCAGCCTGATGATCGCGGTGCAGGCGCTCAATCCGCTGATCGCGCTGGCGTTGCAGCGCGAATTCAGCGCCGATCCGGGGCGCATCGGCAAGGCGCTGGGCGTGGTTCTGCTGGTGACGAGCATCGGCTGCCTGCCGGTTGCGGGTTTTCTCGACCGAATGCTCGGAAGGCGTTTCGGCTTGTCGGCGCGGCCGACGATCATGGGCGCGGGCGCGGCGCTCTCTATCCCCTGCGCCGGGCTGTTGATGGTGGCGGGAGACATCGATCTGGCGCTGGTGGCGGTGGGGCTGTTTCTGTTCCTCACCTGCATCGCCAATGCGCTGGTGCCGACCATGTTGCAGGACCTGACTCCGGCCGCGCTGCGCGCGCGCAGCTTTGCGGTGTGGAGCTTTGTCGTATCGGTCTTCTGCGCGATCGGGCCGCTGATCGCGGGCGAGCTGTCCGATCTGGCGCTGGGGGGACGGCTGCTGGATGCGATTGCAATTACGGCGATACCGGCGCTTGCCTTGTCCGTCGTCTGCGCGGTGCGATCGGCCCGAAGCCGGTGACGGGACGGCGATAGCGCCTGCTTCCCGTATATATTATCTACCGCATGATGGGGATTGCCGCAAGTCGGGGTCCCTGGTGCATCTAAGCAACCCTCGATTCGCATCATCGCAGGGAGCAAGGCATGACCAATCCGCCCATCTATTATCATGGCACATGCGCCGACATCGCTATCGGCGAGTGCATTGCGCCGGGCTTTTCTTCCAATTTCGGCGCGCGCAAGGCGGCGTCCTGGGTCTATCTGACCGGCACGCTGGACGCGGCCATCTGGGGTGCGGAGCTGGCGGTCGGCGATGGGCGGCAACGCATCTACATCGTCGAGCCGACCGGCCCGATCGTCGATGATCCGAACCTGACCGACCAGAAATTCCCTGGCAACCCGACCCTGTCCTATCGGTCGCGCGATCCCCTGCGCGTCATGGGGGAAGTCGAGACGTGGGAGGGGCATTCGCCCGAGCGTCTGCGCGAGATGAGGGAAGCGCTGGTCCGGCTGAAGGCGCAGGGGATCGAAGCGATCGACTGACGGTCAGTCCAGCATCGCGGCGAGGGCGGGGGTCATATATTCCTGTCCTCGTTCGCCTTCCCGCAGCACCAGCCGGGCGGCGATGCCGTGACGGGTGGCGAGTTCCATGCCGCGCCTATGGCCCATCACCGTGATCGCCGTGGCCCAGGCGTCGGCCAGCATCGCGCTTTGGTGGAGCACCGTGACCGAAGCCACGTCGTTGGCGATGGGCGCGCCGGTCTGCGGATCGATGCTGTGGGACAGGCGGCGCGCGCCCTCCATGCGGTAGCGGCGGTAATCGCCCGATGTGGCTACGGCGAGGTCGCACAGGGCGATGCGCAGGACAGGAACATGGAGGTCCGTGGGCGGCTCGACGTCGACCCACCAGGGCTGGAGGTCCGGCTTCACCCCGCGCCCGACAAGTTCGCCGCCGATCTCGACGAGATAATGGCGCGCGCCAAGATCATGCAGGGCGGCGGCGACGGCGTCGACGGCAAAGCCCTTGGCGATGCCGGAAAAGTCGAGCGCGACATCGGACAAACGGCGGGCCTGTTCGCCCCCGATCTCGATTGATTGCCAGGGCCGGGGCAGCGCCTTGCCGGGCATGCCGGGGCTGAAGCCCCAGCGTGCCACCAGCCGCCCGATCGCGGGGTCGAAGGCGCCGTCGCTGATCGCGGCGATCTCGAGTCCCGCGCGCAGCACGGTCAGCATGTCGGCGGGCAGGGGCGCCCATTGCCCGATCGGCGCGGCGTTGAAGCGGCTGATGACGGAGCCGGCTTCCCAGTTGCTCATCTGCTCGATGACGCGGGCCAGCACCGCCTCGATCGCGGCACGGGCGTTGGCGGGCGCATCGACGATGCGGGCCGACCATGTGGTTCCCATGGTCGGCCCGGACAGGTCGGTTATGCCGCGGTCCGGCCTGATCCCGTCGAACGACGCGGGGGACAGGCCGGGCGGGATGGCGATGCGGGGTGGAAAGGCGGTCAGCCTTGCACCTCGATCACCATGGCGTAGCTGGCGCGGCGCTGCGGCGGGCCGTCGGAGCGGGGGGCGCCCGGTCCACCGAGACCGGCTCCCTCCCCAGCGGCCGGTTTGCCGCCAGGAGCGCCGCCAGCGCCCGGACCGCCGGGGCCGCGCCGTCCGCCCATGCTGATATTGACCCAGTACATGCCCGCGTCGGGCAAGGTAAGGCTGACCTTGCCTTCCGCATCGGTCTTCGCGTCGATCTGCTTGAGTTCGCCGCGATAGCGCACGCCGCCAGGGATCGCGACGACGTCCAGGTTTGCCGCCGGCTTGCCGTCCAGCAGGAACTTGAACGTCGCCGGCTCGCCGGCCACCACGTCATTGGGGTGGGTGACGGGGACCATCTCCAGCCCCTTGCCGGTGGTGACGAAGACGCTGTCGGTCGGCACGCCCGCGGTCACGAAGGTTTCCAGGCGGCTGTTGGCTTCCGCCGTCTGCACATCGGTGGCGCCTTCGGGAATGGCGTCCTTGAGCGTCGCGGGCGTGGTGCCGCGCGGCAGCATCTTGCGCTCGCCGTTCAGCATGTAGTTGCCCATCACCATGTCGGTGGTGACGGCGACCTTGTAGGTGCCCTTGGCCTTGATCGGCACGTCAAAGGTCTGGCGCAGCTTGCCGACCATGCGGTTTTCGACCGGCACGATGCTGCCGTCAGGCGCGGTGACGACGGCGTTCCAGTCCTGCCCCGGATGATTGACGTAGAACAGGTCGTCGGAAATGGCGAGATCGACGGTCAGCCACTCATTGCCGCTGCCCATGAACATGGTTTCGGATGGCAGCATCCACTGGCGCACGGCGCCGGCGGTCTGCGGGATCATCAAAGCGGCGCCTGCCGCCAGCGCGAGCAGCGATTTGCGGAACATCGTCATGGCTTTCTCCCCCGGCTTATTTCTTGACGGTCAGGCTGACCGCGCCCAGTTCGGCCTTGCCGCTGGCGGAGCCGCGCGCTGCGCCATTGGCGGCGACGGTGAAGGGCACGCGGACGACTTCGCTGCCGCCGGCCTCACGCGCGGCTTCGACCACCAGCCTGTAGTTGCCGGCCGGAAGCGGCGTATTGAAGGTCACGCTCTGCGCGCCCGGCCCCTTGGTCGCGCCGCTGACGCCGTCGGCCGGCATGGTCAGCGCCCGGCCGCCCGCGCGCCACCACAGGCGCATGTCGCGCAGCCATTTCGTGCCGGCATTGTTGCGCTTGCCCATGTCGTACCAGACCGACAGGGTCTTGGCGGGCGCGCCTTCCTTCTCGATCCACAGCGCGACATAGGGCTTGTGATATTCAGCGACGGTCAGGCGTGGCAGCGTGACGCTGACGGTCATGGTTTCCGCATGGGCCGATCCGGCCGCGCCGAGCGCGACGGCGCCGCCCAGCAGGAGTTTGTGGTTGATCTGCATGCAGGCGGTTCCCCCTTAGTGGATGAAGACGATGGCCAATATGGCCGGAATGGCGAGGCCGACCGCGACCAGCGGCCAGGTGCTGGGCCGCTTGGCCGCATGCAATTGCAGCAGCAGCAGGCCGGTGATGGCGAACAGGAAGCAGGCGACCGCGAAGATATCGATGAACCAGGACCACACGCCGCCGGTGTTGCGGCCCTTGTGCAGGTCATTGAGATAGCTGATCCAGCCCCGGCTGGTCGCCTCGCTGGTGACGGCGCCGGTCGTGCGGTCGATCGAGACCCAGCCGTCGCCGCCGGGGCGGGGCGCGGCGAGATAGACCTCGTCCGCCGACCATTCCGCCTCGCCGCCGCCGCGCTGGCCGATTTCCTTCTGCACCCAGGCCGCGACCGGGGCAGGCAGGGGCTTTTTCTCGTCCGGCGCATCCCCATCAGCGGGCGCAGCGACCAGCTTGAGCAGCGGCGCGGGCAGCGTGCCGCTCTTCGTGACGGTCTGCGGCGCGGCCTCCAGATCGGCGGCGTGATTGAGCGTGATGCCGGTGAAGGCGAACAGCAGCAGCCCGATCAGGCTGACCGCCGAACTGATCCAGTGCCAGCTGTGCAGCTGCTTCATCCAGAAGGCGGAAACCTTCTTTTTCTTCTTCGGTTTGGATGGGGTGCTGGCGGGGGCGTGCATGGAAAAGGGCGGCGATCCTGGAATGGAAATGCAGCCGCCTTAACGCGAGCGACTCGCAATTGCAAAGCAATGCGACAGGCTATTCTGTAATAAAATGTATCGGGATTATGACGGCGGATGGAGGCGCCGGGATCAATGCCCGGCGCCTCTCCCATCACCGCCCCAGCAGACTGCGGGCCTGACCCGCCACTTCCGCCAGCATGGCGGCGTTGGGCGTAGCGGCGGCGCGGGCGCGCTGCACGAGGGCGCGGAACTGGCGGATGCGGGGGGCCTTCTCCTCCAGCCAGGCGTTGACATGGCCGCGCGCGTCCTTGCCCTTGTTCTGGGCGAGGAACTCCAGCCGCACCTGCTGCATGTCGCGGGCGACGCCGGCGATGAGCAGGCGCTCCCACGGATCGGTCGGCTCCATGCGGGCGGCGGCGGACTGGACCCAGTCGATGCCGACCGCTTCGCCCAACTGGGTGAAGGCGCGGGTCAGCGCAATCTCTTCCACCTGCATGCGGGTGGCGAGCGCGGCGATGCCGACCGCGCCGTCCAGCTTGAACAGGCCCGCCGTGCGATGCACCAGTTGCGTCGGCGCGCCGAGCGCCAGCAGCCGGTCGGTGACGGCGGCGGTGCGGCGCTGCGCCTCGCTGGTGAGCAGCTCATCGACCTTTTTCGCCAGCTTCTCGACGCCCTTGGCCAGCGCCTTGCAGCCTTCGTCCGGCAGCGTGCCGGCGGGCAGGCTGCGCAGGATGTCGGCGATCTGTGCGCGCAGGCCGCTGGCGATGTCGCCGAACAGGGCCAGACGCGCATCCTCCGACATGGCGGCGGAGTCGATGTCCGCCCAGAGCGTCTGGATGTCGTACAGCCGCTCGGCGATCAGGAAGGCGCTGGCCATGTCGGCGAGCGAGCAACCCTCTTCCTCCGCCAGTTCGAACGGGTGGATGAGGCCCAGGCGATTGACGATGCGGTTGGCGACTTCGGTGGCGATGATTTCCCCGCGCAGCTGGTGCGCGGCGATGGCGTCGGCTTCCTTCGCCTGCATTTCCTTCGGGAAGGAGGCGGCGAGTTCCGCGCCCATGCTGGGATCGCCGGCGAGGCCGCCATGCTCGATCGCGTCCTGCAAGGCGAGCTTCGCGGTGGAGAGCAGCACAGCGAGTTCGGGCCGGGTCAGGCCCGCGCCGTCCTGCGCGCGGCGCAGCAACTGGTCGTTGGCGGCCAGGCCCTCCACCTGCCGGTCGAGCCGGCCTGTTTCCTCGAACGTCTCGATCAGGCGGACATAGCTGGCGAGGTCGGACACACCGCCGCGTTCGGCGATGGAGAGGCCCAGCGCCTGGAGCCGGTTGTCCTCCAGCACGATGTCGGACACTTCGTCGGTCATGCTGACGAGCAGCGTGTTGCGATCCTCCAGCGACAGGCGGCCGTCCGCCATCTCCTGATTGAGGGCGATCTTGATGTTGACCTCGTTATCCGAGCAGTCGACGCCGGCCGAATTGTCGATGAAGTCGGTGTTGATGCGCCCGCCATGCAGCGAATAGGCGATGCGGCCGGCCTGCGTAACGCCCAGATTCGCGCCTTCGCCGACCACCTTGACCCGCAGCTCCTCCGCATTGACGCGCAGGCGGTCATTGGCGGCGTCGCCGACTTCGCCCTGGCTCTGGCTCGCCGCCTTCACATAGGTGCCGATGCCGCCGAACCACAGCAGGTCGGCGGGCGCGCGCAGGATGGCGGAGATGAGCGCGGCCGGCTCCATCTGTACGTCGCTGACGCCCAGCATGGCGCGCACTTCGGGGCTGACCGAGATGCTCTTGACGCTGCGCGGGAAGACGCCGCCGCCGGCCGAGATCAGCGCCTTGTCATAGTCGTCCCAGCTGGAGCGCGGCAGCTTGAACAGGCGCGAACGCTCTTCCCAGCTCTTGGCCGGATCGGGATCGGGATCGAGGAAGATGTGGCGATGGTCGAAGGCAGCGACGACCTTCAGCGACTTCGACAGCAGCATGCCGTTGCCGAACACGTCGCCCGACATGTCGCCGCAGCCGACCACCGTCACCGGCTCGCTCTGCACGTCGACGCCCATTTCGGCGAAGTGGCGCTGCACGCTGATCCACGCGCCGCGCGCGGTGATGCCCATGGCCTTGTGATCATAGCCATAGGAACCGCCGCTGGCGAAGGCGTCGCCCAGCCAGAAGCCGCGATCCTGCGCGATGGCGTTGGCGACGTCGCTGAACGTCGCGGTGCCCTTGTCGGCGGCGACAACGAAATAGGGGTCCTCATCGTCACGGATGACGACATCGGCCGGGTGGACGACCTTGCCCTTCACGATATTGTCGGTGACCGACAGCAGCGACCGGATGAAGATGCGGTAGCTTTCCGTGCCTTCCGCCAACCAGGCTTCGCGGTCGATCTGCGGGCTGGGGAGCTGCTTGGGGTAGAAGCCGCCCTTGGCCCCGGTGGGGACGATGACGGCGTTCTTGACCCGCTGCGCCTTCATCAGGCCCAGGATTTCGGTGCGGAAGTCGTCGCGACGATCCGACCAGCGCAGGCCGCCACGCGCGACCGGGCCGGCGCGCAGGTGAATGCCCTCGACACGGGGGCTGTAGACCCAGATTTCGCGCCATGGCAGCGGGCGGGGTAGGCCGGGGATCAGCGCGCTGTCCAGCTTGAACGCCAGCGCCTCGTTGCTCGCCTCGGCGAAGAAATTGGTGCGCAGCGTTGCGGTGACGACCGCGCGCAGCAGGCGCAGGATGCGGTCCTCGTCGATCGCGCTGACCTTTTCCAGGCCCGCGTCGATCGCGTCGTCGGCGGTCTGGGCGCGGCTGTCGCGGTTCTTGGCGGCGGGATCGTGCAGGGCGGTGAACAGTTCGACCAGCTGGAACGCCAGGTCGCGCTGATGCCGCAGCGTCTCGGCGACGGTGGCGAGGCTGTAGGCCATGCCGGTCTGGCGCAGATAGCGGAACAGGGCGCGCATCAGCACCACCGATCGCGGCGCGAGGCCGGCGGTGACGATCAGTTCGTTGAGGCGGTCATTCTCCGCCCGGCCCTCGACCACCTGGGCGATCGCTTCGGTCACGGTTTCGGCGCGGGCGACCACGGCGGCCGCGTCGCCACCGGCGGGCAGTTCCAGCACGAAGCGCTGGACATGGCCCAGCGCGCCGCCCTCGACATAGGTGGTCATCTCATCGATGACGCGGAAGCCGAAATTCTCGAACGCTGGAACCACGTCGGACAAGGCGATGGCGTCGGCGCTGTAGAGCTTCAAGCGCAGGCGTTCGGCCGTATCTTCCGGGTTGCGATAGATGCGGATCGACTTGTCGCCCTCACCCGACAGACCGTGCAGCAGGCGGATGTCGATCGCCGCTTCGGCGGGACCGGCGCCGTTGCGATAGGCGAGGGGGAAGCCGGCCGCGTAACGCTGCGCCAGGGTGGCGGCGCGGCCGGCGTCCTCGGTCTCGGCCAGCGCCTCCTCGACGGAGGGGACCCAGCCGCGCACCATGTGGCGCAACTGTGCGTCGAGCGCGTCGCCATCCGGCACGCCGCCGCCGTCGCGCAGGTCGAGCGTGATGCGCAGCATGGCGAGGCCGCCTTCCTCCAGCGCGATCGACCAGCTCAGGACCTTGCCCTTCGAGGCGTCGGCCAGCATCGTCTGCACCTGCACCCGGCGCGCGGTCGACAGTTCGTCGCGCGGCAGCCAGACGAAGGCGTAGAGATGGCGGGCGAGCGCGCTGGTGGCGAGGGCCAGCTTGGGGCGCGGCCGGTCGGTCAGCGACATGAAGGTCAGCGCCAGCCGCTCCAGCGTCTCGCGGTCGAAGCCGAGCAGGATGTCGTGCGGCAGCGCAGTCAGCGCATGCGCCAGCGTCTTGCCGGCATGGCCGCCTGCGTCGAAGCCGAACTTCTCCATCAGCGCGGTCAGGGAGGATCGCAGCAGCGGCACCTTGTCGGGCGTCGCGGCCAGGCCAGCGCTGGTCCAGATGCCGGCGTGCAGCGACAAAGCGACCAGCTTCTTGCCATCGCGCACCGGCAGGATGACGAGGTCGAGCAGCACCGGGCGGTGTACCAGCGAGATGCGGTTGGACTTGATGATGAGGGGCGCGCGCTTGCCTTCTTCGAACCAGTCGAAGGCGGCGGCGACCGAAGCAGGGGCGAGCAGGCCGGTATTGTCGAGCGCGCAGATGCCCAGCGTTTCGCTGGCGGCGCCGTCGCGCGCGACCATCTGATGGCCGATCTGGGTGAAGTGACGGCCCAGGAACCAGCGCAGCAGCGCCGCGCCTTCCTCGTCCGGCGCATTGTCGGCGTCGGCGGCCATGGCGTCGCGCATCTTGGGCCAGTCCACCACGGCGGCGCGGACATGGGCCAGCATGTCCTGCAACGATTTTTCGAGTGTGCGGCGCGCCTTTGCGTCTGCCCGGTCGGCCTCGATATAGACCATGGATTCGCGGCGCGCGCCGGGCGCGTCGTCGTCCAGGATCGCCTTCAGCGTCCCGTCGCGGTCGCGCTCGACCGACAGGACCGGGTGGATCAGGCGATGGATGGTGATGTCGACCGCCGCCAGCCGGTGCGCGATCGAATCCACCAGGAAGGGCATGTCGTCATTGACCAGCGCGATCCGCATGAAGCGGCCGGTCGCGCCTTCGCCCAGCGTTTCGATGGTGACGGCGGGCTTGCCGCCCTTGCGGCTGAGAGCGACGCTGCCCAGGAATGTCGCGGCGCGGGTGACCGCGTCTCCTTCGAAATCCTCGTTCTCGCCGGGCAGAGCGCCGCGGCTGAGCGCCGCTTCCAGCGCCTGACGAATGGACGTGTCGACTTCCTTGATTTCGGCTTCCGCGACCGCAGTCATGTGGCCTCCTGATGGCAGCGCGGCCCATCCGCGCGAGATTTACGCGGGGAGGGACGCTCCAAAAGGCCGGTCGCTCCCGCGCGGGGCGTCTATATGCGCCTTTGCCCCCGCCGGCTCAACCCCTGCGCTCGACATAAAATGTCGCATATTTGAAATATTATGATTCAGCCTGCCGCAGCGGTGATGACGCGGGGGGCGAGCGCCGAATCCTGCGGCAAAGCGGCGACGATCGCCAGCGATCCGTCGGCGTCGCGCCGGCCGATCAGCACGGCAAAGCCATCCCTGTCGGTGATGATCTGCGCCGGCTCGATCCCGATTGCGGCCTTGAGTGCAACCCGCGCCTTGGCGGAGCGATCCGGGCGGGGCGGGGCCTCAGCCCGGCGCAGCGCGCGCTCGTCCCGCACCAGGGCCTTGAGGCCACCGACGTAGCTTTCGATATAGTCGGTCAGCGATCCCGCGACCATGCCGGCCGCCCAGCCATGATCCAGCGCGGCGGCATATTCGGTCAGGCGCGTCTTGTCATAGCCAGCGCCGAAGACCAGCTTCACGATCGCCGTCATCGGGCTGCGCTTCTGCACCTTGATGCCGGCATCGGCGATGATCTGCGCATAATCTTCGGGGGCGTCATGCGCCGCCAGCGCGAAGTCATAGGCATTACCTATTGCCCGGTAGAGCGCGCCATGGGTGCGGCTCTCACTGGTCCGCGCCTGCTCCGCGCCGTCGCGGGCGAAGGCCAGCCAGTCCGCGAGCGGCGCATCGGCGGCTGGACCTTCCATGCCGGCGAGGTCCAGCGGCTCCATTTCGGACCCGAGTTCGGATAGGGGACCATCCGCCCAGATCGGCGTCATGGTCCGTTGTGCATGAATTTCACCGAGCGCCTGCTCGACTTCGCGCTCGATCGAGGCGGCGACATCGCGCGCGACGATCTCCTTCCAGTTGATGACACCGAACACGAAATCGATCGTGTCGTCATCGGACGAGAAGGGCATCAGGATGCCGCGATACAGGATTTCCGCGCCGCGCTGATTCACGAACTCGGCTTCGAAGCCGATCGGCGCGGCGTTGGCGATGATCTGGAGATAATGGTCGGTCAGCCGCGACAGCAGCGATCGCGCGGGCACATCGTCGATCCGGTCGATGCTGCCCTCGATATCGCATTCGGCGCGCAGCGCGGAGCCGAGATAGACGACCGCCGGATTCTCCAGCCCCATGCTGAAGTCCAGCAGCACGCTGTGCGGGCCGAAATCTTCCAGCTGATCAGGCGACAGATCCTCGATCGACGGGAGCGAGCGGTCGCCCAGCATCGACGCCCAGTAATTATAGGCGCGCACCTGCATCCGGCGCTCGTCCGCCGTCAGCGCCGGCGGCGTATCGATGGCGGCATCATCCGCCCAGTCGTCGGTCCAATCGCGGTCCGGGCCGAAATCATCCTGGTCGTTGGCGATCTCTCGCCCGTGCAGCGTATCCATCCGTTCGGCCTTGCGCATTGCGGTTCTTTGGGAATCACAGTGGCAGGAGATGGTAAACAGCACGTGAACAGGACCCCGGACCGGATCGATCGCGCTGCGGGCGAGATGAAATGCCCGCTTGTCATCCGCCCCAAGCGCTGGTATCGGCCCGCCCGTCGCCGCTTTAGCTCAGCCGGTAGAGCACATCATTCGTAATGATGGGGTCAGGTGTTCGAGTCACCTAAGCGGCACCACTCCCTCCCATGGGGAACCCCTGGAAGACCTGGCGACACCGCCTTCCGACTTTTTGTCGGGGGATGTCTGGGCTATGGGACCGCCGGCTGCTTTCGCAGCGCGGCTTTGGTGAGCAAGTAAGGATTTCGATGCGAGGATATAGGGAGCCGGGCGTTCAGGACCGGGCCGCCGCTGCCAGGGCCGCCAAGGAAAAGGCGCTGGAGCAACTGCGCAACAAGGCGCCGCTGAGCGAGGCTGAGCAGGCCGAGCGGCTCGCCCGGAGCGCTGCCAAAGAGGCCGCTGCGCAAGAGCGGCGCGAAGCCGTGCTGCGCGAGCGCGAGGCGATGCGCATCGAGCGGGAGGCGGCGAAGCAGGCCAAGCGTGAGAAGGCGGAAGCCGCCAAGCCGGTCGTCCTGACCGAGGCGGAGCGCAAGGCCGCCCGCGATGCGCGCTACGCAGCGCGCAAGGCCCGGAAATAGGTTGCCCGATCAGATCGGCCCTCCAGAGGTCATCGATATAGCGAACATCCCCGGCGGCGGGATATTGCGGCTCCTGAAATCCGACGATGATTATTCGATACAGTTCGGTTCGGAAGAACTGATGGGAAGCTGCGACCATGTTTCGGAAGAGGCATTGGCGACGCTGACCTGCGCGCGGCTGGGCGATCGCGATGGCGACGTGCTGATCGGCGGGCTGGGCATGGGCTTTACGTTGGGCGCTGCGCTGACCGCCTGGTCGCCGCGATCGTCGATAAGGGTGGCGGAACTCGTCCCGAAGATCGTGGATTGGGCCAGGGGGCCATTGGCGCATATCTTTGGCGATCATCTTTCCGACGATCGCCTGACCATCGAGATCGGCGACGTGCATGATGTGATTGCTGCTGCGCCCGGCCGGTACGACGCCATCCTGCTGGATGTGGACAATGGCCCTGACGGGATGATCCAGCCGGAAAATGAGCGGCTCTACTGCAATTGGGGCCTGCGGTCGGCGCATGCCGCTCTGCGGCGCGACGGCATATTGGCGATCTGGTCCGCCTATCCGGCGGAGGGCTTCCATCGCCGGCTTGAAGAGGCCGGATTCGCCGTCGATGAGCTGCGCACGCCGGCCTTCGCTGGCAGCAGAGACGCGTTCCATCACATCTGGTTCGCGACGAAAACGGATCAGTGACGGGGAGGCCGGGCGCGATGTCCGGCCTTTGACCCGCGTTATTTCTGCAAAACGTCCCGCCGCATCGGGGCGAGCTTCGACAGAAAGCGGTTCTGCGCCTGGAAATCGACGCCTTCGCTGGTCATCGCGGTTTGCAGCACTTCGACCAGACGGTTCATGTCGGCTTTCTGAACGCCAAGATCCTTGTGCGACGAAGCCATGTCGCGGCCGCTATAAGAGCAGCCGGCGTTCAGGATGTAGCAGAACTGCTCGAAGATCGTGCGCTTCAGTCGGACTTCGTCGTGGCTGGTGAAAATCTGCCCGATCACCGGATCCTTGAAGCTGCCCTCGATCATCTCGTCGACGATGCGGCGAATGCCGTCCTGACCGTGAAAGGCTCTCGCCATGCCGTCGCCTTCGAACGGCGTCGCGCCGGCATTGCGGTTGTCGGCCGTATAGGGATCGACCGCGTCCTCACCGGGCACGGCGTAAGGCGGCGTGCCTGCCGCCATGTCGGGCGTCGCTTGGAGCAACAGAAGCGAGAGCAGGATGGACATCGACGATTCCTCGAAAGATCAAAAGGCAGCCTGAAGCTGGAACAGGACGCCGCGCTGGTTCTTCACCGTCGCGACGGAGCCGAGATCGGTATAGGCGACCGTCGCGGTCAGATGGCGGTTGATGGCATAAGCGGCGAAGCCGTCGAACCAGTCGTCCTCCCGCGCGATGCCCAGATTGTTCGGCTTGGACCGATATTCGCCGCCGATCGCCAGCCGGCGCGACAGCTGCCAGGCGGCGGAGCCTTCGAATTGCAGGCCGTAATCGTCATTCCTGTCGCCGCCGAAGCCCAATATGCCGAGCTGGTTCGCCTTGGTCAGGCGCGCCGTCGCCGACAGCAGGACGGAGCGTGACAGGAACAGCCGGCTGACCGATGCGTAATAATCGACGCCCTCGTCGTCCTTCGCGCCGATCGCGCGCACGATCGTTCCATTGTTGTTGCGCTTGTACTGCACGCCGACCGCAATGGCGGGAAGGCGATCATAGACCAGGTCGCCCGCGATCCGGACCTTCGCGCCGATCACATCCTGCGAAAAGGCATAGTCCTTGCCCAGCCCGAGCGCGACGCCGATGTCGTTGGTGTTGAAATCCTGATGCGCGAAGCTCAGCTCGATCCGGTCGCGAAAGCCGATCGCGACGCCGGCGCTCTGATAGTCATAATCCTTGACCTCCACGATCGTGCCATGCGCGGAGATGCCGATGCCGTCGCTCGTCTCATTGCCGGCGATGACCGCCCATGGCGTCAGCCCGCCGCCGCTGGCCCCTTCCAGCGAAGAGATGCCGTTGGTCAGCAGCAGCTTGCCGCCATTGCGGAGCGGCTTGGCGGAAGCAGCCTGCGGCGTGAGGGCAATGCCGGTCAGCGCCAGGGCGAGAGCGAAATTATTGAGAGCCATGCGCCGGACAATAAGCGCGTCTGGTTAACTCCCGGTTAGAAAGGAGCGGGAGCGTCGCTGCATAAGACTAAGCATTTGTTTATCGTTGCGCGCTAGCAAGGCGACTTATGCAAAAATCGTTCATCGCCTTCCTGTCCTTCGCGGCTTTTGCGATCGGCGCAGCGCCTGCGCATGCGGGCGATCTTGACCTGCGCGTCGTCGATGCGGCCGGTCGTCCGGTCAGCGATGCGGTGGTGACGGTTCGGCCGGCCGGCGGCATCCCGTCCGGCCCGATTCGCTTCCCCTGGGGCACGACGATGGTGCAGGAGGATATCGCCTTCCAGCCGCACGTCCTGATCGTGCCGGTTGGCGCGACGGTGCGCTTCCCGAACCATGACAAGGTTCGGCACCACATCTATTCCTTCTCCAAGCCAGCCAAGTTCGAGATCCAGCTGTTCGGCAAGGACGAGACTCGCAGCTACACGTTCAAGACGGCGGGCGCGGTCGCGCTGGGCTGCAACATTCATGACCAGATGAGCGGCTTCATCAAGGTGGTCGATACGCCGTTCGCGGGCAAGACCAATGCCAACGGGCAACTGCGCATCGCGGGCCTCGCGGCCGGTACGGCGCAGGTGACGATCTGGCACCCCCTGATGAAGAGCAAGGATAATGAACAGCTTCTGCTGGTCCCTGTTCCGGGTAGTGGCCCCGTCGCGAAGACGGTCACCGTAGCGTTGCGCGCGGGGCGCTGACGATGCGGGCCGCCAGCCTGAAACGGATCTGGCGACGCCTGCTGCTGCGCCTGTCGTCGGGCCTGACGGTCAAGATGACGCTGCTGTACGGCGCGATGTTCGTCGCGGTGATGGGCGTGTCGCTCTATGCCACGCGCAACGCGATCGAAAATTATGCGCAAGGGGTCATCCGTCAGGAAATGACCGTCGGCAGCGCTCTGTTCGACCGCATCACCATGTTGCAGTTCCGCCAGCTGGAGCAGGCGGGCACGGTGCTGGCGAGTGATTTCGGCTTCCGCGCAGCAGTCGGTACGGGTGACGCGCCGACGGTGGCGTCGGCTCTGGAAAGCCTCAAGCGGCGGTTCGGGATGGACCATGCGCTGTTCATCGCCGTGGACGGCAGTATGTCCGGCGATATCGGCGAGTTGAGCGCGACGGAAAGAAGCCAGCTGTTCGACGCGCTCGACAACGGCCGCGAGCATGGCATCGCCCGCTGGGGTTCGCACAACCGCATGGTCGCGGCGTCTGCGGTGCGTGCGCCGATGATGCTGGGCTGGGTCGTCTTTGCCAAGAACATGGGCACAGCCGACCTGCAACAGCTGGCCCGCCTGTCCGCCATCAACCTGCATCCGCAGTTGCTGCCGCTCTCGCAATTGCCTCCATCCCTGCGCATGCCGCAAGGTGGGCAGGTGACGACGCGCGAATGGGATCGCGGTACTGAACGCATGCTGGTGCAGGCGCGCCCGGTCGAAAATCTCATCGCCTCCGCGCCGCAGATGCTGGTGCTGGAATATAGCCTGACTGATGCCATGGCGGCCTATTCGCCGATCCTGACGGCGCTGCTGGTTTTCGGCATTGTCGGCACGCTGCTGGCGATATGGGGGGCCTTTGCGATGTCGCGCAATCTGGCGCGGCCGATCGTGGCGCTGGAGAGCGCGGCGCGCAAGGTCAGCTCGGGCGAACATGCTCAGGTAAAGGTGGAGACGCGCGACGAAATCGGCCGGCTGGCGCGCAGCTTCAACCGCATGGTCACGGCGGTCGAGGAGCGAGAGCGACAGATCGCGCATATGGCGTTCCACGATGGTCTGACCGGCCTCGCCAATCGCACCTTGCTGCGCGAACAGATCGCGCTGACGCTCCAGCGGAACGGCAGCTTCGCGCTGTTCTGCCTCGACCTCGACAATTTCAAGGCGGTCAACGACACGCTGGGCCATCCGACCGGCGACGCCCTGCTGTGCGAGGTTGCCGCTCGTCTGGCGGAAACCTGCCCGACCGGCTTCGTCGCGCGGCTGGGGGGCGATGAATTCGCGATCATCGTGGCGGATGGTGCAGGCAGCGCCGACCAGACCGGACGCGCGATCGTCAATGCGCTCGCACGACCGTTCAGCGTCAATGGCCACCGCATCGTGGCGGGCACCAGCGTCGGCGTCGCGCTGGCGCCGCAGGATGGTACGGATGCGACCTCGCTCCTCAAAAACGCCGATCTGGCGCTTTACCGCGCCAAGCATGACGGGAAGGGCAGCCATCGCTTCTTCGAAAGCGGCATGGACGCGGAAGCGCAAGCGCGCCGCGCGATGGAAGTCGATCTGCATGATGCGCTGCGCAATGGCGAGCTGGAACTGCATTTCCAGCCGCTCTTTGGCCTGTCGCAGAACCGCGTGACCGCGTTCGAGGCGCTGTTGCGGTGGAACCATCCGGTGCGCGGCATGGTCTCCCCGATCGACTTCATTCCGCTAGCGGAGGAAACCGGGCTGATCGTGCCGATCGGCGAATGGGTGATCCATGAGGCATGCCGGGTCGCCGCGACCTGGCCGGACCATATCCGGGTCGCGGTGAACGTGTCGCCGGTGCAGTTCAGAAGCTCGACACTGAACAGTATCGTCTTGCTGGGTCTCGCCCGTTCCGGCCTGGCGCCGGAGCGGCTGGAGCTGGAAATCACCGAAAGCCTGTTCATCGACAATGTACAGGCGACGCTGGCGTCGCTGCATTCCCTGCGTGCGCTGGGCGTGCGCGTGGCGCTCGACGATTTCGGGACGGGCTATTCCTCGCTCAGCTATCTGCGCAGCTTCCCGTTCGACAAGCTGAAGATCGACCGCAGCTTCATCGTCGATCTGCTGGCGCATGACGGGGCGACCGCGATCATCCGCGCGATCACGACGCTGGCCGATGCGCTGGGCATCGAAACCACGGCGGAAGGGGTCGAGAACAGCGATCAGCTCGACATATTGCGGGCGGAAGGCTGTGGCCAGATTCAAGGCTATCTGTTCAGCAAGCCGATCCCGGCGCGCGATGTTGCCGGGCTGTTGGAAAGGCTGGACGGCGAACGCCGGGCGGCATGAGCCGCAGGATCGGTCGTTGACAAGGCGCGCGCTCGTTTCTGGGGTGTCGTGTTTGGCGGTCACCTCCATTGACCGACGCCCGCAAAATGTGCAAATGCCGATCCGCCTCGGCACCCGCTGTAAAACGTCCTGTAAAACGGTCGCTCAGAACACAGCCAAGTGCCTGCAATGCGGGTGTAGCTCAATGGTAGAGCAGAAGCTTCCCAAGCTTACGACGAGGGTTCGATTCCCTTCACCCGCTCCATTCGCGATTGGGCAGGGATGCGCGCCGGTCCCCGGTCGTCCCTCGAACCCTCGTTTGCTGATCGACGCTTCGCCCTGCCGGGCTGCGCGCGGGGTTCGATTCCCTTCACCCGCTCCATTGCCCGGAACGAAAGCCATGACCCTTCGTTTTTGCCCCATGGGCAAGGACATGGTGAGCGCTGGAGTGTCGGGGGCATGACGGAGTGCGAAGAGAACGGAGTTCCGGTCAATCCGTTCGAACTGCTCGTGCAGAGCGTTACTGACTACGCCATCTATATGCTCGATCCGGTCGGCACGGTCACCAGCTGGAATTCCGGCGCGGAGCGGTTCAAGGGCTATCGCGCCGAAGAGATAGTCGGGCAGAATTTCTCACGCTTCTATTCGGAGGAAGACCGCATCGCCGGCGTCCCCTCGCGCGCGCTCGGCATCGCGCAGCAGGAGGGACGGTTCGAGGCGGAAGGCTGGCGTATCCGCAAGGACGGGTCGCGCTTCTGGGCCAATGTCGTCATCGACCCGATCCGCGATCCGCAGGGCGCGCTGCTGGGCTTCGCCAAGATCACCCGCGACCTGACCGAGCGGCGCGAGCATCAACTGGCGATGGAACAGGCGCGCGAAGTGCTGTTCCAGTCGCAGAAGATGGACGCCATCGGCAAGCTGACCGGCGGGGTGGCGCATGATTTCAACAATCTGCTGGCGGTGATCGTCGGCAGCCTGGACCTGGCGCGGCGGCGGCTGGCGAGCGGCGGAGATATCTCCCGTTATCTCGACAATGCAATGGTCGCGGCGGATCGCGGCGCGACGCTGACGCAGCGGATGCTGGCTTTTGCGCGCAAGCAGGAATTGAAGCTGCGCAGTGTCGATTGCATCACGCTGGTCCGCGACATGGCCGACCTGTTGCACACAACGCTGGGCGACGGCGTGGACATCGAGACGCGCTTCCCGCTGAGCCTGCCCGCCGTGCATGCGGATCCGGCGCAACTGGAGCTTGCGCTGCTCAATCTGGCGGTCAACGCGCGCGATGCGATGCCCGATGGCGGGCGCATCATCGTCGAAGGGTCGGACCAGATCGTCGCTGCCGGCGAGCAGCAGGGGCTGGCGGCCGGCCATTATGTCCTGCTGTCGCTGACCGACGATGGGGAGGGGATGGACGCGGAGACGCTGTCGCGCGCGATCGATCCGTTCTTCACGACCAAGGGCACCGGCAAGGGCACGGGGCTGGGCCTGTCCATGGTGCAGGGGCTGGTGCAGCAGTGCGGCGGCGGGCTGACCATAGAGAGCGTCGTGGGCTTCGGCACGAAGGTGTCGCTATGGCTGCCGCTGGCGATCGGCGGGACGGCGGCCGAGCCAATCGCGACGATCGAGGAGGTCGCGAGCAGCAGCGCGCCGCTGGTGATCCTGGCGGTGGATGACGACGAGCTGGTGCTGACCAATACGGCGGGCATGCTGGAGGAGATGGGGCATACCGTGTTCCAGGCGCCGTCGGCTGGCGACGCGCTGCGGATATTGGAGCGCGGATCGATCGATCTGGTGGTCACCGACCACGCCATGCCGGGCATGACCGGATCGCAACTGGCCGATGTGATCGACATGGCGCATCCGGGCGTGCCGGTGCTGATCATCACCGGCTTTGCCGAGCTGCCCGATCATGCGTCCGACCGGCATCGGCTGGACAAGCCGTTCCGCCAGGCCGATCTGGCGCGAGCGGTGGCGACCGTGCGCGCCAGCCGATCGGCTGATCCGGGGCCGGACCGCGTCGCCATCATCTGATTATCGCAGGGGATTGCGGGAAGTCGGCGCTTCTCCGTTTTCCATGGCATCGAACGGCGGACAGTCCGCCCTTGCCATGGAGACAGCGGATGAGCGAGCAGACCGAAGCCCGAGAAGACCTTCTGGATCGCGGCTATTCGCGCCGGCAGGCGGCGCGCATCCTGAGCGTGCTGGGCGCGGGCATGGCGGTGGCGTCGGCCGGAACGCCGGTCTGGGCGCAGCGCAATGACGGGCCGCAGGAAGGCGCGGAGGCCAGGGTGCGGATCGGCAGCAACGAATGCTGGACCGGCCCCTTCCCGGAAGCGCAGGCGGCCGCGTCGAAGATTGTGGCGCAGAGCAATTTCTATCATCCCGGCACTGAAGTCGGCGATTTCCAGAAGACGCTGGGCGCGATCGAGGGTGTGCCGGCCGACCATGTGCTGGCCTGGCCGGGGTCGAGCGACCCGCTGGCGCGCATTGTCGTCAGCTTCTGTTCGCCGACGCGCGGTCTGGTGACGGCGGATGTCAGCTATGAGCAGCCCTGGGGCGCGGCCGCCTGGGCCGGGGCCAAGGTGACCAAGGTGCCGCTGACCAAGGATTTCTCGCATGACGTGAAGGCAATGCTGGCGGCCGATCCCAATGCCGGCATCTATTATGTCTGCACCCCCAACAACCCGACCGGCACGCTGACGCCGCTGGCGGACATCGAATGGCTGGTCGCGAACAAGCCGGCCGGATCGATCGTGATGGTGGACGAGGCCTATCTGCATTTCTCGCACGGCGCGTCGGCTGCGCCGCTGGTGGCGCAGGGCAAGGACGTGATGGTGCTGCGTACCTTCTCCAAACTGTTCGGCATGGCCGGCATGCGGCTCGGCGCGACGATGGCGCGGCCCGACCTGCATGAGAAGATCATGCGCTATGACGGCAAGCGGGTGTCGAGCAACCTGCCGCTGCCGGCTTTGGTATGCGGCACGGCATCGCTGACCCTGAAGGATGCGATCGCGGCGCGAAAGGCCGAGATGGTGGCGGCCCGCGACATGACCTTCGCGCACCTCAAGAAGCGCAACATCGCCTTCATCCCGTCCGACGCGAACATGTTCATGGTCGACTGGAAGAAGCCGGCGGCGGCCGTTAAGGACCAGTTCGCGGCGGCAGGCATCGGCATCGGCCGGTCCTGGGCGCCATGGCCTACCATGTCGCGCGTCACCGTGGGATCGATGCAGAACATGCAGGATTTTTGCGCTGCGCTCGACAAGATCATGGTGTGACCCGCGCTTTTGCGTGAGCGGCCGTTAAAAAATGCTGCGAGTGCTTGCATGGGCGCGCGGCATCGGTGAAGGGGGAGGGGCCTGACCCCTTCTCCTCTCCACCAGACGACAGGACCGCATGGACACGACTGGCTTCGCGCCCACGCCGACATCGCATTTCTTCACCTCGCTGCGGACCCGGTTGCATTATGTCGACTGGGGCAATCCCTCCGCGCCGCCGCTGATACTGGTGCATGGCGGGTTCGACCATGCGCGCAGCTGGGACTGGACGGCACGCGCGCTGGCGCGGGACTATCATGTCATCGTCCCCGACCTGCGCGGCCATGGCGACAGCGGCTGGGTGAACGACGGCAGCTACGCCATGAGCAAGTTCGTCTATGATCTGGCGCAACTGGTGGAACTGGTCGACCGGCCGCAGGTCCGGATCGTCAGCCACTCGCTGGGCGGCTCGATCAGCCTGCGTTACGCCGGGCTGTTCCCAGACAAGGTGTCGAAACTGGTGGCGATCGAGGCGCTGGGCTTGTCGCCCAAGGCAATCGCGCAGCGCGATGAGACGTCCAATCTGGACCGCTGGCGCGAGTTCGTCACCGCCCGGCGCAAGGGCGCACGCAAGCCACGGCGGCAATATGCCACGATCGAGGCGGCGGTCGAGCGGATGCGCGAGCGCAATCACCAGCTGACCGCCGAACAGGCGCTGCATCTGACCCGCCATGGCGTGAACCGGAACGAAGACGGCAGCTATGGCTGGAAATTCGATCCCTATCTGCATGCGCATGCGCCGGGACCCTCGGATGCCGAACTGCCCGAGTTCTGGCGCGCGGTGACCTGCCCGGTGCTGCTGTGCCTGGGGCTAAACAGCTGGGCGTCCAATCCGGTGCAGGATGGTCGGGCGGCACATTTCCGGGACGCGCGGCTGGTGGAGTTCGCCGATGCCGGGCACTGGCTGCACCACGACCAGTTCGAGCGGTTCATCGGCGAGGTACGCGGCTTCCTCGCCGGCTGACTGTATTGACCATGTAATACAGTCGTGATAGCCTTCCCGTCCTCGAACAGGGAGGATCAGCCATGTACAGCGAAGGCGACTTGCAGGATGCGGTCGCGGCGGGCGCGATATCGGCGGAGGCGGCGCAGGCGCTGCGCGCCCATGTCGCGACACTGCGTTCGACCCCGGTGGTGGACGAGGAGCATTTCCGGCTGCTCACCGGCTTCAACGACATTTTCGTGGCGCTGGCCTGCATCCTGATGCTGGTGGCGATGGCGTGGCTGGGCAATTCGGTGCGGCTGGGCGCGGATCGTCACGCGCCGTCGGTGCTGGCCGGCCTGCTGGTCGCGGCGACCAGTTGGGGTTTGGGCGAGTATTTCACCAGGAAGCGGCGCATGGCGTTGCCCTCGATCCTGCTGCTGGGTGGTTTCGTGGGTGGCGTGGCCGCCAGCCTTATGGCGCTGGGCGTGCAACTGGTTCCGCACGCGGACGACCGCACCGCGATGTTCATCATCGCCGGCGCGGCGGCGGTCAGCGCGGGCGCGGCATGGCTGCACTGGCAGCGCTTCATGGTGCCGATCACCGTGGCGGCCGGCGCGGTGGCGGTGGCGGCGGTCATCGGCGCGCTGATCCTGTCGGTCGCGCCGGAGAGTGACACGCTGCGTTTCGGCCTGATGCTGCTCGCCGGCCTTGCGATCTTTGCGCTGGCGATGCGCTGGGACATGAGCGACCGGGCGCGCACGACGCGGCGGGCGGACGTGGCCTTCTGGCTGCATCTGGCCGCGGCGCCGCTGATCGCACATGCGCTGTTCAACCTGATCGGCGTGTTCCGCGGCGCGGATATCGAAGCGGGCAAGGCGCTGACGGTGGTCGGGCTGTACGTGTTGTTCGGGCTGGTCGCGCTGGCGATCGACCGGCGGGCGCTGCTGGTCTCCAGCCTGGTCTATGTGCTCTACGCCATCTATTCACTGTTCCAGCGGGCGGGCGCAGTGGAGCTGTCCTTCGCGCTCACGGCGCTGGTGATCGGCGCGTCGCTGCTGCTGCTGTCGGCGGGATGGCACAGCGTCCGCGCGATGCTGGTGCGCGGGCTACCCAGCGGCGTGACGAACCGGCTGCCCTATCTGGAGGGCGCGGCGGCCTGAAGGCGGGATCAGGGGCAGGGAATATCGGGCGCGCGCCCGGTGATCCTTGCCCTTTTGCGCCCCGCAACGTAAGGCGCGCGCGTCATGACCCAGCCACTTGTCTTCGCCATTCCCAAGGGCCGCATCCTCGACGAGGCGCTGCCGATGCTCGCCAAAGCCGGTATCGAGCCGGAGGCGGAGTTCCACGACAAGAAGAGCCGCGCGCTGCGCTTCGCCACCAACCGGCCGGACGTGTCGATCATCCGCGTGCGCGCCTTCGACGTGGCGACCTTCGTGGCGCATGGTGCGGCGCAGATCGGTATCGTCGGGTCCGATGTGGTGGAGGAATTCGACTATTCCGAACTCTATGCGCCGGTGGACCTGGATATCGGCCATTGCCGCCTGTCGGTGGCGGAACCGGCCGGCCTTGCCGACGAGGACGAAGCGGCGCTGAGCCATGTCCGCGTCGCGACCAAATATCCCTATCTGACGCGCCGCTATTATGAAGCGCGCGGCATTCAGGCGGAATGCGTGAAGCTGAATGGCGCGATGGAACTGGCGCCGTCGCTTGGCCTGTCGCGCCGGATCGTCGATCTCGTGTCGTCGGGCGCAACGCTCAAGGCGAATGGCCTGGTTGAAACGAACATCATCATGCAGGTGTCGGCGCGGCTGATCGTCAATCGCGCCGCCTACAAGATGCGCTCGGCCGACCTGGCGCCGATGGTGGAGGCGTTCCGGCGGGCCGTGGGGGTGCGGGATGCAGCCTAGGTTCCGGCTATCCACTATCGACGCTGATTTTAAGTCCGCCTTCTCCGCGCTGGTCGACGCCAGGCGCGAAGCGGACGAGGACGTGTCGCGTGACGTGACCGCGATCCTCAAGCGCGTGCGCGCCGAAGGCGACGCGGCGCTGGCCGACTATACGCAGCGCTTCGACCGGCACGACCTCAACGTCAGCGGTTGGGCGGTGGAGCCGGCTGACTGTCGCAAGGCGCTCGACACGCTCTCGGCGCCCCTGCGCGATGCGCTGGAACTCGCCGCGGCGCGCATTACGACCTATCACGAGAAGCAGAAGCCGCAGGACAGCGACAGCATCGACAGCGCCGGCGTGCGGCTGGGCGCGCGCTGGAGCGCGGTGGATGCCGCCGGCCTCTATGTGCCGGGCGGTCGCGCGGCCTATCCCTCTTCGCTGCTGATGAACGTCATCCCGGCCAAGGTCGCCGGCGTGCAGCGCATCGCGATGGTGACGCCGACCCCGGACGGGGAGATCAACCCGATGGTTCTCGCCGCCGCCAGCATCGCGGGTATCGAGGAAATCTGGCGCGTTGGCGGCGCGCAGGCAGTCGCGGCGCTGGCCTATGGCACGGACCGCATCCGGCCCGTCGACGTCATCACCGGCCCCGGCAACGCCTGGGTCGCCGAAGCCAAGCGGCAGCTATATGGCGTCGTCGGCATCGACATGGTCGCTGGCCCCTCCGAAATCGTCGTCGTCGCCGACGCGCAGAACGATCCCGACTGGATCGCCGCCGACCTGCTCAGCCAGTCGGAGCATGACCCGACCAGCCAGTCGATCCTGTTCACGGATGACGCCGTCTTCGCCGACAAGGTTGCCGGGGCGGTCGAAGCGCGCCTGACCCAGCTTGCGACGCAAAAGGTCGCGACGACCAGCTGGCAGGCCAATGGCGCGATCATCGTCGTGCGCGATCTGGAGGAGGCGATGCCGCTGGTCGATCGACTCGCCGCCGAGCATCTGGAACTCGCCGTCGACAATCCCGACGCCCTGTTCGCGCAGGTGCGTCATGCCGGATCGGTGTTCCTGGGCCGGATGACGCCCGAAGCGGTCGGCGACTATGTCGCCGGTCCCAACCATGTGCTGCCCACCGGACGGCGCGCGCGCTTCTCCTCGGGCCTGTCGGTGCTGGATTTCATGAAGCGCACCAGCTTCCTGTCTCTGGACCAGGCGGCGATCGACGCGATCGGCCCGGCAGCGGTGGCGCTGGCGGAGGCGGAGGGCCTGCCGGCCCATGCCGCTTCGGTGGCGTTGCGTCTGCGTTGAGCCGGGAGTAGGGGGCTGCCCATGAACGACCGTTCCAAATCCCGTTCCGCCGCCCGGCTCGCCGCCGTGCAGGCGCTTTACCAGCTTGAGATGGAGGGCACGCCCGTCCATCTGCTGCTGCACGAATTCCACCAGCATCGGCTGGGCGCGACCATCGAGGACGTGACCTATGCCGAGGCGGAGCAGCCCTTTTTCGACGATCTGGTGCGCGGCGTGGACGCCCGGCGCGAAGAGATCGACGGGCTGATCGCGGCCAAGCTGTCCACCGGCTGGAGCCTCGACCGGCTCGATAAGCCGATGCGCCAGATCTTGCGCGCCGGGACATACGAACTGCTCGCCCGCAAGGATGTGGCGACCGCGACCGTCATCAGCGAATATGTCGACGTCGCCCACGCCTTCTACGAAAAGCGCGAAGCCGGCTTCGTCAACGGCCTGCTGGACGCCGTTGCCAAGGGCGCGCGCTGAGCGTCATTTCTGCTTCGCGGTAAAGGCGAAGGTCAGCGACACGGTGGGCGCCAGGTCGGTGCTGCTGCCGCCATTGCCGACATCGAACGCCATGCGCGTTACGCTCGCCGACCCACTGACCTTGCGGGTCGCGCCGTCGCCGGACAGGGTGAAGCGAATGACCTGCGGCTTGCTGACTCCTTTGAGTGACAGCGTGCCCTTCGCCCGATAGCCATTGCCCGCCTTCTCCGCGCCCTTCGCGGTAAAGGTGGCGGTCGGATGGGCGGCGACGCCGAAGAATTCGTCGCCCACGATCATGCCGTCCTTGTAATCGTCGCCGACCGTGGCGCTGGCGAGGTCGATCGACACCTTGATGTCGGCGCTGTTGGGATGATCGGGGTCCATGACGATGTCGGCGGTCCACTTGCCAAAGCGGCCGCTGATCGTCTCGCCGCCATTGGCGACCGAGAAGGCGATGCTGCCGCCGGGCTGCACCGCCCAGGCCGGTGGAGGGCCGGCAGGTTCGGCGACTTCTTCAGGTTCTGCCGTGTTTTCGACGGAAGGCGTTTCGTTGACCGCCTCGGCCAGGTTCGCGGTCTCCGCCACCGCCTCGTTCTCGACGGTCTCGGGCCGGTCGGCCACCGCCGGGGGCGGCAATGCGCCGGGCCGGATCGCCTTGCCCAGGAACAGCCCCGCCACGATTAGAGCGGGCAAAGCGAACAGCAGCACGACGCTGCGCCGCGGCACCATCCGCCAGATCAGCCCGTCGTGCATCAGCACATGATGGCGCAACGCCCCGGCGACATGCAGCAGGAACAGCGCAATGCCCAGCCAGGCGATCAGGCCATGCGCCCCCGACGCCGCGCCATTGGCGGCCTCCGGCAGCGGCAGATGCGGCAGCGGTATCGCGCCGAAGATCAGGGTGGGCACCTTGACCTTCGCCGTGGACACCAAGGCCCAGCCGGTCAGCGGCGCGCCCAGCATGAAGGCGTAGAGGCCGACATGCACCGCCGACGCCAGCGCGCCCTGCCAGCCGCCCTCCAGCTTCGCGGGACGCGGCTTCCAGAACCGAACGATTATGCGTAGCAGCGTCAGCGCCAATATCGTCATGCCGACCGACTTGTGCAGCTGAAACAGCGCGAAGCCCCGTGCGCCCAGATCCTCCAGCGCCCAGCCGACGCTGATCTGGAAGGCTAGCAGGGCGGCGATCAGCCAGTGCAGGGTGATCGCGATAAGGCTGTAGCGCTGCGGGGCGAACGACATGGGGACTTCTCCGGGAGGAACGCCCGGAAAGCTATGGTGGGACGCGGGCGAAGTCCATCGGCTGGCTGCGAAACGATCGGTTGCCGATCAATCGAGCTTGATCGCCCCGACCTCCGCGTCGGGCAGCGTCGCGCCCATCACCCTGGCAAGCGTCGGCGCGATAGCGCGCATGTCGATGACGCCCAGGTCCTTGCCCGGCTTCACGCCCTTGCCCATGATCAGGAAAGTCGCCTGCAAATTGGCGGGGCCGGGGAAATAGCCGTGCATGCCCTTCAGGCTCGGCGGCGTCGGACCGTTGAGCGGCGCGCCCGCACCGCGAAAAATGTCGGTGACGAAGCCGGGCTTCATGTTGACGATGAAGCTGGCCTGCGGGTTGCCGCCCAGTTTCACGGCCTCCTGATGGTCAATGACGCGGTCGATGCCGTTCGCCGGGTCGGCCGCCAGCCTGTCGAGCAGCGCCTTGACCTTCGCAACGAGCGCGGCGTCGTCCGGCCGGGCGAGCATGATCGCCGCCGACGCGCCGCCGGGCCAGGGCGCGGCTTCCCAGCCGGTGACGGTCTTGCCGTCTTCGGCCAGCGTGATGAGGCCCGCGTCGATAAACGCGCGCGGCAGGCTCAGGAAATGGTCGACCGCCTCGAAGCCATGGTCGCTGGCCAGC
This sequence comes from Sphingobium sp., assembly GCA_044237945.1. Classification (GTDB taxonomy): domain Bacteria; phylum Pseudomonadota; class Alphaproteobacteria; order Sphingomonadales; family Sphingomonadaceae; genus Sphingobium. The sequence continues at coordinate 35,537 of JBIIEH010000015.1, read as the reverse complement.
GCGATGACGGCGTCGGGATGCGCCCTGCGCTCGGCAGCGATCAGATCGCCGACGATCGCGTCGATCTTCTCCAGCACGGCATGCGCGTCCGGGGTGTCCGGGCCTTTCTCATGCTGCTCATGGTCGAGCGCGGTGAGGTACACCGTCAAAAACTGCGGCTTGTGCGCGGCGATCAGCGCGGTGGCGAAGCGGCCGCGTTTCTGGTCGCCGGGCAGGCTCTCGTCGATGCCCATCGCATAGGCTTCGCCCGTCGCCTTCTCCAGTTCGGGGACCAGGCCGGGCGTGGCGAGTGCGGTCAGCAGCTTCGCGTCGTCCTCATGGCCGGTGCGCCAAATCTGCGGCAGGTTCCACGTCACGTCCTTCGCCGCGACGCTGACCGGCCAGTGGACATTGCCGGTGGACAGGCCCGCCTTCGCGGCAGCCTCCCACAGCATCGGCGTCTTCACGTCGCTGGCATACCAGTACCAGCCGCCCTGGTTGATCGCCTTCGGATCGAAGCTGTTGTTCGACACGATGCCATGTTTCGCCGGGGTCACGCCGGTCATCAGCGTCGTGTGGCTGGGATAGGTCAATGTCGGCAGCACGCCGGTGACGCCCGACGCATGCGCGCCTTCCGCCACGAAGCGCTGGAGATTGGGCAGGGAAAGGCCGCGCTTGCGTGCTTCCAGCACGTCGCCGGGCCGCAGCCCGTCGATCGAGATCAGCAGCACCGGCTCGGCCAGCGCCACGGAGGGCGCTGACGCGAGGGCGAGGGAAGCGAGAAGCGCGGCCTTCTTCATGTCAGAACCCCGCCTTGATCGTGGCGAAGAACTGCTGCGGCGCGCCGACCAGCAGCGTCTGCGCGTCGCCGCTGTTGCCGAAGCCGCCCGAACCGATGGTGCCGACATATTTCTTGTCGAACAGGTTCGTCGCGTTCACCTGAAGCTCGATATTGTCGGTCAAGCGATAACCGATCGAGGCATCCACGATGACCCGGCCGGGGACCGACACGTCGTTGGTGTAGCTGTAATAGCGCTTCGACATGTAGTTCGCGCCGATCCGGCCGAAAACCGGCCCCTGATCATAGTTCAACTCGCCGCGCAGCATGTGCTTGGGGCTGTCCACCACGGTCTTGCCCTTGATCGCGGCAACCAGCGTGCCGTCCGACGAGTTGAAGACATTGTCGCGATAGGTGGCGTCGGTGTAGCTGTAGCTGCCATACAGACCGAAGCCGCTGCCCAGCTTCAGGTCGCCCGCCGCTTCGACGCCCACGGCGCGCACGCCGCCGACATTCTGGAGCGCGCTGGCGAGACCCAGAACCGGGCTGCCGACCTGCACGGAGAGCAGGCGGTTGCGGAAGTTCACCAGATAGGCGCCCAGCGTGCCGTTGAAGATCGGCGTGTTGTAGCGCAGCCCCAGTTCCCAGGTGTCGGAGCTTTCCGGCTTCAGATCATCCTTGATCTGGTCGAAGCCGGCCTGGCCGGTGGAGAAGGGGCCAGTGGTGGTGGCGCTGGCGAAGGCGCGCGTCACCTGCGTGAAGCCGCCGAACACTTCCATTTCCGGCGACAGTTCATAGGCGAAGCCGGCATGCGGCTGGAACCAGTCTTCCGCCTTGATCTTGCCCTCGGGGAAGCTGCTGGAGACGATCGCCTCGGCTTCGTTCGTGACCTTGAAGCCCTTCCAGCCCAGGTTGATCGTCAGCGAACCCAGATCGATCTTGTCGCGGACATAATATTGGATCGTGTCGGTGGTGAAATCGAACTCCCACTGCGTGGCGAAGGGGTTCTTGGGATATTCGCGGAAGCTCTGGCCCGCTTCGGTGCGGCTCTTGAGCGCGTAGAAGCGGCGGGCCTGGTTGAACTTGTTGTTCTCGTACCAACCGCCGACGCTGAACGTCTGCGCGCCCATGGTGTAGTCGACATTGCCGAACACGCCGACCCGGTCCATCTCATATTCGGTGGTGCGGATGGAGATCGGCGCGCCGGTCGGGCTGGGGACATAGGGCGTGCCCCACAGGCCCATGCCCTTGTTGTGGTGATAATAGGTCTTGAGGTTCAGCGTGAAATTGTCGCCCATCGGCGTCGAAATGCCGACCGCGCCCAGGAAGTCCTTCCGCAGGCCCGCCGCGTCATAATAAGCGTCGTCGACCGACGTGACGTTGCCCGGGAAGGTGGCGCCTGCCGCCGCATTGGACGGCGCCAGGCCGGTGATGTCCGACAGGCCGTCGCCGCCGGCTGCGCCGGTCGTGTTGTTCACATTGTCGATATTGTTGGCGATGTCGGCATATTGCACCGCACGCCCATAGTCACCGAAGGTGTTGTCCCAGTCCCAGCCCAGGCGACGGATCATGCCCATCGACATGTCCTGATAGTCCTGCTCGCGCCGGTCGGAGTAGCTGAGCCACCCGTCGATCTTCGCGTCGCCCACCGGGACGACGATCTTGGCGTTGGCCATATGCTGGTCCTGCGTGCCGTTGCCCTTGTACTTGTCGGTCGAGCCATAGCCGTAGGACACGAAGCCGCGCACGCCGTCCGCGCTGCCCATGCCGATGCGGGCGAAGGCGCGCCAGGTTTCATCGCTGCCATAGGTCAGGTTGCCCTGACCGTTGAGCTGGTCGGCCGGATCCATCGAGAAGGTCTCGACCGTGCCGCCCAGATTGCCGGTCGACTGCGTGCCGAGCGAGCCGGCGCCCTGCGACACGCGCACGCTGCCGATATTCTCGCTGCTGATCGCGCGGGTGATGTGCAGGCCGTTATGGTTGCCATAGCTCATGTCGCCCAGCGGAATGCCGTCGAAGGTGAAGCCGAGCTGGTTCTGGTTGAAGCTGCGGATGGTGACGCGCTGCGACCATTCATAGTTACCGAACGGGTCGGCCGACTGGAAGTTGACGCTGGGCAGCTTTTCGATGGCTTTGAGCGCATTGGTGCCGGGCGTCAGCGTGCTGAGGTCGCGCGCCTGGATTTCCTGCACCTGGCGGGTCTCGCCACGGCCGAAGACGATGATTTCGCCATCGACGGGTGCGTCGGCTGCGGGCGCCTGGGGCGCTTGTGCGAAGGCGGGCGTGGCGGCCAGCATCGTGGATGCGAGCAGCAGAGAGATGGAATGACGCATGGACTAAAAACCCCTTTCGTCCGTTTGGATCGGGCGGGGCGGTAGGATCGCTTTGTTGCAGTGCAATGCGACTTCGACGACGGATCAGCGACAGCGTCATGACATTTCCGATATGTGTCCAAATGGCCACTCGCGGTCGGCTCATCTTTCGCTGGGAAGCCGCAACTATTGGCCTATAAGCCGCCCGATGCTGACCGCCGCCATCCTTTCCGCGATCGCGATGACGCTGATCGTGGGCGTTCGCTACCTGCTGGCGAGCGGCGGGTTCGCGCTGGCGACGCGGCTGCGGCATCCGGGACTGTATAGCGGGCAGGGCGCGCAGATCCGGCGGGAAATCGGCTGGTCGCTGCTGTCTGCGCTGATCTATGGCCTGCCCGCCGGTATCGTCGCCTGGGGCTGGCAGGCGTTCGGCTGGACGCGCATCTATACCGACATCCACGCCTTTCCGCTCTGGTACGCGCCGCTGTCCGTGCTGCTGTACCTGATCGCGCATGACGCCTGGTTCTACTGGACGCACCGCTGGATGCATGCGCCCCGCCTGTTCCGCGTCGCCCATGCCGTGCATCACGCCAGCCGACCGCCGACCGCCTGGGCGGCGATGAGCTTTCATCCGGTGGAGGCGTTGACCGGGGCTGTCGTCATCCCGGCTTTGGTCTTTCTGATCCCGATCCATGTCGCCGCCCTGGGCGTGGTGCTGACCATCATGACCGTCATGGGCGTGGGTAATCATATGGGGTGGGAGATGTTTCCGCGCTGGCTGGTGCGGGGGCCAGTGGGCGGCTGGATCATCACCGCGACCCATCATCAGCGGCATCATGATCTCTATGCCTGCAATTACGGGCTGTATTTCCGTTTCTGGGATCGGCTGTGCGGCACCGACCGGGGGCTGGGCGAATTCAAGACGAAGGGCAGGGCATGAAGCATTGGGGATGGCTGCCGGTGGCGGGCCTGCTGCTGTCGGGCGCGGCTCCCGAAGGCGCGCGGATCTCGGTCGCGTTCGATGGCCTGCGCTCGGCCAAGGGGCGGATGCTGGTCTGCGTCACCCGCCATCCCGATCATTTCCCCGATTGCAGCAAGGACCCGGACAAGCGCCATTTCTCGATTGCCTCCGTCGCCGGCCCGACCGATCTGGGGCCGCTGCCGCCGGGCGACTACGCCATCGCCGTCATCCATGACGAGAACGCCAATGGGAAGATGGATTTCTTCATGGCCATCCCCCGCGAAGGCGTCGGCTTCTCCCGCAATCCCGCGCTGCGCTTCGGCCCGCCGGCGTTCAAATCGGCGGTCTTCCCGGTGGCGGGCGCGCCGGTGACGCAGACCATCAGCCTCAAATATTTCCTGTAGAATGGCCGGATGGAACCTGTAACCGGGCCGAAACATTCTAGCGGCTGGTAGAACATTCCAGAACAGGGCCTTTCATGCATCGCTTCCGTCCAATCGCCGCCGGGCTTTCCCTGGCGATGCTGTCCTTCGCGCTGCCCGCCGCCGCGCAGGAAGAAGAAGATCACAGCACGCTTACCATTGGCGCGGGCGCGGCGATCGTGCCCAGCTACGAAGGATCGGACGATTATCGCGTCGTTCCGATCGCGCAGGCGCGCGGCAAGGCGCATGATTTCGCCTTCTGGACGCGCGGACTTTCCCTGTTCGTCGATGCGATCCCCAACACCGACGACAGCGGCCTGGATTTCCAACTCGGCCCGGTCGCCAGCGTGCGGCTGGACCGCACCAGTCGCAAGGCGATCAAGGACGACGCCGTGCGCGCGCTCGGTAAGCTGGACACCGCGATCGAGGTCGGCGGCTTCGTCGGCATCGGCAAGACCGGCGTCATCACCAGCGCCTATGACAATCTGACCGCCCGCGTTTCCGTGACCAAGGATGTCGCCGGTGCGCATGGCGGTTATGTCATCCAGCCGGCGATCGAATATTTCACGCCGCTCTCGACCAAGACCTTCGTCGGCCTCAGCGTCACGGCCGATTACGCCAGCAAGAAGTTCGGCAGCTATTATTTCGACGTGACCCCGGCGCAGGCGCTGGCGAGCGGCCTGTCCGCCTATGACCGCGCCGGTGACAAGGCGGGTTTCCGCCGGATGGACGTGAACCTGTCCGGCGGCTATTCGCTGTCGGGTGATCTGCGGCGGGGCTGGGCCGTGTTCGCGGTGGGCAGCTATGGGCGGATGCTCGGCCGCTATGCCGACTCGCCGGTGGTCGCCGAAGCCGGTTCGCGCAACCAGTGGATCGGCGCGGTCGGCCTCGGTTATACCTTCTGACCCTATCCCCTGTTGTCCAGACGTGACGCTCCCCATATGGCGCGCTATGAGAGCGTTCCGGACGACAGGAGATATATGACGTGGCGACCCTTGGACTGAGCGAGGCCGACAAGGCGGCGGTGGAAGCGTTCCGCCAGGACGTGGTGGAGCCGTCGCGCACGAGCCTGGTGGTCGTCGACTTCTGGGCCGAATGGTGCGGCCCGTGCAAGCAGTTGGCTCCGGTGATCGAGAAGGTCTGCGCCGATTATGCGCCCAAGGGCGTGAAGCTGGTCAAGGTCGACGTCGACAAGAATCCCTTCATCGCCCAGCAGTTCCGCGTCCAGTCGATCCCGACCGTCTACGCCGTGTTCCAGGGCCAGCCCGTCGCGGACCTGAGCCAGGCGCGCACCGAGGGCCAGCTCAAGCAGTATCTCGACCAGATCCTGTCGCAATTGCCGATCCAGTCGGACGAAAAGGCGCTGGCGCAGGAAATCGCCCCGCTGATCGCCATGGGCGAGGAGACTCTGGCCGCCGGCGACGCCGAACGCGCGCTGTCGATCTTCGCACAGATCGCGCAGATGGCGCCCGACAATGCCGAAGTGGTCGCTGGCTTCTCGCGCGCGCTCGTGGCGCTCGGCCGGTTCGACGAGGCGGAGGAGGCGCTCGCCGCATTGCCGCCCGAAGCCGCGAAGGATCAGGCCGTCGAGCGCGCCCGTGCCGCCATTGCCCTTGCCCGCGATGCGAAGCCCGTCGCCGACCTGTCGCCGTTGCTGGCGAAGGTTGCCGCCGACGCCGACGATCATGCGGCCCGCTTCGACCTCGCCGGCGGGCTGATGGCCAATGGCGACCGTGACGGCGCGGCCGAGCAGCTGCTCGAAAGCATCCGCCGCGACCGTGCGTGGAACGACGGCGCAGCGAAGGCACAACTGCTCACGATCTTCGAGGCGGTCGGTCTGGAGGACCCGTGGGTCGCCGCCAACCGTCGCAAGCTCTCGCAGATATTGTTTTCCTAAGGCGCATCATGCCACTGGCGCGCGTCTCGATCTTTCCTTTGCCCGGCGCGCTGCTGCTGCCGGGCATGCAGTTGCCGCTCCACATCTTCGAGCCGCGCTATCGCTCGCTGATCCACGACGCGATGGCGCGCGATCGGCGCATCGGCATGATCCAGCCGCGCAGCGAAGGGCTTAAGCCGGCTTTGTTCGATGTCGGCTGCCTCGGCCATGTGGCGCAGATCGACGCGCTGGAGGACGGGCGCTTCAACATCGTGCTGAACGGTCTGGCGCGCTTTCGCGTCGTGCGCGAACTGGATGTCGCCACGCCCTTCCGCCAGATCGAGGCGGATGTCGAACAGGCCCCGGACGAGGACGAAATCCTCTCCGCCGTCGAGCGCGCCGCGCTGGAGATGGAGTCGCGCAAATTTGCTGACGCGCTGGGCTATGTGGTGGACTGGTCGGCGGTGTCGCGGCTCGACGACATGGCGCTGGTCAACGGCATCGCGCAGATCGTGCCCTTCGATCCCGCCGCCAAGCAGACGCTGCTGGAGGCAGACGACCTGTCCGAGCGTTCCGAACGGATCATCACCCTGATGCAGATGTACGGCCGCGCCGAACGCGACGGCGGGGCGACGATGCAGTGATGGCGGTGATGATTGACCCATGGCTGCTGGAAAAGCTGGTCTGCCCGGTGTCGCGCGGGCCATTGCTATGGGATGCGGAGCGCAGCGAACTGATTTCCGAAGCGGCGGGCCTCGCTTATCCGGTGCGGCACGGGACGCCGGTGCTGCTGGCGCGCGCCGCCCGCGTTCTTACGCCGACGGACGGTTCCGATACAGCCCCGGATACATCGTCCTGAACGCTTCCAGCTTGGGGGCGTCCCAGCGCAGGATATAGGGGTGGCGCGGGTTGTTTCGCATGAAGTTCTGATGATCCAGGTCGGCGTCCTGGAAGCCGGTGAACGTTTCCACGCTCGTCACGATCGGCCCCTGCCACAGCCCGCTCTTGCCCAGTTGCGCCAGATAGGCGGTCGCCGCCTCCCGCTGGCTGGCGTCGAGCGGAAACAGGGCGCTGCGATATTGTGTGCCATGGTCCGGCCCCTGATAATTCAGCGTAGTGGGATCGGTGATGACGGAGAAGAACACGCGCAGCAGCGTGCCATAGCTGACGATCGCGGGATCATAGGTCACCCGCACGGATTCGGCGAAGCCGGTGCGCCCGCTGCTGACCTGGATATAATCGACGCGCCGCCCCTTGGGGCCGCCGGCGAAACCCGATTTGACGAGCTGCACGCCCTTCACATGGGAAAAGACGCCCTCGACGCCCCAATAGCAGCCGCCCGCGAAAATCGCGGTTTCCAGCTTGCGGGTGGGGGTGGCGTCGATCAGCGGGGCAGGCGCGGCAACGATTTTTTCCGCGCGCAGGGGGGAGGCGACGGCGATCGCCGCCAGGCAGGCGATGGCTATGCCGTCAGTTCGCCGCACGATCGACAATGGGGGCCGCATAGGCCGATTGCGTCAGCGCCGGCTGCTCGTCCGGCTGGAGCGCCAGCACGCCGACCGTGCCGAGCGCGAAGCCGCACAGAAAGCGCAGGAACAGATCGGACTTCAGAAATGCCAACATGGCGTCTTTCCTTCTTGTCCACATAGCTGCTTCCCTTGATGGCGAGCATGTGAACTAGCAGATGCGGCTTTACTCCGCGTTAACGACGATATTGCGCATGGAGCGACGATCGGCGTTCCGGCTCCGACAGGCCGGCGGGATCAAACCAGGTTTTCAATCGAAACGCGATATAGCGCGCTTGGCTCTGTCTGCAAGACGCCGCGGAACGAAAAACACCGTTTCCAGTTCCGCGCTTTTTTCGCTGTGCGCGCGATAGGCTGGCCCGGTCGCCCGATCAAGCAAAAGGGCGCGGCCGATAGGATCGTCCGCGCCCTTCTAACGCTTGGATGAAGGCTGTCGTCAGCCCTTCTTTTCCGGCGGCAGCGTGATCTTCACGCTCTCGCCATTCTGACCCGGGAAGTTTGTGAACATCGCGTCGATCAGGTTCGGCACCAGATAGGTCAGCTTGTTGCTGAGCGACTGGGCCGACGCCTTGCCCTCGAACAGGCGGCGATTGTCACCCGCCCGGTCGATCTTGACGCTGAGGTCGCTGGTATAGACCGTGTAGCTCGACACGTCATTATAGCCGCCAGGGCCGAACAGCCACGGATCGTAGAAGCCAAAGCCCCAGGGCCGATAGCCCCAACGCCCGCGACCGCCCCAGCCGCCGCCATAGAAGAACGGGTCGGGACCCATGCCCATGCCGGTCGAGCGCACCCGCTCGCGGCCATTGTCGACATCATAGGCGACGCGCACCACCAGATCGGCCGCAGCCGGATCGCTGGCGGCGACATAGCCGGTCTGGGTCATGCGCTGGCCCACCATGTCGGCATAATGCGCGAACTCGAGGCCCCCGGCGAGCTTCGGATCGTCAGCGACGATCGTGAAGCTCTGTCCGGCCGGGGCCGGCAACTGCTGGAAGCGGGCGACATCCGCCTTGAACGGGGTCGCGCAGCCCGAAAGACCCGCAAGCGCCAGCATGGGCGCTGCGAGCAGACCGAACATGTTGAAACGGGTCATTTTTCTCGTCCTGTGACAGGCGGTGCGCCTGATAAGCATCTTCGCGAATTGGCTAGCAAAACGCAACTGAACATCGATTGAACGCACGAATGAGTCGGATGGACCCATGGGTGTATGCCGATGTGACGATGCGGACCCCGAATTTCCGTATCAATTGCTGTTAGAAAGCTCTCACCGCATCAGGCCCATCGCGTCATAGGCCGCGCGCAGCGTCGGTTCCGCCGCCGCCGCCGCCTTCGCCGCGCCCTTTTCCAGGATCGCATCGAGCGCCGCGTCGTCGGTGCGCAGTTCGTTGAAGCGCGCGCGGATCGGCCGCATCGTCTCGATCAGCGCCTCGCCCAGCGCGGGCTTGAGCGCGCCGAAGCCCTTGCCGGCGAACTCGGCGCAGACGGTGTCGGCGCTGCGGTTGGTCAAGGTCGCGAGAATGCCGACGAGGTTGCTCGCCTCCGGGCGGCCGGCCAGACCCTCGGCCGTTTCGGGCAGGACGTCCGGATCGCTCTTGGCCTTCTTGACCTTCTGCATGATGGCGTCGTCGTCATCGGTCAGGTTGATGCGGCTCATGTCCGACGGGTCGGATTTGGACATTTTCGCCGTGCCGTCGCGGAAGGACATGATCCGCGCCGATTCCTTCGGGATGATCGGGGCGGGCAGGGTGAAGACCTCACGCTCGAAATCGGTGTTGAACTTGGTCGCGATGTCGCGGCACAGTTCCAGATGCTGCTTCTGGTCTTCTCCGACAGGAACATGCGTCGCCTGATAGGCCAGGATGTCAGCCGCTTGCAGCACCGGATAGACGAACAGACCCACGGATGCGCCTTCGCGGTCCTTGCCCGCCTTGTCCTTGAACTGGGTCATGCGGTTGAGCCAGCCGATCCGCGCGGTGCCGTTCAGCAACCAGCACAGCTCGGCATGCGCGGGCACGCGGGCCTGATTGAACAGGACCGAGCGGTCAGGATCGATGCCGGCGGCGACCAAGGCGGCCGCCATGTCGCGCACATTGCGGATGCGCTGCTCGCGGCCTTCATACACCGTCACGCTATGCATGTCGGCGAGGAAGAAGAAGCACTGGCTATCCGCGTCCATTTCATCCTGCATCCGCACCCAGTTGCGGATCGCGCCCAGATAATTGCCCAGGTGCAGGTTGCCGGTCGGCTGGATGCCGGAAAGGACGCGCATTCTTCTTTATCCGTTCGTTGTCGTGGTGGCGCCGCGGCGGCGCAGCAGCGCCCTGAGGTCGGAGAGCCGATAGGCCCCGGTCGCAAAGCAGGCCAGCCCGTACAGCGCACAGCCCGCGCCGACAAGCGCCGTCAGGGCCAGATAGCGGTGCAACATCGGCCCCGTCAGCCAGGGATCGAGCAGGCTCTCGGTGGCATAGAGCGTGCCCCCCATCACGATCGCCGCCAGCGCCAGCCGGGGAATGCGATGCCGCAGCTGATCATCGGCGACGAAATCGCCTCGACTGACCAGCGTGCGATACAGCAGCACGGCGTTGACCGCCGCCGCCAGCGCCGTGGCCAGCGGCGGCGCGACATGGCCGAACCCCCAATGCCCCAGCAGCGGGATCAGCGTCATGTTGCCGACGATGTTGATGACTACGGACAGCATCGCAAAGCGCACCGGCGTTTTCGTGTCGCCGCGCGCGTAGAAGCCGGGCGTCAGCACCTTGATCAGCACATAAGCGGGCAGGCCGACCGAGAAGGCGGACAGCGCCCAGCCGCAGCGCCGCGCATCCTCCGCCGTGAACAGCCCGTACTGGAACAGCCCCCGCACGATCGGCTCCGCCACCACCAGAAAGGCGACGGTGGCGGGCAGCGTCAGGAACAGCGCCAGTTCGATGCCCCGGTTCTGCGTCTCCATCGCCGCATCTTCCTGCCCGCTGTGGAGCATGCGGGAAATCGTCGGCAGCAATATGGTGCCAAGGCCAATGCCGATGAGGCCCAGCGGCAACTGGTTCAGCCGGTCGGCATAATAGATATAGGTGATGGACCCCGCCGCCAGCATCCAGCCGGACAGCGCGGTCGAGATCAGCAGGTTGATCTGCGTCGCGCCCGCGCCGGCGGCGGCGGGCAGGATCAGCCGGAACAGCTCGCGAATGTCGGGCGACAGGCGCGGCCGGCGGATTTTCATCGACACGCCCGCGCGGCGGCAGGCCAGGATCAGCCACAGCAGTTGCAGCGCGCCACCCACTGTCACCGAAATCGCCTGCACCCGCGCGGTCTCATAGGCGTTTTCGCCATGGAACAGCCACAGGCCCGCGATCATCGACAGGTTCAGCAGGATCGGCGCGGCGGCGTTCACCCAGAATTTATCGAGCGAGTTGAGAATGCCGCCCAGCAGCGACGCGAGGCTGATCAGCGCCAGATAAGGCAGAGTGATCCGCGACAACATCACCGCAAAAGCGAATTGCTCGGGCGTCGGATGCTGCCGCGAAAAACCGCCGGAAAGCAGCCAGGTGATCGGCCAGGCGGCGGCGATCAGCGCGCCGGTGAACAGGACCAGCACCGGCAGCAGCACCGCCATCGCCGCTTCGGCAAAGCGAATGCCCGCCGCTACGCCGTCCGGTCCCGCCGCCTTCTTGTTGAACAGCGGGATGAACGCGGCGGAAAAGGCGCCCTCGGCAAAGAAGGCGCGAAACATGTTGGGCAGGCGGAAGGCGACGCCGTTGAACGCATCCGACGCGAAACCCGCGCCGACATAGCGCGCCGCCAGCGAGTCGCGCACCAGCGCCAGCACCCGGCTGGCGAGCGTCAGCCCGCCGACCGAGCCAAGAGCCTTGGCGAGCTTCACAAGAAAAGCCCCTCCCTTGCGGGGAGAGGCTTCCAATGGATGAGCATCCTCATCGGGAGGATCAGGCCGTGCCGGCCGGCTCGCCGGTGGTGACTTCCATCTGCTGCGCCTGCTGCATGTAGAGCGCGCCGAAATCGATCGGATCGAGCAGCAGCGGCGGGAAGCCGCCGTCGCGGATCGCGTCGGCCAGCACCCGGCGGGCGAAGGGGAAGATCAGGCGCGGCGCTTCGGCCAGCATGAAGGGCTGCATCTGCTCTTCGGGCACGTTGCGCATGCCGAACAGCGCGGCGTAGAGCAGTTCGACGGCAAAGGCCGCGCCTTGCGACGCGGTCGCCTTGACCTCGATCTTCAGCGCCACCTCGACCACGTCGTCGCCCACGCGCTCCGCGCCGATGTTGAACTGCACGTCGATCTGCGGCTGTTCCTGCCACTGGTACACGGCCGGGGCATTGGGATTTTCGAAGGACAGGTCCTTCACATACTGGCTGATCAGCGCAATGGCCGGGGCGGTGTCCGCGCCGTTGCCCGTGCTGATGATATGATCGGAAATATCGCCCGTTTCGGCCATCTATTCTGTCCTTGCTGTCGTCCCAACCGGCGCGGTCCTGGCCCGCGCGGCAATAGGGGCGGCGCTTAGCAGGCGGGAAGGGGCGGAGCAACAGGCTGGCAAAGGGGCAAATCGGGCCGAAGATGGGACGGTATCTGCCACGCGCCATTTGAAGTTGGGCGCAAACATGCCTATGTTGCAGGGAACAAACATCCGGAACAAAGGGTATTCGACCCCGTGTATGTGATCGTCATCCTCGCCATGATCGCCGGCTTTCTGGCTCTGCGGCTCTATTCCGTGCTCGGCAAGCGCACGGGACATGAGCAGGAGCCGGCGCTGCGCCCGGCCGAGGAGCGGGCGAAGGTCGCCGTGCTGCAACCGCGCCAGGTCCCCGAAATGGGTGGCGATCCGGTGCGGCTGGCCGATGCTCTGATCGCGCCCGAGGGCGAGAGCGGCGTGCGCGCGCTGATCGCGGCGGACCGCACGTTCGACGTTCCCGGTTTCCTGGAAGGCGCGAAGAGCGCCTATCGCATGGTGCTTGAAGCCTTCTGGCGCGGTGATCGTGACGAACTGGCGTGGCTCTGCGACGCGGACGTGCTCGCCTCTTTCGAGGAAGCCATCGCCCAGCGCGAGGCGGATGGTCATGTGCTCGACAACCGTCTGGTCCGCATCGAAAAGGCGCAGATCGTCGGCGCGTCGGTGCGCGCCGGTACGGCCGAAGTGTCGATCCGGTTCGAGGCGGACATCGCCGCCGTCACCCGCGACGCCGATGGCCATGTCATCGCCGGCTCGCTGACCGACGCCGTCGGCACCAACGACGTGTGGACCTTCACCCGCGACATTCGCAGCGCGGATCCCAACTGGAAGCTCAGCGAGACCGACGAGGCGGCATGACGCCGTTTCGTTCGGGGGGCGCGCTGGCAGCGATGCTGGCGCTTTCGGCATGTGCGGGTGGCGTGATTCCGCCGTCCGGGCCGGGAAGCGTGATCCCCGCGCCTACCCCCAGCGCGACGAAGCCGGTTCCCGCAACGCCGCGCCCGACGCTGCCGGTTGATCTGCCGACCGATCCTGCCACCGACCAGTCCACCGCGCGCGGCGCGGGCGTAACGCGCGGCCCGGCGCTCGACACGCTGCTGCCCGATGGCGAGCGCACGACCGCTGCCCTGCGCGCCTTCCGCCTGTCCTGTCCCACGCTGATGCGGCGCACCGACGCCAGCGGCCTGACGCGCGGGTCGGACTGGAACGCCGCCTGCGCCGCCGCATCGAGCTGGCCCGAGGCGACCGCGCGCGATTTCTTTGTACGCTTCTTCGAAGCCGTGCAGGTCGGCCCCGGAACGGCCTTCGTCACCGGCTATTACGAGCCGGAAATCGCCGGATCGCGCGACCGCCGCTCGGGCTATGAAGTGCCGATCTACAAGCGCCCTACCGACCTCATCGACGTCGATCTCGGCCAGTTCAGCGACGCCTACAAGGGCAAGACAATTCGCGGCAAGGTCGCTGGCTCCAAGTTCGTTCCCTTCGACGACCGATCGCAGATCGTCGGTGGATCGCTCGCCGGCCGGGGCCTCGAACTCGCCTGGGCGGCCGATCCGGTGGAGTTCTTCTTCCTCCAGGTCCAGGGTTCGGGTCGCCTGCTGCTGCCCGATGGCGGCGTCATGCGCATCGGCTATGATGGCCAGAACGGCCGCGACTATACCGGCATCGGCAAGCTGATGAAGGATCGCGGCCTGATCAAGGTCGGATCGATGCAGGACATCATGGGCTATCTGCGCGCCAATCCGGCCGAAGGCGCGGCGATCATGAACGAGAACAAGAGCTTCGTGTTCTTCCGCGAACTGACCGGCGCAGGCCCCATCGGCGCGCTGGGCGTTGCGGTGACGCCCGAAGCCACAGTTGCGGCCGATCCGAAGTTCGTGCCGCTGGGCGCGCCGGTGCTGCTCTCGCTCGACCGCGCCGAACCCAATGGCGTGTGGATCGCGCAGGATACCGGCGGCGCGATCAAGGGCGCGAACCGCTTCGACAGCTTCTGGGGCGCAGGAGACCGGGCGCGGGGCATCGCCGGGGGCATGTCGGCGCGGGGCAGCGCGCTGCTGCTGCTGCCGGTCGGCTCCGCCGCACGGCTGCAATCCCCTTAAGGCTGCCCGCGTGGCCGGCCGCCGCCTTTCACCGGAGGAGCAACTGCTGTGGAACGCGGTAGCAGGCACCGTCCGCCCGATGCGCCCCCAGCCAAAGCCCCAGCTGCGCGTCGCCGCCCCCATGCCGGCGAGCCCGAAGGCGAAGCCGCTGCAAAAGTTAACGCCCGCGCCACCGCCGGCTCCGCCGACGCCGGTTCGCGCGCCCGCGGTCACGCTCGATTCCAGCTGGGAAAAGCGCATCAGGGGCGGCACGCTGACGCACGATATGGCGATCGACCTGCACGGCCATAATCTGCCCGCCGCCCATGCGCGCCTCAACCAGGCGCTGGCCGCGATGCTGACGCGCGGCCTGCGCGTGCTGCTGGTCGTCACCGGAAAGCCTCGAAAAAGCGATGGTTACGCCGGCAGCGGCCAGCGCGGCGCGATCCGTGCGGAGATCGGTCACTGGCTGGGCCACGGCCTCTATGCCGACCGCATCGCCAGCGTCCGCGTCGCCCATCCGCGCCATGGCGGCGACGGCGCGCTCTATGTCATTCTGCGTCGCACAAAATAGTTTCTGCCGCCGCGCTTACTGACCCTTTCTTAACCAGTGTCTTTCATAACCGGATCGCCGCGATGTCCATCGCGCGCGCGGGGTGGGTCGTCGGGATCTGGGAGGCACATGCAGGGCGTGACATTGAAAAGCCGCGCCACCGCCTTCGCCTGCGCTGCGGGGGCGTTGGTGTTCATCCTCGCGATGATCCTGGGGCCGGGGTCGCATGACGATGTCTCGGGCCTCGCCGAAGCGCTCATCATCGCCATATTGTGCGCCACGATGACCTGGGCGTCGACCGCCCGCACGACGCAGGCGGTCGCCATCGCCATCGATCGCATAACCGAGCGCCTGCTGACCGCCGCGCATGGCGACCTGCAATCGCCGGTGCCGCCCGAAGTGGGCGAGCAATTGCCCGATCTCGCCATTGCGGCGGAAAGCCTGCTGAGCCAGGTGCGCACCAATCTCGACCATGTGCAGACGCTGGCCCTGTTCGATCAGGTCACCGGCCTCGCCAATCGCCCCAGCTTCTGCCGCCAGGTGGAGCGCGCGATGGCGGAGCACCGGACGGACCGCCCCGGCGCATTGTTCTTCATCGACCTCGACGGCTTCAAGAGCGTCAACGACACGCTGGGCCACGCCGCCGGCGACCAGTTGCTCGCCCGCGTCGCCGGACGGCTGCGTGAAGTGGTGATGACGCAGCTGACCGCCGGCATGGGCGATGCCGTCATCGGCCGCCTCGCCGGCGACGAGTTCACCATGTATTTCCCCGACCTGCCCAATGCGCAGGCGGCGCAGCGCATCGCGCGCGCCATCCAGTTCGCGCTGGGCGAGCGTTTCGATCTTGGCAGCCAGCATGTCGATCTGGGCGCGTCGATCGGCATCGCCTGCTTCCCCGAACATGGCGACACGCTCTCCACCCTGCTGCGCTCGGCCGACATCGCCATGTATCACGCCAAGCATGAAGGGCGCGGCCGAACCGAGATGTTCACTAATGCGCTCGCGGCCGAAGCGGCGGATCGCGCCACGCTGGAGCGCGACCTCATTCTGGCGCTGGAGCGCGACGAGTTTCTGCTGGAGTTCCAGCCGCAGGTGGACATCGTCAGCGGGCAGGCCGTGTCGGCCGAAGCGCTGGTCCGCTGGCGTCACCCGGATCGCGACCTCGTTCTACCCGGCGCCTTTGTGCCGGTGGCGGAGGAAAGCGGGACCATCGTTGCCTTGGGCGACTGGGTCATGGGCCGGGTCTGCGAAACGGCGGCCCGCTGGGCGCGTGAGGGCGTGCGTCAGCGCCTCGCCATCAACATCTCTACCCGCGAACTGTCGCAACCCGATTTCTTCGATCGCCTGCGCCGTGCGATGGCACGCTTCCAGACGCCGCCCGACATGCTGGAGCTGGAGATCACCGAGTCGCTGGCGATGGACATGGACTCGCGGCTGCTGGAGCAGTTGCGGGAATTGCGCGTTCTGGGCCTGCGCATCTCCATCGACGATTTCGGCACTGGCTATTCGAACCTGGCGCGCCTGAAAGACCTGCCGGTCGACCGCGTCAAGATCGACCGCAGCCTGATCCGCGACATCGCCACCTCCGCCCAGACCCGCACGATTTGCAGCGCCGTCGTCGGCCTGATCCATGGCCTGGGCATGGAAGTGGTGATCGAGGGCGTCGAGACCCAGGCGCAGATGGACATGCTGCGCGTCATCGGCTGCACCCTGTTCCAGGGCTATTATCTCGCCCGCCCGACCGACGAACTCGACTATCTCGACCGCTTCGGCCGGCGGGATGTGGTGGAACGACGGACGGTTTAAACCGCATGGAGCGGTTGAACCTGATAGCAAATTTTGCCATTATCGTGGCCGGAGGCACCGCCAATGGCGACCATGAACGTTTCGTTGCCCGATCCGCTGCGGGACTATGTGCAAAGCCGCATCGACAGCGGCCAATATGCCAGCGTCAGCGATTATGTGCGTGACCTGATCCGGCGCGATCAGGATGTCGTGCAGGACGAGGCGCGATGGCTCGAGGATCTGGATTCGTCCATCGCCGAGAGCCTGATGGAGATGGAAGCAAATGGCGGGCGTGATCTCGATGAGGTCTGCGACGAGCTTATTGCGGGAATCCGGGCATCATCGAACGGCCGGGCAGTCTGATCCGCGTACAGCTTTCGACGCAGGCTATCCACGACTTGCAAGCCATCAGCGCATGGATCGCGCCCGACAATCCCGAGCGGGCTGTGACGTTTGTCGAAGAATTACGAGACGTGGCGAGGCGGATTGGCGTCATGCCGCACGCCTTCCCGCTGGTCCCTCGCTATGAGCGCAAAGGCGTTCGCCGTCGTTCCTATAAGGGCTATGGAATTTTATATTCGGTCCAGCCCGATCGCCTGTTCGTACATCGCATTGTTGGGCCGGGTCAGAATGTTGATCGGGCTTTGCGGCTGATCTGACGCACAGTAATCAGCCGCCAGCCGTCAAAGCCCGCTCCACCACCAGCGCATAGACCCGCCGCAGCGCGCGCAGGTCGTCCACCGCGACGGCCTCGTCCAGCTTGTGCATGGTCGCGTTATTCAGGCCGAACTCCACCACCGGGCACAGGCGCGACAGGAACCGCGCGTCGGACGTGCCGCCCGTGGTCGAAAGCTCCGCCTCTACGCCCGTCACCTCGCGGATCGCGTCCGCCAGCAATTGTGACAGCGCGCCCGGCTGCGTCAGGAATGGCTCGCCGCTGATCTTCGCGGTGACCGTGCCGCCCTCGGTCGCGGCGATGGCGGTGATCTTCTCCACCAGCGACGCGCCGCTATGGCAATCGTTGAAGCGGATCGAGATGCGCGCGCTGGCGGCCGGCGGGATGACGTTGGTGGCGGGATTGCCGACGGTGAGGTCGGTGATCTCGATATTGCTAGGCTGGAACCAGTCGGTCCCCTCGTCCAGCACCACCGCGTCGATCGCCGCCAGGATGCGCACCAGGCGGGGCACGGGATTGTTGGCCAGATGCGGATAGGCGACATGGCCCTGCACGCCCGCGACATCGATCCACATGTTGACCGACCCGCGCCGGCCGATTTTCATGACGTCTCCGAAACGATTTGCCGAAGTCGGTTCGCCCACGACGCACAGGTCGGGCTTCAGCCCATGCCCCTCCATCCGCTCCATCAGCGCCAGCGTGCCATAGGTCGCCGGCCCCTCTTCATCGCCGGTGATGATGAGGCTGATCGTGCCGGGAAGATCATGGTGCAGATCGTGCAGCGCCGCGACGAAAGCGCCGATCGCGCCCTTCATGTCCACCGCGCCCCGGCCGTAGAGCAGCCCGCCGCGAATCTCCGGCACGAACGGATCGCCGGTCCAGCCAGAGCCAGGCGGCACCACGTCCAGATGGCCGGCGAAGGCAATATGCGGCCCTGCGCCATTGCTGCGCCAGGCGAGCAGATTTTCGACCGGACCATCCGGCTCCTCACCCGTGACGAAGCGATCCACGGTAAAGCCCAGCGGCAGCAGCATCGCCTCCAGTTCGCCAAACACCGCGCCGGTGGCCGGCGTTACGGAAGGGCAGGCGATCAGCCGGCTGGTCAGGTCCACGGGATCGGCTTTGGCGCTGGTCATGCTCATGCCGGGGCGATAGCGAAGAGGCGTTCCCTTGGCCAGTATGAGGTCGTGATGCCCAAGCTCGATCTGGACGCGATCCCGCCGACCAACGCGACCGGCTATCCCGACGCGCATGCCGGGCCGGTGCAGGGGCGCTGGTATCGCCGGCTGGCCCCGGCCAGCGGTGTCTCCGACTTCGGTTTCAGCCACGTCGTGCTGAAGCCCGGCGCAGCCTCCTCGCAACGCCACTGGCACGCGCAGGAGGACGAGTTCGTCGTCATGCTGTCGGGCGAGGCGGTGCTGGTGGAGGAGGGGAGCCGCGTGCCCATGCGCGCGGGCGACATCGCCGCTTTCCCCAAGGGCGTGCCGAACGGGCATCAGCTGGTGAACGAGAGCGACGGGGATTGCGTCTATGTCGCGGTCGGGCGGCCGGCGGACGGGCCGTGCCATTATCCCGATATCGACATGGACTATGCGGACGGCGTCTATCGCCGCAAGGACGGGGGCAGCTTTTGATGATGGATCGGCGGACGATGATGGCGGCGGCGGGGGGCCTTGGCACACTGCTCGCCTTGCCGGTGGCGGCGACGCCCTTGCCCGCGCCGCGCAAGCCGCCGCGCCTTCAGCCCGGCGACATGGTGGGCGTGGTCGAGCCGGCGGGCTTTACCGATGATCGCTACGACCTCGATCTGGTGCGCGAAACCATCCTCGCCATGGGTCTCAAGCCGAAGATGGGCGCGCATCTGACGGAGCGCTTCGGCTATCTGGCCGGCAGCGATGCCGATCGGGCGGCGGACCTCAACGCCATGTATGCCGACCCGGACGTCAAGGCGGTGTTCGCGGTGCGCGGAGGCTGGGGCAGCGCGCGGATATTGCCGCTGCTCGACTGGAAGATGATCCGCGCCCATCCCAAGCTGCTGGTCGGCCTGTCAGATATCACCGCGCTGCACATGGCCTTCGCGGCGAAAGCGGGCTTCACGACCCTGCACGCCCCCGGCGCGTCGAGCGGCTGGGGCAAATATAGCTGGGACGCCTTTCGCGCTGTGGCGTTCGACGCCGGCACGCCGACCTTCGCCACGCCTACAGCCAGCGAGGATCGGCTCGTCCAGCGCGCCGGGCGCATCCGCACCTTTACCGGCGGCAAGGCGACGGGACGGCTGCTGGGCGGCAATCTCACCGTGCTGACAGCGTTGATGGGTACGTCTTATCTGCCCGATTTCGACGGCGCGATCCTGTTTATCGAGGATATCGACGAAGCCCCCTATCGCATCGACCGGATGCTGACCCAATTGGGCCTCGCCGGCGTCCTGAAGGGGGTGAAGGCCGTCATCTTCGGCCTATGCACCAATTGCGGGCCGGTCGGCCCCTCTTATGGCGGCTTCACGATCAGCGAGGTGCTGGAACAGCATCTGAAACCACTCGGCGTCCCCGCCTGGCAGGGCGGGCAATTCGGCCATGTCGCCAATCAGTGGACCCTGCCGGAAGGCGCGCTGGGGCAGGTGGATGCCGACGCCGGCACGGTGACGCTGCTGGAGCCGGCGGTCAGCTAAGCAGCGTCTCCACCGCCGTCGCGATCGCGAACAGTCGCTGGTCCTGCCCGTTGCGCGCCACCAGCATCAGCCCGCTATGCTGTTCCTTCGGCCCGTGCGGCAGCGGCAGCGAAATGGCGGTGAGGTCGAAGAAATTGGCGAAGGCAGTGTTGCGCAGCAGCATCCGGTTGCGCTCGCCAAAGCGATCCGGCTCCACCACCTGCTCGAACAGGGGCGCCAGGATCGGCGTCGTCGGCAGCACCAGCGCATCGACCGCCGCCAGCCGCTCGTCCATCGACGCGATCAGCCGCTGGCGTTCCTTCAACATCGTCAGATGTTGGTCCTGCGTCACATTCGCCGCCGCCATCATCCGGGCGTAGACCAGTGGGTCATATTGGTCGCCCTGGGCCGCCAGCCGATCGCGATGCAGCACATAGGCTTCGACTGAAACCAGCGGAACCGGCGCGTTGACCGCCGCCATTTCGTCCAGCTGCGGCAGAGCCTCGTCGGACAGCGCCACGCCGCCCGCCGCCAGCCGCTTGCACGCCGCCTCGAACCGGCTGGCGACCACCGCGTCCAGATCAGCGAGCGGCATGCCCTGCGGAATGCCCAGCCGCAAGCCCGCCAGCGCAGCCGGCAGTGGTGGCTCGTAGGCTTCCCCCGCCATGATCGCGTCCGCCATCGCGCAATCGGATACGCTGCGCGCGATCGGTCCCACCGAATCGAGCGCCAGCGACAGCGGGAACACGCCGGTTCGCGGTATCCGCGCCTGACTCGGCTTGAAGCCGACCACGCCGCACAGGGCGGCGGGAATGCGCGTCGATCCGCCGGTGTCGGTGCCGATCGCGATCTCGCACATGCCGTCCGCCACCGCCACACCCGCGCCGGAGGACGAACCACCCGGCACGCGCATCCGGTCGGCCGGATTGCCCGGCGTGCCGTAATGCGGGTTCAGGCCCACGCCGGAAAAGGCGAACTCGACCATGTTGGTCTTGCCGATGATGACCGCGCCCGCCGCGCGCAGCCGCTCCACCACCTTGGCGTCGACGGCGGCCGGTGGCGCTTCGGCCAGTACCGCCGATCCGGCGCGGGTCGGTTCGCCTGCGACGTCGAACAGATCCTTGATGCTGACGATCGCGCCGTCCAGCGGCCCCAGAGACTGGCCGTCGCGCGCCCGCGCATCGGCGGCGTCGGCGGCGGCCAGCGCCTGCCCGTGATAATCGGTCAGGAAGGTGCGCGGTCCCTCGCCATCATATTGGATGATCTTGGAGATCGCCTCCTCCACCCGCTCGCGCGAGGGGCGGGGGCTGGGCAAAGCCGGCGCGGCGACGCCCTTCGTCGCCGGCAGCAGCAGCGTCGCGCCGGTCAGCGCAACCGCCGTGCGGCGGGTAATGCCGCTGTCATGTGTGGCCTCTGTCATTGCGCCTTCTCCCCTGCGTCCAGCGCCGCGATGGTCGCGCTGCCCTCCGGCTCACTTTGCATGGATTTGGCGACGGCTTCCGCCTGCGCCATCACCCGCAGCACATTCTCGCCGGCCAGCTTCGCGACATCGGCGTCGCTCCAGCCGCGCCTCATCAGTTCGGCCAGCAGCGCCGGATAGGTCTCGACGCCACCCAGCCCATCGGGCATGCGCCCCACGCCGTCGAAGTCGCTGCCGATGCCGACATGATCGACCCCCGCCACCTTGGCGATATGCTCGATATGGTCAGCCACTTGCGCCAGAGTGGCGGCGGGTTCCGGGTTCGCCGCCTCCCACGCCGCCAGCGCCTTCTTCGCCGCCACCGGATCGCCGATATAGAGGCCCCCGAAAGGCGGCGCATTATAGCGCGCGATCTCCGCAGCCCGCGCCGCGCCCCACACTCGCCGCGCCTCCGACACATAGCCGGGGGCATAGTTCACCATCACCACGCCGCCATTGGCCGCCACCAGTTTCAGCACCTCGTCCGAAACATTACGCGGCGTGTCGCACAGGGAGCGGGCGGAGCTGTGGGAAAAGATCACCGGGGCCTTCGTCACCCGCAGCGCGTCGCGCATCACCGCCTCGTTCACATGGGACAGGTCCACCAGCATGCCCAGGCGATTGAGTTCATGCACCACCGCCTCGCCGAACGGGGTCAGCCCGTCATGCCGCGGATTGTCGGTGCCGCTGTCGGCCCAGGCGATCGTGCGGCTGTGCGTCAGCGTCAGATAGCCCGCGCCCAGCGCCCGATAGGCGCGCAACACCGCCAGACTCTCGTCGATCTGCCCACCGCCCTCGACGCCGATCATCGACGCGATCAGCCCCGCCTTGTGCGCCGCGCGCACTTCCGCCGCCGTGGTCACGAAGCGGAAGCTGGCGGGATAGCGCCGCGCGAAACTGTGGGCGAGGTCGATCTGCTCGATCGTGTCCTTGACCTGCTGCAGTTCGGGCAGGTCGGCCGACACCCAGACCGACCAGAACTGCCCGCCGACCATGCCCTTGCGCAGCCGCTCGATATCCGTCTGATAGACCTTGGGATCCAGCCGATCGAGCGGTGTCGCGAAGCGCTTGTCCTTCTCATGCTCGGCCAGCGCTTCGGGCCAGTCATTATGCCCGTCGATCAAAGGCGTCGCCTTCAGCAGCTTCGTGATCCGGGCCGCATAGGGATCGGTCGCGGCGGTCGCGGGCAGGGCGGTCAGCAGCAGCAACGCCGCGAAGGGGAGGGATTTCATGGCCCGGAGACTATCCCGGCCCGCCTCCAAGTCAATCGGCGCTCGCCTTCGCGCGAACATAGGCACCGTGCCCGTCCGGCGGGATCAGATTGCCGTCCTGCACCGGCAGTTCGAGCGTTTCGAAACCGGGCGGCGGCGCCTTGTCGCGCTGCTCGGATGTCAGCAGGATCTTGCCGCCCTTTTCCCGCCATTTGCCCTCGGCAAACAGGTCCAGCGCGCCGACCGACAGATACCATTGAAACTTGCCGTCCGGCTGCAACAACAGTTCGGACCCGGTCTCCATCACGCCTTGCAGATAATAATGGCCGACAGGATCGGCCGGTGTCGCCCGAGCAGGACTAGCCAGCAACAGCAGAGCGGCAAGGATCGAAGTGCGCATGCCGATATCATAGCATGACGGGAGGGCTTTTCGGAAAGCCCTGCTCTGCTAGTCTGCCCCCGATGTCGATCGATCCGCTGCTGCTGCTTCAGGCCTATGCCATCGGTGTGTTCCCCATGTCGGACGATCGCACCGCGCGCGACGTCTACTGGGTGGAACCGAAGCGCCGCGCGATCATGCCGCTGGACGGGTTCAAGCTGTCGCATTCGCTGGCGAAGGTGATCCGGCGCGATCGTTTCCGCGTCACTGCCAATCGCGACTTCGCCGGCATCGTCGCCCTGTGCGCAGAGGCCGCGCCCGACCGGCCTTCGACGTGGATCAACGGCCCGATCGAGAGCGCCTATCGGCACCTGCATGCGCTGGGTTTCGCCCATTCGGTCGAATGCTGGGACGGCGACGAACTGGTCGGCGGTCTGTACGGCGTCGCGCTGGGCCGCGCCTTCTTCGGCGAAAGCATGGTGTCCAGGCGCACCGATGCGTCGAAGGTGGCGCTGGCCTGGCTGGTGGCGCGCCTACGCTTCGGCGGCTTCACCCTGCTCGACTGCCAGTTCATGACCGATCATCTGCAATCGCTGGGCGCGCAGGAAATCAGTCAGGCGGCCTATCTTCAGTTGCTGTCGCCCGCCGTGGACGAAGTGCCGCTCGGCTCGGGCGCGGGCGTATTGTCGGAAGGATCGGGCGAACCCGCCACTTTGGCTTTCGCGCCGCTGGCGGCCGACATAGGATCGCCCTTGTCGTTGAGCTTCACCGTGGCGGGGCCGCTTTCGGGCCATTCCATCGCACAGCTTTTGACCCAGACGTCATAAATCGGGTGCTGGACTACATTGCGGTCCGGCCGGTCGCGAAACAGCCAGCCGGAAAAGGCGCGCCGCCACTTGCCGTCCGCGGTGCTGCGCACGTCCAGTTGCACGAACGCGCCGGTATCCTGGATATTTTCCCACGGAGCGCTGGTCTCGCACGCCTGCAAGCGCACGATCGCGTCGCCCAGCCGCAGCGCCTCGCCCGGCTTCATCGTCAGGTCGCGCGTCAGGCCGTTGCGCTTGTTGAGCAGGCTGATGACCGCGCTGCGCTGCGCCATCGGCGTGCCGACCAGTTCGGCCTTGTCGCCGCTGGCGCGAACCGGGGCGTTCTCGACGCGGACGGGGCCGCTATCATTGCTCTGCGGCAGGTCGCTCTTGCCGCAGCCGCTCAACATCAGCGCCAGGCCACTGCTCAGGACCAGCGCTGCGCCCCGAACCGGGCGGGAAATCATGATGCGTCGGGACTCCAGGCCTCGTAATCGCCGGTCGCCCGCTGGCGCTTGCCGCCCTTTTCCAGCGCGCCGGAGGGACGATAGGCGTTGCTGGTGCCGGTGGCGTTGGGCGTGAACTCACGCTCCCAGATGCGCGCGGGGGGCAGGAAGCTCTCGGGCGCGCCCTCGATCGAATTGTGCAGCCAGCCATGCCATTCGGATGGCACGCGGCTCGAATCATTGGCACCGTTGTACATCACCCAGCGGCGCGGGCGGCCATGCACGTCCTTGCCGCCTTCATAATAGACATTGCCCTGATGGTCCTCGCCCACCTTCGTGCCCTTGCGGGCCGTGAAGAGCCAGGTGCCGAAGGTGGCGCCGTTCCACCAGGTGAAGATGTTAGCCAGGATTCCCATGAGCGATGCGCTTACTGCGACCGGCGGGGTTGGGCAAGGCGGTTGTGCGGGTCAGGGCGCTTTGGCGGGACAGAAATTTGTCGGTTCCGCGCTCGCGGCTTTCCCCGGCTGCTCATCGACGCACGCGCCCCAGTTGACCCGGTCGCCCTCCGCGATGCCCAGTTCCGCCGCCCGGCCGCCGCGCAGCTCCAGCACCCCGGCGACCGGAACGCCGGCCGACACCGGCTCGCGCGAATAGGGCGTCGTGTTGGGAAAGATCGCGGCAATGCTGCCGTCGGTATGGATGAACAGGATGTCGAGCGGCAGCGGCGTGTCCTTCATCCAGAAGCTGGCGGTGCGCGGCGGCATCATCGGAAACACCATGCCCCGGTCATCGTCCAGGCTGGTGCGGCCCATCAGGCCCTTCTCCTGTGACTCCGGCGTCAGCGCCATCTCGACCTTGAAGCGATGCGCGCCCTTGGCGGTCTGGACGACGAGCGGCTCGGTCCCGTCCGACGATGCGCCGCAGCCGGCGACGAGGAACAGCAGGGCGAGCGGAAGCGTGCGGATCATGGCTCCGTCATCTAGCGGGAAATGGCGTGCAGGGGGAGGGCGTTAACCCTCCTCCTGCGCCGGCGGCTCGCCCGGCGCGGCGTCCACCCAGCGCCGCGCCATGGCATAATCATGGCCGGCACGCAGAAAGGCGGCGATCATCCGCTCGCGCGTCTTGGGGTCCCGGTCACCCGACCCATAGGGGCCAGCCCGCTTGCGCCGGGCCAGGCGGTCGGCCGATGCCCAGGCTTCGGCCTTCGCGCTGTCCTGCGCAACCGCGCGATCCGCCTCGCCAATGCCGTCCGCGCGCAGCGCCTCATCGACGCGCCGCGCGCCATAGCCGCGCCGCGTCAGCGCCGCCCCCTTCATCGCGGCAAACCCGCCATCGTCGACATAGCCCAGTTCGGCAAAGCGCTCGACCAGCCCGTCGATATCCGCAGGGGCGTCATCCTCCCAGCCGCGCTCCCTGATCTTGCGCGCCAGATAGGCCGCCAGTTTCGCCCGACTGGTCGCGAACCGGCCGACATAGCGCAGCGCCAGAGCGCGCAATTCTTCCGCATTCAGCGGTGGACGGGGGCGTTTGGGGGGCATGATGGGGTGGCCCGGCTATGACAGGAAGCGACGATACGCCATGATTGTGCCACAGTCGGGCCGGAATTTCACCGCGCCTTATGCGCTAAAGAAGCGGGTTATGGCGGTATGGTTGCCAAATCCCTGAAAGGGGCTATGGCGCGCCGCTTCGAAACGGTCGCACATATATTCGGAAGTAGAGCTTATGACGGACATGCAGGGCATGATGGCGCCGACGCCCACGGGCGACACGCTGCCGCGCCGCCTATCCGATTTCGACACGCTGGGCGAAGCGCTGGACTACGCCGCGAAGGGCGTGCGTGGCCTCAACTTCCATGACGCGCGCGGCAATCTGGCCCAGCCCTATCCCTTTTCGCAGATGCGCGAGGATGCGATCGCCTGCGCCCACCGCCTGGTTGCGCATGGTATCCGCCCGCTCGATCGCGTGGCGCTGGTCGCCGAAACCGGGGCCGATTTCGCCCAGCTCTTCTTCGGCATCGTCTATGCCGGCGCCTGGCCGGTGCCGCTGCCGCTGCCGACCAGCTTCGGCGGCAAGGAAAGCTATATCGACCAGCTGGTCGTCCAGCTGTCCAGCTGCGACCCGACCCTGTTCCTGTTCCCCGCCGAACTCGCCGACATGGCGGGCGAGGCTGGCCGCCTGCGCCATGTCGAAAGCATCGCCTTCGAGGAGATGATCGCGCGTCCCGCCAAGCCCGGCCCGCTGCCGCAGGCGAAGAGCGAGGACATCGCCTATCTGCAATATTCCAGCGGCTCCACCCGCTTCCCCCATGGCGTCGCGGTGACGCACCACGCGCTGCTTTCCAACCTGTCGGCGCACAGCCACGGCATGCAGGTGCAGGACAGCGACCGCTGCATCAGCTGGCTGCCCTGGTATCATGACATGGGCCTGGTCGGCTGCTTCCTGTCGGTCGTCGCCAATCAGGTGTCGACCGATTACATGAAGACCGAGGATTTCGCCCGGCGTCCGCTCGCCTGGCTCGACCTCATCAGCCGTAATCAGGGCACCTCGATCAGCTATTCGCCGACCTTCGGTTACGACATCTGCGCGCGTCGCATGTCGAGCCAGACCAAGGCCGCCGACCGTTTCGACCTGTCCCGCTGGCGGCTCGCCGGCAATGGCGCGGACATGATCCGCCCCGACGTGATGCAGAGCTTCGTCGATGCGTTCGGCGACGCCGGCTTCTCGCCCGGCGCGTTCCTGCCGAGCTACGGCCTAGCCGAAGCGACGCTGGCCGTCACCATCATGCCGCCGGGCGAAGGCATCATCGTCGAACTGGTCGAGGAAACCGACCTGTCGGGCGGCGACGCGACCGAGGGACGGCCGCAGCGCTTCCGCTCGATCGTCAACTGCGGCAAGCCCGCCAAGGACATGGTCGTGGAAATCCGCGACGAGGATGGCGGCGTCCTGGGCGAACGGCAGATCGGCAAGGTGTGGACTACTGGCCCCTCGCTGATGGCCGGCTATTTCCGCGATCAGGAAGCGACCGACGCCTGCATGCTCGACGGTTGGCTGGACACTGGCGACATGGGATATCTCAGCGACGGCTATCTCTACATCGTCGGCCGCGCCAAGGACATGATCATCATCAACGGCAAGAACCACTGGCCCCAGGACATCGAATGGGCGGTGGAGCAGCTTCCCGGCTTCAAGCAGGGCGACATCGCCGCCTTCGCGATCACCACGCCGGGTGGCGAGGAAGCGCCTGCCGTGCTGGTCCACTGCCGCACCTCCGACGACGCCGAGCGCTCGCGCCTGCGCGACCAGATCCGCGAGCGCGTCCGCGCGATCACCGGCATGAACTGCGTCGTCGAACTGGTCCCGCCGCGCACCTTGCCACGCACCAGCTCGGGCAAGCTGAGCCGTTCCAAGGCGCGCAATCTCTATCTGGCGGGCGAGATTCGCCCTTACGACATCGCGGCGTAATAAAGCCGCGCCAAGGTTACGCTTTCATAACGGCTTGCCTCTAGACCCCATCCCCGTGAGCGGGAAAAGGGGCACATCGGGCAAGCGCAACAGCGGCGGGGCATCGCCCCCGCTCGCTACTCCTTTCTTTGCGATTCTGGGCCTTGCAAAGCCGGCGGACGACGCCGGACAGCGCATATTGGTAGGCCAGCTGCGCTTTTCCGACATGGTCGCGCCACTTCGGCTGGCGCTCAATGTGCTGGGGCTGATCTTCATCTGGCGCGTGTTCGACGATTCGACCCCGGCGTCCTGGCTGATCGGCTGGTCGGGCGCGATGGTCGTCGGCGCGACATTGTCGCTGCTGGCGGCGCGGGCGCGGCGCGCGCGCGATTATGCTGGCGTGGGGCCACGCGACCTGCGCATGCTCGGCATCGTCGGTCTGGCGCAGGGCCTGCTGTGGGGGGCGGCGATGCTGATCTTCCCGCAGCAGCATAATCCGGGCGAACTGATGGCGTTGTGGACGCTGCTCAGCTGCGTGATGATCTGCGGCGCGATCACCTTCGTCGCCGCGCCGCTGGGCGTCATCGCCTTCCTGCTGCCGGTGACGGCGGCGACCCCCTGGTTGTTCTCGTTGCCCGAACAGGGGCCGTTGCGTGCGCTGGCAATGGGCTATGCCCTCTGCCTGCTGGTCGGCGCGCTCATCTACACCCGCTATTTCGTGCGGCAGCAGCGAACGCAGGTGCAACTGGCCGAGCGCGACGAAGTCGTCAGCCTGCTGCTGCGCGAATTCGAGGGCGGTGGCTCCGACTGGCTGTGGCAGACCGACGCATCGCGCCGCATCGTCGGCGTGTCGCAACGCTTCGCCGAAACGCTGGGCGCGGAGGCGGCGCTGCTCGAAGGCCAGCCGCTGGTGCAGATACTGGCCGGTGACGGTTGGGACAGCGGCCGTTTCGCCGCCGGGCTGCATCAGCTCGCCGAACATCTCAAGCTGCGCCAGAGCTTCAGCGCCCTCGTCCTGCCGGTCGAAGTCGCCGGCCGCGTGCGCTGGCTGGAGCTGTCCGCCTCGCCCCGCCATGACGAGCGCGGCGCGTTCAACGGTTTCCGCGGCGTTGGATCGGATGTGACGGTGCAGCGCGAATCGGCGGACAAGATCGCCCAACTGGCGCGTTTCGATCCGCTGACCGGCCTGCCCAATCGCAGCCATCTGAGCGAAGTACTCGACACGTCGATGGCCGCCAACGGCGCGCGGGTGCCGGGCTGCGCCTTCCTGATGATCGACCTCGACCGCTTCAAGGCGGTCAACGACACGCTGGGCCATCAGGTCGGCGACAAGCTGCTGACCCTGGTCGCCGCGCGCCTGCGCCAGATCTGCACCAGCGCGGAATTCGGCGGTCGGATCGGCGGCGACGAGTTCGCCGTCGTCATCCCCCGCGTCGGACCCGAAGACCATGTCGCCCGGCTCGCCAACGCGATCATCGAGGGGCTGTCGGCCCCCTATCAGGTGGACGAACACACGCTCTATGTCGGCGCATCGGTCGGGTCG
Organism: Sphingobium sp.; assembly: GCA_044237945.1. Lineage (GTDB taxonomy): Bacteria > Pseudomonadota > Alphaproteobacteria > Sphingomonadales > Sphingomonadaceae > Sphingobium. Next base: position 6,193 of record JBIIEH010000015.1, on the reverse strand, counting down.
GCCGTCTCGCCCGGCGACGGCGCGACGTCCGAAGCGCTGATCCGCAGCGCCGACCTGGCGCTCTATCGCGCCAAGGATGACGGCGGCGGCCTGCACTGGGCCTATGAGCCGCGCCTGCACGCCGTGGTCGAGGAACGCCGCCAGATCGAAATGGCGTTGCGTGAGGCGCTGGAGAAGGATGAACTGCACGTCGTCTACCAGCCGGTGGTCGATGCGCTTGCCGGCAGCGTGATCGGCTTCGAGGCGCTGGTGCGCTGGACTCACCCGGACATGGGACCCATTCCCCCGTCCAAATTCGTGCCCGTCGCCGAAGAAGCGCGGCTGATCGCGACGATCGGCGAATGGGTGCTGCGCACCGCCTGCCATGAAGCCATGCGCTGGCCGGAGGATGTGCGCGTCGCCGTCAACGTCTCGGCCGAACAGCTGATCCACCCCGGCTTCGTGTCGTCGGTCGTCTCCGCTTTGGGCCAGAGCGGCCTCGACGCCCGCCGGCTGGAGCTGGAAGTGACCGAAAGCGTGTTCCTCAACGAAAGCGGCGCGCTGAAAATCCTCGACCAGCTGATCTCGCTCGGCGTGCAGCTGTCGCTTGACGATTTCGGCACCGGCTATTCCTCGCTCGGCTATCTCAGCCGCACGCGCTTCAACACGATCAAGATCGACCGCAGCTTCATCGTCGGCGCGGCGCAGGGCGCGCAGGAAAGCCTGGCGATCATCCGCGCGGTCGTGACGATGGCGGAGAGCCTGGGCATGTCCACCACGGCCGAGGGCGTGGAGACCGAAGGCGAACTGGCGATGATCCAGCGCCTGGGCTGCCGCAAAGTGCAGGGCTATTATTTCGGCCGCCCGATGATCGCGCGCGACGCCGCGCAACTCTTCCCCAGGCCCAGCGCCCGCATCGCGGGTTAGAGCGTCGCGCCTGAAATATGATCCGTTCAGGCTGAGCTTGTCGAAGCCCTTTGCTGAGCGAATGCGAAGCGGCTTCGGCTTCGCTCAGCAGTTGCCCTCGACTTCGCTCGGGCCGAACGGAGGAGAGACAGGTGATCCCGAATTAACCCGCGATGCTCTAAGGTGATCAGCCGGCGACCAGCTGCCGCTCGATCATCGTCCACAGCGACGCGAAATCCCCCGCCGCCTTCGATGACGAGGCAAACGCCCCCAGCGGCTTCCTGCGCACCGTCATCTGCTCGATCGCGCTCGCCATCGGGATCGCCGGCCAGTTCGGCTGCTCCTCCAGCGCCTTGCGGTGCAGGCTGCGGCGGCGATCGACCATGGAATAGACCGGCAGGATCGGCGCATGCGCGCCCCCGCGCTGCACCAGATAGCGCGCAACCTCACCCATCGCCCGCTGCGACAGCGGGGAGGGGATCACCGGAATGACGATCAGGTCGGCGGCGCGCAGCACCTGCTCGCTGGTCTCGGTCAGGCCCGGCGGACAGTCGAGCACGATCCGGTCATAATCCCGCCCCAGCTTCTCGATCAGCTTGGCCAGCCGCTTCTTCTTGTCCATCTCGCGAAACAGATGGTCCAGGCCGCGCAGCGAGGTATCGGCCGCGATCAGGTCCAGCCCCGGCACGGTCGACGGCTGCACCAGCCGCTTGACGTCCACATCCTTGCTGAAGATCGCCTGCGCGGCGTCGCGGCTTTCCTTGTCGGTGGAGACGAGCCAGCTCGACGCCGCCTGCGGATCCAGGTCCCACAGCAGCGTCCGCCGCTTGGAAATGGTCGCCGCCGCCCAGGCCAGGTTGATCGCGAAGGTCGTCTTACCGACGCCGCCCTTCAGGCTGTAGACCGCGATCGTCGCCAAATTGCCGTTTCCGCTCATGCTGTGGAGGCTAAGGCCGGACATGGGGCCATGGCAAGCCCCACAGCATGCGATCGTTACATGTCCGCGACAGTATCGACCAGAAAGGAATCGGATCGCGCCAGGCTGACCAGTCGCAGCCCGGCCTCGCGTGCGCGGCGCAGCGCCAGGTCGGTCGGCGCGGACAGCGTGACCAGCATCGGGCAATCGGCCAGCGCTGCCTTCTCCACCAGTTCATAGGAACAGCGCGAACTCAGCAGCGCGAAGCCTTTATCCCAGCCTATGCCCTGACGCACCATCGCGCCGATCAGCTTGTCGAAGGCATTATGCCGCCCGACATCCTCCCGCACGATGCGGATGTCGCCCGCCGAGTCGCACAGCGCCGCGCCATGCATCGCGCCGGTCGCGCGGTTGAGCGGCTGGCCGCCGTCCAGCGCGGCCAGGGCGCGGAAGATCGCGGCGTCGCTGGCCTCCGACCGGCTCTCGATGCGCGGCAGGGGCCGCAGCGCCTGCTCCAGATTCTCGATCCCGCACAGGCCGCAACTGCTTTCCGACACCCGGTGCCGCACCCGCTCCAGCAATAGCGGCGCGCGATCCTGCGCCAGCGTGACCCGCGCAACCGACCCGCGATCGGTATCGAAAATGTCGAAGCCCTCGATCTGGTCCGGCGCAGTGACCAGCCGTTCCGACAGCGCGAAACCAGTGAGCAGGTCGTCGAGATCGACGGGCGAGGCCATCAGCACGGCATAGCCGATGCCGTTGAATTCCAGCGCGATCGGACGCTCCTGCGCGACCATGCGGGCGGCGGCGCTGCGTGCGCCGTCCGCGCCGATCCGCTCGAACGGGACGACAGTGTTCACGCCGCCGGCCGCACCGTCACGGCAATCGCCTTGTAGGCGGGCGTGCCGCTGCTGGCGTCATGATCATCCAGCGCGATCAGGCAGTTGGCTTCGGGATAATAAGCCGCCGCCGATCCGCGCGCGATCTCGTGCGCGATGGCGATATGCCCGCGCAGCACGCGGCCTTCGCTGGCCTCGACATCGACCGGATCGCCATGCGCCAGCCCCATGTCCTTGAGGTCCTGCGCGTTCATGAAGACCACGTCACGCCGCCCGGTGATGCCGCGATAGCGATCATTCAGGCCGTAGATGGTGGTGTTGTACTGGTCATGGCTGCGGATCGTCGTCAGCGTCAGCCGCCCGTCCGCCTGCCCCTCGTCCTGATCGGTGCCGGCATGCACCAGAAACTGCGCCTTGCCGTCCGGGGTGTTCCACACGCGATCCGACGCGCCCACCGTCAGGCGGAAACCACCCGGCACGCGCACGCGCGCGTTGAAGTCATGAAAATCCGGGAACACATCGGCGATGGCGTCGCGAATGCGGTCATAATCGGCAACCAGACCGTCCCAGTCGATCGCATCCCCCCCCATGCTCTCAAGCGCCGCCTTGGCCATGCCCGCAACGATCGCCGGTTCGGACTTGATGTCGGCCGCAGGCGGCTTGAGCTTGCCGCGCGAGGCGTGGACCATCGACATGCTGTCCTCCACCGTCACCCATTGCGGCCCGCCGGCCTGCACATCCAGCTCGGTGCGGCCAAGGCACGGCAATATGATCGTCTCGCGCGCCGGGACCAGGCAGCTGCGGTTGAACTTGGTCAGGATCTGGACAGAGAGGTCCAGCTTGCGAAAAGCGGCAAAGCACGCCTCCGGGTCCGGCATCGCCACCGCCAGATTGCCGCCCAGCGCGATCAGCGCCTTCGCGCTGCCATCCCGCATCGCCGCCAGCGCCTCGACGGCGTTATGCCCATGCTTGCGCGGGCTTTCGATGCCGAAGCGGGCGTCCAGCCGCGCCAGCATCGGCTCGACCGGGATTTCGGTGATGCCGACCGTGCGGTCGCCCTGCACATTGCTGTGGCCGCGCAGCGGGCAGATGCCCGCGCCGGGCTTTCCCATATTCCCGCGCAGCAGCAGCAGATTGGCGATCTGCTGCACATTGCCGGTGCCATGGCGATGCTGGGTTATGCCCATGCCATAGCAGATGATCACCCGCTCGGCCTTCGCATAGACCGCCGCCATACTCTCCATCGCCTCGCGCGACAGGCCGGCGCGTCGCTCGATCGTCGCCCAGTCGGTGCCGTCCAGGTCCGCCCGCAGCGCGTCGAACCCGGCCGTGTGGTCTGCAATGAACGGCCGGTCGAGCAGCCCCGCGCCGCCCGCCGCCAGATCGGCCGCATCCGCCTCCAGCAGCGCCTTCATGACGCCCTTCAGCATCGCCATGTCGCCGCCCACCTTCACCTGATGATAGGCCGACGCCAGCTTCGTCGCGCCGGGCGAAAGCATTTCGGTTGGGTGCTGGGGCGACTTGAACCGTTCCAGCCCGCGCTCGCGCATCGGATTGGCGACGATGATCGGCACGCCGCGTCGCGCTGCTGCGGCGAGAGTGGAGAGCATGCGCGGATGGTTGGTGCCCGGATTATGGCCGATGCAGAAGATCGCGTCCGCCTGGTCGAAATCCTCCAGCGTCACCGTGCCCTTGCCGACGCCGATCGACTTGGGCAGGCCGACGCTCGTCGCCTCGTGGCACATGTTCGAACAGTCGGGGAAATTATTGGTGCCGAAGGCGCGGGCGAACAACTGGTACAGGAACGCCGCCTCGTTCGACGCCCGGCCGGAGCAATAGAATTCCGCCTGATCGGCATGGTCCAGCGCACGCAGTTCCGCGCCGATCCGCGCGAATGCCTCGTCCCAGGCGATCGGTACATAATGGTCGGTGTCGGGGTCGTAGCGCAGCGGATGCGTCAGCCGCCCGGCATCCTCCAGCGCATGGTCGGTCCAGTTCCAGAGTTCGGCAACGCTGTGCTGGGCGAAAAAGTCGGGATCGACGCGCTTCACCGTCGCTTCCCAGGTGACGGCCTTGGCCCCGTTCTCGCAGAATTCGAACGAGGATGTATGGCGTGGATCGGGCCAGGCGCAGCCGGGGCAATCGAAGCCGTCCGGCTGGTTCATCTGCAACAGCGCGCGCGTATCGGTGCTGGCCCCCATCTGGTCGCGCACCGCCAGCGCCACCGCGCGCAACGCGCCCCAGCCGCCGGCGGGTCCGCTATAGGGCGCTACACCCTCCACATCGGTGCGGAGGGGAGGGCGGTCCTTGGGGTCAGCGTCGGCCATGTGACGGATATAGGATGCCCGCGCGCCCGGTGCGACGCCTTTTCACAAGGTGATGCGCCCGATCAGAAGCATGTTTTGTCGCTGCGGGCAGCCGACGTCTCGTCCTACAGGACGTCGAGCGCCTTTTCCGGCGGACGCGCGATCACCGCGCCCTTGTCTGTAACGACGATGGGCCGCTCGATCAGGATCGGATGCGCCGCCATCGCGTCGAGAATGGCCGCTTCGTCCGTCAGGTCGATGCCCTTGGCGGCATCCTCGCCCTTGCGCACCGCCTGCGACGGCGCGACCCCGGCCTTGGCCAGCACGGCCTCGATATCGGCGCGGGACGGCGCGGCCTTCAGATATTCGAAGACCTCGACCTCGACGCCGGCCGCATCTTGCAGAATCGCCAGCGCCTGCCGCGACTTGGAACAGCGGGGATTGTGCCAGATCGTGGCCTTCATGCGATATCCTCAGTTCTATGCCGCCGCAGAAGGAGCAGAGCCTCAGCCCTGCTTCTCCAGCCATTCCTCCAGCCACTTGATCGTATAGTCGCCGCTCTTGAACTCCGGGTCTTCCAGCAGCGCCTGATGTAGCGGGATCGTGGTCTTCATGCCCTCGATCACATATTCCTGCAAAGCCCGCTTCAGCCGCATGATCGCGCCCTCGCGGGTGCGGCCATAGACGATCAGCTTGCCGATCATGCTGTCATAATAGGGCGGTACGCGGTAACCCTGATATAGGCCGCTATCGACGCGCACATGCATGCCGCCCGGCACATGATAGCTGGTGACCGTGCCCGGCGAGGGGGCGAAGGTGCGTGGGTCCTCGGCGTTGATGCGGCATTCGATGGCATGGCCGGAAAAGACCAGGTCCTGCTGCTCGACCGACAGCGGCTTGCCTTCCGCCACGCGGATCTGCTCGCGCACCAGGTCGACGCCGGTGATCATCTCCGTCACCGGATGCTCGACCTGGAGCCGGGTGTTCATCTCGATGAAGTAGAATTCGCCATCTTCCCACAGGAACTCGATCGTGCCCGCGCCGCGATAGCCCATGTCGGCCATCGCCTTGGCCACGATGCCGCCCATGCGGTCGCGCTCGGCGGTGGACAGGACGGGGGAGGGGGCTTCCTCCAGCACCTTCTGATGCCGGCGCTGGAGCGAGCAGTCGCGCTCGCCCAGATGGATCGCCTTGCCATTGCCGTCGCCGAATACCTGGAATTCGATATGCCGGGGCTTGCCCAGATA
>JBIIEH010000049.1:0-18807 GCA_044237945.1 Sphingobium sp. | reverse complement strand
GAAACGCTCGCGCTGTGCCAGCGTTTCTCGACTACGCTCGAAACGAACGGATTACAGTGATCGCATCAGCCCGAGGTCGTAGGAGAGAAGCATAAAATGCAGTCGAGACACCAGCCGATCGCGCGTGACGCCATGGCCTATGTGCTGGCCGGGGGCAGGGGCAGTCGCCTCGCCGAGCTGACCGATCGGCGCGCGAAACCGGCGGTGCATTTCGGCGGCAAGGCGCGGATCATCGACTTCGCGCTCTCCAACGCGCTCAACAGCGGCATCCGCCGCATCGGCGTGGCGACCCAGTACAAGGCGCATTCGCTGATCCGGCACTTGCAGCGCGGCTGGAACTTCTTCCGCCCCGAACGCAATGAGAGCTTCGACATCCTGCCCGCCAGCCAGCGCGTGTCGGAAAGCCAGTGGTATGAGGGGACGGCCGACGCCGTGTTCCAGAACATTGACATCATCGAAGCCTATGCCCCTGAATATATGGTCATTCTGGCCGGCGACCATGTCTACAAGCAGGACTATGAAATCATGCTGCAACAGCATGTGGACAGCGGCGCAGACGTGACCGTTGGCTGTCTGGAGGTGCCGCGCATGGAGGCCACGGCCTTTGGCGTCATGCATGTGGACGAGCATGACGTCATCACCGCCTTCGTCGAAAAGCCCAAGGACCCGCCCGGCATCCCCGGCCAGCCCGAACTGGCGCTGGCGTCGATGGGCATCTACGTTTTCCGCACCAAATTCCTGATCGAGGAACTGATCCGCGACGCCGACGACAAGGACAGCAAGCGCGACTTCGGCGGCGACATCATCCCGCACATCGTCAAGCATGGAAAGGCGGTGGCGCACCGCTTCTCGCGCAGCTGCGTCCGCGCGGAAAGCGAACTGGCGCCCTATTGGCGGGATGTCGGCACGCTGGACGCCTATTGGCAGGCGAATATCGACCTGACCGATGTCGTTCCTTCACTCGACCTCTACGACCATAGCTGGCCGCTCTGGACCTATTCCGAAGTCACCCCGCCGGCCAAGTTCGTGCATAATGAGGACGGCCGGCGCGGGTCGGCCACATCCTCTCTGGTCGCGGGCGGCTGCATCGTGTCGGGATCGTCACTGCACCGCAGCCTGCTCTTCTCCGAAGTGCGCACGCACAGCTTCTCGTCGGTCACCGAAAGCATCATCATGCCCAATTGCGAGGTCGGGCGTGGTGCAAGGCTGCATCGCTGCATCGTCGATTCGGGCGTGAAGATCCCCGCCGGGCTGATCGTGGGCGAGCGGCCGGAGCTTGACATGCTTCGCTTTCGCCGCTCCGAAAACGGCATCTGCCTGGTGACCCAGGCGATGATCGACCGGCTGGACCTTTGAGTATCAAGAAACCCATGCAAGTCATTGCTATTGCTTCGGAAATTCATCCTCTGATCAAGACGGGCGGCCTCGCCGACGTGGTCGGCGCGCTGCCCGGATACCTCCGTTCGGCAGGAATTTCACTGCGCACTTTGCTCCCCGGCTACCCCTCGATCATCAACAGCCTGAAAAGCTCGAAACGCCTCCTCGCCACCGACGCGCTGATCGGAACCAAGAGCGCAATACTCAGCACCCGCGTCCGCGATCTCGACCTGCTGCTGCTCGACGCCCCCGCGCTATTCGCCCGCGAAGGCGGCCCCTATGGCGATGCGGCGGGCCGCGACTGGCCTGACAACTGGCGTCGCTTTTCCGCTCTGGGCAAGGTCGGCGCCGCGATCGCGGGCGGCGCGCTCAAGGGCTGGCGGCCCGATCTGCTCCACGCGCATGACTGGCAGGGCGCGATGGCCGCCGCCTATGTCCGCTTCGGCCCTGCGCCCCGTGTCCCCAGCGTGGTGACGATCCACAACATGGCGTTCCAGGGCCGCTTTCCGGTCGAAATCTTCCCCCAACTGGGCCTGCCGCCCGAGGCGCTGGGCATTGACGGCGTCGAATATTATGGCGGCGTCGGCTTCCTCAAAGCTGGCCTCGTGTCAGCCGACGCCATCACCACCGTCAGCCCCAGCTACGCCCGCGAGATCCGCACGCCCGGCGAAGGCATGGGGCTGGACGGCCTGATCGAGGGCCGCGCCGACCGCGTCCACGGCATATTGAACGGCATCGACGCCGGCGAATGGAACCCGGCGACCGATCCGCTGCTGGCGCAAGGCTTCGATGCCCGCTCGCTGACGAAACGGGCCGGCAACCGGCGCGCCGTGGAGCAGGCTTTCGGTCTGGAGGCAGACGGTGGGCCATTGTTCATCATCGTCAGCCGCCTGACCTGGCAGAAGGGCATGGACCATATGGCCGGCGCGATCGACCATCTGGTCGCCGCCGGTGGTCGCCTCGCCGTGCTGGGGACGGGTGACGCCGCGCTGGAGGCCGCCTTCACTGCTGCCGCCGCGCGCCATCCCGGCCGCGTCGGCGTGAGGATCGGCTATGACGAGGCGATGTCGCATCTGATGCAGGGCGGCGGCGATGCCATCCTGATTCCCTCGCGCTTCGAACCCTGTGGTCTGACGCAGCTTTATGGCTTGCGCTATGGCTGCGTGCCGGTGGTGGCGCGGGTCGGCGGCCTCGCTGACACGGTGATCGACGCGAACGAGGCGGCGCTGGCCGCTGGCGTCGCGACCGGCGTTCACTTCGCCCCGGCCGATCCGGGAGCGCTGGCGGACGCGATCAGTCGTGCGGTGGCGCTTTACGCCGACCGGCCGGCGTGGAAGGCGATGCAGCGCGCGGGCATGAAGGCGGACTTTTCCTGGGATCGCAGCGCCGCGCGCTACGCCGCCCTGTTCCGATCGCTGGTCGGATGACGCCGCTGGGCGCGACGCTGGACGATCGCGGTGCGACCTTTCGCGTTTATGCGCCCGATGCAGAGGCGCTCTGGCTCTGCCTGTTTGACGGCGATGACGAGCAACGCCTGCCGATGGCGCGCGGCGAGGATGGCCATTGGCAGCTTCGCGTAGATGGTCTGGAGGAGGGCGCACGCTACGGCCTGCGTGCCGATGGCCCTTATGATCCGTCCGCCGGCCTGTGGTTCGATCCCGACAAGCTGCTGCTCGACCCATGGGCCGGGGCGATCGACGGGCCGTTCGTCTACGACCTGCGCCTGGCCGCGCCTCGGGGGCAGGGCGGCGACACCGCGCCGCTGATGCCCAAGGCGGTGTTGCTGCGCGATCCCGATCCATTGCCACCCGCGCCACCCCGTTTTACGCCCGGTGGCCTGATCTACGAACTGTCCGTCCACGCCTTCACGATGCTGCATCCCGATGTGCCGCCGGAGCAGCGTGGCACGATCGCGGCGCTGGCGCATCCGGCGATCATCGAGCATCTGCAACGCCTGTATGTCTCGGCGATCGAACTCATGCCGATCAACGCCTGGATCGACGAGCGGCATCTGGGGCCGCTGGGCCTGACCAACGCATGGGGCTATAATCCGGTCAGCTATTGCGCGCTTGATCCGCGTCTGGCCCCTGGCGGCTGGGCGGAACTGCGCGCGACGGTCTCGGCGCTGCATGATGCGGGAATCGGCGTGATCGTCGACATGGTGTTCAACCATGACGGCGAAAGCGACATGCATGGCCCCACGCTGTCGCTGCGCGGTCTCGACGGGCGCGGCTATTTCCGGCGGGGCGAGGATGGGACGCTCATCAACGATACCGGCACCGGCAACAGCATCGATTGCAATCATGACGCCAGCCGCGCGTTGATTCTCCACAGCCTGCGCCGTTTCGTGAGCCAAGCGGGCGTGGATGGCTTCCGCTTCGACCTAGCCCCGGCGCTCGGTCGGCTGCCGCATGGCTTCAACGCACAGGCGCCGCTGCTGCGGGAGATGCGCGAGGATCCGGTGCTGGCCGACCGCATCATGATCGCGGAACCCTGGGACATCGGGCCGGGCGGGTATCAACTCGGGCAATTCGGGCCGAACTGGCTGGAGTGGAACGACCGTTATCGCGACGATATGCGTCGCTTCTGGCGGGGCGATGCGTCCATGCTGGGCGCGCTGGCGACGCGGCTGGCGGGATCGTCGGACATCTTCGGCGGCGACGATGCGACCCGCAGCGTCAACTTCCTCGCAGCCCATGACGGCTTTACGCTGGCCGATCTGGTCGCGCATGAGCAGCGCCACAATGAGGCGAACGGCGAGCAGAATCGCGACGGCCATGGGGAAAATTTCAGCTGGAACAATGGTGTCGAGGGCGTGAGCGATGATCCGCTTGTCATCGCCGCCCGCCGCCGCGACGTGAAGGCGCTGCTGTCCATCTTGTTCGCCTCGCGCGGGGCGATCATGCTGACCGCCGGCGACGAGTTCGGCCGCAGCCAGCGCGGCAACAATAACGCCTATGCGCAGGACAATGAAATTGCCTGGCTCGACTGGGATGGCCGCGACCGGGAGATCGAGGCGCATGCCTTCGCGCTGGCTGCTCTGCGCGCCAGCCTGCCCGACCTGTGCGCCACGCACTGGCTGGAGGACGGTGACGTCGAATGGCTGGACGAAGCCGGCCAGCCGCTGACCGTAGCCCAATGGGAGGACCCCGTGCGCCGCCGCCTGGCGCTGCGCTTTCGAGCAAGCGGCCTTGCCCTGTGCATCAACGGGTCTGCAGAAGATTGCGCCTTCATTCTGGCCGCTCAATGTCAGGTGGCGGCGCGCAGCATTTCCATCGCCTACTTCGGCGCATCCTGCTGAAGCAGGGGCACCAGCAGCGCGTTCAGGTCATCCAGATCGAGCGCGCCGGATTTGGCGTAACGCACCACGCCCGCGCGATCGATGATGAAATTGGTCGGCACCCCGGTCAGCGGCCCATAAGGCCCCTTGATCCCCTTGGCCGAGGGGATGTGCATCGCCGCGAATAGCGTTTTCAGCTTCGTCAGCGGCAGCGAGCCTTCGGTGGTAATGGCGAAGGCGCGCAGGCCGTATTTCTTCTGGACGCCATAATAGCTGTCCAGCGTCGGCAGTTCCTTGCGGCATGGCACGCACCATGTCGCCCAGAAGTTCAGCAGCACGACCTGCCCTTTCAGGTCCGCCAGCTTCACGACCGATCCATCGACCATCCGCAGCGAAAAGTCGGGAGCAGGCTTGCCCACTACCGGCTTTTCCGCCGTCGCGGCCGATGCGCCGATCAGCAGCCCCGCTGCGATCACTGTCTTCAAGCGCCGTCTAACCATCTTGTCCCCCTAAATCCCCGCGCAAACTCATAGCGATCCCGAAATCATGTTCAAGAAACCACATGCGCCTTTCATGAAGATCGCCGTCATGCGGCAAGGTTGCAAAGGACAATGGTTATCACGGTTGAGGCACATGGCGGAATGCGCTAGGCCGGGTCATTCTTTCGCGGTGCAGCAAACGGGGAAACAGCATGCAGTTCCAGGACATGTCGGACAAGATCGCCAGCGGCAACGGCTTTATCGCCGCGCTCGACCAGAGCGGCGGCTCCACGCCCAAGGCGCTGAAGGGCTATGGCGTCGAGGAAGGCGCATGGTCGACCGAAGAGGAAATGTTCGGCCTGATCCATGACATGCGCAGCCGCATCATCACGTCCGACGCCTTCACCGGCGACAAGGTCGTCGGCGCGATCCTGTTCGAGCGGACCATGGACGGCCAAGCCGGCGGCAAGCCGGTTCCGACCGCGCTGATCGAGAAGGGCGTGGTGCCCTTCATCAAGATCGACAAGGGTCTGGAGGACGAGGTCAACGGCGTCCAGCTGATGAAGGACAACCCGACCCTGGACGTGCTGCTTGCCAAGGCAAAGGGCCTGGGCGTGTTCGGCACGAAGGAGCGGTCGGTCGTCAATCTCGCCAACCGCGAAGGCATCGCCGCCATCGTTGCGCAGCAGTTCGAAGTCGGACAGCAGGTGCTCGCCGCCGGCCTGGTGCCGATGATCGAGCCGGAAGTGAACATCAAAAGCCCCGAGCGCGCCGAGGCGGACCAGATCCTGCTCGAGGAACTGGTCAAGGCGCTCGACGCCATGCCGGGCGATGACAAGGTGATGCTCAAGCTCTCGCTGCCGACCAAGCCCGGCCTGTTCGATCCGCTGGTCGACCATCCCCGCGTGCTGCGCGTCGTGGCGCTCTCGGGTGGCTTCGAGCGTCCCGAAGCCTGCGTCGAACTGGCCAAGAACCGCGGCATCATCGCCAGCTTCAGCCGCGCGCTGCTTCAGGACCTGCGTTTCCAGATGAGCGAGGCGGAATTCGACGCCTCGCTGGGCGGCGCGATCGATGAAATCTACACCGCCTCGACGCAGAAGTCGCTCGTCGCCGCTTGAGGCGAACAGCGATGCGTTCTGGACGTGTCATCAAGGGGGCAGCGCTGTTTGCGCTGCCCTTTCTGTTTGTGACGAGCGCTTATGCCTGCTCGATGGCACCCGGCTACAAGGTGCCGACCAATCTGGAACTGGCGGCAGCGGCCGACACTATAGTCGTTGCGACCATCGAGGGCGAGCGGAAGGCGGAGAGCGTCTGGGATGGCACTATCCTGTTCCTGAAGCGGGAACCGGACGGCAGCCTCTCCCCCTATCGCAGCTCCTTTTCGCGCGACGCGGAGGATGTGCCGTCCGACGACGCGCTGTGGGTGAAGACTGTGCGGGAATATGCCCGTATTTCGCAACAGCCCGCCGGCGCGCGGAAAGCGGCGCTCAAGAACCGGATCGGGGAGTTGTCGGCAATGACGGACGATCCCGATGCTGCGGCGATCGCACAGGACATGGAGATCGAATTGAAGGGCAAGCGGCTGCCGCCGTTCGATTGACGGATTTAAGCTCACCCGCTTCCGACCGTTCTGCTGTTCGTCAGAGCATTCGTCCGATCATTCCTAATATCGCGATAACGCCCTTTGTTGGCGAACCGCTATCGATCTCCCTTCTACGCCCGCAACGGGGCATGATTGGGGAACAAGGGCGATGAGCCTGATATCGAATATTGGTGGCGCGTTGATCACCGTGGGAAATTCGGGGATCGTTCCGCCGGGGCAGCAACGGCAGGAGCAGCAGCAGGTCGCCGCCGTGCCGCCGCCCGAGCCGGAGCAGACGCCGCCCGCCTATCAGCCGTCCGAACCAGCCGCATCCGATCCGCTGGTCTATACCGCGCCGCCGCTGGTTTCGAGTTCGACCGAATATGTGTCGGCCAGCGGTCGGTCTGATTTCACACAGCCGCGCTCCGCGGCGCGCGTGTCGCTGGAGGATGCGCTGGCCAAGGCGGGCTGGAACGAGTCCGAACAGACGCAAGGGCTGAGCAAAACGGTCGTGCCGGAAACGCCGGTCGCGGAAAGCCTGTCGGCCGAGAGTCTGGCCGCCGCCTATCTCAACACCGCGCAGGTGATCGCCAAGGCCGCCTATGGCATCGTCGGTGATGCATCGGGCGATCGCCACCGGGTCAGCACCTTGCTCCAGACCGCCTGATCGTCAGCAGTTTCCGGCCGGCGCAAAAGTCTGTAGGGCCGGCGCATGACCGACTTTACCGACGAAGAACTCGCCCTCGACCCGCATTTCGCCGACCAGTTCGAGCGCGGCTTTCGGCCGCCCTGCCAGCTCTATCTGATATCGCCGCCTTCGATTGACGCTGGTTTTGTCGATACGCTCGCTGCTGCTTTCGACGGCGGGCCGGTCTCGGCATTCCAACTGCGACTGAAAGGCATCGACGATCACGCCATCGCCGCGCTGGCGGAGCCGTTGCAACGGCTGTGCGCCGAGCGGGAAGTCGCTTTCATCATCAACGACAGCATCGGTCTGGCCAAGCGGCTGGGCGCGGACGGCGTGCATCTGGGGCAGGAGGATGGCGACCCGCGCGAGGCGCGCAAGCTGCTGGGGCCGAAGGTGCAGATCGGCGTCACCTGCCATGACAGCCGGCATCTGGCGATGGACGCGGGCGAAGCGGGCGCGGACTATGTTGCGTTCGGCGCTTTCTATCCGACGACGACCAAGGAAACGCATCATCATCCCGACCCGTCGATCCTTGGCTGGTGGACGACGCTGTTCGAACTGCCCTGTGTGGCGATCGGCGGGATTACGGCCGACAATGCCGCGCCGTTGGTGGCGGCCGGGGCAGATTTCCTGGCGGTGAGCGGGGCTGTCTGGGCGCACGCTGGCGGACCTGGCGCTGGAGTCGCGGCCTTTGCTCCGGTTCTTGGCGCGAAGTGATTCGGCGCCGCTGTTTCCGCCGCGTGATCCGAAATGGCGCAGTCTCGGTTCTGGGTTAAACCAAGATACGGAACAGTAACGACAAAATAGCTGCCGCATTCGGCGTGTCGGCTTTCCGTGCAACATGGTTACCCAAATTGCGACCCTCTTGCAGCCTGCATATACTCGTCATCCGGGCAGTGTCGGTGATCGAGAGCGGGGATCATGGCGTCTATCGCGGTGTATAATTCCAAGGGAGGCGTCGGCAAGACGACGATCGCGGTCAACCTGGCCTGGGAGGCGGCGCGGGCGGGATATCGCACCCTGTTGTGGGAAATAGACGAGCAGGGCGACAGCAGCTGGATATTGGGCGGCGACAAGGGCTTGCCCCGGCCCAATATGGCGGCGGTCATGAACGACCTGCGGCACATCCGCCAATATATCCGCCAGACGCCGCATCTGGGTTTGAGCGTTATCGCGGGCGACACCAATCTGCGGCGTACCGACAATTTCTTCATCCAGTTCGCACGCCAGCGCAAGCTTGTACGCATGATGGAGGGGCTGAAGGAGGATTTCGACATCATCGTGCTTGATTGCTCGCCCGGTTTCAGTGACGCCAATCGACGGATATTGCTGCATGCCGACCTGATCGTGGTGCCCCTGATCCCGTCTGCGCTGTCGCAGCGGGGCATGACGCGGATACGCGATTTTCTTGTTGAAAACCGGGGGCATCATCCGCCGATGCTGCCGGTCTTCTCGATGGTCGACCGCCGGCGCAAGACGCATAACGCGGCGCTGTTGAGCCATCCCGAATGGCCGGTGATCCCGATGGCGAGCGAAATCGAACAGATGGCCGAGCGCAAGGCTCCGGTCGAACGCATCGCGCCACACGGGCCGGGCGCGCGGATTTTTCGGGTGCTGTGGACAGGGGTGGAGCACAAGCTGCGCCGCATGCTGGTGCTCAAGACCGTGCGTCAGGCGGCTGAATAGGGCATCCTTTTCCCGGTTTCGAACGTTCCTTTCCCGTGAACCGACGGGAGAGAATATGAAGAAGCCCTGGCCAATCCTGCCGATCGCGCTGCTCGCCGCCTGCAATGTCGCCGTTGTCGAGGGCAATGAAGCGAACGGCGCCGCGCCCACCGCCAACAGCGCGCGCACCCCCGTCGCGACAGGCCCGCAACCCTCCGCCGAGGACGCCGACTACGCCTTTCAGGTCGTCGAGGAACCCAGACCCTGGCAACCGAACAAGGTGTTGATGGCGCAGGTTGCGCTCGACCGCTGGGGCTTTTCGCCCGGCACGCTGGACGGCAAGGCTGGCCAGTCCTTCACCAAGGCGGTGCGCGGCTTTCAGGAGGCGAACAAGCTGCCGATCACGGGTGACTATGATCAGGCGACCGCCCATGCCCTGCTGGAAGGGCAGCCGCTGCCGACGACCTGGTTGGTGAAGATACCCGACGGCTTCGCCCGCGGGCCGTTCTTCAATATCCCCAAGGACCTGAACGAACAGGCGAAGCTGCCCGGCATCACTTATCGCAACCTGCTGGAAAAGCTCGCCGAACGCTTCCACACGACGCCCGAAGCGCTGGTCGCCCTCAATCCGGGAAAATCGGCAGGGCCGGGCGCAGTGATCCGGGCACCGGCGATCGAGAACCAGCCGGTGGTGCGGATCGAGGGTGACGAGCGCGGCTGGGGTCGCACGCTGGCGTCGCTGGGTGTGAAGGCGGAACAGCCCAAGGCGGACCATATCGTCGTCGACAAGTCTGACGGGTTGCTCCGGGTCTACAATGCCGAAAATCGGCTGATCGCGCAGTTTCCGGCCACCATGGGGTCGGAGCATGATCCGCTGCCGTTGGGCGAATGGACGATCAAGGGCGTCAGCCGCAATCCGGATTTCCATTACAATCCCGCGCTGTTCTGGGATGCGTCGAGCAAGGATCAGAAGGCGGTGCTGAAGCCCGGTCCCAATGGTCCGGTCGGCGTTGTGTGGATCGACCTGTCGAAGGATCATTACGGCATTCATGGGACTCCCGAACCACAATTGATCGGTCGAACCGAAAGCCATGGCTGCATTCGCCTTACCAATTGGGACGCGGCGCGGCTGGCGCAGATGGTGTCGGCGGGCACGAAGGCGAATTTCCAGGCATGAGTGCGCAGGCGCGCCGCTGGGGCTGGATCGCGCTGGCGGCGTTGCTGTGCGCTGCGCTTCTGAGCTTTTGCGTGCGGATCGTTCCGGCGGACGCGCCATCTGCGGCGCAGGCTGTGCATCATGAAGCGTCGGCGCCTGTAACCAACGGGCCGCTGCTAATCCCGGTGGAGGGCGTGCCGGCGAGCGCGCTCACCGACACCTACACCCAGTCCCGCGCTGGCGGCGCGCGGGCGCATGACGCCATCGACATCATGGCGGCGCGGGGCAGGGCGGTGATCGCCGTGGCGCCCGGTCGACTGGAAAAGCTGTTCTGGAGCGAAGCGGGTGGCCGCACGATCTATCAGCGGTCGGAGGACGGGCAGCGCATCTATTATTACGCCCATCTCGACGCCTATGTGCCGGGGCTGCGCGAGGGGCAGTCGATCCGGCGCGGGCAGGTGATCGCCACTGTCGGCAGCACCGGCAATGCAGACCCGTCCGCGCCGCATCTGCATTTCGCGGTGCAGGAGATGGCGCCGGGCGAGCACTGGTATCAGGGGCGGCCGATCAATCCCTATCCGCTGCTGGCGCGAGCGCGTTGACCATCGTCATGCGACGAACGGCTTTTGCCCGAATCTTTCCTTCATCGTTGCATCGATTTCCGCCCAATTGAACATATCGGTCGCGCCTCCGGCGCTGCGCAACTGAACATGGCCGGCGTCCCGATCCTTGAAATAATAGCCTGCCGTCAGTCCTACGCGGCGCGCCTGCGTCGCATAGAAGACATAACTCGGGTCATCGCCATTGCCGACAAGCTTGCCGCCGCGATGGCAATAGCAATCAGCGGCCTCGCCCCATTGGTGCCATCCTGCCCCCGGCAATGCGTTCGTCTGCCACTTCGGGATGCGCGTGATATCGCGTTTCGACGCGAGCAGGGCGGCCAGCCAGCGCGCGCCATGGTTACGCAGCATCGTGACCTGGGCGTCGATCATCGCAGGCGAGCGTTTGGCCCACTGGCAATAATAGGTCGCCTGGGTTTCGGGCGGGCGCAGGCCCTGGCTGATCTTGAAATTATGGCCGTTTTCGCGACAGACCAAGATCAACTCGGCCAGCTTTGCGGCGAATTCCGGCGTCAGGCCGAAGCCATCGAGTCCGGCCGCCGTAATGTCAGAGGAATGCGCCGGCTGGCTCGTTCCCGCCGAGGGCGCCGGATTGCCAGCGCCAGTCGCCGACGACTGTAACGACCCGCACGCCCCCGCCCAGATGAAGCCGCCGTCGGCGATGGCGTACCAGTGGGCGTTGCCCTGAACATCTTCTCCCACGACCAGGCCGGTTACGGCCTGGAGCGTATTGGCGGGCAGCTTCCGGGCCACGGCCGCCTTGCGCGTGGGCTGACCCTGACGGACGTTGACCAGCGCATTGATCTGCACGGTTCCAGCTATCGGAATGATGATTGTCGTGCTCATGTCAGCCAACCGCTCCCGCCGCGCCCGCTTCCGGCGCGCTATCGCCTACGCCCACTGCCGCTGACCCGGCTGGCGCGTCTGCGGAACCCGTCGAGCGATTGATGAGCCCCTCGATCACGTCCGTGCCGGCATAGCCCGCCGCGACCAGCGCGAAGATCTGTTGCGAGGACACATGCGCGATGTCGATAATCATGGTGTAGGAGGCCAGAGCGCCCGCGACGGTGCCAATCAGGAAGGATACGACCATGCGGCTGATGACGATAAGGTCGCCGACCGATATATCGCCCGTCGCGGCATCATTGAGCTTCTTGATGCCTATGGCGGTGCGCCCTCCCTGGCCAATCGCGCCGGCAAGCGCACCCAGACTTAATATTTGTAGCCATTCATAGGTGCTGTGAACAATTTGCTGGGCGTCGCCCACAAGTTCTGTCGCCGCCATGCTCACCCCCTCGCCAGCACGTGATCATTGCATCATATATGCTCGTCATCGAGCTTCCAAATATAATTTTCCTTTGTATTTAATAAATTTATCAATGTGATAGTTATAAAGATCGACATCAGATCATTTATTTCGAGACGATTCGGAATCTCTCCGAAATACGTTGTAATTTTATTTCAAGGCCCCGAGCCTGGATTACGTCCGATCTCCGCTGCCGTTCTGGAAGCTGGCTTATGGGCCTCTGCGCAGGGCAGATGGGTGATCGCGACGGGATCGACGCCATATCCTGCCACCCCTTGCCCATAAGGGCGCTTGGCTGTAGAGGCCGCAACCGGCTCTTTTCCACATCAGAACATATAGGCAGGCTCTTCCCATGAAGATCAGCGGCGTCGAGATTCGTCCCGGCAACAACATCGAATATGAGGGCGGCCTGTGGCGCGCCGTCAAGATTCAGCACACCCAGCCCGGCAAGGGCGGCGCCTATATGCAGGTGGAGCTGAAGAACCTGATCGACGGACGCAAGAACAACGTCCGTTTCCGTTCGGCCGAGAGCGTTGAGCGCATCCGACTCGACACCAAGGATTTCCAGTATCTCTATGCCGAGGGCGACATGCTCGTCTTCATGGACACGGAAACCTATGAGCAGATCAACCTGCCGGCCGAGCTGATCGGCGACGCCGCCGCCTTCCTGCAGGACGGCATGATGGTCGTGCTGGAAATGTACGAGGAGCGCCCGATCTCGGTTCAGCTGCCCGAAACCATCGAGGCGACGGTGGTCGAAGCCGACGCCGTCGTGAAGGGCCAGACCGCATCGGCCAGCTACAAGCCCGCGATCCTGGACAATGGCGTGCGCGTCATGGTCCCGCCGCATATCGTCACCGGCACCCGCATCGTCGTCGACGTGTATGAGCGGGAATATGTGAAGCGCGCAGACTGATGCGCCGGCGGGGCCTGCGCCTGATCGCACTCGCCGCGCTGCTCGGCGCCGGAACAGTTCCGGCGACCGCGCAGACTGCAAAAGGTCCCGCCGCGCCCAGCAAGGCGCAGCTCGACGCCGCCGCCTTCCACATGAAGGTGCTGATGAGCGCGCTCCAGTCCAAGGAAGTCGATCCGCCGATCAAAAACGTGCTGTTCGTCTGCCTTTACGAAAATCCCTTCGGCAAGATCAGCGACGCGACCAGCAAGGTGCTGACCGGCAACAAGCTGGATCCGGGCGACGCCAACAAGGTGCTGACCGTGATGGCCGGCGTGTGCGGCCTGCGCCCGGGCGAGGAAGGCGCGGCTGCCAAGCCCGCGCCCAAAGGCGCGCCGCCGCAGCAGCCGCAGGGCCGCTGACACGAACCCCAATCTAGTCTCCCCGGCGAACGGGGAGGGAGTATATTCATGGTTTCCCATTCTGGCCTGATCACCGTCATGGAACGCGCCGCGCGCAAGGCCGGCTCCAAGCTGCGCCGCGACTTCGGCGAGGTCGAGCATCTGCAGGTCAGCCGCAAGGGGCCGGCGGACTTCGTGTCGAAGGCGGACCAGCAGGCTGAACGCACGCTGGTCGAAGAATTGCAGAAGGCCCGTCCCGACTGGGGCTTCCTGCTGGAAGAAGGCGGGGTGATCGAGGGCGATCCGACCAAGCCGCGCTGGATCATCGATCCGCTGGACGGCACCACCAACTTCCTGCACGGCATCCCGCATTTCGCGATCTCGATCGCGGTCGAGGAGCCGCTTTATGGCGGCAAGCGCGAAGTGACGACGGGCCTGGTCTACCAGCCGGTCACCGACGAAAGCTACTGGGCGGAGAAGAGTCGCGGGGCATGGCGGCATGACCAGCGCCTGCGAGTCTCTGCGCGCCGCGACCTGGCCGACAGCCTGATTTCGACCGGCATTCCGTTTTTCGGTCATGGCGACATGGCGCAGTGGACGCGCATCTTCGGCGCCGTTGCGCCATCGGTCGCCGGCATTCGCCGCTTTGGCGCTGCCGCGCTCGATCTCGCCCATGTCGCGTCCGGGCGCTATGAGGGTTTCTGGGAAAGCGGCCTTCAGCCCTGGGACGTCGCGGCCGGCATTTTGCTGGTGCGCGAGGCGGGTGGCTTTGTCAGTGATTTCCGGGGCGGGGACCAGCCGATCGAGCGCAAGGAAGTCATCGCCGGCAACGATGCTATCCATTCGAAATTGCACAAACTTGTGGCCGGCGCGCTGCGCTGATGCGGGCGCTGACGAGGCAGTGATCCCGGCAAGTTCAAAGGCTTGGAAAGCCTTGGATTTGTTGCGAATCATTCTCACTGATCCAGCCCTTGCTTCGCAGGTGCGGCAGGCTTAATGCGCCCGCAATAACCTAATATTCGCCAAGGGGATTCCGTTGGTCGACCTGTCGCAATATCTGCCGATCCTGATCTTTCTGGGGATCGCGCTCCTCCTCTCGGGGACCTTCGTGTTCCTGCCCATGCTCGTCGGTCGCCTGACCGGCGCGCACAAGCCGGACCCGGCGAAGCTGAGCGAATATGAATGCGGTTTCCCCGCGTTCGAGGAACCGCGCAGCCAGTTCGACGTGCGCTTCTATCTGGTGGCCATCCTGTTCATCATCTTCGATCTGGAAGCGGCCTTCCTGTTCCCCTGGGCGGTCAGCCTGGAGCAGATCGGCTGGGCCGGCTGGGCCACGATGATGGTCTTCATTGCGGAACTGGTCCTTGGCCTCGTCTATGCCTGGAAGAAGGGAGCGCTCGAATGGGAGTAGAACTGTCCAGCCCGATCCCCGGCGCCATGCCGCCGATGGGCACGCAGCCCGATCAGGACTTTTTCAACTCGCTCAGCGCCGAAGTGAATGACAAGGGTTTCCTCGTCACCTCGACCGAGGAGCTGTTCCAGTGGGCGCGCACGGGTTCGCTGTGGTGGATGACCTTTGGTCTGGCGTGCTGCGCGGTGGAGATGATCCACGTCAACATGCCGCGCTACGACATGGAGCGCTTCGGCGCTGCACCGCGTGCGTCGCCGCGCCAGTCGGACGTGATGATCGTCGCGGGTACGCTGTGCAACAAGATGGCCCCGGCGCTTCGCAAGGTCTACGACCAGATGTCGAACCCGAAATATGTGCTGTCCATGGGTAGCTGCGCCAATGGCGGCGGCTATTATCACTACAGCTATTCGGTGGTGCGCGGCTGCGACCGGATCGTTCCGGTCGACATCTACATCCCCGGCTGCCCTCCGACCGCAGAGGCGCTGCTGTACGGGCTGATGCAGTTGCAGCGGAAGATCCGCCGCATCGGAACGATCGAGCGCTAAGATGGGCCATTCCGCACCCAAGATCGCCGACATCCCCGGCATCGCCGAAGAGATTTCGGCGCTGCTCGGTTCGATGCTGATCGAGACCGTCGATCATGCCGACGAGCTGACCTTCACCGTCGTTCGCGAAGAGCTGGCCAATGCGATGGTCGCCCTGCGCGACATGGCGCAATATCAGCAGTTGATGGAAGTCGCCGGCGTCGACTATCCCGAGCGCGAAGAGCGTTTCGAGGTCTGCTATCACCTGCTGAGCGTCACGCGGAACCACCGCGTTCGCGTGAAGGTGTCGACCGACGAATTCATCTCCGTGCCGACCGTCACGCATCTCTGGCCGGTCGCCGGCTGGCTGGAGCGCGAAGTGTTCGACATGTACGGCGTGGTGTTCGAGGGCAATACCGACCTGCGCCGCATCCTGACCGATTACGGGTTCAAGGGGCATCCGCAGCGCAAGGACTTTCCTCTGACGGGTTATGTCGAGCTGCGCTATTCCGAAGAGGACAAGCGAGTCGTCTATGAGCCGGTGAAGCTGGCGCAGGATTTTCGCAGTTTCGACTTCATGTCGCCCTGGGAGGGCGCGGAGTATATCCTGCCGGGTGACGAGAAGGCTCCGACGCCACCGCCGGCTGCTCCTGCGCCGACGCCGAAGGCGACCGAGAGCAAGGCCGACACCGGCGCTGGCGAGGCCGCGAACAAGGCGGCGGAAGCCAAGTCCGCCGATGCACCGGCCAAGCCCGCCGCGCATACCGACGAAGGCAAGGGTGCTGCAAAGCCCGAGGATAAGGCCTGATGGCAGACTATCTCGACGAACTGGAACACAAGATCGACGAGGTCGACCCGACCTATGGCGATACGCAGATCCAGAACTACACCATCAACTTCGGCCCGCAGCATCCTGCGGCGCACGGCGTGTTGCGGCTGGTCATGGAACTGGACGGCGAGATCGTCGAGCGCTGTGACCCGCATGTCGGCCTGCTGCATCGCGGCACCGAGAAGCTGATCGAGTACAAGACCTATTTGCAGGCGCTGCCCTATTTCGACCGGCTGGATTATTGTTCGCCGCTCGGCATGGAGCACAGCTATGTTCTGGCGGTCGAGAAGCTGCTGAACCTGGAAGTGCCGCTGCGTGCGCAATATCTGCGCGTGTTCTTCGCGGAGCTGACGCGCATCTGCAATCACATGCTGAACCTGGGTTCGCACGTGATGGACGTGGGCGCGATGACGCCGAACCTGTGGCTGTTCGAAATTCGCGAAGATTGCCTCAACTTCTTCGAGCGCGCGTCGGGTGCGCGCATGCACTCGGCCTATTTCCGGCCGGGCGGCGTGCATCAGGATGTGCCGCTCAAGCTGCTGACCGACATCGCCGACTGGCTGGACACGCGGCTGCCGCGCCTGTTCGAGGACGCGATGAGCCTGGTGGTGGACAACCGCATCTTCAAGCAGCGCAATGTCGACATTGCGATCTGCTCGAAGGAAGACGCGCTGAAATGGGGCTTTTCGGGTCCCATGCTGCGTGGGTCGGGCATCGCCTGGGACATCCGCAAGGCGCAGCCTTATGACGTCTATGACCGGATGGAGTTCGACGTTCCGGTCGGCACGCAGTTCGACTGCTATGACCGTTTCATGGTGCGCGTCGAGGAGGTCCGCCAGTCCGCGCGGATCATGAAGCAGTGCCTGAACGAGATGCCCGAAGGGCCGATCGCCAGCTTCGACCGCAAGGTCTCGCCCCCCAAGCGCGGCGAGATGAAGCGGTCGATGGAAGCGCTGATCCACCACTTCAAGCTCTATACCGAGGGCTTCCACGTGCCTGCCGGCGAAGTCTATGTGGCGACCGAAAGCCCCAAGGGCGAATTCGGCGTCTATCTGGTCGCCGACGGCAGCAACAAGCCCTATCGCTGCAAGATCCGGCCTACGGCTTTCTCGCACCTGCAGGCGATGGATTTCATGATGAAGGGCCACATGCTGGCCGACACCACCGCTGTCCTCGGCGCCATGGACATCGTGTTCGGGGAGTGTGACCGCTAATGGCCGACGCAGTGCATATCCCCGACGAAGCCGAAACCCGCGCGCGCTGGGGCGCGTTTGCGTGGACGGCCGAGAACGCCGCGCAGGCCGAGAAGGTCATCGCGCGTTATCCTGCCGGTCGCCAGCAGTCCGCCGTGATGCCGCTGCTCGATCTTGCCCAGCGGCAGGTTGGTGCAGAGACGCAGACGCAGGGCTGGCTGCCGGTGCCGGTGATGGAATATATCGGCAACCAACTCGATATGCCGTACATGCGCGTCTATGAGGTCGCGACCTTCTACACCATGTACAATCTCGCGCCGGTCGGCCGCTATCATGTACAGGTGTGCGGCACGACGCCCTGCATGTTGCGCGGCTCGGACGATGTGTTCGCGGCCTGCAAGAACAAGGGGCTGGTGAAGGGCGCGACGACGCCGGACGGCCTGTTCACGCTGACCGAGGTCGAGTGCCTGGGCGCCTGCGCCAATGCTCCCATGGTCCAGATCAACGACGATAATTTCGAAGATCTGACCTATGACAGCATGACCGCCGTGCTGGACACGCTGGCCGCCGGTGGTCAGCCGAAGATCGGCCCGCAGATCGACCGTCAGACCAGCTGCCCGGAGGGTGGGCCGACCACGCTCAAGGAAATGGTCACGGAGAACCACGACTATCGGGGGCAGTGGGCGTGAGCCTGATCGGCATCATCCTTGCGGTCATCGTGTTCGTGATCGCGCTCAAGGTCATCGGGAAGCTGATCGGCATTGCCATCGGCATTGGCCTTGGCGTGCTGGTTTATATCGTCGCCGAAAAATTCATCGGAAAGGGCCGCTGATGGCCGAGGAAACACCTGCTCCCGCTCCCTTCGTCGGTCCGCTGGACGACAAGGATCGCATCTTCACCAACGTCCATGGTTTCCAGGACTGGGGCGTGGACGCGGCGATGAAGCGTGGCGACTGGGACAATACCAAGGCCCTGCTGGAGATCGGCCAGGACGAGATCATCAACCGGATCAAGGCGTCCGGTCTGCGTGGTCGCGGTGGTGCGGGTTTCCCGACCGGCATGAAGTGGAGCTTCATGCCCAAGGAAAGCAAGGACGGCCGCCCGAGCTTCCTGGTGATCAACGCCGACGAGTCCGAGCCGGGTTCGTGCAAGGACCGCGAGATCATCCGCCACGATCCGCACAAGCTGATCGAGGGCGCGTTGGTCGCTGGTTTCGCGATGCGCGCGCGGGCGGCGTACATCTACATTCGCGGCGAGTTCATTTACGAAGCCAAGGTGCTGTTCGAAGCGGTCGAGCAGGCTTACGCGAAGGGCTTCATCGGCAAGAATGCCTGCGGTTCGGGCTATGATTTCGACGTGTTCGTGCATCGCGGCGCGGGCGCCTATATCTGCGGCGAGGAAACC
>JBIIEH010000060.1:0-5907 GCA_044237945.1 Sphingobium sp. | reverse complement strand
CCCGGCGGGTGCGGGCCTCTATGGCTGCCCGACCACGGTCAACAATGTGGAATCGATCGCGGTTGCCCCGACCATCCTGCGCCGTTCGCCCGAATGGTTCGCCGGCATTGGTCGTCCAGGCAATCTGGGCACGAAGCTGTTCCAGATCAGCGGCCATGTGAACAAGCCCTGCGTCGTCGAAGAGGCGATGGGCATCCCGTTCCGCGAACTGATCGACCGGCATTGCGGCGGCATTCGCGGCGGCTGGGACAACCTCCTCGCCGTGATCCCCGGCGGTTCGTCGGTGCCGCTGGTGCCCGCGCGCGAGATCATGGACGCGCCGATGGACTTCGACGGCCTCAAGGCGCTGGGTTCGGGTCTGGGCACCGCCGCTGTCATCGTCATGGACAAGTCCACCGACATCGTCCGCGCGATCAGCCGCCTCAGCTACTTCTACAAGCATGAGAGCTGCGGCCAGTGCACGCCGTGCCGCGAAGGCACCGGCTGGATGTGGCGCGTCATGGAACGCCTGCGCACCGGCGAGGCGGACCTGCGCGAGATCGACATGCTGCAGGAAGTCACCAAGCAGGTCGAAGGCCACACCATCTGCGCGCTGGGCGACGCGGCGGCCTGGCCGATCCAGGGCCTGATCAAGCATTTCCGTCCGGAAATCGAACGTCGCATCAACGATCGCGGTGCCCCCATGATGGAGGCTGCGGAGTAATCATGCCTAAAGTCAAAGTAGACGGCGTAGAACTCGAAGTCCCGCAGGGCGCTACCGTCCTGCAGGCTTGCGAGATGGCCGGCAAGGAAATCCCGCGCTTCTGCTATCATGAGCGCCTGTCGATCGCCGGCAACTGCCGCATGTGCCTGGTCGAGGTGAAGCCCGGACCGCCCAAGCCGCAGGCTTCGTGCGCGCTGCCGGCCGCCGACAATCAGGAAATCTTCACGTCCACGCCGATGGTCAAGAAGGCGCGCGAGGGGGTGATGGAGTTCCTGCTCATCAACCACCCGCTCGACTGCCCGATCTGCGACCAGGGCGGCGAGTGCGATCTTCAGGACCAGTCCATTGCCTATGGTAAGGGATCGAGCCGCTATGACGAGAACAAGCGGGCGGTCACCGAGAAATATATGGGTCCCATCGTCAAGACGGTGATGACCCGCTGCATCCAGTGCACCCGCTGCGTGCGCTTTGCCGAGGAAGTCGCCGGCGTGCCGGAAATCGGCGCGATCGGGCGTGGCGAGAACATGCAGATCACGACTTATCTGGAGAAGGCGGCGAAGTCCGAGCTGTCCGGCAATGTGGTCGATCTGTGCCCGGTGGGTGCGCTGACGGCCAAGCCCTATGCGTTCGAAGCGCGGCCGTGGGAGTTGAAATATACCGCCGCGATCGACGTGACCGACGCGCTGGGCACCAACATCCGCCTCGACAGCCGTGGTCGCCAGGTGCTGCGCGCGGTGCCGCGCATCAATGACGACGTGAACGAGGAATGGGCCTCGGACAAGACCCGCCATGTGGTGGACGGTCTGGTGCGCAAGCGCCTCGACAAGCCTTTCGTTCGTCAGGGCGGCAAGCTGGTTCCGGCGAGCTGGAACGATGCGTTCGCGGCGATCGCGGCCGTGCAGCATGGTGGCAGCGTCGCGGCGATCGCCGGCGATCTGCTCGATTGCGAGACGATGTTCGCGGGCAAGGCGCTGGTCGAAAAGCTGGGCGGCACGATGCTGGAAGGCCGCCAGACCGGCTTGTCCTATGACGTGTCGAGCCTGTCGTCGGTGGTGTTCAACACGAGCCTCAACGATCTGGAGACGGCGGACGTCATCCTGCTGGTCGGCACCAACCTGCGCTGGGAAGCGCCGCTGGTGAACACCCGGCTTCGCAAGGCGATCAAGAAGGGCGCGAAGGTTTTCGCGGTCGGTCCGGAAGTCGATCTGACCTACAAGGTCGAGTGGCTGGGCAATGATGCGTCGCTGCTGGCCAAGCTTCCGCAAGCGGTCGTGGAAGCGTTCGGCAAGGCGGCGCGTCCGGCGATGATCGTGGGCGGCGGCGTGCTGGCCAAGGACGGCGCGCATGGCGACACGCTGGCGCTGGTCGAGACGCTGGGCCTGATCAAGGATGGCTGGAACGGCTATAACGTCCTGCACTTCGCGGCGGCGCGCATGGGTGGGCTGATGCTGGGCTATGCCACGCAGGGCGGCATCAAGGCGGTGGCGGCGGCTGCGCCCAAGCTGCTGTTCTCGCTGGGCGCGGACGAGGTCGATTATTCGGCGTTCGAAGGCAGCTTCAAGGTCTATGTCGGCCATCATGGCGACAAGGGCGCGCATGCGGCGGACGTGATCCTGCCGGGCGCGGCCTATACCGAGAAGGCCGGCACCTACGTCAATCTGGAGGGCCGGGTGCAGCGCGGCGAAAAGGCCGTGTTCGCGCCGGGCGACGCCCGCGAGGACTGGTCGATCCTGCGTGCGCTGTCCGAGGCGATGGGCGCGAAGCTGCCTTTCGACAGCTTCGACGCGCTGCGTGCCGAAATGGCGAAGGCGGTCCCGGCGCTGGGCGTGGAAGGCATTGCCGACTATGGCTGGTCGATGCCCAAGCTGCCGACCGGCGCGAGCGGCGAATTCGGTTCGCCGATCAAGGATTTCTACCTCACCAACGCCATCTGCCGCGCCAGCCCGACGATGCAGCAATGTTCGGCCGAACTGATCCACGGTGAGACCTTCGCGGAGGCCGCAGAGTGACCGCTTTCTTCCAAGGGCTGGGCCTGCCGTTCGAAGGCGCCTGGCTGCTCTCTACCGTTGTCGGCATTCTGCTGATCTGCCTGCCCGTCATGCTGGCGGTGGCGATGATCATCTATGCCGACCGCAAGATCTGGGCGGCGATGGCGCTGCGCCGTGGTCCGAACGTCGTCGGCCCCTTCGGCCTGTTGCAGTCGTTCGCGGACGGCCTGAAGGTCTTCCTTCAGGAAACCATCGTTCCCTCGGCCGCGAACAAGGCGCTGTTCCTGATCGCGCCGATCATCACCTTCACCGTTGCGCTGATGGCCTGGGCGGTCATTCCGTTCCAGGTGGGTGTGGTGCTGGCCAACATCAATGTCGGCCTGCTCTACATCCTCGCGATCAGCTCGCTCGGCGTGTACGGCGTGGTGCTGTCGGGCTGGGCGTCCAACTCCAAATATCCTTTCTACTCCGCGATCCGCGCCAGCGCGCAGATGATCAGCTATGAAGTCTCGATCGGCTTCATCCTGATCACCGTCGTGCTGTGGGCCGGCAGCTTCAACCTGTCGACGATCGTGGAGAGCCAGAAGGGCTATTACGGCATCCTCAACGGCAACGGCTTCAATCCGCTGCTGTTCCCGATGGCGATCATGTTCCTGATCTCCGCCATGGCCGAAACGGCGCGCGCGCCCTTCGACCTTACCGAAGCGGAATCCGAGCTGGTCGCGGGCTATCAGACCGAATATTCGTCCATGGCCTTCGCTTTGTTCTGGCTCGGCGAATATGGCAACGTCATCCTGATGTGCGCGCTGAACGCCATCCTGTTCTGGGGCGGTTACCTGCCGCCGCTGGACTGGGCGCCGCTCTATTATGTGCCGGGCATCCTGTGGCTGTTCGCCAAGATCCTGTTCTTCTTCTTCGTCTTCTCCTGGGTGAAGGCGACGGTGCCCCGCTACCGTTACGATCAGCTGATGCGGCTGGGCTGGAAAATCTTCCTGCCAACCTCGCTGCTGTTCGTGTTCCTGGTGTCGGGCTTCCTCATGCTGACGCGCTATGGAGGCGCACAATGAGCCTCGGATATTACGTCAAAAGCTTCACCCTCTGGGAGTTCGTGAAGGCGCACTGGTTGACCTTGAAGTATTTCTTCAAGCCCAAGGCGACGATCAACTATCCTTATGAAAAGAACCCTATCTCGCCACGCTTTCGGGGTGAGCATGCGCTGCGCCGCTATCCCAATGGGGAAGAGCGCTGCATCGCGTGCAAGCTGTGCGAGGCGATCTGTCCGGCGCAGGCGATCACCATCGAGGCGCAGCCGCGCGAGGATGGCAGCCGCCGCACCACGCGCTACGACATCGACATGACCAAGTGCATCTATTGCGGCTTCTGCCAGGAAGCCTGCCCGGTGGACGCGGTCGTGGAAGGCCCGAACTTCGAGTTCGCCACCGAAACCCGTGAGGAACTGGTCTATGACAAGGCCAAGCTCCTTGAAAATGGTGACAAGTGGGAGCGCGCGATCGCCGCGAACCTTGCCGCCGATGCACCGTACCGTTAAGCCGCGCGCGCCAAGGGGGATATTGATCCTGTGATTCACGTCTTCGCCTTTTATCTGTTCGCCGCCTTGGTGGTGTGCAGCGGCGCGCTGACGATCCTGTCGCGCAATCCGGTCCATTCGGTGCTGTGGCTGATCCTCGCCTTCTTCAACGCGGCGGGTCTGATGATCCTGATCGGCGCAGAGTTCATCGCAATGCTGCTGGTGATCGTCTATGTCGGCGCGGTCGCCGTGCTTTTCCTGTTCGTGGTCATGATGCTCGACATCGACTTCGCGGAATTGCGCGCCGGTTTCGTCGATTATCTGCCGTTCGGCCTGCTGATCGCGCTTGTGCTGCTGGCGGAGATCGTGCTGGGCGTCGGTATCTGGAGCGTCGGCACGATCGAACTGGCGCAGCGCGCGGCGCCGATCAATCCGGAATATTCGAACATCCAGGCGATCGGTGCGGTGCTCTACACTCGCTATATCTTCCTGTTCGAAGCGGCCGGCATCGTGCTGCTGGTGGCGATGATCGGCGCAATCGTGCTGACCCACCGCGCCCGTGGCGGCGTCAAGGGACAGAACATCGCCAAGCAGAACCGCCGTCGCCCGCAGGATGCGGTGCGCAACATCAATCAGCCTGTGGGGCAGGGGGTGGAGCTGTGATCGGCCTTCAGCATTATCTGGTGGTCAGCGCCATCCTGTTCGTGATGGGCGTGCTGGGCATCTTCATCAACCGCAAGAACGTCATCATCATCCTGATGGCGATCGAGCTGATCCTTCTGAGCGTGAACATCAACCTCGTCGCCTTCAGCGCCTTCCTGGGCGATCTGGTGGGGCAGGTCTTCTCGATGTTCGTACTGACCGTCGCGGCGGGTGAGGCGGCCATCGGCCTTGCCATCCTCGTCATCTACTTCCGTGGTCGCGGCACCATCGCCGTCGACGATGTCAACCGGATGAAGGGCTGAGCCTGAACCCATGATCCAGCTTATCGTCCTTCTCCCCCTTCTGGCGGCGGCCATTGCCGGCCTTGGCAACAAGGCCATCGGCAAGCTGCCGGCGAAGATCGTCACCACCGGCGCGCTGTTCGCCAGCTGCGCCATGTCGTGGCCGATCTTCATCAGCTTCCTGACGGGCAGCGCCGAAGCGCATGTCACGCCGCTGTTCACCTGGATCGAAAGCGGCAGCTTCGATGCGCAGTGGGCGCTGCGTGTTGACGCCATGACGGCGGTCATGCTGGTGGTCATCACCAGCGTGTCGAGCCTGGTTCACCTCTATAGCTGGGGCTATATGGAGGAGGAGCCGGATCAGCCGCGCTTCTTCGCCTATCTCTCGCTCTTCACCTTCGCGATGCTGATGCTCGTGACCGCGAACAATCTGTTGCAGATGTTCTTCGGCTGGGAAGGCGTGGGCCTGGCGTCCTATCTGCTGATCGGTTTCTGGTTCCGCAAGCCGAGCGCCAACGCGGCCGCGATCAAGGCGTTCGTGGTGAACCGCGTCGGCGATCTCGGCTTCATGATGGGCATTTTCGGCACCTATCTGGTGTTCGACACCATCTCCATTCCCGACATTCTGGCCGCCGCGCCAGCGATGGCCGGTTCGACCATCGGCTTCCTGGGCCATCGCTTCGACACGATGACGGTGCTGTGCCTGCTGCTGTTCATCGGCGCGATGGGCAAGTCGGCGCAGTT
>JBIIEH010000014.1:0-97496 GCA_044237945.1 Sphingobium sp. | reverse complement strand
GCTCGCCCTCCTCGCCATTCTTTCCAGCCCGCTCGCCGCGCGCGAGCCGGTCTCGACCAACGCGATCGTCTCCGCCGCCGATCCGCGCGCAGCCGCGGCGGGGCAGGAAATCCTGCGCAAGGGCGGCAGCGCCACCGACGCGGCGATCGCGATGATGCTGGCGCTGAACGTGGTCGAACCGCACAACAGCGGCATCGGCGGCGGCGGCTTCCTGATGCATCATGACGGGCGCACGGGCCTGCTCGAATCGATCGACGGGCGGGAGACCGCGCCGGCCGCCGCCCGCCCCGACCGCTTCATGGGGCCGGACGGCAAGCCGCTCTCGTTCCGCGACGCCTGGCCGGGCGGCTATTCCGCCGGCGTGCCTGGCAATCTGCGCCTGGCGTGGGACGCGCATAAAAAATGGGGCAAGCTCCCCTGGGCCGATCTGTTCCAGCCAGCGATCCGCTACGCTGAAGACGGCTTCGAACTGCGCCAGCGCCTTTCCACCGCAATCAGCGCCGTCGCGCCGATCTGGGCCGACTTCCCGGAGATCGCCGCCGCCTTCCTGGTCGATGGCAAGGCGCCGGAGATCGGCGCTACGCTCAAGAACCCGCCGCTCGCCGCGCTCTTCCGTCGCATCGCCGCCGAAGGGCCGGACGCCTTCTACAAGGGCGAAACGGCACGCGCGATCGCCGCCGCCGTCACCAACGCGCCGAAAAACCCGGTCCCCATGACCGAAGCCGATCTCGCCGGCTATCAGGCCAAGCCCCGCAATCCGGTCTGCGGTCATTATCGCGCCTACACCATCTGCGGCATGGGGCCGGCCTCGTCCGGCGGCGTCACCGTGCTGCAGATTCTGGGCATGGTCGAACGCTTCCCGCTCAGCCAATGGGGCAAGGACGATGTCCGTTCCTGGCAGGTCATCGGGGAAGCGATGCGCCTGGCTTATGCCGATCGCGACACCTGGCTCGGCGATCAGGATTTTGTCAGCGTGCCCATCGCCGGCCTCATTGACCCGGCCTATCTCCAGTCCCGATCGAAGCTGATCAGCCTGACGAAGCCGCTCGGCACCTATGCCCCCGGCACGCCGCCGGGCGCGCAGCCGCGCACCGCCGCCCTGCCGCAGCCTGAGGCCGGCACCAGCCACTTCGTCGCGGTCGACAAAAATGGCGACATCGCCGCCTGGACCTCCACGATCGAGAGTTTCTTCGGCAGCCAGTTGATCGCGCAGGGCGTGATCCTGAACAACGAACTCACCGATTTCAGCTTCACGCCGGAAAAGGACGGCAAACCCGTC
This sequence comes from Sphingobium sp., assembly GCA_044237945.1. Classification (GTDB taxonomy): domain Bacteria; phylum Pseudomonadota; class Alphaproteobacteria; order Sphingomonadales; family Sphingomonadaceae; genus Sphingobium. The sequence continues at coordinate 96,217 of JBIIEH010000014.1, read as the reverse complement.
GCCAACCGCGTCGAGCCGGGCAAGCGCCCGCTCTCTTCCATGGCCCCTACCATCGTCTATGACGACAAGGGCTTGCCGGTGTTCACGGTCGGCGCGGCCGGCGGGCGCACCATCATCATGCAGGTGGCCAAGGCGCTGATCGCCCATCTCGACTGGGGCATGTCGGCGCAGGATTCGATCGCGACCGGCTTCCTGTTCTTCGACAAGGACGGGCTGATGGTGGAACAGGGCACCGACCGCGAGGCGATGAAGGCCCCACTCGAAAAGCTGGGCCAGCATGTCGGCGTCAGCCGCTTTGGGCTGAAGGCCAACGCCGCCGAGCGCCTGCCCGACGGCAGCTGGCGCGGCGGCGCCGACCCGCGCAGCCCCGGCGTGTCGTTGCAGGAGTAGGCGATCAGCCCTTAAGGTCCAGCCCCTCGACCTTGAACTCGAAGGGGAAGGTCTCTTCCTTCGGACCCACGGCCAGATTGACCTTCACGGTCTTGCTCTTGGCGATGGCTTCATAGGCGTTCTGCGAGGGCAATATCTCGATGCCGTCATTGGTCTCGGCGACGCGCCCCTTCCAGCGATGGGTCTTCCCGTCGTCGGTCGTCGCCGTCACCGCGCAGTCGGACAGGTCGCATTTGAACGGCGTGCCGACCAGCTTGACGGTCACGTCCTTCTCGCCATTGTCCATCGGCTGCACCAGCATGACGGAGAAGGTGTCGGGCGCATAGACGGTCGCGACCTGATTGGCGCTGCCGATATAGGCGACCTTCGCCGCGCCCTTGCTCTCATATTTCCAGACCTGGCCGATCTGCTGCCGTTGGGTCGGCTCCTTCTCGGCCGAACCGCAGGCTGCGAGCAGGCCGACAGCCCCCAGGATCATCAAACTGCGCATATCCAGTCCTCCTTTACGGGGAGGTCAACGCGGCAAAACTGATTCCGGTTGCGTTATTTCTCCGGTCAGGCGTAGCGCGCCGCCGTGTCGCGGATCAGCGCGATCATGTTGGGGATGCCCTGCGTCCGGTTGGAACTGAGCTGATTGCGCAGGTCGAACGGGGCCAGCGCCGCCTCGATATCCGTCGCCACGATCTCGCCCGGCGCACGATCCTGCACCGTCAGCAGCACCAGCGCGATGATGCCCTTGGTGATCGCGGCATTGCTGTCCGCCAGGAAATGCAGCCGACCATCTTCCAGTGCAGTGGGATAGACCCACACCGCCGCCGAACAGCCGCGCACCAGCGTTGCATCGGTCTTGAGCGCGTCGGGCATAGCCTCCAGCCCCCGCCCCAGGTCGATCAGCAGCCGATAGCGATCGTCCGCGTCCAGAAACTCATATTCTTGCGTAAGGTCGGAAAGCGAAGGCTGCGTCATGCGCGCGGATATAGAGCGGAAGGGAAAGAGGGGAAGCCCCCTCTTTCCCGATAACGTTACAGATCGACGCCGGCGGCGATCGCCTCCAGCTTGCGGATGCGTTCCTTGAGGTCCGCCACTTCGATCCGCGCGGCGGCGGAGGGTGGCGACGAGTCCTCGACCCGCCGCATCAGTTCAGCGCGCTTCAGATCCAGCCAGCCGTTCCAGCCGCGCAGCGTCGCCGCTGCGAGGATGGCGATGGAGGCCAGCCCTGCGCCAGCCATGCTCAAATAGAAAATCGGGTCCTGCATGCTTGCTGCTCCCGGTCCTTGTGTTCGGGTCCCGCGATCAGTCGCGGTCCCGCAATTTCTCGAATTCCCGCTCCAGCGCGCTGGAGCCGTCGGTGGCCAGGCGCTCGAGAACCGCCACGCGATCCTTCAGCGCCTTCACCTCAGCCCGCAGACGCTCCGTTTCCGGATCAGGCGTGCGGATCGCGAAGGTCTCGCCCTTGTCGCGGCGCACGACGCCATATTTGGCGCGCAGCACGCTGGCGATGCCGGTGATCGCGACGATGGCGACGACCATTTCGAACCCATTCATCTGTCTTCCTCCCTTGCCGCGAACCGCCTAGTTGGCCGGTCCGCGCAACATCTCGATCTCGTGCGTCAGCTTGTGGCTCTCGTCCGTGACGATGCGCTCCACCACGGACAGGCGGTCCTTCATCGATCCCATCTCGGCGCGAAGCTGAGCGTTTTCCTGGCTCAGCAACCGGATGCGCTCGACCATTTCTTCGTTCTTCTGCGGATAGACCGCCTTGCCCCAGCTGTTTTCCAGCGGATAGCCGTTGCGGATGCGCATCCAGGTGGTCAGCACCCATCCGGCAATCGCCAGACCGCCCAGGATCAACCCGCCCGCGATCATCCACGGCACATGCGGCAGGATGACGCTCTCGGCGAAATCGGTCGGTTGCGGCATGTCTCGTCTCCCCTTGCCGGCTCTAGTTCAGCGGCTTGTCGCGCAGATTTTCGATCTCGTCCGACAGGGTCATGCCCTTGTCGGTGATGATGCGCTCCAGCACGCGCATGCGCTGTTCCAGCCTTTCGGTGTGCGCCGCATATTGGGCGGTCTTCTCGGCGGTCAGCACGGTCTGGGCGTCCAACTGACGCTCCTTGATGCGCAGCCACTTCTTGAACACGCCAGCGCCGATCGCCGCGAGCGGTATCAGCACCCAGATCCAGCTTGCAACATGACCCATTTCACGTCTCCCTTGCGCCGTCTCAGCGCAGCTCCTCGATGGCGCGGGCGGTGCTGGTGGCGGGATCGGTGGCGATCCTCTCCAGCACGGCGATGCGCTCTTCCAGCCGGCCGATACGGCCGATCAGCTTCTCGTTCTCCATGGTCAGCAGGTCGATCTTTCGACCGGCGTCGGGGTCGCTTCGATGAGCGACGCCTTTCCATTCATTCTCGACCGGATAGCCATGCCGCGCCCGGACCCAGGTGGTGAACATCCAGCCCACGGTCGACATCGCGATGATGGCCAGGACGAAGAAGGGACCACTGAAACTCATGACCTTTATCTCCCTGTTGTCGGCGCGCTTTCAGCGCAGCCGTTCGATGCTGTCCGCCAGCGTGCGCGGCTGGTCGGTGATGATCCGTTCCAGCACCATGATCCGCTCGCGCAGTTCGTGCGTCACGATCTGCTGGTCCTGGTCCACCTGTCCGGCGATCAGATGGGCGGTCGCCTTGGCCACCTTGCGCCGGGCATAGGCCTGGATCAGCAGGGTGGCGGCCGTCCCGGACAGCGCGCCCATGATGAAATAGGGTGTCGGATCCATGTCTCTATTCCCCCTGATGCCGGCTCAGCGCAGGCTGTCGATCTCGTCCGCCAGGCGCGTATTGCGGCTGGTGTAATAGACCTCGATGTCCGCCAGACGCCGGTCGATGTCGCGGAACTTGGACCGCACATCGCGGGTGGAGCGCGCCGGATTGGAGCGAACCCCCTGCCAGAACTTTTCGTCATCCCGGTCCGAATAGAGGCCCATCGGCTTGTTCTCGGCAAAATAGGCGACGGCAAAATAGGCGATCAGCGTCCAGGGGAAGGCGCCCATGAAGGTCACCAGCACGGCGCCGACGCGGACCCAGATCACGTCGATCCCGGTATAGTCGGCGATGCCGGAGCACACGCCCATCCACTTGCCGTTCTGCTTGTCGAGGTAGAATTTGGTGCGGCGGGCGGTCATGTCAGTTCCTCCGGTCGAAGTCGTAGCTGTCATCGTCCTGGCTCGGACGGCGCGGGCGGAAGTCGGGATTGTCGGCAGCGACGATCCGTTCGACCGTCTGCAGCCTGTCTTCGAGCCGGCGGGCGAGCAGATGGAGTTCATCCAGCAGCCGCTCGTCCTCGTCGGTGATCTTGGGGGCCTGCTTCCACTTGGTGACATAGTGGAAGATCAGCCAGGGCATGCCGATGAACAGCATGCCGCAGATCATGAGGGGCAGAAACACGTCCTCCATCGGATCAGCCTTCCTTGTTCATGCTGGCCTTGAGCGCCGCCAGCTCCGCATCGACCTTGTCGGACGAGCGCAGCTCGGCGATCTCTTCCTCCAGCGTCTTGGGCGCGCTGCCCAGGCTTGCGGCCTCGGCCCGGCCCTCGGCATAATCGACGCGGCTCTCCAGCATGTCGAAGCGGGCAAAGGCCTCGTTCACCTTGTCGCCGGCATAGGCTTCGCGCACCCGCAGGCGGGTCTGCGCGCTCTCCATGCGGGTCACCAGGCTGTTCTGCCGGGCGCGCGCCTCGCGCAGCTTGGCTTCCAGCTTGGCGATGTCGGCTTCCGACGCGGCCAGCGCCTCGTCCAGCACCTCGATCTCGTGAGACAGATGGCCCGCCATGTCGGCCGCCTTCTGCTTTTCCACCAGCGCCGCCTTGGCCAGGTCCTCGCGGTCCTTGCTCAGCGCCAGCTGCGCCTTTTCGGTCCAGCTGTCCTGCAAGCCGTTCAGCTTGGCGATGTGCCGACGCATTTCCTTCTGGTCGGCGATGGTGCGCGCGGCCGACGCGCGAACCTCGACCAGCGTCTCCTGCATCTCGAAGATGATCATGCGGATCATCTTCGCCGGGTCCTCGGCCTTGTCGAGCAGGTCGGTCACATTGGCGGCGATGATGTCGCGGGTGCGGGAGAAGATACCCATTTTAACGTCACTCCTGTGTGTTCTTGTCGGGGGACCGGGATGGGACTTGAGAGGGGGCATTCCCATCCCGGTCGGTCGGCCTTACGCCAGATAGCGCAGGGCCGCGGGGGTTGCGTGATCCGCCAGGATCGGGGCTTCGCTCGCCCGCGCCGGGCCGACCGCCGACAGGATCATGGTCGATCCCAGCAGTAGCGCGGCGATGGCGAGGGACAGGGTCTGACCGATCTCGCGGGCGATGTTGGTTTCCTTGTCCATCTTCAAAACTCCCTGAACCTTGGCCTTCATGTGTGTGCCGCACTTTGTTCAGCGGCTTCGCAGACAACATTGCAGAGGCTGTGCCAATTCTAGAAAAGCCCTGCATTTCCGCCATTTTTCTCGCCTGTCGCACCCCTGAATGTCGAATTCATCTTGCCGAAAGGTGGGAAATTTGCCCAAATGTTGGGGATGGAAAAGAATACGCAGTTCGTCGGCCAGAGCATGGCCTTTTTCGACGCCGTCGAACAGGCCGAGCGCGCCGCCCGGCTCAACCGGCCCGTGCTGGTGATCGGCGAACGCGGCACCGGCAAGGAGTTGATCGCCGAGCGGCTGCATCGCCAGTCGCCGCGCTGGGACGAACCGCTGGTCACCATGAACTGCGCAGCCTTGCCGGAAACGTTGATAGAGGCCGAGCTTTTCGGTCATGAACAGGGCGCCTTCACCGGCGCCGCGCGCGCCCGCGCCGGCCGCTTCGAGGAAGCGGACGGCGGCACGCTTTTCCTCGACGAGCTGGGCACGCTTTCCATGGCCGCGCAGGAGCGATTGCTGCGTGTGGTGGAGTATGGCGAGGTCACGCGCATCGGCGCCTCGCGCCCGGTCACGGTGGACGTCCGCATCGTCGCCGCCACCAATGAGGACCTGCCCGCCGCTGCCGACGCCGGCCGCTTCCGCCCCGATCTGCTCGACCGCCTGAGTTTCGAGGTTATCACCCTGCCGCCGCTGCGCGCGCGCGAAGGCGACATCAGCGTGCTCGCCGATCATTTCGGCCGGCGCATGGCCGCGGAGCTTGGCTGGCCGCAATGGCCCGGCTTTTCGCCTGCCTGCATGGCCGAACTGGAAGGCCATGGCTGGCCCGGCAACGTCCGCGAGCTGCGCAATGTGGTCGAACGCGCGGTCTATCGCTGGGACGAACCCAACCGGCCAATCAGCCGCATCGTGTTCGATCCCTTCGCCTCGCCCTGGAAGCCGGTGTCGATGATGCACGCCCCCGCCGCGCCTTCACCGACGCGCGAAACCGCTGCTGTTCAACCGGCGCTCTCCGCCGCGCTCGAAGCGATCACCGACCTCAAATCCGCCGTCGACGCGCATGAGGCCGCGATCGTCCGCGCCGCGCTCGAACGTTTCCGCTACAACCAGCGCGCCACCGCCAAGGGCCTGGGCCTCACTTACGACCAGCTGCGCCACTGCATGAAAAAACATGGCCTGAGCGCCCTATGAAGCGCGCCTTCAACTCGCCGCATCGTGAAAGATGAGGCCCAGCGTATAGCGCACCCCCGACAGCAGCCGGCTCACCCCATGCCGCATCTGCACCCGATACACGCCGCGCGCGCCTTCCACCGGCCGGTCGCGCACCGGAAACACCACCGCGTCACCCTGTGCCAGCGGCACCACCTCCGCCCGCGACTGCATGCGCGGCCTTTGCTCGGTCAGCACGAACGCGCCGCCGGTAAAATCCCGTTCCGGCGCGGACAGCAGCACCGCCGCCTGTAACGGAAACAGATGCGGCCCGTACACATCCTGGTGGAGCGCGTTCCAGTCGCCCTCCTCGTATCGCAGCAGCAGCGGCGTCGCCCGATCCTGTCCGCCCAGCGCGCCATGCGCCAGAAAATCGGCGTGGCGCTGCGGATAGACCTCGCCTGATCCCAGCATCTGCGCCCATTGATCCGCCTGCCGCACCAGCGCCGGGTAGAGCGCATCGCGCAGCGCCGCGACCGTCGGCGGCAGCGGATAGTCGAAATAGCGGTAACGCCCCCGCCCGAACCCATGCCGCGCCATCACCACTTCCTTGCGGAACATCTCCGGCCGTTCCCAAAGCGCGATCACCTCCGCACATTGTTCGGGGCTGAGCAGAGCGGGCAGGCGCGCTGCGCCGTAAAGGTCGATATCGGTCAGGTCCATGGCTGCCGACATAGGCGCAACCCCGCCGCATGGCTTCCCGCGCCTTGCGGCCAAATCTTCATCGCCGCATGTAAATCGTCCGCATCGCCGCCTCCATCTTCGCTCGATCGACCGCCAGAATCACCCGCTGCGCCTGTTCTCCCAGCCCCGGCCTATACGCCTCCGTCCAGGACAGCGTATCGCCACAAGCCGCCGTCTGGCTGGTCTCGAAATCGATCCACAACCGCTCTTCCTTCGTCACGATCTCCGGGTGCAGCCACACCATCGCGGCGATCTCGTCCCACATCGGAAAGCCCGGCTGCGGCCCTTTCTGGATGAGGTCGGTCAGCGGCGTCCCCGCAGGCTTCAGGCTGTTCAGAAAGGCGCGCGTCCACTGCGTGCCGGTGGACGGATCGACCGGGATCATCGTCATCCTCTTCCACGGCGCATGCGCGACGATCTTCGCCGCCTCCGGATCCCAGCGGATGTTGAATTCGCGGCGGGGCGAGTTGACGAACTCGCGCGCGAACTGCTCGGCCGACGCTCCCTCCAGCACCTGATGCGGGGCCAGGCTGCCGCCCATATAGACGATTTCCTTCACATTGCCGGCAAAGCTCGGGTCCAGGCTCTGCGCGATCGCGATGTTGGTCATGGGTCCCGTTGCGATCAGCGTGATCTCGCCCGGATGCGCCTTCACCATCCGCACCAGGAACAGGGCCGCCGTCTCGTCGCTCGGCTTCAACGTCGGATTGCCGATCGGCAGATCAGGCACATGCGCGGGATCATTGACCCCCGGATGCTGCTGGATCGTGCCGTCCGGCCAGTAGTCGGTCCACGGCCCCTTGAACACCAGCCGACCGTACAGCCCTTCCCAGCGCTTCACCGCCTCCGCGCTGTTGACCAGCGGAAGCACCGCGCCCGGCACCACCGGCACGTCCGGCCGCCCCACAATCTCCAGCGTGCGCAAGGCCCAGGCGGTCGCGGTATCGCGCCACACCGATCCGCTGGTCGTGGTGATGCCCAGCAACTCCACGTCCGGACTCTGGAGCAGCAGCAACGGCACGCCATTGAGGCCAATTACATCATCGTCCACGATCACCATGCGCTTGCCCGGCGCGGCATGGGCCGCGCCCAATCCCAGAACCAACGCCATCATCACCAGCAGAAGCCGCATGCTTCACCCCCATAAAGCCTCGTCTCGCCAGACGTATCATAATGGCATGGCCGTCATCGATTTTTCGCACGGCCGGAGCCAAGCGGCTGGCCCGAATGTTCTTTCGGTGACACAAGGCGCGCCAACCCAAGAAGGAGATGACGGCATGCGGCGGATGTTCGGACTGGCGGCGACCCTCGCGCTGATGTCCTGTGGGGAGAGCGAAACACCCGAACGTCGCGTCACGCCCGCGCCCGACTCCGGAGCCGCCGCTGCGGTCGCGAAGCTGGACGAGGACGCTCGTAACGGCGTGTTCGAACGCGCGATCCGCGCGTCGGGGGCTGCCTGCCCCTCCGTCACCGCGTCGGAACGCGCCGAGATCCGTACCGGCGTGCGCGGATGGAAGGCGCAATGCGATAACGACACCGCCCATCTCATCGAAGTGCAGGCCGACGGCACCGCGAACGTCACCAGCCGCACCCACTGACCGCATCCCGCTCAGGGAACCAGCAGACCGCTCTTTTCGTCCCGCCGGTCGGGGGTATCCGCGCGCCAGCGCACCGATCCGACCGGCCGCTCCAGCTTGCGCCGCACCCGCCGTTCGTCACCCCGGTGAAAAGCGTCCGCCGCCTGCTGCAACACCCGGTCGGCCATCGTCATGCGATCGCGCATATGCAGATAGTCCCCCCAGGTGGGGCAGGCATATTGCTCGGTCCACAGTTCCGGGTCGGCGATATCGCGCGCCAGCGTCCAGTCGAACGCGCCGCTGCGCATCCGCGCGGTGCGCAGCTTCTGCATCGCCTCGTAATAATCGCGCGCCAGATCGGTATCGACGCGATAATCGACCTCGATGATAATCGGGCCGCTGCGCGGGGTCAGCGCCAGCCCCACCGGCGGCATGTCGGGCATGGCGTGCATCTCCAGCCCCTGCGGCGTCTCGCTCGGCAAACGGAACACCAACCCCAGCAGCGGCGTCAGCGCGACGGCCACGCCGGACAGCGCCATCGCCTGCGCCACGCCGTGCGACGCAGCGACCGCGCCCCAGAACCAGGCGCCGGCCGCCATGCCCCCGGTGACCGCACAGGTGAAACAGCCCAAGGCCCGCGCCGTCACCCATCGCGGCGCGGCCATCTGCACCGCGATGTTGAATAGGGCGACCAGGATCATCCAGGCCGCGCCAGTGATCATCATCGCCACGATCGTCAGCCACAGACTGGTGCTGATCCCGACCACCACCATCATCGCGCCGCCAGTCACCGCCAGCAACCGCGCGGCCTGCTCGGCGCGCAGCTTCTGCCGCACCATGTCCAGCCCGACCGCACCGATCACCGCGCCGACGCCATAAGCGCCCAGCAACAGCCCATAAGTGCTGGCATTGCCGTGCAGCAGCGTCTTTGCCACCAACGGCGTCAGCGCCGCCACCGACGCCCCGGTCAGGCCGGCCGCCAGCGTGCGGATCAGCACGATACGGATCGGTGGCGCATGCAGCGCATAGCGCACGCCCGATATGATCGCCCGGTCGATCCGTTCGGGCGGCAGGCGGGACGGAACATGACGCCGATCCCACCGGAAAAAGGCGATGATCAGCGGCAGGTAGAACAGGGCGTTGGTCGCAAAAGCCGCCATCGCGCCGAACGCCGCGACGATGACGCCGCCCACCGCCGGGCCGAAGCTGCGCGCGACATTATAGCTGATCGTGCCCAGCGCGATCGCTGCGGGCAACTGGCGGCTGCTCACCTGCTCGCCGACCGACGCCTGCCAGGCCGGCTGGTACATCGCCGCGCCACCGCCGATCAGGCAGCAAAACGCCAGCAGCACCCAGGGCGTCACCAGCCCGGCCAGATCCAGCCCGGTCAGCGTCAGCGCCATCACGCAGGCGAACGCCAGTCCCGACAGCGCCACCTTGCGCCGGTCGAACATGTCGGCGATCGCGCCCGCCGGCAGCGCCACCAGCATCATCGGCAGCATCAGCGCCGTCTGCACCAGCGCCACCATCTCGGCCGACGACGACAGCTTCGTCATCAGCCACGCCGCGCCGACGCCCTGGATCAGCTGACCGAAATTAGAAAACAGGCTGGCAGTCCAGATCGTGCGGAACGTCCGCTCCCGCAACGGCTCCAGCAATGCAAAGCCCCGCGCTGTGTCCGAGGATGGCGCCATGTCGCCGGACGGCTCCGTCATGACCTCTCCCGATGCCCGTTACCGTTCCGGTCGAACACCAGTCCGCGGCGATTGTCCAGCCCGGATGCGCTTGCAGGGACAGGAAACTGCAGCGATTGCTACGATGTCACGCAGCGTAGATGGCGGGGCGGTAGCGGGCTTCGGGAATAGGCATGCCGTTTTCGCGAGCGACTTCCAGCCAGAGGTTGATGGCTATCTCCGCTTCGGCGATCGCTTCAGTCGGCGTATCACCATGTGCGGAGCAGGGCTTGAGGTCGGGCACGTCGGCGATCCAGCACTCGTCGGCCGGATACCAGAAGACATTGATGTGATAATGGTGCGGCATCACTCTTCCAACGTCAGCCCGAACTCCTCGATCATATCAAGCAGTTCGCGAACTTGGTAGTCCTTCGCGTCATTGCCTTTGGGCTGGATGACCAAGAGCCGGGGGCACGCCGGGTTTCTGAAACAGCGATGACTGCCCCGCACCCTCGCCTCGATAAATCCGAAAGCCAGAACCAGCGCCACGAAATCCCGGAATGAAACCGTTCTTCGCCGCGTTTCGAGAAGCTGGGTGTAGAGTTTTGCTGGCTTGACCATGGCTGCGATCCTTCAATGGGCAGCCACTTATCAATACATCGAGAAGCTATCGGTCTATGTCTAAATCATCACTCGATTTAGACATAGGCGCAGATAATCACCGCCCAAATTTCCGCGTCGTCTTCCCAAATCGCCCCTTGCGCGTCCCCGGCTTCCCCTCCGTAGCCCGCCCCTTCGGCGCAGCCACCTGCTGCTCATGCGGCAAACCAAGCTCCTCCGCCTCCAGCTTGCGGATTTCGTCGCGGATGCGCCCGGCCTCCTCGAACTCCAGGTCCGCCGCCGCCGCGCGCATCTTCTTTTCCAGCTCCTCGATATAGGCGCGCAGATTGTGGCCGACGAGGTGCGGCCGCTCATCCAGCCCCGTCTCGACCGTGACCTGATCCTTCGACGCGACATGGGCGATGATGTCGCCGATATTCTTCTTCACCGTCATCGGCGTGATGCCGTGCAGCGCATTATACTCCTGCTGCTTCTCGCGCCGGCGGCCGGTTTCGTTGAGCGCCCGCTCCATCGACCCGGTGATGCGGTCGGCATAGAGGATGACGCGCCCCTCCACATTACGCGCCGCGCGACCGATGGTCTGAATGAGCGAGGTCTCAGACCGCAAAAAGCCTTCCTTGTCCGCGTCCAATATGGCCACCAGCCCACATTCGGGAATGTCCAGCCCCTCGCGCAACAGGTTGATGCCGATCAGCACATCATAGACGCCCAGCCGCAGATCGCGGATCAACTCGATACGCTCCAGCGTCTCGACGTCACTGTGCATGTAGCGGACCTTGATGCCCGCTTCGTGCATGAACTCTGTCAGGTCCTCCGCCATGCGCTTGGTCAGCGTGGTGACGAGCGTGCGGTATCCCTGCGCCGTCACCTTGCGGCATTCGTTGATGAGGTCGTCGACCTGATCCTCCACCGGCTTGATCTCGACCGGCGGGTCGATGAGGCCGGTGGGGCGGATCACCTGTTCGGCGAAGACGCCGCCGGTCTGCTCCATCTCCCACGGGCCGGGGGTGGCGGAGACGCTGACGGTCTGTGGCCGCATCGCGTCCCATTCGTTGAAACGCAGCGGCCGGTTGTCGATGCAGCTGGGCAGACGAAAGCCATATTCGGCGAGCGTAATCTTGCGCCGATGGTCGCCGCGCGCCATCGCGCCGATCTGCGGCACGGTCTGGTGGCTTTCATCGACGAACAGCAGCGCATTTTCCGGGATATACTCGAACAGCGTCGGCGGCGGCTCGCCGGGCAGGCGGCCGGTGAGGAAGCGAGAGTAATTCTCGATCCCCGCGCAGGAGCCGGTGGCCGCGATCATCTCCAGGTCGAAATTGGTGCGCTGTTCGAGGCGCTGCGCTTCCAGCAGCTTGCCCTCGCCCTCCAGTTCCTTGAGCCGCTCGGTCAGTTCGTGGCGGATTGCCTCCATCGCCTGCTTCAGCGTCGGGCCGGGGGTGACGTGGTGGCTGTTGGGGAAAACCTTCACATAATCGAGGCTGGCGATCTTCTTGCCGGTCAGCGGGTCGAACTCGACGATCTCCTCGATCTCGTTGCCGAAGAAGCTGACGCGCCAGGCGGTGTCCTCGTAATGCGACGGAAAAATCTCCAGATTGTCGCCCTTCACGCGGAAATTGCCGCGATTGAAGGCTGCATCGTTGCGCTTGTATTGCAGCGCGACCAGCTTGCGGATGATCTCCCGCTGATCCTCGATCCCGCCCTTCTTCATGGCGAAGGTCATCGCCGAATAGGTCTCGACCGAGCCGATGCCGTAGAGGCAGGAGACCGACGCGACGATAATGACATCGTCCCGCTCCAGCAGCGCACGGGTGGCCGAATGGCGCATCCGGTCGATGCTCTCGTTTACGCTCGACTCCTTCTCGATATAGGTGTCGGACCGCGCGACATAGGCTTCGGGCTGGTAATAGTCGTAATAGCTGACGAAATATTCGACCGCATTGTCGGGGAAGAAGCTCTTGAACTCGCCATAAAGCTGCGCGGCGAGAATCTTGTTGGGGGCGAGCACCAGAGCGGGACGCTGCATCGCCTCGATCACCTTGGCCATCGTGAAGGTCTTGCCCGAGCCGGTGACGCCCAGCAGCACCTGGTCCCGCTCCCCCGTCCGCGCCGTCGCCACCAGCTCGGCGATGGCGGTCGGCTGGTCGCCGGACGGCTCATACTCGCTAACCAGCTTGAACGCCTTGCCCCCCTCACTCTTCTCCGGCCGCGCCGGGCGATGGGGGACGAAGTTCTCGCCGGTCTCCGGCTCTTCGAGCGATGTGCGGATTTGGATGGACATGGGGCGAATATGGGGCGTTGCAAGAACGACGCAATCGGCGTTCAGGGTTTCAGTTCGAAAGCCGCCTCCGACAGCGGCGGATAAAACACGGGCTTATCGCCATAGCGGGCACGCAGAGCTGCTTCCCGGCGTTCTTCGTCCATGACCTCGACGTTGACCTCTTCGGGATATTTCAGGGTAACCGCGAATTGGCCGTCCTTGACGTCATATTCCAGAACGGACCAACGCATGTTTGGCTGATCGGGTTCGAGATACCAAGCCTTGCGCAAAATATTCGATAGATCCGTGCCACGCGGACTGTAGTAGCGGATCACATCTCCCTCGTCTTTGAAAACACTAGGCTCCACCCATCCCTCGCCTACCTCGACATATAGGAATACGCCGTCTGGATCACCGCCGACGATATCAGCCAACTCTTGACCCAGATCGTTCATGAGCGGCCCGAGAAGGTCCAGCTTATCTTGCTTCATCGGCCTTGCCTTTTGCTTCATTTGAGAAGTCTCTTGAATATTCTTTTCCGTCGATCGTCCAAGTGACGATGACGCGGTTTGGTCGTTTTGACGCTCCTCCATAAAATGGCTCAATGACCACGAACAGCTTTCGACCCGCGCGCAAATCCCTGGCCCAGCCATCTTCCATGACACGATAGGCCCCGCGATTGAAGTTCGCATTCTGGGCGAAATGATTGAAGCCGTCGCTGGGTCCGTTGAAGCGAGCGGCGATGAAGTGACCGCCATCATCGTCAGTACGACGATCGGGCTTGCCTGCATTGGCCTGCGCACTTCGCGATCGCGCAGGCTTGCCCGCCAGCGACATCTGACCAAAAATCTTTCTCGATCGTTCGATGGGATCGATGTGGAAATCATAGGCATTCCGCGTTTCCCTCCGCCACTTGGAATCCAGGATTTGCTCTATAATTGACGGGGGATTGGCGGGATGCGGCGGCAGCTTCCCACCATGCGCATCCATATAGGCGGCCAGTCCCAGGAACTTGTTTTTCGCTTCACGGCTCGCATCCAGATACGCCTGATGCGGCAGCATGATCCGCTGTCCGACACGCAGCGGGCGGTCCATCGGCACGGCGTTCAGCCAGGCAAGATCGCTTGCTTTCAACCCTCTGCGCAGAGCCGCTATCCGGGAAAGGGATTCACCGGCTTCCACGACGTGAACTGAATGGTTGTTGGGATGGCGCGGGTGCAGGTGCCGACGATCCGGGACGCCACTTTCCCGATTGAGCGCCAAACGACGATCCTCGGCCGTCGCCCAGTCGCCGCTTGCGCCACCGCCACCGAACGAACCGCCATCGCCCTGCGCACCGTCAGCAGAATAATATCGCCCCTGCCCGACGAAGGTGAACCGCCCATTGTCTTCATCATGCCAGGGATTGAATTTGACTTCGATATCAGGCGCGATCCGTCGGCCCGTCCTCAGATAAAAGCTGAAGGCCGTTATCGTTCTTCCCGCACCGTCTTGCGCCCTCATCGTCATCCCCCCGATTCAGGCGATATCGCCTATCAGAGAGCTTAGAACAAAACAAGAACAATATTGCCGACTTGCGTAACCACGAATCTTGATGCGTCAGAGCGTCAGCCACGCCTATGAAGGAACAGGATTATTGAGGGAGAGACGCCCATGCGCGCACCGATGCTGATACTCGCCGCCGCCACGACCGCCCTGCTCGCCAGCTGCGGCGAGAAGGCCGCCAAGGTCCCCGACACCGGGCCGCAGACCGCCGAGGCGGTGAAAGCGGAAGTCTCCAAGGTGAAGCTGAAACCGGGCCAGTGGCAGGGCAGCTTCGAGATCGAGCAGCTCGACATGGCCGGCGTGCCCGGCGGCATGCCCGAACAGGCCAAGGAGCAGATGAAGCGCGCCATGGCCAAGAACGACATGAAATATTGCGTGACGCCCGAAGAAGCCGAAAATCCGGACGGCGCGATGTTCTCCGGCCAGCGCTCCAAGGATTGCACCTATAGCGGCTTCGACGCCAGCAGCGGCAAGCTGACCGGCAAGATCATGTGCAAGAATGCGGGTGGCACGATGACCGCGGTGATGTCCGGCACTTATGGTTCGGAAAGCTATGAAATGCTGATGGACATGAAGAATGAGGGCGGGCCGCAGGGGGCCAGCATGACCATGAAGGCGCGCACCAGCGGCAAGTGGATCGGCAAGGACTGCGCCTGACCCCGCGCGCGTGACTGCCCTCCTCCCCCTGGTGGCCGGCGTGGAGCTGGGCGGCACCAAGCTGATCCTGGCGACCGCACGGGGGCAGGCGTTGGAGCGTCGTCACGCGATCCCCACCGGCGCGCCGGACGAGACGCTCGCCCAAGCCGCTGCTATCCTGCGCGAATGGCATGCGCAGGAGCCGGTCGCGGCGCTCGGCATCGCATCCTTCGGCCCGATCATGCTGGATCGCTCCAGGCCCGATTATGGCCGCATGCTGCCCACGCCCAAGCCCGGCTGGAGCGGCGCGGACATCGTCGGCCCACTCGCCGCTGCCCTGCCCGCCCTCCCGCACGCCTTCGACACCGACGTCAACGGCGCGGCGCTGGCGGAGGCACGCTGGGGGGCGGGGCGGGGAGAGACAGCGCCCAGCCTGTGCTACATCACGATCGGCACCGGGCTTGGCGGCGGCATCGTCATCGACGGTCGGCCGGTGCATGGCGCGCTACACCCGGAAATCGGCCATGTTCGCATCCGCCGCGCGCCCGGCGACGGTTTCGCGGGCGTCTGCCCCTTCCATGGCGACTGTATCGAGGGCCTAGTGAGTGGCCCCGCGCTCGCCGCGCGTTTCGGCATGCCCGGCGATCATATCCCGGCGGACCATCCCGGCTGGGACGTGGTCGCCAGCGACATCGCCGAACTGCTGGCGAGCCTGCTGCTGACAACGTCAGTGCGGCGCGTGCTGATCGGCGGCGGAGTCGGTCTGGGGCAGGCGCATCTGCTGCCGCATATACGGATGCGGCTGGTCGAGGGGCTGAGCGGCTATCTCCCGCATGTCACCGCCGCGACGGTGGGCAGCATCGTGACGCCGCCCGTGCTGGGCGCCGACGCCGGCCCGCTCGGCGCGATCGCTATGGCGCTGGCCGCGCTGGGGCAATAGAGGAACCGCCATGCACCACCTCAAACGCGCCGCCTTCCTCCTGTTCAAGGCCGCCTTCTGCCTGATCCTGTCTTATTGCCTGACGATGATGATCTTCGGCCACATCATGGGCTATTTCGGGATCGACTTCCCCTATGGCCTGCTCACCTTCCCGTTTGCGGTCGCGATGTTCTGGTTCTTCACGACGCTGGAACGGGCCAAGGAACGCCAGCAGCCCCCGAAATAGAAAAAGCCCGCCAGTCGCATGACCGGCGGGCCTTTCTTCACGCGAAAACGCGCGATCAGTACTGAATGGTCACCGTCACCGCACGACGGTTCTGCGCCCAGGCCGCCTCGTCGGACCCCAGCGCCGCCGGCCGTTCCTTGCCATAGCTGACGGTCGAGATGCGGCCCGGATCGATCCCCAGCGAGGCGAGATAGTTCTTCGCCGCATTGGCGCGCCGCTCGCCCAGCGCGATGTTGTAGTCGCGGGTGCCGCGCTCGTCGGCATGCCCCTCGATGGTCACGCGCACGCTAGGGTTCTGCTGCAACCAGGCGGCCTGGCTCTGCAAGGTCTGCTGGTCCTGCGCGTCGACATCATATTCGTTGAGGTTGAAGAAGATGCGATCGGACGAAACCGACGCGATGAAGTCCGCCTGGCTGCCCTTGGCCGGGCCGCTGTTGCCGCCATAACCATTGTCGACAGGCGCGGCCGGACCGGGCGCCGGCGGCAGTTCGGCCGGCGGCTTCTTCGAACAGGCGGCGAGCGAGACGACGGCCGTCGCCATCAGCAAGGTTCTGGACAATCTCATCGGGGTCTCCTTCAAAATCCTGCCGCCCGCATGTTGCTGTCATGCTTCGTGAAGATCGTTACGCTGTCAAGACGATTAGGTTCCCCAAGCTGAACCTGCGCTGACGCCTGGCGTTACGGCCGCAACGGTCCCCAGGCCGGGTCCGACCCGCTGAGCGGCGTTGGAATCCGCCGTTCATTGACGCCGGTCAGGTCCACCTGCCAGATCTGGCTCGACCCCTGCTTGCCCGGCGAGGTGCGGAAGAATTGCAGCACGCGGCCATTGGGCGACCAGCTGGGCTGTTCGTCCTGCCAGCCATTGGTCAGGATGCGCTCATTGTCGCCCCCCGGCGTCATCACGGCCACCTTGAAGTCGCCCGACATCTTGGTGAAGGCAATGAGGTCACCGCGCGGCGACCATTCGGGCGTCGCATAGCGTCCGCCGCCATGGCTGATCCGCTGCTGGTTCGATCCGTCCGCGTTCATGACATAGATCTGCTGCCCGCCCGACCGATCGCTCTCGAACACGATCTTCGAACCATCCGGCGAATAGCTGCCGCCCACGTCGATGCCCGGCGAATTGGTCAGCCGCATCGGCTGGCCGCCCTGCGCCGACACGCGATAGATGTCGGTATTGCCCGCCACCGCCATGGAAAACAGGATGTTGCGGCCATCGGGCGACCAGCGCGGCGCGAAGGTCGGGTTGCTGCTTTCCGTCACCAGCCGCTGCGAGCCGGTGTTGTAATCGTAGATGTAAAGCCGCACCCGCGTGCCCAGATAGCTCACATAGACGATCGACTTGTAGTCGGGCGACCAGCGCGGCGTCAGGGCGATCGACTGACCATTGGTGATGAAGCGATGGTTCGCCCCGTCCGAATCCATGATCGCCAGCCGCTTGACGCGGTTCCCCTTCGGCCCGCTCTCCGCGATATAGGCGATGCGGCTGTCGAAGAACGGACTCTCGCCCGACAGGCGTGCATAGATGGCGTCGGCGCATTTGTGCGCGGCCCGCCGCCAGTCGCGCGGCGCGACGATGAAGCCCTGCCGCGTCATCTCCTGCTTGAGCGCCACGTCATACAGGTAACAGCCGACGGTGATGTCCGCCTCGCCCCCCGTGGTCCGCACGAAGCCCTGCACCAGCGCCTCGTAACCACCCCATTTGTCATATTGCGGGAAGGTCACTTCGGGCATCGCCACGGCGGGCATGCCGCCCGGACCCGACGGATCGAACAGGCCGGAGCCTTTAAGGTCCGCGACCACCACCTCGGCAATCTTGCGCCCCAGTTCGGACGCGGAACCGGCCGGCGTCGCCACATCCTGCTGCGCGGGCATCACCGGCACCGCGACCTTCAGGTTGCTCTGGATTTCGCCGGTCACGTCGACCGAAAGCTGGGCCGCCGCCGGCGAAACGCCAGCCAGCAGAACCGCTGTCAGGATTAGGGTCCGAAAGCCTCTCATTGCGCCTTCCTTGCATAAACGCGAAGCGGCTTCAGCCACTTCCATTGTTCGTAATATTCCGCCGGCAGCCCCCGGAAGGGGGACGCCTGCATCACCGCCTGCACCGCCCGCTCCTTGTAGACGGACACCTGCGCGCTGTTGCTGGCGTTGACGCCGGTCACGTCCAGCACCGTGGGCCTGCCTATAACGGTTCCGTCACGATCCAGTTTCACTTCCAGCAGCGCGACGAGCAATTCCACGTCAGCGCCGGACGGCAAGCGCAGGTGACGATAGATCTGATCGCTGATGACGCGATCCAGCGCCGCCTTCTGCTGCGCGCCCATGGCGGCGGCGGGCGGCGCGACAGCGGGCTTGCGCGGCGCATCGACATTGGAGGCCAGGCTCTTCTCGAAATCCTTGCCCAGCAGCGAGCCGCGCGGCTTGTCCGCCTTGCCCGCGCCACTGGCCTTGGCCGGCGCGTCGGTCTTCGCCTTGGCCGCCGGCTTGGCTGGCGCAGCGGCGGCGGCCTTGGGCTTTTCGGGCGCAGGCTTCGCCTTGGCCGGCGCGGGCTTTTCCGCGGCCGGCTTCGGCTTGGGCTTCGCGACCGGCTTGGGCGTGTCCTTCTTGGCCGGCACGGGCTTGGGCGCAGGCTTGGGCACTTCCTTGGGCGGCGCGGGCTTGGGCTTGGGCGCTGGCGACACGGGCTTTGGCTCCGGCACAGGCACGGGTTCAGGCTCGGGCAGTTCCGCCGGCTTGGCGTCCTCGGTCGGCCCCTTTTCGGGCGCGATGCTGGGCGGCGGCGGCTCGGTCGAGATGCGCGGCGCGGTGGATTTCAGCGCCACCTCGTCGACGATGCTGACATCCATCGGCGGCGAATTGAGTTTGAGCGGATTGGGCGCGGACATCAGCCCGGCCGACAGCAGCGCGAACAGCAGGACATGTCCCACCGTCGCGACGCCAAGGCCGATCTTTTCCGCGCGCTCCATGGCCAACTGCTAGGAACCCTATTCTGAACGGGCGCTGTCCTGCGCCCCCGTGCTGACCAGCGCCACCCGGTTGAGACCCGCGCGGTTCAGCTCGCCCATCACCTTCATCACCCGACCATAATTGAGGCCCGTGTCGGCGCGCAGGAAGATCTGCGGCGCTTCGGGCTGGCCGGCGTTTGCGGCGACGATCTCGCCGAAACGGGCCGGCAGATCGGCGTCCGACACCGCCTCCTCGTCGATATAGACCACGCCGTCAGGGTCGATAGACACCACCTTGGGTTTCTGATCCTGGTCCAGCCCCTTGGCGCGCGTCTCGGGCAGCTTCACCGGCACACCCGTCACCAGCAGCGGCGCGGTCACCATGAAGATGATCAGCAGCACCAGCATCACGTCCACCAGCGGCGTGACGTTGATCTCCGCCATCGGCGGCCGTCCACGACCCCGACGGCCGGAGGGAGGACCCGACATGCCCATCAGCGTGCGTTCCTGTTTGCAGCGATGCTCAAGTTCATCGCTGCGACTCCAGCTCACGGCTCAGGGTCGAGTAGAACCCGTCGGCAAAGCGCGACAGCCGCGACTCCAGCTTGTTGATGCCATGCGAAAAGCGGTTGTACGCGATCAGCGCCGGGATCGCCGCGAACAGGCCAATCGCGGTCGCGAACAGCGCTTCGGCAATGCCCGGTGCCACGACAGCGAGCGAACTGTTCTGCTCGGCCGCGATCGCGGTGAAGGCGCGCATGATGCCCCAGACCGTGCCGAACAGGCCGATGAACGGTGCCGCCGACGACACCGTCGCCAGCACGTTCAGCCGGTCAGAAAGGCGATCGACCTCCGCCGCAATGGCGCTCGACATCGCGGTCGACAGCCGGTCGCGCGTGCCTTCGCGATCGACCACCTTCTGCGCGGTGGAGCGCCGCCATTCGGTAACACCGGCCGCCATCACCTTGGCCGCGGGCATCTCCGCCTTGCCGCGCGTCTCGTAGAAGCGGTCGATATCGTCCGCCTTCCAGAAGTCGCGCTCGAAATCGCGGCCATGCCTGCTCGCCTTGCGCAGCGAGAAGCTGAAGCCGATGATGATCGCCCAGGTCCAGATGCTGGCCAGCAACAGGCCGATCATCACGCCCTTCACGACGATGTCCGCCTGCAGGAACAGCGTCAGCGGCGACAGCGTGGCGGGACCGGCGGCGGCGACCGCAGCGCCGACTTCGGGGATATTCAGGCTCATGGGTGGAAATCTTCCCCTTTGCTCAAGGCGGTGAAAATCGCGATCCAGTCGCGCGGTTGCCGCCGGGGGCGGCCTTGCGGCGTCAGATAGGCGACGGCGACGTCCCCTTCGGCCAGAAGTTCATGCTCACGCATGACTGACTGATGAATGGAGCAGGTCACGGCGCTGACCGCCGTCACCCGGCTGGCGACGTACAAGTCGTCGTCCAGCCGCGCCGGCCGCTTGTAGCGGATGGCAAGGTCGGTGACGGCATAGACCCCCTCCCCGCCTTCCAGATTGGCGCGCTGGTTGATCCCCGCGACGCGCAGCATGTCGGACCGGGCGCGCTCCATATAGCGCAGATAATTCGCGTGATAGACCATGCCCGACAGGTCCGTATCCTCGAAATAGACGCGCAGCGGGAAGCGATGCACGGCATCGACGAAGCGGCCCGATACGGGAGAAGGATGCGGCGGCGACGCGGACATGCGGGGCCTTTTAACCATGCGGACTCGCCCGCGCAAAGCCCTCTTGACGCGATGTAACCCACAGGTTACTTGTAACGCAAAGGTTACATGAAGGGATTTACGCATGTCCGACGTAGAACTTGCCGACCGCCTGGCCCAGCGCCGCGCCCGTACCGCCTGGTCGATGGGGATCGTCTTCGTCGCCACCCAGGGCTTCGGTTTCAAAGGAGGTTCGCTCGACCGCGCCGTCGATATCGTGCAGCTGGTCGCCTGGGGCATCTGGGTCGCCATATTGTTCGTCTTCCTGCTCTATGGCGGCGGCTTCGGACGTGGCCCGGCGGTACGCGCGCTGATCAACGACGAGATCAGCGAGAACAACCGGCGCTGCGCGCTGGTCGGCGGCTTCTGGGCGATGCTGCTGTGCGTCGTGATCTGCTATGCCGCCAGCTTCTACAAACCGATCGACCTGCGCACCGCATTGCAGGTGCTCGTCACGGTCGGTGTCGGGGCTGCGCTGATCCGCTTCGGCGCACTCGAACGCAAGTCGCTCGCCGCATGAACGAGCGGCTGGCGAACCGGGTGCGGGAGGAGAGGGAAGCGCGCGGCTGGACCCAGGCCGCGCTCGCCGAACGCATCGGCGTCTCCCGCAAGACCGTGAACACCATCGAGAATCTCGTGTTCAGCCCCTCCGCCCTGCTCGCGCTCAAATTCGCCGAGGCGTTCGAACATCCGGTGGAGACGATCTTCTGGATCGAACGGGACTAAGGCTGGCGACGCCCCGACACTCTCGTTAGGAAGCTCCTCGACTGAAATGAACGGAGAGAAGACAGGATGACGGACATTCGCACCGTGGGCGTGATCGGCGCTGGCCAGATGGGCGCGGGCATCGCGCAGGTATCGGCGCAGGCCGGCTATGATGTCATCCTCTCCGATATCGACCTGCCCCGCGCGCAGAAGGGCCGCGACGGCATCGCGAAGCTGCTCGCCAAGGCGGTGGAGAAGGGCAAGCTGGCCCAGGCCGACGCCGACGCCGCCCTTGCCCGCATCTTGCCCGTAGGCGAGATCGCGCCCTTGTCGGCCGCGCAACTGGTGATCGAGGCCGCGACCGAGCGCGAGGACATCAAGCGCACGATCTTCGGCAATCTCGCGGCTGTGCTGGCGCCCGACGCCATCCTCGCTTCCAACACCTCCTCGATCCCCATCACTCGCCTGGCGCAATCTGCACCCGACGCCGCGCGCTTCGTGGGCGTCCACTTCTTCAACCCGGTGCCGGTCATGGGCCTCATCGAAGTGATCCGGGGCCTCGCCACCGCGCCCGAAACCATCGCCGCGATCGAGGGCTATGCGACGAAGCTGGGCAAGACCGTGGTCAACGCCTTCGATTCGCCCGGCTTCCTGGTGAACCGCATCCTCGTCCCCATGCTCAACGAAGCCTGCTTCGTACTGAGCGAGGGCATCGGCGGCGTCGTCGACATCGACACCGGCATGAAGCTGGGCTGCAACCATCCGATGGGGCCGCTGACGCTCGCGGACTTCGTCGGCCTCGATACGCTGCTGGAAATCTGCAAGGTGCTCCAGCAGACCACCGGCGACCCCAAATATCGTCCCGCGCCCTTGCTCGTCAAATATGTCGAGGCCGGCTGGTACGGCCGCAAGAGCGGCAAGGGCTTTTACGATTACAGCGGCCCGGAGCCGGTACCCACGCGCTGATTGTTCTGGGGAGCCGCACCGGCCCTCTTCCCCCACCCGGTCTCCTACAGAGTGTATCCTGAATGGGCGGCCGGGTGGGGGTGAGGGCCGGTGCCGCCGTGCCGAAGGCACATGAAGAACGCATAAGCCTTATTACAAATTGCGACAAACTTCCCCGAACCTGCCAACATGTTGCGACAAGTCCCGTCTAGGGGTGGCGCTGTCTGATGGGTTCGGGGGTTTTCACACAATGCGTCGCTCTTCTTCGCTGCTGCTCACCACATTGATGCTGGGCGCAGCGCCGGCCGCCCTGGCGCAAGAGCGCGCCAGCCAAGGCACGACCGCGGCAACCGATGAGGTCGGCGACGAGATCATCGTCACCGGCCAGGCCCAGCGCGGCAGCGTGATGGGCGATGTCGAACCGGAGCAGCAGCTCTCCGCTGCGGACGTGCGCGCACTCGGCGTCACCTCCATCTCAGAACTCATTTCCGAACTCTCGCCGCAGACCAACGGCACGCCGATCGTGCTGCTAAACGGCAAGCGCATCTCCAGCTTCTCGGAAATCAGCGACATCCCGTCCGAGGCCGTCGCGCGGGTCGACATCCTGCCCGAACAGGTCGCCCTGTCCTACGGCTATGCGCCCACGCAAAAGGTCGCCAACATCGTCCTGCGCCAGCGCTTCCGCGCGGAGAGTTTCGAGGGGCGCGGCGGCACCACCACCGATGGCGGACGCGAGAATGGCCGGATCGAGGCCGGGCTGCTGCGCATCCGGGGCGACAATCGCTTCACCCTCAATCTGCGCTATGATCGCGCCGCGCAGCTGCTGGAAAGCCAGCGCGACATCACCGCCACCGCACCCAGCCGCCCCTATTCGCTGCTCGGCAACATCACCGCACCCACCGTGAACGGAGAGATCGACCCTGCCCTCTCCACCCTCGCCGGCCAGACCGTCACCAGCGCCATCGTGCCGGGCAGCGCCGCCAATGGCCCGCCCGCCCTCGCCGATTTCGTCGCCGGCGCAAATAGCACGGACGTCAGCGACATCACCCGCTACCGCACACTCAGCCCCGCGACCGAGAGCTTTTCCGCCAACGCCACCCTCGCCCGCGCGCTGGGCGGCGTGTCGGCGACGCTCAACGGCCGCCTCGAACTGTCCGACAGCGATTCGCTCCAGGGCCTCAGCCAGGCCACGCTGACCTTGCCGGGCGGCAGCCTGTTCTCGCCCTTCGCCGATGACGTCCGCCTCTATCGCTACATCGCGCAGGCCGGCGCGCTGGGGCAAAGCGTGCGCGGCACGACCGGCCATGTCGGCCTGACGCTGAACGGCCGGCTGGGCGGCAAGTGGCAATGGTCCTTCACCGGCAATGCCGACCTGTCCGACACCCGCACCCGTACCGATCGCGGCGTCGACACCAGCGCGATCCAGTCCGCGCTCGACGCCGGCGACCCTTCGGTCAATCCCTATGCCACTTTCTCCAGCGGCCTGCTCTCCACCCGCCTCACCGACAGCGCCAGCGCCAAGTCGCGCGCGATCGTCGGCGACCTGCTGCTGAGCGGCCCGCTGTTCGCGCTGCCGGCGGGCGATGTCATGACCTCCATCCGCGTAGGCGCGTCGGCCAACGGCTTCGAAGGCCGCTCGGTCCGTTCGGGCGTGGTCAATGCAAACAGCTACGACCGCCAGATCGGCAGCGGCCAGATCAGCTTCGACCTGCCGATCACCAGCCGCCGCGACAATGTGCTGGCCGCGATCGGCGACCTGGGCGTCAACCTCAACGCCGCCGCGCAGCAACTGTCGGACTTCGGCACACTCTCGACGCTGGGCTATGGCCTGCGCTGGAAGCCGGTCACGGCCGTGCAGATCCTCGTCTCCGCCAATCAGGATCGCGCCGCGCCGACCGGCACGCAGATCACCGATCCGCTCATTTCCACGCCCAACGTCTCGGTCTTCGACTATGCCACCGGGCAGAGCGTGTTCGTGACGCAATTGTCGGGCGGCAACCCTGACCTCAAGGAAAGCGTGCGCAACCAGTTCCGCATCAGCGCCAATATCAAGCCGTTCGAAAAGCCCAACCTCACCCTGACCGCGACCTATCTCAACAGCCGCACCCGCAACCCGATCGCCGCCTTCCCCTCCCCCACGCCGGATATAGAGGACGCCTTCCCGCAGCGCTTCTTGCGCGACGCCAATGGCGTGCTGCTCCAGATCGACGGCCGGCCGATCAACTTCCTCTCGATGCAGAGCGAGGAACTGCGCTGGGGCTTCGACCTGTCGATCCCGCTCAAATCCCACATCCAGAAAGTGGTCGAGGCCTGGCGCGCCGCCGGCGCCAAGCCCGAAGACCGCCCCAAGGAACTGACCGACATGCGCGCGCTGTTCCGCCGCCAGAACCAGGCAGGGCAAGGCGGTCAGGAAGGCGGCCCCGGTCAACCCGGCGGCGGCGAAGGTGGTGGCGACCGGCCGCGCGGCGAAGGCGGTGATCGCGGCCCCGGTGGCGGCGGCCCCCGTGGTCCGGGCGGCGGCTTTGGTGGCCCCGGTGGTTTTGGCGGTGGGCCGGGTGGACAGGGCGGCGGGCGGCTGACCTTCAGCCTCTACCACACCTGGCACCTGACCGAGCGGATCGACATCGCGCAGGGCGTGGCTCCGCTCAACCTGCTGGACGGCGACGCCACCGGCTCCTCGGGCGGCCAGCCTCGCCACGAATTGCAAGGGCGCATCGGCTACATGAACAACGGCATCGGCGCGCGCCTCTCGATCGACTGGGAAAGCGGCACCCATGTCGACGGCGCGCTCGCCGGCACGGCAGGCGGCGCCTCGCGCCTCGACTTCGGCAGCCTCGCCACCGCCAACCTGCGCATTTTCGCCAATCTGGGGCAAATGCCCAGCCTGGTGAAGAAGGCGCCGTTCCTGCGCGGATCGCGTATCTCGATCGGCATCGACAACATCTTCAACACCCGCCGCGAAGTGACCGACGCCACCGGCATGACCCCGCTGCGCTACCAGCAGGATTATCTCGACCCGCTCGGCCGCACCGTCTCCATCACCTTCCGCAAGCTGTTTTTCCCGCAGTTCGGCGGCCGGCCGCCCGAGCGGTGAGCGCTTGCGTCGGTTGGCGGCTATCCTATGCTGTAGACGGAGGCATGGTGATGGAAGAACGACACGCCAATGACGATGCAAGCCTAGCCGCGCTGCGACGGGAACTCGCCATTGCCTTTGCGGCGCCGGTAACAGACTATCACCCGCTCGACGCCGAAACGGTGTTCGCTCGGAACAAACGCCGGGAGCCGAACCCCCTCGTTTCGAAGCGCCCATAGTTAAATCCGCATTAGCCACGCCTAAAGCCCGCCGTTGCCGATCCGTTATGATGTCCATAGGACTGTTGGAAAGGACATAGGCGCATGAAGCCCATCAGGATCGTGGTGGTCGATGACTCGCTCACCATTCGCGCGATGATAGAGACGCTGTTCGAACGCGACCGGCGTTTCGAAGTGATCGGCATCGCCCGCAATGGCGAAGAGGCGATCGACCTCATCCGCGCGGAAAAGCCCGATGTCGTGACGCTGGACGTGGCGATGCCCGGCCGCGACGGCATGATGGTGCTGGACGAGATCATGGACATGGAGCCGTGCCCGGTGATCATGCTGTCCAGCCTGATGCGTGAGGGCGCGCCGATCGTCACGGAAGCCTTCGAACGCGGCGCCGCGGCCTGCTTCAACAAGGCGATGATCGTGCGCGAGGCAAAGCGCTTCATCGGCCTGATCCGCGACGTCGCCAACGGCGTCATCGCTCGCGAGGATTTCGCGATCGCCGCGTGAATTTTTACGGAATGCCTTGGGGAGGGCAAAAGGGGCAGCGGCGACGCTGCCCCTTTTTTCGTGCGCGCCCTCAGAACGCCGGCTGGTTCGCCCGATCGTCGGGATCAACGACCGGAATCGCCGACACCGGCGAGTGGATGCCGCATTCCACCTTGTCCCAGCCGCGCCAGCGGCCCGCGCGCGGGTCCTCGCCGGGCATCACCTTGGACGTGCAGGGTTCGCAGCCGACCGACAGATAGCCTTGCGCCTCCAGCGGGTGGCGGGGCAGGTCGTTCGCCTCGAACCAGGCGTCCAGGTCCGCCTTGGTCCAGTCGCCGAGCGGGTTGATCTTGAGGCGGCCGTCCTCGACCTCGAACCGGGGCAGGTTCTGGCGGGTGACCGACTGGAACGCCTTGCGGCCGGAAATCCAGGCGTCGAGGCCGCTCTTGGCGCGGGCCAGCGGCTCGACCTTGCGGATCTCGCAGCAGCCATCCGGGTCGTAGGACCAGCGCAGGCCGGTCTCGTCCTTCTTCTTGAGCGTCTCGGGATCGGGCGTGACCGTGCTGCTGTTCGTGAAGCCCAGACGGGTCACGAGCAGATCCCGATAATGCAGCGTCTCGTCGAACATTTTCAGCGTATCGACGAAGATCACCGGCACGCTGCGATCGGCCTTCGCGATCAGGTCGAGCAGCACCGCGCTTTCGGTACCGAAGGAGGACACCACGCCGACCTTGCCGGCGAGACCTTCAGCGAAAACCGCCTTCAACATCGACAGCGTGTCGACCCCTTCGAAGCGCGCGTTGAGCGCGTCGGCGTCCGCCTGGGTAAAGGCGGGGCGGGCGTCGATGATGTCGATCTTGCGGGCGGCTTCAGCCATTCACTGTCTCCGGGCGCCGCTTCGCCCAGACCGGGCGGCGGCCATCGATCGTCTTTTGGTAGACGTCTTCGTAGCGGTTGAGGGCGCGTTCCACGGCGGCATCGTCCAGCGGCTTGCCGGGCCGGAAGCTGTCGAAGCCGCAGCGGCGCATGGCGACCAGCTGGTCCACCAGCACTTCGCCCACGGCGCGCAGTTCGCCCTGATAGCCCGCCTCGCGCAGGATGCGCGCGGCCGAATAGCCGCGCCCGTCATTGAAGGCGGGGAAGTTCACCTCGACCAGCGAGATCCGGTCGAGATGGGGCAGCAGTTCGCGGGCATCGTCGCCCGGCTCTACGCGCACGGCCGTCGCATTGGACTGGCCGGTGAAGGCCTCGACCGTGACGGCGGGTTCCTGTGCTGCGTCGCCTTCGCGGAAGCTCAAAAACTCAGCCATCTTAAAAGCCCCTCCCTTCCAGGGAGGGGTTGGGGTGGGTGCGAGCGACGCGAGCTTGCGACCTATCGATAGCGCAGAACGCTCGCTGCACTCGCGACCCACCCCCGGCCCCTCCCTTGGAAGGGAGGGGAGAAAAGTTGTTACCCATAGATCGCCTCCTTGAACGGCTTCACGCCGATGCGGCGATAGGTGTCGACGAAACGCTCGCCCTCTTCTCGCTGGGCGAGATAGAGGTCGGTCGCCTTCTCGATCGCGTCCACCACGCCATCCTCGGAGAAACCGGGGCCGACGATCTGGCCGAGCGAGGCGTCCTGCGCGCCCGATCCGCCGAACAGCAGCTGGTAGTTTTCCACGCCTTTCCGATCGACGCCGAGAATGCCGATATGCCCGGCATGATGGTGGCCGCAGGCGTTGATGCAGCCGCTGATCTTCAGCTTCAGCTCGCCCAGTTCCGCCTGACGCTGCGCATCGGCGAAGCGCTGCGCGATCTTCTGCGCCAGCGGGATCGCGCGGGCGTTGGCGAGCGCGCAATAGTCGAGGCCCGGGCAGGCGATGATGTCGGTAATGAGGTCGAGATTGGCTTCGGCCAGTCCCGCTTCGTCCAGCGCCTGCCAGATGGCGTAGAGGTCCGCCTTCTTCACATGCGGCAGGACGAGGTTCTGCGCATGGGTCACGCGCAGTTCGTCCAGCGAGTAGCGCTCGGCCAGATCGGCCGCGAGTTCGATCTGCTCGGCCGACGCATCGCCGGGAATGCCGCCGATCGGCTTCAGGCTGATGTTGACGATCGCATAGCCCGGCTGCTTGTGCGCCGCGACCTGCCGGTCGACCCAGAGCGCGAAGGCGGGGTCGGCGCGGTCGATCTCGTCCGACAGGCCGGTCTCATAGGCCGGGTCGGCGAAGAAGGCGCGGATGCGGTCCAACTCCTCGGTCGGCACATTGAGGCCCTGCTCGCGCATATGCGCATATTCTTCCTCGACCTGCCGCTTATACTCTTCGACGCCCAGTTCATGCACCAGGATCTTGATGCGCGCCTTGTACTTGTTGTCGCGGCGGCCGTAGCGATTGTAGACGCGCAGGCAGGCCTCCAGATAGGAGACGATCTCCTCCTCCGGCACGAAGTCCTTGATCAGCGGCGACACCATCGGCGTGCGGCCCATGCCGCCGCCGGCGTAGATTTCCGCGCCGATGACGCCGTCCTTCGACACCAGCTTGATGCCGATATCGTGCAGCCGCATCGCCGCGCGATCCTCCTCCGCCGCGATCACCGCGATCTTGAACTTGCGCGGCAGATAGGTGAACTCCGGGTGGAAGGTCGACCATTGCCGCAGCAGCTCGGCCCAGGGGCGCGGGTCCGCGACCTCGTCGGCGGCGACGCCGGCATATTGGTCGGACGAAATGTTGCGGATGCAGTTGCCACTGGTCTGGATGGCGTGCATCTCGACGGTCGCCAGCTCGGCGAGGATGTCGGGCGCGTCGGCCAGCTTGATCCAGTTATACTGAAGGTTCTGGCGCGTGGTGAAGTGACCATAGCCCTTGTCGTACTTGCGCGCGATCTCGCCCAGCTTGCGCATCTGGCGGCCGGACAACGTGCCATAGGGAATGGCGACACGCAGCATATAGGCGTGCAGCTGGAGGTAGAGGCCGTTCATCAACCTGAGCGGCTTGAACTGGTCCTCGGTCATCGCGCCGGCCAGGCGGCGCTGGGTCTGGTCGCGAAATTCCTCGACGCGGGCGTCGACGATCGACTGGTCGTAGCTGTCGTAGCGGTACATGGTCAGATCACCCAGTTGCCGATGTCGGCATCATGCGGTTTCAGGGTCAGGTCGGGGCGCACTGTGGGGCCGAGCGCGCGAATACGGTCCTTGATATGCGCGGGGCGCACGCCGTCCTCCGTCACGCTGCCGTCGATGACATAGGCGCCCACGACGCGCAGCGCGGCTTCCTCGGTCCGCACCAGCTCGTCACCCTTGTCGCCCACGTCCGCGCTGTCGCCGACCTGCCGCGACCAGCCATCGCCAGCCCACCAGATCACGTCGCCGGTAACGAGGTCGTTTCCCGTCAGTATTTTCACGCGATATTCTCCGAAATCGCTACCCAGTTGTTCAGTTTATCTTCGGCGATCGCATAGGCCGCCACTTCGCCCACGACGATCAGCGCGGGACTTTCCACGCCCTCGCGCGCCACCATGTCGCCGAGATCCGCGAGCAGCGTGCGCAGCGCACGGGCCTCAGCGCGCGTGCCTTTCTCCAGCACCGCGACCGGCAGGGCAGGGGACACGCCATCGGCCATCAGCTTGTCGGCAATGTCGGCAGCGGTCGCGACGCCCATATAGATGACCAGCGTGCGGCCCTTGCCGGCCAGGCCCGACCAGTCCTGCTCCGTCAGCCCCTTGCACTGGCCCGCGACGAAGCTGACCGCGCTCGACGCCTCGCGATGGGTGAGCGGCAGCTGCGCCTGCGCCGCGCAGCCGATCGCCGCGCTGATGCCGGGCACCACCTCGACAGCGACGCCGGCGGCGCGCAGCGCGTCCACTTCCTCGCCGCCGCGGCCGAAGATGAACGGGTCGCCGCCCTTCAGCCGCACGGTCATGCGACCCTCGCGGCCCAGACGCACGAGCAGGGCGTTGATCTCTTCCTGCGGCAGCGAATGCCGGCTGCGCTGCTTGGCCACGGAAATACGCTCCGCGTCCGGCGCGATCAGCGCCATGATCTCCGCCGAGACCAGCCCGTCATGCACCACCACATCGGCCTGCCCCAGCAGGCGCGCCGCGCGCAGCGTCAACAGATCCGGGTCACCCGGACCCGCGCCGACGAGATAAACGATGGGGGAAGCTCCAGCCATGCTGGCCAGATGGCGACCGGACAGGCGAATGGCAATCGAGAATGCGTTGCGCACCCCCTAGCAAAAGTTGCCGGGCGGAAAGTTTCAGTCGCCCATCGCGCTGATGTCGATGTCCTTGAGGCCCACGCCGATCGATGCGCGCGGGGCCTCGATCTCTGCTGACACCACCGGATAGGCGCAATAATCCGCCGCATAATAAGCGCTGGGCCGGTGATTGCCCGACAGGCCCACGCCCCCGAACGGGGCGGAGGAAGATGCGCCATTGGTCGGCCGGTTCCAGTTGACGACGCCCGCGCGCACGCTGGACCAGAACTGGTTATACTGCTCGGGCGATCCGCCGACGAGCGAGGCCGACAGGCCGTAGCGCGTATTGTTCGCCTCCGCGATGGCGGCCGCGAAATCGGGCACGCGGATCACCTGGAGCAGCGGGCCGAACAGTTCGACGTCCGGCCGCTCGGCCATGGCGGTCACGTCGATGATCGCGGGCGACAGGAAGGGGCGGCCCTTGACCGGGCGCACCATGTGGCGGATCGGCTTGCCGCCATTGCTCATCAGATAGAGGAAGCTCTCGGTCAGCCCGTCCGCCGTCTCATTGTCGATCACCGGCCCCATGAAGGGCGCAGGATCGGCATGGGGATGATCGACGATCAGCCGGTCGGCGATCTTCTTGACCTCCGCCAGCAGCGCATCGGCCAGGCTCTCCTTCACGATCAGCCGGCTCGCCGCCGTGCAGCGCTGCCCGGCCGAAAGAAAGGCCGACTGGATCACCAGAGCCGCCGCGTCGCTCAACTGCGGGGTGTCCCACACAACGATTGGGTTGTTGCCGCCCATCTCCAGCGCCAGGATCTTGCCCGGCTGCGCGGCGAACTGCCGGTTGATCGCGATGCCGCTGTGCGCGGAGCCGGTGAACAATATGCCGCCGACATCGGGATGCGCGGCCAGCGCCTTGCCCTCCGCCGGACCACCGATCAGCAGGCGCACGCAGTCCTTGGGAATGCCCGCCTCATGATAGAGGCTGACCAGATATTCGCCCACCGCCGGCGTCTTTTCCGACGGCTTGAACACCACCGCATTGCCCGCCAGCAGCGCCGGCACGATATGGCCGTTGGGCAGATGCGCCGGGAAATTATACGGCCCCAGCACCGCCATCACGCCATGGGGCTTGTGCCGCAGGGACTGGCGCGCGCCCATCGCGGCGTCCAGCCGCTTCTGCCCGGTGCGTTCGGAATAGGCGGCGATCGACACGTCCACCTTGCCCATCACCGACGCCACTTCGCCGCGCGCATCCCACAGCGGCTTGCCGGTTTCCCGCGCGATCAGGTCGACCAGCTTCTCCTCATGCGCGCGCACGACATTGACGAAACGGCGCAGCGTTTCGATGCGATAGGCGATCGGCTGGGACGCCCAGCGCGGCCAGGCAGCGCGCGCCAGCGCCACTTCCTGCGCCACGTCGCCGGTTTCCCCTCGCCACAACTCGACTCCTGTTGCGGGTTCGGTGGAAATCAGCGGAGCGGACATTGGGGCGATATGGCTGAAACGCGGGGTTTAGGAAAGAGGCAGTCAGGCAAAGGCCCGCACCTTCTTCGCCAGCGTCAGCGGATCGAAGGGTTTGAGGATCACGCCGGCCACGCCCGCAGCATGATAGGCTTGCACATCGGCCTCGCGCGCACGCGCCGTCACGAACACGAAGGGCTTGGCGTCATAGCCGGGCAGCTTGCGCATCTGGGTCATAACGGTGGGGCCGTCCATCCGGGGCATCATGACATCCAGCATGATGAGGTCCGGCTCCCAGTCCTGCGACACCAGGAACGTCAGCGCATCATGGCCATCCTCGCACTGCCGCAGGTCGATCTCGGGGTCCAGGGCCAAAGAGAGCTTCACGATCTGGCGGATATCCTTGTCATCGTCGACATACAGGATACGCAGCGGATCGTTCATGCTATTCCCCCTTTTGCGGGATGTGCCGCGTTGCGACCACCCTGCGGACTGTGGCTTTCAGGTCGGGCAGCGACGTGCGCGACTTGACCAGCACCGCGTCGATCTGTCCCGCAATCTCGATGTCCACATCATGCGCCGAATAGATGATCGTGGGAATGGCGACGCCCTTGTCATCGACCAGATCCGGCAACAGGTCCAGGCCCGTGCCCAGTTCCAGATGCACGTCCAGGATCGCCAGATGCGGCGTTTCCACACGCAGCAGTTCGCGGGCTTCGGCCAATGTGCTGGCCTTGAGGATATAGGCCGCACCCTTGAGCGCGGAGGCGGTGATCTCCAGCGTGTCCTGGTCGTCGTCCAGATGCAGCACGGTCGGCCGGTCGACGCCGCTGTTGCGGAACGATGCGGTCACCGCCGCTTTCAGCCGGCCGGGATCGACCGGCTTGTCGATCCAGTCCACCAGATCGAGCGACACCGGGCCGCTGCCGTCGCCTTCCTGCGGCGACACCATCAGGATGGACAGATGCTCCGGCCCCTCCAGCCGGCGCATTTCGCGCGCGAACTGGAACGCATCAACATCGTCCAGCGCCATGTCGAGCAGCAGCACGCTGAACCCGTTCGCCTGTATCGCCGTCCGCGCATCGCGCGCATTGGTCACGATCCGGCAGGCATAGCCCTCTTCGGATAGTTGCGACTGAAGCGTCCGGGCGATGGCGGGATTGCTTTCGCAGATCAGAATCTGCGCGTCATGGGCGATGTCGTGGGATGTCGCCGCCGGCGCAGTGACGGCCAGCGAGAAGGCGAAGCGGGCGCCGCCTTCGGGGCGATCCTCGAACCACAGCTCGCCGCCATGCTGGGCGACGATCTCCCGCGCGATCGCCAGTCCCAGGCCCGTGCCCGGCGCGCGCTCGTCGTTGCTGGCGCGTTCGAACCGGCCGAATATGCGGGACCGGAATTCTTCGGGAATGCCGGGGCCTTCGTCGTCGACATAGATGGTGGCGCGGCGACCATCATGGCTGCGGGTGACGCCCACGCGCACATGCCGGCCGGCGGGCGTCGCCTTGACGGCGTTCGACAGCAGGTTGGTCACGACCTGGAGCAGGCGATCCTCGTCGCCCTGCACCATCATCGCCTGATCGGGCACGCTGCTGTCGAGTGTGAGATCGGCCGAACGCGCAAGGCCGCCATTATCGTCGCGGGCGCGCAGCACGACCTGACGCAGATCGATCGGCGCCATGGCCATGCGCAGCTTGCCCGAATCGATACGATCGACATCGAGCATGTCGTTGATGAGGCGGATGAGCCGCTGCGCATTGTTTTCCGCAATGGCGACCAGGCTTGCCGATTCCTCATGCAGGCGCTTGGCCGGGTCCAGCCGCAGCAGCCCCAGCGCGCCGACGATCGAGGTCAGCGGCGTGCGCAACTCATGGCTGACGGTGGAGATGAGATCGTCCTTGAGCCGCTCGATCCGCTGCCGTTCGGCGATGTCGCGGAACGACACGACGATATGATCGCCATCGGGCAACGGCATCACGCCGAGCGCGATATCGACCGGCAACAGTCGGCCCGTTCTATGCCTTACGTGCCTGGCGGGCCAGTAGGGCGTCCGAAGCCTGCCTTCGGCCAGGCCGATGCGTTCCGAAAAGCTGCCGCCGCCCGGCGCGATGTCGGATATCACGTCGAAATCGCGGCGCGACAGGCTGGCCGAATCATAGCCCAGCATGTCGCTGGCGGCGCGATTTATCATCTCGATGGTGCCGCTGGGGTTGACGATGACGATCGCGTCGATGGTGCTGTCCAGGATCGTCTCGTTGCGTTTCGCTCCATCATATTCGCGCAGCTCGGCCTTGTGCTGGGCGATCTTCTGGCGCCACAGCACATAGAGCGCGCAGGCCAGCAGCAGGCTGACCAGCATCACCAGAATCCACATCACGCGCTGCAACCGCTTCGTGCGGCTGTCATAGACTCGCACGCGCTCGGCGCCGACTTTTTCTTCCTCTGCGATGACCCGGTCCATCTGCGCCCGCACGCTGCTCATCAGGCGCTTGCCTTCGCCGTCGGAAACGCGCTTCTGCGCCGCAGCAGGTCCCGACCGGCTATAGATAGCCAGCACAGCGTCCATCTCGGCGAACTTCGCCTCCGCTGTGCGACGCATTTTCGACAGCGCCGCGCGAGTTTCCGGCGCCCCGGCATATTGCGCGTCGATGTCGGCGAGGGATTGCAGCGACTGGCCCCGCGATGTCTGGTAGGCGTCGCGGAAGTCCTGATCGCCGGTGATGACATAGCCGCGCTGGCTGGTTTCCGCCGCCTGCATGTCGGACAGCAGGTCGATCAGCTGCATCCGCCGGTCGAAGGATTGGGCTGCATCCTCGCGCAGGCTGTTCCAGCGCACATATTCGCCGTCGAACCAGAACATCACATTGGCGAGCGCCAGCGGAACGAGCAAGGCCAGCAACAGAAAGGGCAGTAGCCGCGGCGGCGCAGGCTCCGTAGCCTTCACGGCGCGCTGCCCGGCGCCACATCGCCCAGCAGCGGCTGCACCGCCAGCAATGCCTGGGCGCGGTTGGACACGTCCAGCTTGCGGAAGATCGCCGTCAGATGCGCCTTCACCGTCGCTTCGGACACCGCCAGGTCGGCCGCGATCTGCTTGTTGAGGCTGCCGTCCGCCAGCGCCAGCAACACCCGCAGCTGAGCGCCCGACAGGGTGGCGATGCGGTCGCGAATGCCGGTGGGGGCGTTGGTGGCGGCGATGGCCGGAAACACGGTCTGCCCCTCGGCCAGCCTGCGGATATCGCGGGCGAGTTCGTCGAAGGGCCGCGTCTTGTAGAGGAAGCCGGCCGCGCCCAAGGCCCGCGCGCTTTCGACCAGCATCGGGCTTTCCTGCGCGGAAATGACGGCGATCGGCGTGCGGGCGGCCTCATGCTGCAACTGGAGGAAGCCGGAAAAGCCGCGTGCGTCGGGCAGGATGAAGTCGAGCAGGACCAGGCGATATTGCAGATTGCGGGTCAGGGCGGCCGTCGCTTCGCTGATCGTGCCGGCGGTGTCGATGGTCACGCCAGGCAGCACCGCGCGCGCCGCCAGCGCCAGCCCTTCGCGAATGAGAGGATGATCGTCCGCAATAAGGATGCGGCCGCCGCGCAGCTCTTCTCCCATGTCTCACACCCTGTTATTATGACCCAGCAACGATCGGACTGTTGATCGGTTCCGCAGTGATAAAATATAATCCAAGTTAAGGTCATGGTAGAATATTCGGTCAATCTGATCCAGTCTGGCGGTAGATTTTTTTCCAGCCTGGACAACGCCTTGGAACGGGCGGGCTGGTTGGTGACGCGCTTTGCGTCGGACGACGGCGACAATCGTGCCGACATGGCGTTGCTGGTGGAGGCGAACGGGGAAAACAGGTCGCCGCCCGATGGCGCCGGCACACCGTTGCTTGCGCTTGTCTCCGATCAGCCGGAAGCCGGTTTTCGGGCGGATCTGGTCATATCACCCACCATGTCGGTAGAGGCCATGACGGCCCTGTTCAGGGCCTGGCTCCCGCCGGACACCGCCGCGCTGGATCGCATGGTGGGGATGCTGGGACGCGAAGGACTGGCGCCGGTGGTTGCGGGCCTGCGCGACGAGCTGGCGCAGGCGATCGATTGCATCCGAAATGGCGAGGAAGCGCCCGCGCATCGGCTGGCGGGGCTGGCGGGCACGCTGGGATTTGCGGCGTTGAGCGCGGCATGGCGCGCGATCGACGCGGGCGGCGGGGACATGCGCGATGCCCGACGCGAATCACGCATCACCCTGCTGGCGCTGGATCGCTGGCTGGCGCGTTAAACTCAGCCTTCGCGCAACGCCAGCGTCAGGGAAATGCTGCTGACCGGCTCGAAAAAGCGAAAGCCGCAGCTTTCGCCCAAGGCCCAGCAGATTTCGCCCGCGACCGCATCCCGATTGCCCAGCGGCAGGTGCAGCACGCCGCGCAGGCCCGGCTCCAGCGGCTGCGCGACGGACAGCCGGGCGCCGCCTACGGAGATATTCTCGATCTCGGCCGGCACGATATCCCTGTCGAACAGGATATGGGCCGGCCGCCGCAGGGTGAAGCGCGGCTGGCGGGCGATCTTGCCGGCGCGATTGCGGCGGGCGGCGAACACCTCGTCCGGCTCGCAGCGCTGTTCGAACGCCAGGCCCGCTTCCCGGCCCGAAACCCAGACGACCTCGGCGAGCCGCGGCTCCAGCCCGCGCATCTCCACCAGCACCCGCGCGCCCGGCGCGGGCGGCTCGCTCATCTGGATGCGCATGCCCCCGGCCGACAGGTCGCGGACCATGCAGGGCATCTGGCGGCCATCGACCGTCAGCTTGCCGATCGTGAACACCGTGGCCGACCGCGCATCTTCGCGTCGGTCGGGCAGGAAGCCGGGTATCGGCATGCCCGTCGGTTGGCAGGATAGGCTCGTCATCGCTGCATTTCCCTCTGTTCAGCGTAGCTTGGCGCGGAATCGGACCGTGAAGGACCCGCCCGCCTTGAAATTGGTGACCGGCTTGATGCGGATGGCGCGCACATTCGCATCATAGCCATTGGCGTCCGGGACCGGCGTGTAGCTCCAGCTCGTCCCGTTGTAGAAATCCACCCCGTCCGTGGTGCTGGACAGGCTGATGAAGCTGTAGGTCAGGCCGCTGTCGCCGATGCCCAGGACGATATTGCCGTTGGCGAAGGCCACCGGGCCGCTGCCGGCGACCCCCAGATCGCTGACCCGCAGGACCATGTTGGCCGGCAACTGATCCTCGAACTGGATGGCCTTGACCGTCTTGCCCGCATTGCCGATCGGGTTGGACAGGGTGGCGCTATATTCCAGCACCGCGCCGGGGATGGAGCGGGGCACGGCGCTGCCCAAGGGGTCCGACACCGCCGTCACCGACTTGGCCACCGTGATCGAGTCCGCCAGCGCGGCCGTCGGCGCAGTGACCAGCATCAGGGTCAGCAACAGCCGCCGCATCACCGCTTCCCTCCGAACAGGCCGGCGATGGCATCGCGGTCGAACTTCATGCGCAACGTCACATAGGGACCGGCGCGGGTATAGCGGTCATCCTCGAAATCCCGGTCGCGATAGCCCGCGACATTATAGCCCGCGCTGATCCACAGCCCCTTGCCCGGCGACAGGCCGACCGAAGGACCGGCGCTGAACGACACGCTGCCCCGGCTCCACGCATGCTGCGCCGACGCCTGCACGCCGATGTCGATGTTATCGCGAAGATCATAGCGAAGATCGAAGCCGGTGACGTCGATATAGCCCTCATAATCGTCGCCGCCATAGCTGCCGCGCACCCATTTGGCGCCATAATAGACGCTGGCCTCAATGCCATGGCCTTCGCCCTCGTCACCGCTGCGCCAGTTGACCGCGACATTGTTGATCGCCCGCAGCGTATTCTGCCCGACGCCGCTGCCGGCCGGCACGCCCAGCACATTGCCGCGCCCGATGCCCGCGTCCGCGCGGTCGCTGCGCAGCTCGAAGCGCTCCAGCACCGACCAGTTGCTGTCCAGCGGCCGCCAGGCCAGCGCGACCGTACCCGACAGGCTGCGCGCCTTCGACCCGTTCTCCTGCCCCAGCGTGAACCAGCGCAGCCCCGCCGCCAGCGTCTTGCCCTCGCCCAGCGTGCGCACGACATTGGTGGTGACGCCGAAACGGCTGTTGCGGTCGGACTTGCGCCGCTCGATCCGCCCGTTCCAGCTCCAGCGATCGGCACGATAGGTCGCGCCCAGCGTGATGGCGGTATAGTCGCCGTCATTGCCGTAAAGCCCGCTGGTCAGCGCGCCACCCGTGCTGCCCGACCCTGTCGTCTGGAACGGCTGCACCACGCCTCCGGCAGGAATTTCACCGCGAACCGTGGTGCTCGCGTCGAACGTTGCATCGATGGTCCAGCGCTCGCCGATCGGCAGCGACTGGAGCAGGCCGTAATTGGCGAACAACCGCCCGCCATTCTCGCCGCTCACCTGATTGTTGATCGCCGTGGTCAGCTTCGCGCCCTTCCACGGCTGCACGTCGAAGCCGATCTGCGCGGTGTTGGTGGTGAAATCCTGCCCCTGCGCGATTTCATAGCCGCCGATCAGGCGAATGCCGGGCTTGACCTGATAGGCCGCGATCAGCTGGTGCCGCGCCGGAAAATCGACGCTGTCCTTCTTGCCGCCCGGCGCGAACTGGGTCTGGCCGGTCAGCGTCAGCCGCCCGCCGAACAGCGCCTGCGTGCCGCCCAGCGTCAGCAGCCGGGAATCGCGGTCGCCGCCGTCGACGCCGCGATCGTTCGCGAACTGGCCGCCCGCGAAGATCGTGCCCTTGGCCCGGCGATATTCGACCCGCGCCTCGCCCGCGATCCGACTGCCAGCGCCAACCAACTGGTCCTGATGCCAGGCGGAGGAAGAGATGGTTATGCGGTCCGACAGCGCGACCCGCGCGTCATAGCCGATGCGGCGGGTGCCGGCGTCCACCAGATTCTGCTGGCCCAGACCGAATAGCTTGTCCTGCTGCCGGGCATAGGCGATGACGTCGGCATTCTTGCTGTGATGCTCCGCCTCGACCAGGAAGGCGCGCCCGTCCTTAAGCCCCTCGCGCCCGCCCGCCGCGATCTCCGCGCGCACTTCGGTCGTCGCGCTGATCCGCGCTTTCGCGTCCACCCCGACCAGCAGCCCCGCGCCATGGCTGCGGTCGCTGATCGCCGACACGCCGACTTCCGCCTTGCCGCCGGCCAGCTTCACCGCCGCGCGGCCGCCTGCCATCGTCTTGGTCGAGCGGCCATAGGTTTCATAATCGACGACGATGAACACCGGATTGTTGGCGACATCGCGGCCCAGCACCGGCTCGCGAAAACGGATCGTGCCGACGCTGGAGTCGATGTCATAATCGATATGCCGCGTCATCGGCGTCGAGGAGATAATGCGGTCAGGCCGCAGCCGATCGCGCACCTCGATGGACAGCTTGTCGCTGTTGGGCACGATGTCGCGGCCGGACAGGCGATAGGGACCCGTCAGGCCATTGCCCTGGATTTCGTCCCGCGCATGCAGGTCGTCGGTGCGGGCGGCAAAGGCGGTGAAGCTCAGATGCTCGCCGTCATAATCGGCCTTGATGCCGTTGAGCGTGCGGCTGTAGCGGGTCAACTGCGTCTGCGTCAGGCCGGTCTCGAAATCGCCGAACAGCGCGGTGAACGCCTTGTGCTCCAGCCGCAGATACAGCTTGCGCGCGCTCGCCGCGTCATAGCCCTGCACCGTCGCATCGCCATAAACGGTGTAATAGCGATCCGGGTCGATCGTGCCGAGCAGGCCGCGCGAACGGTCATAGCGCTTGTCGGTGTCATAGGCGATCGTCATCAGCCACGACCCCTTGATCCGCCCCTTGGCGTAGAGCGCCAGCTGCCCGTCGGTCACGAGCTTCTTGCGCTCGAACAGGCCATTGGCCGAGGAGCGCCGCTTGAGCGTCTCATAGCCGAGCGTGCCAGCGCCGAAGCCTACCACGGTCCAGTCGCGCGCCGTCGCGGTCAGGCGGGTGCGCAGCTCGATCGCGCGTGACTGGCGGTCGTCGGTCAGCGTCACGGTGGCGCGCACGGCGCCGGCCTGCGTCGTGGGCTGGAGCGCCAGATAGGCGATGCCATCGTCGCCGATCACCATCGCCGTGCCGGTCGCGCGACCCCTTGCTTCGCCAGTGCGCGCGCCCAGCGTGTTGGGATCGATCGCCACGGCATAGGGCTGGTCGACGGTGACCGGCACGGTGACGCCGTCGCGCACCGGCCGGCCGGCGCGGTCGGTCAGGCGGAAGGCGAGCAGAGGATTGGAGAGGCCGTCCGCGCCCAGCCGGCTTTCGTTGGCCAGGAAGGTCACATTGGCGGCCGGGCCGCTATGGTGGACGATGGTGCGTAGCTGCTGCGCCTGGCTGCCGTCCTCGTTCAGCACGGTCGCTTCCAGCGCATTGTCGCCTTCATTCAGCGGCACGCCGGTCCAGCGCGAGACGGAAACATCGCCCTGCGTGTCGGTCGCGTCGAACGCCAGCGCCTCGACCGGCTTGCCGTTGATGCGCAGCGCGACGCGCTGGCCGGTGTGATGCTTCACGATGACTCGCGTGGCAGGCGCGCGGGGATTGTAGTCGCCGGTGGGAAACAGGAAGGCGACGCCCGTGTCCTGATCCGCCAGCCAGTCGCGGTCGCCGGCGGCAAAGGCGGCGTCCGGCGCGACCGGCATCACCGCATTGGCGGAGGCGGCTTCCTCGCCCGTCAGGCGCAGCTGGAAATCGGCGCGCTTCAGCAGCCCGCCGTCGCTCTCGATGAAGCGGGACGTGGCGCTGCCTGCCTGCCGGGTGTCGGCGTCGCACAGCGCCGGGGCATGGCTGGCGGGGATGCTGGCGCTGTCCATCTGCACCACATGCCGACCGGGACGCACGCCCTCGATATGATAGAGGCCGTCCTTGTCGGTGACAACAAAAGTGCCGTCTTCCAACAGGATACGGATACCGGCCAGCCCCTTGCGACCCTTGGCCGGCGCGCCGCAATCGCCCTGCGTCACGCGGCCGACGATAGTGAATCCATCGGTGAACAACAGCGCGCCGATCCGCACGGATGCCGCCGCCTCGTTGCTGGTGACGCCTTCGCTACCCGACGCCAGCACCCGGTTCACCGCCTCACCCTGCGGCGCGCCCGGCGCGATCGTCACGACATAGCGCACGTCGATGCTCTGGCCGGCGGCGATCGTCGCGACCGTGAAGTCCATCGTCCGGCCGTCGGTGGAGATGACAGGCTCGCTCGCGCCTCGCGCCGAACCGATCTCGTAACGCAGGCCGCGCGGCAATATGTCGGTCAGGTGGACGCCGGTGGCGGGGTTTTCGCCCCGATTCTCGATCCGCACGGTATATTGCACGAAATCCCCCGGCGTGGCGTCCCGCACGGAGGCTGTCTTGGTCAGCAGCAGCTTGGTCTCGCCGATCCGGT
The DNA here is from genome assembly GCA_044237945.1 of Sphingobium sp. Taxonomy (GTDB): domain Bacteria; phylum Pseudomonadota; class Alphaproteobacteria; order Sphingomonadales; family Sphingomonadaceae; genus Sphingobium. The sequence goes on along the minus strand of JBIIEH010000014.1, from coordinate 54,892 downwards.
CGAGCGGAATGTCGGAGATGAACGGATCGGGTTCCGACAGGACGAAGACGCCGCCAAAGGATGCCTCGTTCAGGATGAAGGGCCGGCCGCGCGGATCGCGCAGCGCCTCCAGTTCGGCCCGGGGGCGGGCGGACGGCGCGACATAATGCGCCGGCGGCGTGACATGCAGGTGATAGCGGCCGGGCTGTGTCAGCGGGAAACGGTAATTGCCCTGGGAAAACTGGTAGATACGGCCGCTGGCGTCGGTCACGCTGCTGCCGCTGACCACGGTGGACGGATAGGCGCTGACGCCATCGTCGCCGAACACCCGTGCAGGCTGTTCATTATCGTCCATCAGCGTCACGGTCGCGCCATCGACCAGCGCGCCGGTCTGCGAATCGAACAGATAGCCCATCGGGTCGATCAGGATGGACACCGTCGATCCGTAGCTGCGATCATCCTCGTCATAGCGCAGCGTGATCCGCGCATTGCGCAGCAGGCGTGCGTCACATGGGGCCATGGCGGGGCTGGACCCGGTTTCGGGCACGCCGCCGGCGAACATGCCGGTGTCCGCGCCGGTCTCGAGCAGTTCGAGCGGCGCATCCTGCCCGTTGATATCGATATGAATCCAGGCGGTTTCGCGGACCAGGCTGTCGCGATTGGCGCCGGGGGCCTTGAGAACGAGAATCTTGGCGATGTCGGGGTCGAGCGATTCCGCCACGGGAGCGCGCGCGAGATCGGCGGCTTCGACCGGGGCGGGCGTGAATTTATAATGGCCTGCCGTGCCGGGATCGCATTTGAACCCGCTCACGTCATAGCCGATCGGCAACAGCCGAAAACTCATGGAGGTAGGCAGCTTCTCGCGGCGCTCGACGTCGAACACCACTGTGTTCGACGGAACGCTCCCCGGACCGCTCGGGTCGACCCAGTTCATGTTCGCGGTATTGCTGATGCGCGTCTGCGCCGTCGCCGCGCCGGGAAGCGCAGCGGCCAGGCCCATGGTCAGGGCGGCAAGACGGGAGAGGGCGCGAAATCTGGACATGAGGGACCGTTCGGGGGGCGGGGGGGGGGGCCGCGCCCCGTCCGTTTTCCTTCGTTTTCCGTGGGTTTAGTCGATCTTGACCTTGAAGGCGACGGCAACGGACCCCAGGCCCACGACCGTGCCGACATTGGCCGTAACCGTCTTCGTGGCGGCGTCGAACGAGGCGGTGTAGCCGTCATTCTCGGTCGCATCGTCGGCGTCGTCATCCTCGGTCGTGCCCAGCAGCACGCAGGTTCCGCCCGGCAGGCCGGCGCTGATCGATCCGGGGACATAGGTGGTCTTGTCCGGCACGATGTCGGTCAGGGTGACGCCGTTCGCGCCGGTCAGCGCCGTGCCGTTGTGGACGAGCAGACAATATTGGACGATCGCGCCCGGTATCGACCGGGGATTGACCGAATCCAGACCATCGGACAGCACCAGCGCCGACTTGGTCACCGTCATCGCGACATTGCGATTGCCGATCGCATAGGACGAGTAGGCGCGACCCTGACCGTTGCGGGCGATATCGCCCAGGTTCAGGTCGCCGTCGCTGTCATTGTCGGCGAAGATGATGTCGACGACATTGTCGGCATTGCCCAGATTGAGGTCGGTCGAAACGAGCAGCGCGCCCTTGGTGCCGGAAACGCCACCGGCCGCCGCCAGCACATGCAGCGAGACCTGCGCCTCGTTGATGCCGTTGGTGGTCGGGATGTTGCCGACGATGAACACCGCGACCGACGCATCGGGCGCGAGTTCGTCGATATAGGTCTGGGTGTCGTCGTCCGGATCGTAGACGCCGTTATTATTGCTATCGACATAGGCCTTCATGCCGGTGATGTCGAAATTGTCGGTGCCTGTCAGAATGCCGACCGACAGGGTCGTCTGATCGGGGTCGAGCAGGAAATCCTGCACGCCGTTGGTAAGGTTGGTGACCTTGAACTTCGTCACCGCCTTCTGCTCGCCCATATTGACGAGCGTCGGGCCGGTCTGGTCGGTGATGACCGTGAAATCGACCTTGCGGTCGACGGTGAACTTGGCCGTGTTGGACGTGGCCGTCTGTGACGAGCCGTTCACCGTATAGCTGACGGTGGCGACGTTGGAGATTTCGGTGCCGGCGGCGGTCGCCGTCGACGCCGTCTGTGCTTGTGCCTGGACTGGGGCTACGCCGGTCATGCCGACCGCCGCGCCGCCCAGAAGCAGCAGCCGCAATGTGCTGGACTTCATATGACTATTCCCTGTTGATCATGGATTGAAGACTGAGGGGGTTGGGCGCGATCGCCGCCGGATTTTTCTCCGGTCTGGCGATCACTTGAGGACGGCTTTGAAGGCGAGCTGGCCCTGTCCTCCGGCAGGGATAGTCGCGAGGCGCCAGCGGACGTGCCGGACGTCATTGGGGGTCGCCGCCCGGCTCGCGCCGGCGGCGGACACGCGCAGCTGCGCCAGCGTGCCAAAGGTCTTGCCGTCCACCGACAGCTCAGGCGCGGCGGATTTGTCGCCGACCGTGCGATAGACGATCGCGCCGGGAACGGGATTGTTGAGAACGATGTCCTGCAACGCCGCCTTGCCGGTGTTGCGATAGGCCAGGACGAAGACGACATGGTCGCCCGGCACGGCACGCACGGCGGGGACCAAAGTGGTGCGCACGGTGCCGTCGGCGGCCAGCGCGCGCTGTTCGACGAAGATCTTCGAGGCGATCTGCAACGGGCCATCGGCGGCGACGGCGAGCGCCGGCGTCAGCGCCGCCGTGGCGGCGAGAAGAGCGGAGACGATTTTGTGGGCCATGGGTCCAGTCCTTGGTGAACGATGGGACCATTGGCGCGATTTGCGGCTAACGACTTCTTACCTGCGACCTGCGCTGAGCGCGCTTTGCGACCATGGTCTAAGCGTCCTTCGACCAACGTCTAATACTGACCGCCCATTTGCTCGGGAAATATTGCGAGTGCGAAAGAACAGGCAGAAACGCTACTTGCAGAGTATATACGCCGAGTCGGGAGCGTTTTTGACGGTACGATGATCCGTGACTTTCTGTCGTCAGGCTGAACGCATGGAAGAAGCTTTATTGAGGTCGCGCGGTGAGAAGGGTATAGGCCCGCCCCATGACCGATCTTGTTCGACCCGTGCTGACCCCTCCCGATGGCGAGAAGAAGGTGCTGCTGCACAGCTGCTGCGCGCCCTGTTCCGGCGAGGTGATGGAGGCGATGACCGCCAGCGGCATCGACTACACGATCTTCTTCTACAATCCGAACATCCACCCCAGGCAGGAATATATCCTGCGCAAGGACGAGAATATCCGCTTCGCCGAGAAGCATGGCATCCCGTTCATCGATGCGGACTATGACACGCAGAACTGGTTCCAGCGCGCCAAGGGCATGGAGAACGAGCCGGAGCGCGGCGCGCGCTGCACCATGTGTTTCGACATGCGGTTCGAGCGGACGGCGCTCTATGCCTATGAGAACGGCTTCCCCGTCATCACCTCTTCGCTGGGCATTTCGCGCTGGAAGAACATGACCCAGATCAACGACTGCGGCGAGCGGGCGGCGGCGCATTATGACGGCGTCAGCTATTGGACGTTCAACTGGCGCAAGGGCGGCGGCGGCGCGCGGATGATCGACATTTCCAAGCGCGAGCAATTCTACCAGCAGGAATATTGTGGCTGCGTCTATTCGCTGCGCGACACCAATGCGCATCGCGTGTCGCAGGGCCGGCCGGAGATCGAGATCGGCAAGCTCTATTACGGAGTCGAGGCGGAACAGGACTGACCGGCATGAACCCTCCGGGGTTGCAGGCGTTACCCTTTTGCCCCGCCGGACAGGAAGGACCACGTTTTTGCAAGGCCGCAACCCGTTTCGACTTGGCCTGAGCGCCGCCGCCCTGACGATCATCGCGCCCGCGCAGGCGGCCGATCCCGCGCCGTTCGAACTGACCGGGCCGGCGCTGCGTATCAATGTGACACGGGGCGAGCGCAGCCTGCCGATCGCGCAGGTGCCCAGCCTGTCCGAAGGCGACACATTGTCGATCGGCGCGGAACTGCCGGCCGATCAGGGCGCGCGCTTCATTCTGGTGTCGGCCTTCCTGCGCGGCGCGACCAATCCGCCGCCCAAGGACTGGGTGACCTTTGCCGAGACCTGGAAGAAGAAGGACAAGGACAAGGCGCTCGACCTCACCATTCCCGCCAGCGCGCGGCAGATGGTGCTGTTCCTGGTGCCCGACACCGGCGGCGCGGAGGGCGTGCTGTCCGATGCGGTGCGCGGCAAGCCGGGCGAGTTCGTGCGCGCGACGCAGGACCTCAACCAGGCGTCGCTCGACCGATCCCGGCTGGACGCTTTCATGGGGGCGATCCGGGCGCAGGAGAACAGCCATCCGGAATATCTGCGCAGCGTCGCGCCGACGCTGGCGCGCAGCCTGTCGATGAAGCTGAATGAGGATTGCCTGTCCAAGGTGATCGAGTTGCAGGCGTCCTGCCTGCTGGAAAATCGCGATACGCTGGTGCTGTCGGACGTCCACAGCAGTTCGATGGCGGAGACGTTGAGCGGCGCGCCGACCGACCTGGCGTTGCAGCTGAGCGCCACGCGGGAGGCGGGGGCGGGCTTCTACAGCCCCTATATCAGCGTGGCGCGGGACGTGGCGAAGATATTCGGCGCGTTCAACAATCCCGAATTCGACTATCTGCCGACGCTGAGCCTGCGCAAGGGCGAGGGGCTGGGCCTGCTGCTGAACGCCGCGCCCTCCTTCCAGAAGCCCAAATCGGTGATGGTGGTGGCGATGCCGGCGATCGAGGCGGACAGCCCGCCGCGCCTGCGTAGCACCGCCAGTGGGCCAGTGTGTCTCGCGAAGGCGGGCGCGGTGCTGCCGGTGGAGGGCGCGCCGCTCATCTATTCGACCAGCTATGCGCGGGACGTGAAGCTGTCGGTCAAGGCGGCGGGCGGCGAGACCATCGACCTGCCGCTGGAGGCGCGGGCGGACCGGGGCGGCTATGTGCTGGCGGGCGGCGACCTGCCGGCGTCGTTCAAGGGGACGGCGCAGGCGCATCTCTACGGACAATGGGGCTTCGATCGGTTCGAGGGGCCGGACTTCACCGTCCAGGCCCCCGACGACGCCGGCTGGAAGGTGCAGGGTGAGGCGCCGGCGCTTGTCGTGGGTCGCGACAATGCCTTGCTGTTGCAGGGCGGGGCGCCGGCGTGCGTCGAGAGCGTGACCTTGCGGCAGGGGGATGGCGCGAGCCAGCCGGTCGAGTGGAAGGTGCAGGGGCAGGACCGGCTGGCGCTGACGCTCAAGCTCGCGGATCGCAAGCCGGGGGACATGCGGGTCGAGGTCAAATATCTGGGCATGGCGGAGCCGAGCGTGATCGCGCTGCGCAGTTTCGCGCAGGCGAGCCGGCTGGACGGGCTGCGGGTGCATGCCGGCGACCGGGCGGCGACATTGTCGGGGCAGCGACTGGACCAGGTGGAGAGCGTCGAGCTGGGCGGGCTGGTGCTGCGGCCAGACGGGCTGACGCGCGACGGGTCGGTGGATCGGCTGGCGCTGGTTGGCGATAGCGCCGCGCCGGCGGCCGGGCAAGGCGCAAGCGCGCGGGTGAAGCTGCGCGACGGGCGTACGGAGACGCTGGCGGTCACGGTTACGGCGGCGCGGCCGCAGGTGGCCCTGCTGAGCAAGAGCGTGACGCCGGGCGCGCCGCCTGCGGGCGGCAAGGCGCTGGCGCTGGAGGGCGACGCGCTGCTGCCCGATGACGGCCGGCTGGTCTTTTCAGTGAAGGCCGGGGCGGGCGCGACGCTCAAGCCGAGCGACGCGATCGAGGTCGCGGGCGCGGATGAGGACGCGCCTGTGCGGCTGGTGGCGGGCAATGGCCTGCGGTTCGAAGGGCCGCAGATACTGGTGGCGACGCTCGACCCGCAGAAGATGGCCCCGTCCCTGTTCGGGCCGCTGCGGTTCCGGTTGCGGCGCGGCGACGAGGCGAGCGACTGGCAGCCGCTGGTGACGCTGGCGCGGCTGCCGCAGATCGAGGGCGTGGCCTGTGAAGCAGGCGCGGAAGGCTGCACGATCCGGGGGCGCGACCTGTTCCTGATCGGCGCGGTCGGCGCGACGCCGACGCTGGACCAGGCGACGCAGGTGGCGAACGGCTATACTGGCTCGGCGCTCAAGGCGCCCGCGCCGCAGGACGGCAAACTCTATCTGCGCCTGCGCGACGCGCCGGACGATGTGGTGACGCTGCCGGCGGCTTGAGCGCGAAAATGGCAGGCACGAAAAGGCGCCCGTCCGGCGATTGGAAAGACACCGGACGGGTTGCCCGGCATTCACTGACATTTACACTTGCCTTCGCGCGCGCCCACGCCCTCCGAAAGGACGTCCGACGTGATTCGGCTATCATGGCGCGCGCGCTGTAGGACAGGCTCTTGTTTGGGGGTGATCGCGGGCGCGCGTTGCGCGAACCGTTCCTTACGAAGCCATCGCCCGCGGCATCGGCACGCGCAGCCGCGCCAGATCCACCGCGCCTGCAAACTCCACGCCCATGCGGTCGTCCTTCGACCAGCGCGCCGTGGCGTTGACGAACTGGTTCTCGCCCAGTTCGATCGAGAATTGCGTGCCTTCGGGCACGTTCCACAGCCCTTCGATCAGCGCGCCGGTGGAGGAGATGTTGCGGATGCGCCCGGTATAGACATGGCCGTCATGATGCACGCCGATGGTGCGCAGCATCGATTTGCGCTCTGGCCGGCTCGACAGGAAGCCTTCCGCCCGCGCGGTCGCGCCCATCGAGCGCTGCTTGGCCAGCACGTCCATCGCGGGCGCGGGCCGGCCATAGACATAGCCCTGAATGTGCGAGCACCCGAGCGACCGGATCAGGTCCAGCTCGTCCTGCGTCTCCGCGCCTTCGGCCGTGGTGTCCATGCCCAGCGCCTCGGCCAGGCTGACGATCGCCTTGATGATGGCGCTGTTGCGGTTGCCCCTGATCGCCGCGCCCCGCACGAAGCTCTGGTCGATCTTGATCTTGTCGAACGGCGCCTTCTTCAAATAGCCGAGCGAGGAATAGCCGGTGCCGAAATCGTCGAGCGCCAGGCGCACGCCGATCGCCTTCAGGCGCGCGAACATCTGGTCGGTGCCCTCGTCATCGTTCAGGAAGACGCTTTCGGTGATCTCCAGCTCCAGCCGCTCGGGCGCAAGTTGCGCGGAGGCCAGGGCGCTCACCACGGTCGCGGGGAAACCCGGATTGGCGAACTGGGATGGCGACACGTTCACCGCCACCCGGATGCCGTCCAGCCATTCGGTCGCGTCGCGGCAGGCGGTGCGCAGCACCCATTCGCCGATCTGCGCGATCAGGCCGGTATCCTCCGCGATCGGGATGAACAGCGCCGGGCTGATCGGCCCGCGCACCGGATGGGTCCAGCGCAGCAGCGCCTCATAGCCGGTGATCTGCTCGGTCGTGGACGACACCACCGGCTGATAGACCAGATGCAGCCCGTCGGCGGCCAGCGCCCGGCGGAGGTCTTCCTCCAGCTGCCGGCGGTCCTCCGCATCGGCGTGCATTTCCGGCGCATAGAAACGGTGGACGCCGCGCCCGTCGCCCTTCGCCTTGTACAGCGCCAGGTCAGCGTTGCGGATCAGCGCGTCGGCGGTCACGCCATCGGCCGGGCAGCAGCTGATACCGATCGACACGCCGATGACCACGGCCGTTCCCTCGACCGAATAGGGCTGCGACAGCGACCCGATGATGGTCTGCGCCAACTGGTTCAGCATGCCCATGTCGGGCCGGCCCGGCAGGATGATCTTGAACTCGTCGCCGCCCTGACGGCCAACCAGCCCGCGTTCGCCGACCACCCGCTGCAACCGGGTGCTGACCTGCCGCAGCAGCGCGTCGCCGGCCGGGTGGCCCAGCGTGTCGTTGACATGCTTGAACCGATCGAGATCCAGCATCATCAGCGTGCATTCGGTTGGCTGGCCGCTGCGCGTGCCGGCCACCGCCTGCTCCAGCGAACTCAGCATCTGCACACGGTTGGCGAGACCCGTCAGCGAATCATATTGCGCCAGCCGCGTCACTTCCGCCTGGCTGCGGCGCATCTCGGTCAGGTCCGCGCCGCTCCCGCGAAAACCCTGGAACTGGCTGAATTCGTTGAACACCGGCTGGCCGGAAATCGACCACCAGCGCTCGTCGCTGGTCAGCGCGGCGCGCACGGCGATGTCGGAAAAGGCGGTCCGCGCCGACAGATGGAAGCCCAAAGTGCGCTCGCCATCGCCCTGTCTTTTGTCGCCGGGTTGGACGATATCAGTGATCGGCCGGCCGACCAGATCGCCGGATGACGCATCCAGATGCTTGAGCAGCGTTTCGGAAATATAGCTCAGGCACCCCTGCCGGTCGGTCTCCCAGAACCAGCCCCGCCCCGATTCCTCATATTCCTGCAACAGCCGGTCGGAACGGCGGGCGCGCAGGTCATTGCGGTGCTGCTCCTCATAACGCTCCCGGTCGGCCTTGCCCTGCCGCAGCGCCGTCACCAGCATCACCGCGACGCAGCACACGAACAGGCCCGTCGCCAGAAACCCGGTCTGCTGCGTCACCGGCACGATCAGCGCGCCCATGAGGTAGCACAGCCCCAGCAAGCGCCGCTCGCCGAACACGCACACCGCCAGCACCGCGACCGCCAGCGTCGGCGCGGCCGAGAGATAGGCCCCCGCCCCGTCCCATTCCGCGCCCGAAATCCAGAAGCTGAAGATGCAGCCGGACAGGAACACCGGCGGCAGCATCGCCCAGCTCTGGATATGCGGCTGCAGCGTGCGGAAGCGCTGCTGCCGGGGCATCAGGATCAGCACGCCGTCGATCAGCAGCATCGCGCCCAGCGTCGACGTCTGCATGAAAGTGGCGGGCAGATAGAAGGGAATGCCCAGCAGCGCCGCGACGCAGATCTTCGCCGTCAGAATCAGCGGCCACAATGTCGCAACCTGCTGGAATCCGCGCGCCATCCACACGCCGGCGACATCGCCCGCGCCCTGCGCAAGACCCAGCAGCGCAAGGATGTTCGTCGGTTTCGACAGGGGATCATGCACGGTCGCGCGCGAAATGGCCATGAGACGGCCGTAACGCAGATTTCTTGAAAGAAGATTACCCGGCCGCCAGAATCCCTTTCGGGTCCGTCACGACCGGGCCTGTCTTCACACCCGCATCGGCATCAGCACGTAGAGCGCAGCGCTGTTGTCATTCTCGCGGATCAGCGTCGGCGCGGCGGCGTCGGCCAGATGCAGCTCGACCAGATCGCCATCGATCTGCCCGAGAATGTCCATCAGGTAACGCGCGTTGAAGCCGATATCGAAGCCCTCGCCCTGGAACGCGCCGGGCACTTCCTCGGCCGCCGTGCCGTTTTCGGGGCTGGTGACCGACAGGGTGATGCGGTCCTTGTCCAGGCTCATCTTGACCGCGCGGGTCTTCTCCGTGGCGATGGTCGCGACGCGGTCCACACCTTCCTCGAAGCTGCGCGGATCGATCTTGAGCAGCTTGTCATTGCCGGTCGGGATGACGCGGCTGTAATCGGGGAAAGTGCCGTCGATCAGCTTGCTGGTCAGGATCGCGTTGCCCAGGCCAAAGCGAATCTTGCCGGCCGACAGGTCGATCGCGACCGATCCCTCGACCTCGTCGAGCAGCTTGCGCAGTTCGCCGATGCATTTGCGCGGGATGATGATACCGGGCATGCCCTCCGCGCCCTCGGGCCGGGGGAAGGTGACGCGGGCCAGGCGATGGCCGTCGGTCGCCGCGGCCTTCAGCACCGGCTGGCCGTCGTCGGACACGTGGAAATAGATGCCGTTCAGATAATAGCGCGTCTCCTCGGTGGAGATCGCGAAGCGCGTCTTGTCGATGATCTGCTTCAGCGTCTCGGCCGGCAGTTCGAAGCCGGTCGGCAGATCACCCTCGGCAATCACCGGAAAATCGTCGCGCGGCAGCGTCGACAGGTTGAAGCGCGCGCGCCCCGCCTGGATCAGCATCTTGCCCTCGGCCGCGTGCAGCGACACCTGGCTGCCCTCCGGCAGCTTGCGCGCAATGTCGAACAGGGTGTGCGCCGACACCGTGGTCGCGCCCGGCTGCTCCACCTGCGCCGCGACGCTCTCCACGATCTGGAGGTCGAGGTCGGTCGCCATCAGCTTGATCGCGCCATCGCCCGACGCTTCGATCAGCACGTTGGAAAGGATCGGAATGGTGTTGCGCCGCTCGACCACCGACTGGACGTGGCTCAGGCTCTTGAGGAGCGTTGCGCGTTCGATGGTGGCCTTCATGTCCCTGTTCTGCCCGCTAAAATATTGTTCCCCGCCCGGAAACTGCTCGAATCCGGCCGACAGTGATGCACTGTCCTACATAGCCGCTACATTGGCGGCGGCAAGCATGCGCGCACCGCTTCGCACGCAACAGGTTGCAAAAAGGCACAGGCTGCGCTTTGGCAGGGTGATGCGGATCGCCCGGCTGCTCCCCCTCCTGGTCCTCCTGACCGGCGTTTCCGCCTCGGCGCGGGAATCGCTCGGCATGTTCGAGACATGGGGTGCCTTTCGCGATCCCGAAACGCCGCGCTGCTACGCCATCGCCAGGCCCGTGCGCCGGGGCGCGGCCGGCTATGCCACCATCGCCGCCTGGCCCCGCCAGCATGTCCGCGCGCAGGTGCATTTCCGCCTGAGCCGCACCCGCGCGCCTGATCGAGCGGTCATCCTCAACATCGACGACCGCCGCTTCACCCTGGTGGCCGGCAAGCGCGACGCCTGGGCCGCCGACGCGCGCGGCGACGCCGCGATCATCGCCGCCATCCGATCCGGCACGGCGATGAGCGTCCAGACCAGCAGCGCGAACGGCGGCGCGTTCGCGGACACCTACGCGCTGCGCGGCGCGGCGACCGCCATCGACGCGGCCGCCTTGGGCTGCGCGCGGTTGCGCTGAGCGGCCGGCTTTAAAATCCCGTCAAAATCGGCTATGCGCGCGCTCATGCACTCAGCCGCCAGCCCCCTCATGCCGATTCCCGGCCCCATAGACCCTGTCCCCGTCCCCCGCGCCGTCACCCCGCGCGAGGATGGCCGGATCGACCTGATGGGCCTGTCGCGCCCGCAGATCCGCGACGTGCTGGCCGAGGCGGGGCTGGACGCCAAGGCGGCCAAGCTGCGCTCCAAGCAGCTGTTCCACTGGCTCTATCATCGCGGCGAGACGGATTTCGAGGCGATGACCGACCTCGCCAAGCCGATGCGCGCCTGGATGGCCGAACGGCTGATCGTCGGCCGCCCGCAGGTCGTGGAGGCGCAGATCTCCAGCGACGGCACGCGCAAATGGCTGCTGCGCTCCGACGACGGGCAGGACTATGAAATGGTCTTCATCCCCGACGCGGACCGGGGCACGCTCTGCGTCTCCAGCCAAGTCGGCTGCACATTGAACTGCCGCTTCTGCCACACCGGCACGATGCGGCTGGTGCGCAACCTGACGCCGGGCGAGATCGTCGGCCAGGTGATGCTGGCCCGCGACGCTCTGGGCGAATGGCCCAAAGGGAACATGGGCGCAGCGAACGACGCGGACGAGGATGAGGACAGCCCGCACTACACCAGCGACGGCCGCATGCTCACCAACATCGTGATGATGGGCATGGGCGAGCCGCTTTACAATTTCGACCATGTCCGCGATGCGCTCAAGGTCGTGATGGACGGCGACGGCCTCGCCCTATCGCGCCGCCGCATCACCCTCTCCACCTCCGGCGTCATCCCGATGATGGCCCGCGCCAGCGAAGAGATCGGCGTCAACCTCGCCGTGTCGCTGCACGCGGTGACCAAGGAAGTGCGCGACGAACTGGTGCCCTTGAACCGCAAATACGGGATCGAGGAACTGCTCCAGGCCTGCGCCGACTATCCCAAGGCCAGCAACGCCCGCCGCATCACCTTCGAATATGTCATGATCCGCGACAAGAACGACAGCGATGATGACGCGCGCGAACTCGTCCGCCTGATCCGCAAGTACAAGCTGCCGGCCAAGGTCAACCTGATCCCGTTCAACCCCTGGCCGGGCACCGATTACGAATGCTCGACGCCCGAGCGGATTCGCGCCTTCTCCAGCATCGTGTTCGAAGGCGGCATCTCCGCCCCCGTGCGCACCCCGCGCGGCCGCGACATCATGGCCGCCTGCGGACAGCTCAAGTCCGCCAGCGAGAAGAAGAGCCGCGCCGAACTCAACCGGCTGGCGGAGGAAAAGCAGGCGGCGCTGGGTTAGGGATTGGGCTTTGATCCCGGCAGGGCTGCTGCATAGTCCTGATCGCAGCGCTCACTATCGGCCTTGCCCAGCTTCGATGGCTGGACGACATCGATATAGCGCTGCGACAGCTCCAATATATTCTCGCCGGGATGCCGCACGGCGATCTTCCCCAGGAAATAGTTGAACTTGGCGACCGGGATGGACAGGTCGAGCGACTTGTCGCTCTCGAACTGCTTCATGCCATAAGCCAGCACGCTGGTGCGCAGCATCAGGCAGGCCATGTCCGCCTTTTCCGCCGCGTCGATGGGCGGCGGCGGTTCGGCCCCGGCGGGCGATGTCGCCGCGAGCGATATAAACGCGCTCAAGCCAGCCAGTCTCATGCATCTTCCCCATTGCCATGCCCCTGCGCATCTGTAAGGCCAGTGCCATGGTTCGCAAGATCGCCCTCATCCAACGCACCCTCGCTCTGGCGGGGCCGTCGGCATGCGCGCGCGAGGGGGAAGGCTGACCGGCCCACCCCGATCAAAGCGAACCGAACGACGAAGACCCCGCCCACCGGCGGGGTTTTTCTTTGCCCGCCGTACGCGCGATGACAGGAGGAGACAGGACATGACCGACGAAAAGATCGACCGGCTGGCGCAGGGCTTTTGCGACCGCACGCTGCCCAAGGAAGAATGGACTCACGCAGCGCATTTCGCCACCGCCCTGTGGCTGATGCTGCGCCGGCCCGACATCGCGCCTGAACGCGACATGCCCGGCATGATCGCCCGCTACAATGAAAGCGTCGGCGGCGTGAACAGCGACAGCAGCGGCTATCACGAGACGATCACGCAGGCGTCACTGCACATGGCGCGGCGCGTACTGGCCGGCCTGCCCGCCGACGTCACGCCTGCGCAAGCGCTGGCCGCCCTGATGGCGTCCGAACTCGGCGACAAGGACTGGCCCTTCGCCCACTGGTCGCGCGACCGGCTGATGTCGGTCGCAGCGAGACGCGCCTGGGTCGAACCGGACCTCGCGCCCCTGCCCCGATAAACGAAAAGGGCGGCCCCGCAGGACCGCCCTTCCCGTTCATTCCGATCTCGAAAAAGGATCAGAAGCGCAGGCCCAGACCGCCGACGATCTGGTGACGCTCGACGTCCTGCTCATAGTTCGAGTAGCGATACTCGCCCTTCACGAACAGATTGCCGCCCAGCTTATATTCCAGGCCCGCGCCCAGACGGATGCCGTCGCCATTTTCCGAGCAGCAGCCTTCATAGTTGATGCGGGCGTTGGTGTAGCCGACCTTGGCGTAGGCCAGGGCCAGATCGCCCATGGCGAAACCGGCGCGCGCGCCGATGTACAGGTCGCGCTCGGCCTTCACGTCGAAGCCGAAGGCGCCGGCCTTGGCGGTCGAATCCGCGACTTCGCCCTCGATGCCCAGCACCGCGCCGCCCATCTGCACGTCATAGCCCAGGCCAATGCCGTACAGGAAGCCGTCGGGATTGCCGATGCCGCTGCCATTGGTGTCCAGCTTGTCATAGCCGACCAGCACTTCGGCGCGCGGGCCGGTGAAGGGCGCGGCTTCTTGCGCCATGGCGGGCGCGGACACGGCAACGGTGGCGGCAGCAATCGCTGCGAAAATCACAGTCTTCATAAAAACCTCTAATGTAGAAAATGCGCGATGCGGTGAAACCGCTCGCACAGGTCAGAAATGATGCCGAGAAATCATGACGACCTTCACATGATCGCTCCTGCGCTTTTCCTGCTCTTGTTCGGCAGGATGACATGCGGTCTGCATCCGAACCGCACGAGGCGCATCTAGGTTCGGCCGGGTGAGTTGCAAAGAGGCAAGCACATCATTTTGATGTTATTTTACGCTTTTGTTGCAATCCCGCCACAGCCAGGCCGGCGGACCGAATGGCCCTTGCCGGATGCCCTGCGCACGCTAAGCCTTGGCCTTGCGGGCGGGGAGCGCCCGTGAACGGAGGCGGGCAGCGTGGCGGACTGGATCGAGCGACAGAATATATTGCTGAAGGAAATCCTTGAAGAGAGGAGCGCGGATGGCTGGCATCATCGCTGGCTCGAAACCGCCACCGAAGCCTTTTACAGCGCCATCCTCCAGCCCGGCGACCACGCCATCGACGTCGGCGCCAACCGCGCCCGCCATAGCGTGCCGATGGCGAAGGCAGTGGGAGCGGACGGCCGCATCCTGGCGATCGAGGCGGCCAGCGCCACCGCCGCCAAACTGGCGCGGGACCTTAACGTTGCCGGCGTGGCCGACAGGGTCGAAATCGGCCGCTTCGCCGTCTCCGACACGCCTGGAACCGCCGAATTCACCTATGTCCCCTCCGCCACGGGCCTCAGCAGCCTCAGGACCGACGAGAAATTCGACGCCTATGCCGACCGCGTGACCGAAACGGTCGAGGTCCGCACATTGGACGATGTCGTCGCGCCGGGCCGCCGCATCGCTTTCATCAAGCTGGATATCGAAGGCGCGGAACTACCCGCGCTCCGTGGCGCACGGCGGTTGCTGCGCGAATCCCGCCCGCCGCTCGCCTTCGAACATGGCGGCCTGCGCTACGAGCGGCGCTTCGGCTACACGTTTGACGAATTCTACGGCTTTTTCGAGGATATCGACTATCAGCTGCTGACCCCGTTCGGCAGCCCGTTCGGCCCCGAATGGAAGGGCAAGAATCACGCCCCGCAACTCTTCGCTCTGCCCAGGGAAGGCTCCGCCGCCTATCGCGAACGCTTCGTCCCCGCGATGGTCGAGGCGATGTACCGGATGATTCCGTGAACGCCGGAGCGCCCCGCCAAGAAGCGCACCGCGCGGCCGCCGCGATCTCTCTGGTCCGGTTCAAGCTGGTTGCGCTTTCCTGCGCCCTGCTGCTTGGAACGCACCCCGCCGGCACGGCCGCGCAACTGGAGCCGAAATCCGCCGTGGACCTCGCGATAAACGGCGTGTTCTATCTCTGCCCTCAACTCGTCCGTGGGGGCAAAGCGCCACCGGCAGACATGCTTGCCAGGCTCGGCTTTACCACCGCGCCGGACAGCGCGGCAGGCAAGCTGGAATTCTACGGTTCCAGCGCCGCCGGGGGCCTGGCAGCCCGGTTCGATCCCGCGAACGGACGATGCACCATCGGCTATGGCGGTCGCGGCTATGAACAGATTGCCGGCGTCATCCGCGACACCGTCGTCCACAACAAATTTCGCCGCATCACGGGCGGCGACAAGGACGGCGCAAAGGCCGATGTGTTCGAAGGCCCTGCCCCGGACTCTCCGGCCACGGTACGCATCATCATCATCGAAAACTACACCAACCCGTCGGCATCGATCGCCTATTCGGAGCGCTAGAAGCGCAACAGTTCGGCTTGGAGCGCCGACTGAACCGACCAAACAGAAAAAGGGGAAGTCCCTCGCAGGACTCCCCCTTCATGCCATCACGCAAAGCCGTCAGAAGCGAATGCCCAGACCCGCGACGAACTGGTGCCGCGACAGGCCCTGCTCATAGTTCGAGTAGCGATACTCGCCCTTGGCGAACAGTGCGTCGCTCAGCTTGTACTCCAGCCCCGCGCCCAGACGGACGCCGTCCGCGTTCAGATGGTCGCGCACCGTGCCGGCCTCGCCGCCGGAATATTCGGCCTCGAACCGGGCGTTGGTGTAGCCGATCTTGCCATAGGCCAGCGCGCGGTCGCTCAGCGGCACGCCGATGCGCGCGCCGACATAGAAGTCGCGGTCGGTCTCGGTGCGGCCGCCGGCATAGCGATCCTTCGTGGTGGAATCGGCGATTTCGCCCTCCACGCCCAGGATCACGCCGCCCAGCGCGAAATCATAGCCGGCGTTCAGGCCATAGAGCAGGCCGCCAGAGCTATCGGCGCCATCGGCGTCGACCACGTCATAGCCCGTGATGACTTCCGCATGGCCGCCGGTGAAGGGCGCGGCATCCTGCGCGAAAGCCGGGAAAGCCGCGAAGGACAGAACCGAGGAAGCCAGGAAAAGTGCAATATTCTTCATGATACCTATCCAAAATCTGCGTCGAGCGCTGAAATATTGACAGGCGACCCTTTATCGAAATCCCTTTATCGAGATTCTTGTTATCAATATCAGCTCGGTTTCGACTATGTTGATCCGAGTTTATGTCATTCGCTGATCAGTTTGCGTTGCTATTTTTGCGCCGCACTGCGTCAACGTGAGCCAAGACGACAGCCGTTCGAAAGACCCGTCTGGATTTTTTTGTTTTTTTGCGTGACAATGTTGTCATGTCGGAATCCGACCTGAACCCGCCCGTCCTGGCCTCACCCGTGATCGTGCGCCGCCATCGCCTGTCCACCCGGCTGTGGCACTGGCTGAACGCTTTGTGCCTCTATGTGCTGTTCACCAGCGGGCTTGGCATCTTCAACGCCCATCCCCGGCTCTATTGGGGGCAATATGGCGCGAATTTCGATACGGCCTGGCTGGAACTGGACAGGTTCGGCGCGTGGTGGACCCTGCCGGCGCACTATAATTTGGCGCTGTCGCGGCACTGGCATCTGGCGACCGCGCCGGTCTTCGCCTTCGCGCTGCTGGCCTATATGCTCTGGAGCCTCGCCAACCGGCACATCGCGCGCGACCTCGCCTTCCGCCGGGGCGAACTCGCGCCGCGCCACATCTGGCGCGACATCGCCGATCACGCCCGGCTGCGCTTTCCCACGGGTCAGGCGGCGCTACGCTACAATGTGCTGCAAAAGGCCGCCTATGTAGGCGTGATCTTCGTCGCTCTGCCGCTGGTCATCCTGACCGGCCTCACCATGTCGCCGGGCATGAACGCGGCCTGGCCCTGGCTGGTCGATCTGTTCGGCGGGCGGCAGTCGGCGCGGTCGATCCATTTCCTCTGCGCCTTCGCGCTCGTCGCCTTCTTCCTCGTCCATATCGCGATGGTGCTGCTGGCCGGCCCCGTGAACGAACTGCGCTCGATGATCACCGGCCGCTATCGTCTGCCGGAGGAACGCCCATGATCCTGACACGCCGCGCGCTGGTGCTGGGCGCCGCCGCCAGCCTCACCGGCTGCGACCGGCTGGCAAAGAATGAAGATTTTCGTAAAATATTGTTTTCGGCTGATAATTTTCACAAATGGGCGCAACGCAGCCTGTCCGCGCGCAACGCGCTCTCGCAAGAGTTTCACCCTGAACATATCTCCCCCTTCTTCCGCGCCAACGGCACGGCGAACCCGAATACACCCGAGTACAAGGCGCTCTGGCGCACCGGCTTCACCAACTGGCGGCTGCGCATCGACGGGCTGGTCGATCGCCCTCTGTCGCTCTCGCTCGCCCATCTCCACGCCATGCCCCATCGCGAACAGATCACCCGCCACGACTGCGTCGAAGGCTGGAGCGCGATCGGCAAATGGCGCGGCGTACCGCTGTCGACCCTGCTGCACGCCGCACGGCTCAAGGACCGGACGCGCTATCTCGTCTTTCACTGCGCCGACGACATGGGCAGCGCGGGCGCCTATTATGAGAGCATCGACATGGTCGACGCGCTGCACCCGCAGACCATCCTCGCCTACGCCCTCAACGACGCCCCGCTGCGCGTCGCGAACGGCGCGCCGCTGCGCCTGCGTGTCGAACGACAGCTGGGCTACAAGCAGGCGAAATATCTGATGCGGATCGAGGCCGTGGAGAGCCTGAGCGGCGTGGGTTTGGGCAAGGGCGGCTATTGGGAGGACCGCGCCGGCTATGACTGGTACGCCGGAATTTAGCGCCCGACTCATTTGACGCCAGCGTAACGAGACGTCAGAAAGCGCCCATGCGGATATTCGATCGGGTTCTCAAGCGGCTGGTCACCAAAGGGCAGCTGACGGTCATCTACCACGACGGCAGGAGCATCACGGTGGGAACGCCTGATCCCACCCTGCCCACCATCGCGCTGCGCTTCGCCGACGCCAAGGTCCCGATGGACATCATCCGCGACCCGCGCCTGGGCATCGCCGAAGCCTATATCGACGGCCGGGTCGGCATCGAGGGCGGCGGCATCATGGAACTGGTGTCGCTGGTGCGCGCCAACAACGCCTGGGAAGACGGCCGCTCGATCAGCGCCGGCGGCTTCATCAAGCGCGGCATAAAGACGGTGAAGCGCGCTTTGTGGCAGGCCAATCACCGCAGCCGGTCGAAGGCGAACGTCGCCCATCATTATGATCTCTCGGGCGCGCTCTACGCGCTGTTCCTGGACCGCGACCGGCAATATAGCTGCGCTTATTATCCCGACATCGACAATGAGGCCGGAATCAGCCTGGAGCAGGCGCAGGAGGACAAGAAGGCGCATATCGCCGCGAAGCTGCACCTGAAACCCGGCATGAAGGTGCTGGACATCGGCTGCGGCTGGGGCGGCATGGCGCTGTACCTGCACCGCACCTGCGGCGTGGACGTGACAGGCGTCACCCTGTCGGAGGAACAGCTCAAGGTCGCGCGGCAACGGGCGGAGGAGGCCGGCGTCGCCGACCATGTCCGCTTCGAGCTGATCGACTATCGCGATGTGGAAGGACCGTTCGACCGGATCGTGTCGGTCGGCATGTTCGAACATGTCGGCACCGCGCATTACCGGCAATTCTACGACAAGTGCCGCGACCTGCTGACGAAGGACGGCGTCATGCTGATCCACACGATCGGCCGGATCGACGGGCCGGGCATCACCGACGCCTTCACCCAGAAATATATCTTCCCCGGCGGCTACATTCCCGCTCTGTCCGAAATGCTCCAGGGCAGCGAGGGCACGCGCCTGATGGTCACCGATGTGGAGGTGCTGCGCGTCCATTACGGCCTGACGGTACGCGAATGGTACAAGCGCGCCATGGCGCACAAGGCCGAGATCATCGCCCTCTATGACGAGAAATTCTTCCGCCTGTGGACCTTTTATCTCGCCGGCGCGGCCACCGTGTTCGAACATGGCAGCATGGTGAACTATCAGGTGCAATATGCCCGCGACCGCCGCACCCTGCCGATCACCCGCGACTATATGATCGAGGCGGAACAGGCGCTGCGCGGGCGCTGACGCCTCCTCCCGCCGCATCCACGGGGCGGCTTGCGGCAGCTTAACCATCGCTGTCATGCGCGTTCCCGCATGGTTCAGCCGCACAGGCGCATCTTCCCCGTCAATCGCCCACCATAGCGGCGAGACCCACGAGATGGAGATGCGGCAATGAACCTGATGCTCAAGGGCGCGGCCCTCGCGCTCACCATGACGACGATCGGTATCGCGGCGGCGCCGGCGCAGGCGCAATATTATGGCGGCGGCTATCGTGACGCCGGTTGGCGCGGCGACGGCTGGCGCGGCGGCGGCCGGTGGGAGCGCGAACGGCGCTGGGACCAGCGGCGTCACTGGAACGACAGGCGCTATTATAGCGGCTATCGCTACAGCTACCGTCCTCGCTATCGCGGCTGGCGCCAGAACTGCTGGACCGAATGGCGGCGCGGCTATTGGGGCGAGCGGGTAAGGGTGCGCATCTGCCGCTGAGGTTGACGCGCACCGACCCTATCGCCTAGGCGGGCGGGCAGTTTTTCAGGACATTTTGCATCATGAGCGACAGCCCGCCCGACCACCTCTCGACCAACCCGCGCAGCCCCCATTTCGACATGGAGGTGCTCCAGCGCGGCATCGGCATCCGTTTCAAGGGACGCGAGCGCAAGGATGTCGAGGAATACAGCATTTCCGAAGGCTGGATCCGCGTCGCCGCCGGCAAGACCCGCGATCGCCACGGCAACCCGCTGACGATCAAGCTGAACGGCGAGGTCGAGGCGTGGTACGAAACCCCGCCGGCCAGTGAAGAGACTCCGGAAGCCTGACCTTCAGCGCATCCGGGTTTCGCGCTTTACGTCAGCGATGATGTCACCGAGCGTGCGGCTGTTCGACACATCCGCATATTCAATGCGCGGTTCATGCCGGGCGCGGCGGATTACGGGCGTGATCGGCGCGACGGCCTGCATCCGCGCCGGCTGAACCAGCGGCTTGTCGACCGGCTTGCGGACCGCATCGGCCTTCGCCACCTGGACGCGCATCTGCCGGGGCAGTTCCTCCTCGTCCCAGCGGTCCTCGTCGACTTTGGCGAAGCGCATGCTCTCGCCCAGCTTCGGGTCCGCCTCGAACTTGTGCAGCTTCGCTTTTGCGGGGTAGATGAAGCCATAGGTCGGATTGGTGCGCGCGCCCATCTGGTCGGACGGGCTGTACCATACCCGCACTGCGCTCCAGTCGCCCGCGTCCGACACGTCGATCGCCAGCACATCCTCCTCGATCGCGCCCGGCTTCGACCAGTTGGCGTGGCGGATCAGGATACGGCGTTCGCCCAGCACCTTGCTGACCACGGCGACATGACCCAGCACCATCCGGCCGTTCGCGCGAAAGGCCAGCACCGCACCCTTTTTCGGCGTATTTCCACGCGCATAGCGATCCTGCGCCTGCCCCCACCAGTTGAGCGCATCGCCCCTGATCTCGACGCCCGACACGATCCGGGCATAGGGCACGCATTGCAGCACCGCCGCGCCCAGAGCAGGCGTCACCGCCGCGCCGGTCAGCAGCAGCGCCGCCCGGCCAAACCATCGAAACATTCAGCGACCCCAAAACGAAGAATCGCCCCCACAGGAAAAACGCTAGGCCCCGGACATTTTAGAAGAGGTAAACGCGCAATTCAGATTGCGACCAGATGCTGCAACGCAACAAATTTCAGAACGCGCCGATGGCGCTGTCCCGACCCGTCGTGGCGCGATCGGCCGACGCGATCGTGACCGGCGCGGCGGCATGGCTCGCTTGCGGATAGATGAAGCCGAAGGCGGGATTGGACGACAGGCCGACATCGTTCATCGGGCCGTACCACACGCGCACCTGCGACCAGTCGTTGTTCGGGGACACGTCGATGGCGCGGACATTACGCTCGATGCCGCCGCGATAGGACCAGTTGGCGTGGGTCAGCAGCACTTCGCGGTCGCCCACGACCTTGCTGACCATCGCGACATGGCCTACGCGCATGCGACGGCTGGGCGAGAAGGCAAGGACTGCGCCGACGCGCGGCTCATGCCCGCGATCATAGCGCCCTTCGGCCTGGCCCCACCAGGTGCCGGCATTGCCGAAAATCTCGATCCCGGAAACCTGCCGCGCAAAGGGCGCGCATTGCAGGACGCCAGCAGTGGCGGAAGCGACGGGCAGAACTGCGCCCAGAGCAAGCACGGCTGCGCAGAGCAGCGCGCGGAAACCAGCGACCATTTTTGTGCAATCCCCCGACTGCGTTTTTTTTAACCGAAACGGCTCCCCGCCGGCTGAGGCGGTTAGGCCAGACGCCGAACGCTTTGCCTACGGCCAAGCGACGAGTTGTTGCTGCGGCGCGTCATGTCGCGGGAACCGCAATATGGCCTGCCTCCACATGCAGCCGGGTCGCGGCCGGCAATTCGTTGAAAAGGCTGGATTCGGTGCCTGTCATCCACACCTGCGCGCCGCTCAGCCGGTCGAACAGCGCCGCGCGACGAACCGGGTCGAGATGCGCGGCGACTTCGTCCAGCAGCAGAATCGGCGGCCGGCCGCGTACATGGCGCACCAACGCCGCATGGGCGAGCAGGATCGAGAGCAGCAGCGCCTTCTGCTCGCCGGTGGAACACAGCGCGGCCGGCTGCGCCTTGGCCGCGTGCGCGACGAGCAGGTCCTGCCGGTGCGGGCCGGACAATGTGCGCCCTGCGGCGGCGTCGCGCCGACGCTCCTGCGACAGGCGGCGCGCCAGATCCTCCGCCTCCCCGCCAGCCAGCGTCAGCAGCGGCCGGGCGAAGGGCGCATCGGGCTGGTCCGCCAGTAGATCCTCCAGCCGATGGATCAGGTCCACGCGCGCCGCCGCCAGCGCCTCGCCATGTTCGCCCATCTGCGCCTCCAGCGCGGAGAGCCATGCCGGGTCGGCGCGCGGCAGGTCGCCCAGCAGTCGGTTGCGCGCGCGCATCGCCGCGTCATAGCGCGCGGCATGGACGGCATGCCCCGGATGCAGCGCCAGCGTCAGCCGATCGAGAAAGCGGCGGCGTCCCCCAGGACTGTCCAGAAACAGCCGGTCCATCGCCGGCGTCAGCCAGACCAGAGCGACATGATCGGCCAGCGCATTGACGGAGGACGCCACGCCGCCGATCCGCGCCTGCCGGCGGTCGGGCGTATCGGCGAGCGCCCCCGTGCCGATGACGACGCCGTCGATCTCCGCCGCGACGCCGAAGCCGCCCTTCCCGTTCTGCCGCGCCATGTCGCGCAGCGCCGCACCGCGCAGCCCTCGACCGGGGGCCAGCATCGACACCGCCTCCAGCACATTGGTCTTGCCCGCGCCATTTTCGCCGGTCAGCAGGATGAAGGGATGGCGCGGGACGATCAGCGCATCGGCATGGTTGCGAAAATCGCTGAGGGTCAGGCGGCCGATCATGGAAGCCTGCCCTAGCGGTCAATCGCGATACGGGGAAGTTGCGTCAGGCCGCGCCGCAGCGCTTGCGCGCGACATCGGCGCCGTCATTGATGACCGTCAGCCGCGATCCGTCAGCGGACGGACGCAGCAGGATGCGCCGACTCCAGCTTTCGCCCTCGCCGGTGAAATCCGCCTGCACCGCGACGCCGCCTTCCGCCGGTTCGACCGTGCGGGCGACGCCTTCGCTTTCGTGGAACAGCAGGCGGTCGGGCGTCACCGTCAGCGCCAGGCTGGACGCCTCGTCGCCGCAATTCTCCGAAAGGCCCGCCCAGCGGCCGCGCGCGGAGACGGGGATAGGTCCATCTGCGGCGGAGGTCTTGTCGGGGCGGGAAGCGCCTGACGGCACGGCGACGCCATTGTCCGGCTCGACCGTCTGCTCGGCATTGGGCACGGTCGCATCCAGCACCTTGTCGACCGGACCGGCCTGGCCGGCATCCCGCTCGCCACAGGCGGCGAGGGCCAGAAAAGCAAGGGAAAGCATAAGGCGCATGGCGGAATAACCGACCAGCGTCCGTTCCTGTTCCCGTCATCCATCATGGATGACCAGCCGCCTTGACCATGCTATCGAAGGCGCGCAGTCGATGCAGGAGGGCGGTTGATGCCGGTTTTGGGAATAGGCGGCTTCTTCTTTCGCGCGCGTGATCCCGAAGCGATCAGCGCGTGGTACAAGACGCATCTCAATGTCGGCGCCGGCTGCGTGGGCGACCCGGGCGCACAGCCGGCCGAATGGTCCTGGGCCGCGCAAGGCGGCCCGGTGGTGTTCGCCCCGTTCAAGGCGGACACCGATTATTTCGCCAGCGACAAGCAAACTATGCTGAACCTGCGGGTCAGCGATCTGGACGGTCTGCTCGCGGGCCTGCGCGCGGCGGGCGTCGCTATCATCACCAAGCCGGAATGGGACGATCCGATGACGGGGCGCTTTGCCCGCATCCACGACCCCGAAGGCAACGCCATCGAATTGTGGGAACCGCCGGTCAAGGCCGGCTGAAAAGGAACATCGACATGAAAACGCTGATCGCCAGTCTTGCACTCGCCGCCATGGTCCTTGCCTCGCCCGCCGGCGCGACGCTCGCGGTGGGCGCGAAGGCCCCCAACTTCACCACGCGCGGCGCGCGCGCGGGGAAGACCTTCACCCTCACCCTGGCGCATCAGTTGAAGCGCGGCCCGGTGGTGCTTTATTTCTTCCCGAAGGCCGGAACGCCCGGCTGCTCGGCCGAAGCGAAGGCGTTCGCGGAAAATATCACGAAGTTCGAGGCGGCCGGCGCGACCGTGATCGGCATGTCCGCCGACCCGGTCGATGATCTGGTCGCCTTTTCGGAGAAGGAATGCGCGGGCAAATTCCCCGTCGCCTCGGCCGGGCCGACGATCATCACCGGCTATGACGCCGCGCTCGCCGAACGGCCGGGCATGACCGACCGCATCTCCTATGTCATCGCGCCGTCCGGCCGGATCGCCTTCGTTCATAACGAACGCAATTATCGCGGCCATGTGCAGAGCACCCTCTCCTATGTCGAGGCGCTCAAGCAGAAATAAGGGCGGCGTCAGCCCTTCACATAGGTTTTGAACCAGTCGACCGTCTCCGCCCAGGCCGCCTTCGCGGCGGCCTCGTTATAGCTCGGGCGATAGTCGGCCATGAAGCCATGGTCGGCGCCTTCATGCACATTGATGCGGTCGGGCGGCGATTTGCCCCCGGCCGTCAGCGCCGCGCGCATCGCCTCCACGTCGGTCAACGGGATGCCCTTGTCGAGCGCGCCATATTCCCCCAGCACCGGGGCCTTGAGGTTCGCCACTTCCTCGACAACGCTCAGCGTCTGCTTGTCGTTCTTCTCCGTCACCAGCCGGCCATAGAAGGCGACGCCGGCGTCGAGTTGCGCGCTGTGCGCGGCGTAGAGCCAGGTCACCCGCCCGCCCCAGCAGAAGCCGGTGATGCCGCGCCGGCTGATGTCGCCGCCGTTCGCGCCGACCCAGGCATAGGTTGCGTCGATGTCGGCCAGCACCTGGACGTCTGGCGTGGCGGCGACGATGCCGCTCAGCAGTTCGCGGATTTCGGCCACCTTGGTCGCGTCGCCCGCCCGCGCGAACAGGTCGGGCGCGATCGCGAGATAGCCCTCCTTCGCGAACCGGCGGCAGATGTCGCGGATCCATTCATGGACGCCGAAGATCTCGTGGACGACGACGATTACGGGCGGCGAGGAGACGCCTGCGGGCTTCGCGACGAAGGCAGGCATGGCGAAGCCGTCCGGCGCGGGGATCGAAACAGTCTGCTCGACCAGCCCCTCCGCCGATGTCTGCACCGCGCTGCTGGCGATCGGACGACAGGCGACGGCGAAGCTGGCCGCGAACGCGCCGCCGGTCAGCACATGGCGGCGCGCGAGGCCGATGGAGGAGACCCAGGCGCGATCTTCGGGCAGGCGCGGTTCGTCACGATCGGTGGTCATTGATGCTCTCCTGCTTGATGGGTAGCCGGAACCTAGCGGTCGCTTTCGCCGGCGCAAAGGAAATCGCCATGTGCGATGTGCTCCAGCCCGGCGACGTCGAGGGAATAGACATAGACCCAGGCTTCGACCGGACCGTCCCTGCCCTGCACGATCAGCCGCTCGCGCCTGTATTCGTGCGGTTCGGGGAAGCGGTCCGAGCATTCCTCATGCTCGTCGAGCGCGGCCAGCAAGGTCGGGTCGTTCGGCAGCGCGAACAGGTCGCCGGCGACGCGGCCGTCGCTGCCGGGGACGAAACCGGGATAGTCGGCGACGCGGTAGAGGCGGCCCGCCGCCCAGCAAGGTTCACGGTGATCCGCGTGGCGGATGAGCCATTGCGCCATGGGGCCGCCATGGCCGGGGCGGAGCGTGCCGTAGACGAAGAGCAGATCGGCATTTGTCACGCGGCAATTCCCTAAAGACGGTGGAATTTCCCAAGTGGCAGGAATTTGTTCACGATGCCGATCGAAAGTCGAAGGCAAAAGCGCAGAAATCCGGGAAAAATCGCATTTGGCACGGCCTCTGCAATGACGGGAGCATCAGGCCGATTGGTCGGCCCAACATCATTTCAGGGAGTTTCTATCATGACCGCCACCAAGTTCCAGAACGCCGCCGTCGCCCTCATGGGCGCGCTGATCGTCGCCGCGCTGTTCGTCGGCACGGCTGTCGGCCCCGTGCTGCACATCGCCTGATCCATCCACCCTGTCGGAAAGAGCCAAGACCATGAACAACAGCTTCACCCTCGACCGTCGCAACGGCAAGATCATGGGCGTGTGCGCGGGGCTTTCTAACCGCAGCGGGCTGGATGTCACGCTGATCCGTGTGGCTTTCGTGCTGCTGACCCTGTGCGCGCTCGGCCCGGTGGGCGTGGTCGCCTATCTGCTGGCGGGCTGGCTCGCCGAAGGATGAGCCGGCCGGACGGGCCAAGTCGGGACCAAATGAAAAGGCCGCCGGGATGTCTATCCCAGGCGGCCTTTACTATGTTCGCCAGACAGGCGAACCGTTGAGCGCGAAAGGCGCTCAGGCATAGAGCACCGAATAGAAGGTCAGCATCTGGAGGCCGACCGCGAACATCAGTGCCGCACCCTGAAGAGTGTTGCGCATGAATTTTTCCTTTAGTCATAAAAACCACGCCCCTGTTCGAGGCGGGAGCGGGCCTATGAGCCTGACTTGAAATTGTAACAATCGCAAAAGACCGTGAGGCGCTTGCAAGAAATGCAACAGTGCTGTTACCCCAAAGCCACGATCATCGCCTGCGCGGCTGCCGGGTTCACGACCTTGTGGCCGCTGATGAAAAAGGCGAACACATCGCCCCGCTGCGCTTCCTCCCGCGCCTTGTCCGCCCAGGCAGCAATCTCGCCGGGCGCATAGCCGGTCGGCTCGCCCTCCCGCGTGCGCATCAGCCGGCTATAGGTGAAGCCGACGTCATGGCCCGTAATCCGCGGAAATTCGTCATGGTCGGCATAGACCACCGCCGCACTCGCATCCCGACACAGGTCGAGAAAGACGGGATCGTCGAAACTGTCATGCCGCACCTCGATCGCGTGGCGGAGCGGCAACCCGGCGACGCTGGCGGGCAGCAGCTTCAGGAACGCGCCGAAATCATCAGCGTCGAACTTCTTGGTCGCCATAAACTGCCAGACGATCGGCCCCAGTCGGTCGCCCAGCTCGGCGATGCCCTGATTGACGAACTTGCCGATCGACTCGCCGGCGTCCGCAAGCACCTTGCGATTGGTGCAGAAGCGCGACGCCTTGAGCGCGAACTGAAAGCCGTCCGGCACGGACTTCGCCCAATTGGCGAAAGTCGCGGGCTTCTGACTGCTGTAATAGGTGGCGTTGACCTCCGTCGCGGTCAGATGCTGCCCGACATAGGCCAGTTCGTCCTTCTGCCGCAGCCCGGCCGGATAGAAAGGGCCGCGCCATTCGTCGAAATTCCAGCCGCCGATGCCGACCCTGATCGTGCCGCTCATTTCTTCGCCTTCTCCATCACCTGCCGCAGCGGGATCATCCAGGGGCGCGGCCCGCCGGTCGGCTGCGCCTTGCCGTCCAGCCGCCGCACGCGCTTGATCGTCACCCGCTGCTTGATCATCTGTCCGCGCATCGGGCCGGATCCGCAGCAGGTCGGCACCGCCAATATGCGCTTCACCACGTTCATGCCGGCCACGACATGGCCGAAGGCGGCATAGCCGATATAGGCCCCGCTGGCATCCATCGTCGGCGTTGGTCCCACGGTGATGAAGAAATTGCCCATCGCCGAATTGGGCCGGTCGGGCCGCGCCATCGACAGCGTCGCATCGACATGATGCAGGCCGGTCTGGCTGGTCGGCTCATGCTTCACCGGCGGCAGGGCGCGGCGCAGATCGGTGTCGATGCCGCCCTGGATCAGCCCCTGCCCCGCATCGCTCTTGCGCCGCGCCGCCCGGTAGAAGGTGACGCCGTCGAACCGGCCGTCATCGACATAGCGCAGGAAATTGGCGGAGGTGAGCGGCGCATGCTTCAGGTCCACCGCGACGATGATCGTGCCCATGTCCGTTTCCATCGCGACCCTGACATAACCGGGCGTCGGACGGTTGGCGGGAAGCGCGCGCGCCGGCGCGGCGGACAGCAGCAGGCAGAGGAGAAGCAGCGGCGAAACGAGAAAGCGCATCCGGGGCGGGAACATCCAAAGGGGGCGTGGAAGATCAGCCTAGGGCGATGTCGGAGGGGGCGCAACCAGCCCCTCCCCGCACCCGGAACCGCCAGTGCGATGGAATGTTGATCTACGCCCTGTAGGATTTACGCGATTGGTGTATTTCTCCGGGCGAGAGAAGGGGCGGCATCCCCGCCCAAGAAGGAACGACAATGGGGCCAGGCCCGATCGGCGCGCACAAGGACCTCGGCTTCCTGGCCGGGGACAGCGACCTCGCGCGCCGGATCGCCGCCCATGACTGGGCGTCGACGCCGATCGGCCCGATCGATGGCTGGCCGCAGAGCCTCAGACATACCGTCACGCTGATGTTGGCCAGCCCGACGCCGCTGGTGCTGCTGTGGGGAGAGGCGGGCGTCATGCTTTATAATGACGCCTATTCGCGCTTCGCCGGCGGCCGCGACAGCCGGCTGCTGGGGTCCAATGTGCGCGAGGGCTGGGACGAGGTCGCCGCGTTCAACGACCATGTGATGCGCACCGTGCTGGCCGGCCAGACGCTCAGCTATCGCGACCATCCGCTGACCCTGTCGCGTGACGGCCACCCCGAACAGATCTGGCTCGACCTCGATTATTCGCCAGTCATGGGCGATGACGGCAAGCCCGCCGGCGTGCTGGCCTTCGTGGTCGAAACGACGCAGGCCCGCGCCATCCGCATCGCGCTGGAGGAGAGCGAGGCGCGGCTGCGCTTCCTGGATGATCTGAGCCGCGCGGTCGCCGATTGTCGCGATGCGGACGAGATTCTGGCGATCACCACACAGATGACGGCAATGCATCTGGGGGTGTCGAGCTGCGCCTATGCGGACATGGACGACGATCAGGACGGCCTGACCATCGGCGGAAACTGGCATGCGGACGGCAGTTCTTCCTTTCTGGGCCATTACCGGCTGGCCGACTTCGGCGAGCGCGCCATGGCCCAGTTGCAGGCCGGCCGGCCGCTCATCCTGCACGACAATCGCGCCGAATTGCCGCCGCAGGACGCTTCCGCATTCAGCGCAGTCGGCGTGTCGGCGACGATCTGCATGCCGCTGGTCAAGGAAGGGCAGTTGATCGCGCTGATGGCGGTGCATAATGCGTCGCCGCATCGCTGGACCGACTATGATCTGGATGTGATCCGCGACGTGACCGAACGGTCCTGGGCGCATGTCCAGCGCGCCGGGGCGGAGGGCATATTGCGCCGGAGCGAGGAGCGGCTGCGCCGCGCGCAGGCGGCGGGCGGCGTGGGGCTGTTTTCCGTCGACATCGCCACCAACATGACCAGCGTGACGCCCGAATGCTGCCGCATCTTCGGCCTGCCCCTGACCCCGGAAATGCCCGCCGCCCTGATGGAGGGGCTGGCGCTTCCCGACGACCGGCGGCAGATTTCCGACGCGGCCCGACGACGGAGCGGCGAGGCGCCCCTCGACGTCGAATATCGCATTCGCCGCGCCGACACCGGCGAGGAGCGGATCATCGCGCGCAAGGGCGAATATGAGCGCGACGAAGCCGGCCGGATCGTCCGCATGGTCGGCGCGGTGATCGACGTGACCGACAGCCGCCGCACCCAGCAGGCGCTGGCCAAGAGCGAGGCGCAGTTCAGCGCGCTGGCGCAGAACATGCCGGCGCAGGTGTGGACCGCGCGCGCCGATGGCGGCTTCGACTGGTTCAACGACCGCGTCTATGCCTATAGCGGCGGCAACCATGCGCGGCTGCGCGGCGCAGGCTGGGTCCGCACGGTCCATCCGGACGATCTGGCGACCACCCAGATGCGCTGGGAAGCGGCGCTGGCGTCCCGCTCCACCTTCG
Source organism: Sphingobium sp. (assembly GCA_044237945.1). Classification (GTDB taxonomy): domain Bacteria; phylum Pseudomonadota; class Alphaproteobacteria; order Sphingomonadales; family Sphingomonadaceae; genus Sphingobium. Next base: position 25,336 of record JBIIEH010000014.1, on the reverse strand, counting down.
AAACCGAATTGCGCCTGCGCGACGCCCATGGCGACTATTACTGGCATCTGACCCGCGCGGCGCCGTTGTTCGACGCCGATGGCGCGATCAGCGCCTGGGTGGGCACCCATACCGACATCGACGCGCAGAAGCGCGCGCAGGCGGCCTATGCCGCCGAGCGCGATCGCCTCTGGAGCATCAGCCAGGACATCATGCTGGTGTGCGATTATGCCGGGCGCATCATCACCATCAACCCGTCCTGCCAGCGGGTTCTGGGCTGGGACGACAGCGAGATGGTCGGCGAAATGCTGACCGATTTCCTGCATCCCGACGATCTGGCCGCCACCATGGCGGAAATCGCGAAGATCGCCACCGGCGTGCCCACCTTGTCGTTCGAGAATCGCTATCGCACGAAGGACGGCGGCTATCGGCTGCTCGCCTGGACCGCGGTGCCGGACGGATCGCGCATCCATGGCGTCGGCCGCGACATCACCGACCAGCGCGGCGTCGAAGACGCGCTGCGCCAGAGCCAGAAGATGGAGGCGGTCGGCCAGTTGACCGGCGGCATCGCGCATGACTTCAACAATCTGCTTCAGGGCATCACCGGCAGCCTGGACATATTGGGCAATCGGCTGGCGCAGGGGCGCACCGACGATCTCCAGCGCTGGCTGGCGGGCGCGAAGACATCGGCCGAGCGTGCGGCGGCGCTGACCCATCGCCTGCTCGCCTTCTCCCGTCGTCAACCGCTCGATCCGCGCCCGGTGCGCGCCAATCCGCTGGTCGCCTCGATGGAGGACATGCTGCGGCGGACGCTGGGCGAGCGGGTGGAGCTGGAACTGGTGCTGGCGGGCGGGCTGTGGCTGACCCGCTGCGATCCCAACCAGCTGGAAAGCGCGATCCTCAATCTGGCGATCAACGCGCGCGACGCCATGCCCTCGGGCGGGCGGCTGATCATCGAGACGTGCAACGCGCATCTCGACAGTCGCTATGCGGCGCTGCAACGGGACCTGGAGCCGGGGCAATATGTCTGCATCTGCGTTACCGACACCGGGACCGGCATGGGCAAGGATGTCATCGCCCGCGCCTTCGAACCCTTTTTCACGACCAAGCCGATCGGCCAGGGCACGGGTCTGGGCCTGTCGATGATCTACGGTTTCGCGCGCCAGTCGGAAGGCTATGCGCGCATCTATTCCGAGGTCGGGCAGGGCACGACGATCAAGCTCTATCTGCCGCGCCATCGGGGAGCCGAGGACCCGGAGGAGATCACCGCCGCGCCCGCGGAGGTGCAGGGGACCGATGCCGGCGAAGTGGTGCTGGTGGTGGAGGACGAGCCGGTGGTGCGCGGCCTGATCGTCGAGGTGCTGGGCGACCTTGGCTATCGCGCGATCGAGGCGGCGGACGGTCCCAAGGGGCTGGAGATATTGCAGTCCAGCCGGCGCATCGACCTGCTGGTGACGGACATCGGCCTGCCGGGGTTGAACGGCCGGCAGGTGGCGGATGGCGGGCGGGTTTCGCGGCCGGATCTGAAAGTGCTGTTCATGACCGGCTATGCCGAGAATGCTGCGCTGGCGTCGGGCTTTCTGGAGCCGGGCATGGCGATGATCACCAAGCCCTTCGCGATGGATGCGATGGCGGCGCGGATAAGGGAGATTATCGAGGGGTAGGCGCGCCGTCGCGACCGTCATGCTGAACTTGTTTCAGCATCCATTTCTCCCCACGCGCAGCCGTAGCGGATCACCTGGGAGGGCTGCCCAAAGCGCCAAGACGCGCCACTTCACGCCGCCGAGAAACCTGAAGTTGCGGCCCGATGGATGCTGAAACAAGTTCAGCATGACGGGGAGAGCGGGCGATTGCTCGCTCCGCCCCATCAATGGCGGAAGTGGCGCATGCCGGTGAACACCATCGCGAGGCCGGCTTCGTCCGCCGCGGCGATGACTTCCTCGTCGCGGATCGAGCCGCCCGGCTGGATCACCGCCGTCGCGCCCGCTTCGGCCGCCGCGAGCAGGCCGTCGGCGAAGGGGAAGAAGGCGTCGGAGGCGACCGCCGACCCGATCGTGCGCGGCTCGGCCCAGCCGGCCTTGTCGGCCGCGTCCTTCGCCTTCCATGCGGCGATGCGCGCGGATTCCAGGCGGTTCATCTGGCCCGCGCCGACCCCCGCCGTGCTGCCGCCCTTGGCGTAGACGATGGCGTTCGACTTCACATGCTTGGCGACGGTCCAGGCGAACAGGCAATCGCGCATTTCCTGTTCCGTGGGCGCGCGCTTGGTCACGACCTTGATGCTGTTAAGATCGACCGCGCCATTGTCGCGGCCCTGCACCAGCAGCCCGCCGGCGATGCTCTTGATGTTGAGGCCAGGCCGCGCCGGATCGGGCAGATCGCCGGTCAGCAGCAGGCGCAGGTTCTTCTTCTTGGCAAAGATCGCCTTGGCCTCGTCATCGGCGTCGGGCGCGGCGACGACTTCGGTGAAGATGCCGCTGATCGCTTCGGCGGTGGGGCCGTCGAGCGGGCGGTTGACGGCGATGATGCCGCCGAAGGCCGACACGCTGTCGCAGGCGAGCGCCGCCTTGTAGGCGTCGATGAGGTTGTCGGCGCTCGCGACGCCGCAGGGATTGGCGTGCTTGACGATGACGACCGTCGGCGGGCCGTCGCGGAACTCGCTGACCAGCTCCAGCGCGGCGTCAGCGTCGTTGTAATTGTTGTAGCTGAGTTCCTTGCCCTGGATCTGCTGCGCCTGCGCGATGCCGTTGGCGGTGGGGCCGACGGGCAGGTAAAGCGCGGCGGACTGATGCGGGTTCTCGCCATAGCGCAGGGTGGTCGACAGGGTGCTGGCGAGCGCGAGCGTTTCGGGGAACGGCACGCCCTGATCGGCGAAGGCGAACCAGCTGGCGATCATCGAGTCATAGGCGGCGGTGGCGGCATAGGCTTTCGCGGCCAGCAGGCGGCGGAAGTCGTAGCTGGTGCCGCCGGCCTTCTGCGCCATCTCCTCGATCAGCCGCGCATAGTCGGCCGGGTCGGTGACGATCGCGACGCTCTCGTGGTTTTTCGCGGCGGAGCGGACCATGGAGGGGCCGCCGATATCGATATTCTCGATGATCTCTTCCCGCTCCGCGCCCTTGGCGACCGTCGCGGCGAAGGGATAGAGATTGACGACGACCAGGTCGATCGCGCCGATCGCATGCTCATCCATCGACGCGACATGCTCGGCATTGTTGCGGACGGCGAGCAGGCCGCCATGCACCTTGGGATGCAGCGTCTTGACCCGGCCGTCCATCATCTCCGGAAAGCCGGTGAGGTCGGAAATATCCTTCACGTCGAGGCCCGCTTCGCGCAGCGCCTTGGCCGTGCCGCCGGTCGACACCAGCTCCACGCCATGCCCCGCCAGCGCCTTGCCCAGTTCCGCCAGGCCCGTCTTGTCGGAAACGGAAAGAAGGGCGCGCTTGATGGTGACGTCGGTCATGGCAGGACTCCGGGGTATTTGTTGCGCCCGCCTGTAGAAGGCAGCGGCGGAAATAAAAAGGGATTTGCGTGGCGTCGCCGACCCGATTGCGCCGGCTCCACAATTAAACTAAGTTTAATGAACTAGATTTAAGGTGCAGATGATGGAAACGCTCAACATCCACGAGGCCAAGACGCATTTGTCGCGCCTGCTGGACCGTATCGCCAGCAGCGGCGGCTTCATCATCGCCAAGGCCGGCAGGCCGATCGCCAGGGTCGTGCCGCTGGACGCACCCGATGCGGGACAGACGAACCGGCTGGGCTTCATGCAGGGCCAGCTTGCGCTTCCCGCCGATTTCGACCGCATGGGCGCGGCGGAAATCGAAACCCTGTTCGACGGCGACGCATGAAGCTGCTGCTCGACACGCATCTGCTGATCTGGGCGGCAGGCTTTCCCGAGCGGATGTCGGCGGAAGCGCGAGACCTGATCGCGGACACCGGCAACGACCTGTTCTTCAGCGCAGCCAGCCTGTGGGAAATCGCCATCAAGAGCGGGTTGGGGCGAGAGGATTTCGCCGTTGATGCGCGGCTGCTGCGGCGCGGGCTGCTCGACAATGGCTATCGGGAATTGCCCATAGCGAGCGAGCATGCGGTTGCGATCGACGGCTTGCCGGCTATCCATAAGGACCCCTTCGACCGACTGCTGGTCGCCCAGTCGATGGTCGAAGGGATCATATTGCTGACCGCTGACGAGATCGTCGCCCGCTATCCGGGGCCGATCCGCAGAATCTAGCGCTTCGCCTTCTTCGCCGCCGGCGCGAAGGTGTCGCCGAAGAAGTCGCCTTCATACCATAACGGCGGGGTGTCGTCGTCGGCCATCAGGCGGGTGATGCGGTAGTTCGCCTCGGCGAAGCGCGCGCCCTGTTCCCAGTCGATCTTCTGGTTCATGTCGTCGCCGACGCCATGATAGTTGGTTTCCAGAAACGCCTCGTTCGCCTTCTGCCCGCCATTGGCGTAGCCGGTCGCCAGGAACACGGCGGGCACGCCCTGCTTGACGAACATATAATGGTCCGACCGCACGAAGATGACCTCCTGCGGGATCGGATCGGGCGAGAGCGAGACCTTCATCGGGGCCAGCGCCTTGCGCACGATCGCGCCGAGCGTCGAATGGTCCGCGCCATAGGCGATCACGTCAGTGAACGGGTAGAGCAGCACCGGCATGTCGAGATCGACATTGCCGACGATCCTGCCCTTCGCCATGCCAGCGTGGCGCGCATAAAAGTCCGCGCCCAGCAGGCCCTTTTCCTCGCCGGTGGAGGCGACGAAGATGATCGAGCGGCGCGGCTTCTTCGGCGACGCGGCCATCGCCCGCGCGACTTCCAGCATGGTGGCGACGCCCGCCGCATTATCCAGCGCGCCATTATTGATGTAATCCGTGCCCGGCTTGTCGTCGGGCTTGGCCGGGCTGACGCCGATATGGTCGAGATGGGCGGAGAGGACGACATATTCGTCCTTCAATGCCGGATCGCTGCCGGGCAGAACGCCCACGACATTGGGGCTGGTGATCGACTTGGCGACGCCGCTCATCTGCACCCGCAGGCTGGTCTTGAGCGCAAAGCCCTTGGGCCGGCCGCCGGTCTTGTCGGCTTCCTTGCGCAGCGCGGCGATCGACTTCGGCGCGCCGGCGAACACGGCTTCGGCCGCCGGGTCGTTGAGCGAACCATAGACGCGGATGCCCGGCGCTTCGGTGAACGGCTTGCCGTCGTCACCGATCCAGCGGACATCGGGTTCATCGGCAAACTTCACCACCCGCGACCAGGGCCGCGTCTTCATCGACAGGATCGTGCCGATGGAGAAGAGGCCGATCGCGCCATGCGACTGCGCCACCTGCTGCTTGGTGGCGGACAGATGCGCCGCCTCCTCGCTCGGCATGCCCTTGGGGAAGCCGCGCAGGGTGACGACGATCTTTCCCTTCACGTCCAGGCCGGCATAGTCGTTGATGCCCAGCTTGGCATTTTCGATGCCATAGCCCACGAACACCAGCGGCGCGGACACATCCTGCTGCAATTCGGCCGGGTTGAGGCCAATGATGACGTCGGTGGCGTGCTTCCAGCTTTTCTCGCCGGCCGGGCCGCTCACCGTGACCGTGCCGGGGATCGCGCCATTGTCGGTCTGCTGGAAACGGATTTGCTGGAGCCAGCCCGGCTTGCCGTCCGCGCCCGCATCGCCCGCCGGCGTCAGGCCCATCGCCTCGAACTGGCTGGCGACATAGCGCGCCGCGATTTCATGCCCCTCGCTGCCGGTATCGCGACCTTTCAGCAGATCGTCGGCGAAGAAGGCGACATGCGAGCGCACCGCCGCCGCCGAAAAGGTCGGCGTCTCGTCGGTCGGCGTCTGCGCGGGAAGCGCCGCCGGCAGCAGCAGCGCGGCGATGGCGGTGATCGATGCAAATTTTTTCATGGGAACGTCTGCCTCTTTCCGGGCTTTTGGGATGGCTCAAGCGTGCCGCGCGCACAGCGCCTTGTCCAGCGCAAAGCGTATTGCACAGATAAAACGCCTGGCTATGGTGCCCGGCCAGTCGATCGAACGGAGTTCCCCCATGCGCCAGCCCTTCCTCCTTGCAACCGTGGCGGCGATCGGCCTGATGGCGCAGCCGGTACTCGCGCAGGCGCCCGCCGCCCCGGCAAAGACCAGCGAGGCCGCACCGGCCGCGACGCTCGCGAAGATGGTCGACATTCCATACGAGACCTTCACGCTGAAAAACGGCCTGCGCGTCATCGTCCATACCGACCGCAAGGCCCCGGTGGTCGGCGTCACCGTCTATTATCGCGTGGGGTCGAAGAACGAGCCGAGGGGCAAGACCGGCTTTGCGCACCTCTTTGAGCATCTGATGTTCGGCGGGTCGGAGAACGTCCCCAATTTCGACGAGCCGCTGACGGCCGCCGGCTCCACGCCCACCAATGGTTCGACCTGGTATGACCGCACCAACTATGTCGAGACGGTGCCGACCGGCGCGCTCGACCTGGCGCTGTTTCTGGAGGCGGACCGGATGGGCCATCTGCTGGGCGCTGTGACGCAGGCCAAGCTGGATGCGCAGCGCGGCGTCGTCCAGAATGAAAAGCGGCAGGGCGACAACCAGCCCTTCGGCCTCGTCAAATATGCCGAAAGCGACGCACTGTTCCCGGAGGGGCACCCCTATCGCCACCAGACGATCGGTTCCATGGCGGACCTGGACGCCGCCAGCCTGGCCGATGTCCACGCCTGGTTCCGCGACCATTATGGTCCCAACAATGCCGTGCTGGCGCTGGCCGGCGATATCGACGTTGCGACGGCCAAGGCTAAGGTCGAGAAATATTTCGGCGGCATTTCGGCCGGCAAAGCGGTTGCCCCCGTCAGCGCGCCGGTGCCGACGCTCCCCGCCCGTGTAGATCAGGTGATGACGGATCGGATCGCCACCACCCGACTGGCGCGCGAATGGGTGGTGCCCGGCATGGGTGATCCCGACAATGCGCCGCTGACTGTCGCCGCTGCCGTGCTGGGCGGTCTCGCCAGCTCGCGGCTCGACAATATGCTGGTGCGCGGCGAGCAACTGGCCGTGTCGGTGACCGCCGCCGTCCAGACCTTCGAGCAGATCGCCACCTTCGAGGTGAATGTGGACGTGAAGCCCGGCGTCGATCCCGACATGGTGTCGAAGCGGCTCGACGAGATCATGGCCGACTATATCGCCAAGGGGCCGACCGCCGACGAAGTGTCGCGCGTCGTCACGCGGCAGATATCGGCGCAGATCGCGGGGCTGGAAGTGGTCGGCGATTTCGGCGGCAAGGCGTCCACACTGGCGGAGGGCTTGCTGTACCAGAACGACCCCGCCTTCTACAAAAAGGAGCTGGCGGAGCTGAGCGCCGTCACCCCGACCAGCGCGACGGCGGCGATGCAGAAATGGCTCAAGCGCCCGGTCTATGCGTTGCGCGTCAACCCCGGCGAGCGCCCGGCCTATGAGGAAGCCGCCGGCCCCACCGGGCAGGAGGAGATGAAGGAGGATGTCGCCGCCACGGCCGCGAAGCCGGTGCTGACCGCGCCGGACGTCACCGCCTCCCCCGCGCTCGATTTCCCGACCGTGGAGAGCGGCGCGCTGTCCAACGGGATCAAGGTGCATGTCGCCACCCGCAAGTCCATACCGATGGCGCTGGTCGCGCTGACCTTCGACGCGGGCGTGGCCGCTGATCCCAAGGACAAGCAGGGCATTGGTCGCCTGACGCTGTCGATGATGGAGGAAGGCACGACCAGCCGCACCGCCATCCAGATCGCCGAGGAGCAGGAGCGGCTGGGCGCGAGCATCGGCACGTCGCAGAGCATCGACCGCACCGGCGTCACGCTACGCGCGCTGACCGCCAATCTCGCCCCCTCGCTCGACCTGCTGGCCGATATCGTCAAGAACCCCGCCTTTGACGCGAAAGAGTTCGAACGGGTGCGCGCGATCCAGCTGGCTGGCATCGCCCAGGAGAAGACATCGCCGCAGGGGCTGGCCGGGCGCGCCATCTATCCCGCGCTCTACGGCCCCGACCATCCCTATGGCGTGCCGTCCAAGGGGCTGGGCGACACCGCGTCCGTCACCGCGCTGACGCCGGGGGACCTCGCCGCGTACAAGAACAAGTGGCTGCGCCCCGACAATGTCGAGATCTTCGTCGCCGGCGACACGACGCTGGCGCAGATAGTGCCGATGCTGGAGGAGCGCTTCGTGGCGTGGCGCTCCACCCGCGACATCAAGGGCATGAAGGACCTGGCCGCGCCGATCCCCCCGGCAAAACCCGGCATCACCCTGATCGACCGGCCGCAATCGCCGCAGTCGGTGCTGCTGGGCGGCTTCGTCACGAGCCTGAAGGGGGCTGATGATCGCGTCGCCTTTGGCGCGGCGAACAGCGTGCTGGGCGAGGATTTCCTGTCGCGCATCAACAGCGATATCCGGGAGAAGAAGGCCTGGTCCTATGGCGCCTGGGCCTATACCGCGCCGCGCGTGGGGCCGATCCCCTATCTCATCAGTGCGCCGGTGCAGGCGGACAAGACCGGGCCGTCGATTGCGGCGATCATCGGCGACATCAGCGATTTCCTGGGCCCCAAGGGCGTGACCCCGGCCGAGTTCAACCGCGTCATCAAGGGCAATATCGCGCAACTGCCCGCGCAGTTCGAAACATCCGACGCGGTGCTGGGACAGATGCAGACCGACGCGATGTTCGGCCGCCCGTTCGACTATGCGGAGGGCCTTGCAAAGCGCTATTCCACGCTGACGCCGCAGGCGCTGGATGAGGCCGCGCGCAAGGTTATCGACCCGGCGAAGATCCAGTGGATCGTGGTGGGCGACAAGGCGCAGGTGCTGCCGCAGCTCGAAGCGCTGAAGCTGCCGGTGACGGTGGTGGAGGGCGACGCGAAGAAGGCGGAGTAACGCCCCCCTGTCGTCACCCCGGACTTGATCCGGGGTGACGTGTAGTTCAGTGCGCCATGTGATCCATGGACATATCCCCCTCCAGCATCAGCATCGGCGCGGGCATGCTCGTCGCGTGCCACTGCTCGGGCGAAGCGGGGATGTTGACCCAGGCATTCGTGCCCGTCTCGCATGTCTGCACCGTCGGGAAATAAAGCGCGCCCGCCTCCGCCGGCAGCTTCATCATGATGCCGAACTGGTCGAACTGGTCGGCGGGCAGCCGCCCGGTCCAGGTGATCGCCGCCACCCGCTCGGTCAGCATGCCGCCGCCCTCGGTCGGCACGGGTGTCGCCAGCGGCGCGCGTTCGATCGCCAGCGTCCAGCCCGGCTTGGGCTGCGGCCGCGCGCTGTTGATCCCCGCCGGAATCTCGACCCGCACCGACAGCGTGTCGGACGCGCCGCAGCCATGGCTGACGCGCAGGAAGCCGGCATGATAGCCGCCCGCCTTCGCGCTCGGCTCCGCGAACACGACATGCGCGCCCGCGATCGACGGAAAGGCGGCCAGCAGCGCCGCCATCAGGATCTTTCGCATCTTCTCTCTCCTCAAAAACCGAAGCGCACGCCGCCGAACACCGACCGCCCCTCGCCGGGGAAGAACACGGTCGTGGCGGCGGTGCGGGCATCGGTGACCGCGCCGAACTCGGCGGCATAGCGCTTGTCGGTCAGGTTGCGCGCGTCGACGAACAAAGTCGCCGGGCCGACTGCGACGCCGGCGCTGAGGTTCAGCAGCGCATAGCCCGGCGCCTTCAGCGTATTGGCATAGTCGACCCAGACATCTTTCATCCGCCAGTCGACAAACGGCTCGACGAACAGGCCATGCCCACCCTCATAGCGCAGCGACACACGATATTGATGCTCGGGCGCGACCGGCAGGCGGTTGTCGCCATAGGCCGCGTTGCCCCGGAAGCGGAAGTCGGACCAGGCATAGGTCTGGCGCAGGCGCAGGCAGCCGCCCTCCCCCTCAACTATCCGCCAGTCCAGGCTCGCCTCCGCGCCCTGATGCCGGGTGTCGCCTGCGTTGAAGATGGTCGCGGGCAGGTTCGCCGCTGGCAGGAAGCTCAGCAGCTCGCCCTTCACGTCCGCGCGATAATAAGTGACGTCCCAGGTGAAGGCCCCGGCCTTGCCCCGTGTGCCGATCTCCGCCGTCCAGGCGCGCTGCGCGTCGAGCGGCACGAACAGGGAGCCGCTTGTGTTGGTCTGCGCCAGCGCACCGAAATGCGGCGGCTCCACCGATCGGGTATAGTTGGCGTAGACCTGCACCGCGCCCTGTTCGAACAGCAGGCCGACGCGCGGCGCGAACCAGTCGAAGTCCGCGCTGTCGGTCGCGCCTGACAGGCGGTTGGCGTAGTCGCGCGTCGCCTTGCCGTAAGAGGCCCCCGCCACCAGCGCGAGGCTCGGGACCACGAAGAAGCGCCCCTCCGCAAACAGGTCCAGCCCGCTCGCCACCTGCCTACTGTCGCCGATGCGCATGCCGTTCGCGCCGGCGCTGTTCAGATACAGGTCCTGATCGGTCGCGCCATGGCGGTAATAGGCGCCGAAGAACAGGTCGGCGCGATGCCCGCCGATCTCGCCGGCCAGATCGAAGCGGCCGAAAGCGCCCTCGGTATGCGTGTCCTGATCGATCACGATCGAGATCGGGTGGTGCAGGTCGGTCTTCGTCGCATAGACGCCGCCCTCGAAATTGAGCGCGTCGGACAGGCGCAGCTTGGTCTGGAGCGTCACGCGGCCGACCTGCTGGTCGCGCGCCTGTTTGCGCGCCGCCACGCCCGTCCCGGCGAAGCGGGGATTGTTCAGCGCATCGGTGAGACTCAGCGCGCCGGGCACCTGCTGGTCGATATCGGCGGCATAGGCGATCAGGCGGACTTCATTGCCCTCGCCGAATGTGTAACCCAGGTTCACCGTGCCGCGCAGCTGGTCGAGCGCGCTGTGATCGCGCCAGCCGCTCGAATGAAAGCTGTTGATCGCGACATGATAGTCGAACGCGCCCGCGACGCCGCCAGCCGCTGACTGCACCCGCCACGTGTCCCAACTGCCCGCCTCCAGCCGCAGCTCGAACGGGTCGGTCGCGGTGCGGCCATTGGGGCTGACCAGGTTCACCGCCCCGCCCAGCTGCGCCCCGCCGAAACGCAGCGCATTGCCGCCCTTGTACACTTCGACATAGCGCGCGCCGAGCGGATCGATCTTCTGGAAATCGGAAAAGCCGTCCGCGTCGGCAAAGGGCACGCCATCCTGCGCCAGCAGCACGCCGCGCTGGTGATAGCTCTGGTCGAGGCCAGAGCCGCGGATCGACAGTCGCCCCTCCTCGCCATAGCGCTTGTTAGCGAGCACGCCCGGCACGTCGCGCAGCAGATCGGGCAGGCCGATCACCAGGCGATCGCGATAGGTCTCGGCCGCCACCACCGCGACCGATCCGGGCGTGCGCGCCAGCCGCGCGCGCGCGGCGGCGACCACCGGCGGATCGTCGGGATTGGGCGCAGCGGTGACGATGATGTCGGGCGTGTCAGCGGCCGTATCGGCGAAAGCAGGCGTGCAGGCGGCCCCGGCCAGCAGCAGGGCGAAAGTCGTTTTCATGGGAAAATCCTGTGTCGGTCTGGAAAGATCGGCGCGCGGGCGCGCGCAACGGATCGAGGCCGGCAGGTCTTTCAGGTCATGAAGAAGCCGCCAGCCTTCAGGCGGCGGCGGGTGGTCCCCTGAGCGGGGGCAGCTCGCGGAGCCGCGGCAGGGTGACGGCCTGCGCTGGCGGCGGCAGCGCAATCTCGCGCAGCAACAGCGCGACGGGCGCAACCAGCAGCGGACCGCCACCCAGCAAAGCTGGCGCGGCCAGCCCGGCAAAGGCGCAGGGCGCGGGCTGCTTGTCGCGATGCTCCTGATGATCCCCGGCTTCGTCCGCCATCGGGATCGCGATCACCGCCGATCGCGCGCCATCGCCGGTGCACAGCGACACGACAAGGCCCCGGCTGGTCTCGACTGGCATGAATCCCGCCGGCACGATCAGCCGCCCGGCCAGCGTGAACAGCAGCAGCAATGCGGCCATCGCCCGCATCGCCCCCGATCTGTTCCCCGCCATCCTCATGGTGATCCGCGTAGACGAGCGCCGGGAGCCTGTCACCTGTTCCTTGGGTCGGAGCTTGATGGTGGTGGGGGGGCGGGCAATATGTCTACCCCAGATGCCCGATAAATGATGAGGCCCCGTCCGGGGGGAATGGACGGGGCCTCGATAGGGCCGAGCGGATTGAGCGGGGGGCAAAGATATCGCGCTCGGTTGCTGCATGAACGGCCCATGCGCGGAAGGGTTCCGGCAAAAAGAAGATTAAATGCGCGGTAAGGATAATTTCTTCGTGGAGAGGGTGCGGGCGCCTTGCGCCGGCGCGCCAGATGGAACAGGTAGTGAACGAAGCGCTGGACAATGCCGGTTCATGGCGCCATAATGGCGCCATGCCTTCACCCGAACGAAAAATGGCCGATCTGGATCGCATCAACCTGCGGCTGACCCAGGAGACGTTCGCGGCGATGGATCAGGCGAGATCGGCGCGGCCGGGACGGGTCTCCCGCAACACATGGATCGCAGAAGCGATCGCCGAAAAGCTGACGCGAGACACTGCGACGCAGCCCGTCATCACATGGAAAAGCTGACGATGCCCGGTTTCTACGAATTCTTCGCCGGCGGAGGAATGGCGCGAGCCGGGCTGGGCGACGGCTGGAAATGCCTGTTCGCCAATGATTTCGACCACAAGAAGGGCATGAGCTATCAGGCCAATTGGGGTGCTGGCGGCGAATTGACCATCGGCGACGTGAAGGATGTGCGCGCCGCCGACCTGCCCGGCGTCGCCGATCTGGTCTGGGGGTCCTTCCCCTGTCAGGACCTGTCGCTGGCCGGCGTCGGCGCTGGGTTAAAAGGCGAGCGCTCCGGCACCTTCTACCCCTTCTGGGACGTCATCAAGGGGCTGATCGCGGATGGCCGCGCGCCGGCGCTGATCGCGCTGGAAAATGTCTGCGGCACGCTGACGTCACATGGTGGCCAGGATTTCCAGGCGATCTGCCGCAGCTTTGCGGACTCCGGCTATCGCTATGGCGCGCTGGTCATGAACGCATCGCTGTTCGTGCCGCAATCCCGCCCGCGCCTGTTCGTGATCGGCGTGCGGGACGATATCGATATCGATCCCGCTTTGCTCGCGCCCGGCCCGGTCGCGCCATTCCACACGCGCGGGCTTTGCGCGGCGGCGCAAGCCGTTGCGGACGATGCGAAGGGTGCCTGGCTATGGTGGAACGTCCCGGTGCCGCCGCATCGCAATTCCACATTCGCCGATCTGGTCGAGGACAATCCGGCCAGCGTGCAATGGCACACGCCCGCCGAGACCGCCCAGCTGCTGACCATGATGTCTCCCCTCAACCGTGCGAAGCTGTCCGCCGCCATGCGGGCGGAGCGCCGCATGGTCGGCGGGGTCTACAAGCGAACCCGCCTCGACGAGCGGGGCATGAAGGTGCAGCGCGCCGAAGTCCGGTTCGACGATGTCGCTGGCTGCCTGCGGACACCGGCCGGCGGTTCGTCGCGCCAGACCATCCTGGTGGTCGACGGCGCCGATATCCGCTCGCGCCTGATATCCTCGCGCGAAACCGCGCGGCTGATGGGCCTGCCCGACGAGTACAAGCTGCCCAAAAACTACAATGAAGCCTATCACCTCACCGGGGACGGCGTCGCCGTGCCGGTGGTTCGCTATCTCGCCGCCTATCTGCTGGAGCCGCTATTGGGCCTGGCCGCCGCACAACAGCGCGCAGCGGCGTGAGCCTCGTCGGGCAAAATGGAGCGGCGCCCGGCCGCGATCCCGATTCGGTCAATTTTCCGCCGTTCGAGACGGAGGATCTGCGCGAAAATCTCGCCCGTTTCCTCGATGCGCCGTTCGAGGATGCGACGGGCACCATCCGTCCCGTCGGCAACTATAAATGGGGCGTCTACGCCTTTTTCGACTATGACGGCGAGCCAATCTATGTCGGCCAGACCAACGAGAAGCTGCGCACCCGCATCCGCCGCCATCTGACCAACCAGCGTACCGACGCGGTCGCGATGTCGGTGCTCGATCCTTTCGAGGTGTTCGAGATCGAGGTCTGGCCCCTGCCCGAATTTCAGGACGTCGCCCGCGCCGATCATCTCGACGCCCGCCGGCATCTGGACGCGCTGGAGCGCGTCGTCACGGCGCGCGCCATTGCAGGGTCACAGTTCAAGGCCATCCTCAACGAGAAGGATCCTCCGCCCGGAACGGAAATGGTGACGCCGCCGCCCTCCTTTCGCGGGCGCATCGTGTCGGACCGGGTGTTCGCGCTGCGCTCCCATCCCGACTTCCGGATCGCCCGCCGCGCGCTCATCCTCTCGCGGCTCGCGCAGGTCATTTCCGAACGCAAGGTGCAGGGCGGGCTGCGCCGCGTCCTGCTGACGCAAGCCAAGCGCCTGCAATGGCTGGCGGAGCGCCGCTACGAGGCGCTTGGCGGCGCGGCCTCGGTCGATCCGCAGCGCGATGACGACGCCTGACCCCGCGCGGTCGCGGACCATGCGGGCGGTCCGGTCGACCGATACGAAGCCCGAAATGCTGGTGCGGCGCGTGGCGCACGCGCTGGGCTATCGTTGCGCTGGATGTGCCAGTGAAGGATTTCTTTGACGACGGGAGCGAGGCGGCGGCGATGACGCCGCATCGCCTGGGCCTTGTTACAGCGGTAGCAGATCGGATTCGGCGGATGGCTGACAGTGAGGTCGAGGCGACGCTTCGCATGATCGAGGCTATGTGGCCGAAATCGCGCAAGTAGATAATTTGCCGGTTTTAAAAAAAGGGGTCCCAATATCGACGGGCATGTGAGGGCCATCTGCAAGCCTGCCTTTTTCTAATTGATGCCATGCCGCCTCAGTCCGATCGCCTCTGTTCAAACCCGCCTCCAAGTGATTTCCTCAAATCGATTAACAGCGGACGCATCAATTGCGTGAGGACAAGATAAGAGGCAACTACTGATCTGATACTGGAAATTAAGCCGCCCGGCGAATCTGTGTGCGTCAATCAGTTCACATAGCTTGTATGTCAGGAAAGTGAGTTGGCATTGCCTCCCAAAACAAAAGGGCTATCTTTGAAGGCACGTGGCAAGAAGCCAATGTCGAGCCTACATTCGCTTCTTTTGAAGCAAATAGAGGCGGCACCAAGGCTCTATCTGATCAAGCGCATCGAGCAGTTGATCGTTGAGAAAGCACCCAAGGCCCCCAAATCATTTGTCACGGCATGCGCAAAGCACATCGCTACGACGCCTAGCAAGCCGTTTGAGTGGGCTGACGGATGTGGCGATAGCGCCGACGTAGAACTAACACTGTCGGCTGAGGAGATCATTCCCCTTATCGAAGATACCGAAAAATTCATAGAGAACGAACTGCCTGCAATCCTTCCCAAAATTGTTAAGAGTTCGGCCAAGATAATCCTCAAATCGCTCAAGGCAGATTGGGCAGCCCAGCGTGGCCACGACGAAGAACGGATGGCTCAATTTCGGGAAAATCTGCTGGTGCGCTGGCAGGACGCCTTCGATACGCTTCGAATGATATATATTATCTCTGTTGAGATGGGCGGCGAGATGGCGAAGTCGCGTCGGCGGTCGCGGTCAAAAAAGAACAAAGTCTTGAATGATACGCTGCTTCGTCTGCATGCTCGCGCGTGTCAGGTGACTTTTGAGGTCGTGACCCTGATGGAAAACGGCTTAGCGGATGGCGCTATGGCACGTTGGCGAACCCTGCATGAAATAGTTGTGGTTGCGGAACTGCTCGTCAAGCATGGGGAGGAAATGGCAGTTAGGTATCGCGCGCACGAAGTTGTTGAGGCGAAGCGCGCAATGGACAGGTTCGTCCTATTCCATGAACAGTTGGGGTATACCCCACCGTCGAAGCGGGACGTGGCCGAGACGGAAAAAGACTATGAGGCTGCGCTCAATCTTTATGGCGACCGCTTTGGGTCTGAATATGGCTGGGCCGCCGAGCATCTTAAGGTCAAAAAACCGAGAATGGTCGATTTAGAAGCGGCAGCGGGGAAAGCAGTGATGCAATCCTACTACCGCATGGCAAGCTATAACGTCCATGCCAGCTCAAAGGGTATAGCGTTTCGCCTTGGTCTGCTGGACAGTGCTGAATCACCTGTCATGCTTGCAGGGGCAAGCAACGCTGGTTTTGTGGAGCCTGCACGGAATGCTGCTGCTGATCTTGTTCACATTACCTGCCTTCTAGGCCATGGCACAGCGAAATTTGATCGAATGATCGAATGGCAAATTCTCATCCAGCTTCGAGACGAACTATCCCCCAAGTTGGACAAGGCCCATCGGGACCTTGAAAAATCGCATAAGGCGCAGATGAAATTTGAAGCTGAGCAGAGGAGGCGAGGGGGGAAATAGGATGGCTATTCAGACGTTCGGTGCAGGCTTATACAACTGCTACCGATGACGGGCGTCAAAGAGCGCCTGTCGTATCGTTGGTCCGCCTAGAGGCTAGGTAGGGAATAGTCAGTCGCGTGGCGACATGGTGGCGACACAGAATGGCGGCGCGATTTTGCTTTCCCCGAAGGGGACTTATCTCGCTGATATATCTATAAATTCTGGAGCGGGCGAAGGGATTCGAACCCTCGACCCCAACCTTGGCAAGATTAGCCACACACCTCGCTACTGTCTTCCATTCTACCACATCATACTGATATAAGGTACTTTTTCAAAATTTCCCTACGCCGGAATGGCCGGCATTACGCTACATTTCGCTATCGCGCGCTTACTTTTTGCTTACTTTTTTGCTATGGCTGAAAAAAGTAAGCAGCATGGAGTGGCTTCGGTGAAACTGAGCAAAAAGGCTATCGACGCTCTTCCCCGGCCTGCGAAGGCGCAAGAGTTCTATTGGGATGACGAGCTGAAAGGCTTCGGTATCTGCATCCGGCCAACCGGAACGAAAACGTTCGTAGTTACCTATCGTACGCTGCAGAACCAATCTCGACGGATGAAGATTGGCCGCTTTGGCACATTCACGCTGGAAGAGGCGAAGAATCGAGCGAAATCCATCCTCGGCCGAGTAGCCGATGGCGCAGATCCAGCCGAAGAGAAGGCGGAAATGCGTGCCGAGAAAACGGTAGCTGAACTTTGCGATTGGTACTTGAGGGAGGCTCGAACAGGTCGAATACTTGGTAGGCGCAATCGACCGATAAAAGCTTCGACTCTGAATATGGATGAAAGTCGGATCAAGAATCACATTAAACCACTCTTGGGAAACCGGATAGCAAGCTCCATCCGCATCAGTGATGTTGAAGGCATGCAGAATGACATTGTCGACGGCAAAACAGCGCGCGCCAAAACTGGTGGTCGCGGCGGAGTAGTGACAGGGGGTGCTGGGGTCGCTGGGCGGGCCGCAGGCACTTTGCAGAGCATTTTATCCCACGCAGACCGCAAAGACCAATTGAAGATCCACCCATCGCGCGGCGTCCGTAAGCTTGCTGGGAAGCGCAAAAAGCGACGGCTGAGCGAAGACGAGATACGTCGCCTTGGTGTCGCTATCCAATGGGGCGAAGCTGGCGGTGATCACCCGACCGGAATCGCCGTCGTGAAAATGCTGATCCTGACCGGTTTCCGAATCTCTGAAGCGCAGAAAATGCATCGGTCATGGCTCGATGCGACCGCAGGATATGTGGCATTTCCAGATACCAAAGGTGATGAGCAGATTAGGGTAATCGGACCGAGCGCCATGGCCGTTGCACTAGCGCAACCAGAAATTGGCGGAACGGATTTTCTGTTTCCGTCCGATAGCACCGATGGCGCATTTACTGCCGCCTCTGCATGCTTGGCGCGACTTTGTAAAATTATGGGGCTGCTGAAAGTGACGCCCCACACGCTTCGGCATACCTTTGGTAGCGTGGCAGGCGATCTGGGTTTCTCCGAGCTGACGATTGCTGCTCTATTGGGGCATGGGCCCCAATCGGTCACGCAAGGATATGTTCACGTCGACGAGGCGTTGAAGCTCGCTGTCCTGCGCACCAGTGAACGGATATCCCACCTTCTCGAGGAAGGGGCTGCCAGCGCCCGACTTCAGAAGGACGGCCAGCAGGCGCCAGCGGCATGAATCGCGAGCAAAGGCTCCACAATGTGCACGTCTAGCGACTGAAGCTGGGTTTCCATGCCGAACCGCACTTGCAACGGCGAGTTCGAAAGCTGGGCGATGAAGACTGCCGATCTAGCACAGTTCGGCCTCCTTCATGACGGGGGCTCGAACGCTCATCTTCCGTCAGAGTCCCAGATTAGGCTGCTTCAACTTTCTGCGGACGAAGGGACCTTCTTCGCACGGGGTTTGCGGGCAGGCTTTGCTGGCGCGACCGGTGCTGACTTTGGCTTACGGCCGAGGCCAATCTTCTTGGCCAGCGTGCGGCGCTGCTCGGCATAGCTGGGGGCAACCATCGGATAGTCCGCCGGCAGGCTCCACTTCTTGCGATAGTCGTCAGGCGTCATCTGATAGTGAGTCATCAGGTGGCGCTTGAGCATCTTCAGCTTTTTGCCGTCCTCAAGGCAGACAATGTAGTCCGACTTTATCGATGCGCGGACGGAGACGGCAGGCTCCGGCCTTGTGACTTTCGGCTCGTCCGGCGCGCCCAGCCCGTTCAGCGCGGCATGAACACTGGAGATCAACTGCGGCAGGTCGCCAACGCTTACCGAGTTGTGACTGACATGCGCGGCGACGATATCGGCGGTCAGGGTGATAAGGGCTTCGGTGTCGATGGCCAAACTGGGTACTCCTGCGGCAGCCCCAGAGCCAATAGCGCGCTGACTTCGCAGATTCCACCAAAATGGTTCATTCTTTATGATCGCGAGAAATCGAGCTTTGGCATTCACAAGTACACGACCGCAGCCGCTACATAAGTCCGGCATCACGAAAGCTATAGCAAGTTTCGCCGCCGACGATGATGTGATCCCATAACGTCCAGTTAAGCAGCCTGCATGTTGCGGCCAAGCTCCGCGTAATCTGCACATCGGCCGGCGACGGGCTGGGATTGCCGCTTGGGTGATTGTGAGCAAGCAGCAGCCCGTGAGCCTCGCGCTGCATAGCCCAGTACAGCAGCTCGCGAAATGGAACGCGGGTGCAGTCTACCTCTCCGGGCGCACAGGCAGCGGCGCAGATATAGTTGTCGCGATCGACCAGAAACGCCCACAGCTCCTCATGCGTGCGGCCGCCGAGAAGGTCGATTAGCGAGCAGCGCAGCGCGAGCAGATGCGGTCTTAGGCCGATGGCGAAACTGGTGACATCGCACGCCAGTGGCTGAAGTGCGCTGTACAGCGCAGGTTGCACCATGGTTGAAGCCTCGAAGCCACAACGAGTATCGTTCATTTAATCACCGTGAATAGCAGCCCTGACGGAACTGCGTTTGCGCCTTAGCGGCGGCGCCCCGTCGCAAGCCGCACAAGATCGCAGATCAGCACCGTCACATAGGCAATGGGCCGGATACGCCAGCCGCGATCCTTGCAGAGGCCGAAGATCCAGACGAGCAGGATCGGCAGACCCCAGGCCGTGCTGAGCCAGTAATAGACCACACCCACATGCGTCGGGCTGAGCATCGCCGCGAAGTGCGAGGCTGTGCCGTTCGCCTGAAAGGCGGCCATCCAGATCAGCCACCAGCGACGATAGGCGACCGTCAACCACAGGAGACTGACGAGGAAGATCACATCGACCCCGACCCGCAACGGCTCCACCCGTGCAAAGGACGGATGGATCAGGCCGACGGCGAAGCCCATGGCCGTGGTGAGGAGCGCAAAGGCGGCGGTCCAGCGTCCGGCCGCCCCGCCTACCAGCGCCGAAAAGGCGCTGCTGAGCAGGACGAGCGAGAGAAACGCGATCACCATCTGCCGACCGAACCAGCCGCCAGCCCGCCGGTCAAGGCGATCTTACGCCGCTGCCGCAACCGCGACGGCAACCTCGGGCGTGCCGGTCGCCTCGCCATAGGGCGTGGTGCACCCCCACAGGTGAACATCGGCCTGCGTCGAGCGCATCCTGATCTTATGGGCTTGCTGGTGGGCGGCGACGAGATCGTCGCGGCCCTTCAGGACATTGGCCGCGCAGTCGGCGAGGCGGGCATAGAGCTTTTGGCCCGAGAGCGGATCGAGGCCGGCGGCGCTGCCGGTCTCGACGATGGTAGCGCCCAGTCGGAAGGTGTGGGCGATAATTTCGTCGAGCTTGGCGTAGCCTTCCTGCAGTCCGGTGGCGATTTCCTGCGTGTCGTTGCGGTCGAGCGGCAAGCGTTCCTGACGGTTGAGAGACATGGCTTTCCCCTGACGCGAACCGTGGTTCGCGTCCCTATGTGACGTTGACGATATCGGTTACCGGGACAGTCCGGCGAACTGACCCATGACCCAGAAGTAGATCGTGACCACGATCGCGGATGCCACAGCGCCCATCAGCGTCAGCTGAATGACAAGCCACAGCGCCTTGCTCGCAGTCAGTCCGTCATCAGGTCCCCCGATGGGTGGAAACAGCGCCCGCAACCAGCGCTGCAAGCGGCCTTCCGGCAATCGGTCGGCGGGTTCAGAAAGCGCAGGATCGGGATCGCTGGCAAGTGGCTCCGGTCTCAATTCAGAATCTGAATTTCGTAACTCATTGTAAATGCGTGCCGCTTCCTGCCGCGTGCTGACGCCGAGGATGATGGCAGCCTGGCTGAGATAGGTATCGATGGTGCCGGGCGACCGGTCGAGGAGGCGGCTGATCTCCTTGCTGGTAGTGGTGCCTTGGGCCACCAGCTCCAGTGCGCGGCGTTGAGTTTCGTTAAGCTGCGACAAATGATCACCGGGATTCGCTCTCCTGACACCCGTTGAGTCGTGATAGTAGCACTACGAGCGGCGCCGCTATCAAGCCGCCGTGACCGAATTTTTACCGGAGGAAGGATTGCCAAGGGGGACGCGCCATGACGTTATCGGCCTTCTGAACGGCAACTGGCCTTTCCCCAACCTGCGGGTGAAAGACGGCGGTACATGGCGGCTGCACATCAGTTTGCGTCACCGGCACCTGATCGGCCAGCAGGTGCGGGTCATCGGCACGCGATCAGATTTCGACCTGCTCGACGTGCAGTATATAGAAGCGATCTGAACATGACCGACGAACAGGTGTGGCTTGGGGCGGCGATCATGTTTCTCAAACGCTACGGTGATGATGCGCCAGTGATGCTGGCAACACGGATCGGGGAACTGGCCGTTGAGGGCGATGCGGCGGGCCTCGCCGTCTGGCAGGCCGTGGCCCGCCATATGGATTCCATTCTGCAAACCGGACCAATGCAATAGGCTCGGACGTTTGCCGTTCTGTCGGAACAGCACGAAGCAGATTTACCCTACATGTGAGCTCTCCCCGGGAAGTGGCCGATCTTTCCCCACGACGATTGCCTATTTGCTCTCAGGATTGTCCCTAAAGTCGGACCTTGCACAACCGATGCAACATCGTCATTCTTCATGTTATGGAAGGACTTCTGGCGTCCTTCTTTCAGAATGGCCAGGCATCACGAACGCCAGTCCGATGGAGGACAGGCGACCGCCATGAGCGATATTTGCAGTCGTTTCGCCGCGGTACAGCACTGGGAAAGCCTTGGATCGCCTCCGGCGGTCCCAGCTGACTCACGTCTGGATTTCGTTGGTGTCGTCCTCGTCCATATCATCGCCGCGACCGCCCCGGTCGTTATCGTCTGGATGCCATAATAGCCCTGCTCATGCCGTCGAAGCGCATGAGCCTGCCGGATCCGTCAATACCAGCGGCTTGGAAGAAACGTTTCAGAAGGAAAGAGGACGGCTCCTGCGCTATCTGTCGAGGCGAGCGGGTCGAGATGCTGCCCCTGATCTAGTGCAGGAAGTGTTTATGCGCGCTGCGAGCAGCCAACAGGCTGGCAGCCTGATCAACCCTGCCGCCTTTGTGAGGCGCATCGCCCGTAACCTGTTGATCGACCGTGCGCGTCAGCAGCAGCGCAACAATGTCGTTCTGTTCCCGCTGGATGAACAGCGGGATATCGTCAGCGAGCCTCAGCAGAGCTGGAATCTCGAAGCCGCCGATTTGATGCGTCTCTACGAAGAAGCTGTCGACTCCCTGCCCGAAAAAACGCGCCGCGTATTCCTGATGCATCGGGTCGACGAATTCAGCTATCGCCAGATTCATGAACGACTGGGGATCAGTATAGCGACGGTGGAATATCATATGATCAAGGCGATCGCCCACATCGGTCGTCGGGTGGACGCAGCCCGATGAGCGATGTCGGGGGGGGACGATAGCCAACGCGAAATCATGGAGGAGCAGGCGGTCGCCTGGTTTGTCCGGATGCGTGCGCCTCACTCAGCCGAGGAAGCAGCGCGATTCGACCAATGGTTCGAAGCATCCGCGGAGCACCGCCATGCCTATGCCTGGGCCAAACTCCACTTCGACAATGCCGAATCGCTCAAGCTATCCCGCCGTTACGGGCGCAGGCGCTCGATTGGGCCAAGCATCAGGTTGATCGGCGCTGCCGTCGCTGCAGCGATCATTGCAGTGATCGTGCTTGGCTTGAGCCTTTGGCCTGTCGAGCGCATGATGCCAGCCGGTGATCAAGCGCGTTCGTCGCCGATATTGCAGACTTTACCAGGCCAGATAGACGCAGTTGAATTGAACGATGGCATCGTCGTTACCATGGATACCAACAGCCGGGTTGCAGTTGCGGTCGACGGCCTTGAGCGCCGACTTCGACTGGAACGCGGTCGAGCCCGGATTGCTGTGCAACCGGACAGTCGACCATTTGTGATGGAAGCTGGAGGCGGTGAGTTGTTCACGCGCGCGGCCATGTTCGACATCGATAGAACGGATGAGGGCGCCATCGAAATTGCTGTGCTTTCCGGTGACCTGGAAGTCCGGAAGCTGCTTCGTCCGGCCGTGCTTCAAGCGCCTTTGCAGCGGTTCAAGGCAGGCCAGTCGCTTGCATATGGGGCAGAAGATTTTCGCCCGATCGCGCCATCCCGCTTTCGGATCAATCGCCGGAATTGGCCGGAGGGTTGGGCTGAATATGGCGAGGTGCCCCTGAAAGTTCTCATCGCCGATGCGAACCGTTATGCGCGCCGGCCGATCATGCTGGATGATCCTGTCTCAGGGACTCTGCTGGTCTCGGGCCGGTTTCAACTCACCAGAACCGACCGCTTTGCTGCCCGTGTCGCAGACCTGTTCGACTTGACCGTGGTCGACAGAGCGGACAGCCTTCATCTTCGTCAGCCATAAATTTTTCTGTTTGCCGACTAAGGTTGGCCAGCAGCTGACGTCAACCACTCCCCCAGAGCGCGTCGCAATGGCGCGGTCCAAAACAACAGGGGGAAATAATGGCTGGGAAGAAACTTCGGGCGATTGTTGCCATTATGATCGGCACGGCAGCAAGCTTGGCAGCGCCGACCAGTTTGGCTCGGGAAGAGCCGTCATACGCCTTCGATCTGCCTGCCCAAAATCTGGGCGATGCCCTGCGCGCAATCGCAACCCGGGCCGGATGGGAACTCTATATGCCAGCCGAGGCTGTGACCGGCCTGGCTGCGCCAGCTCTGCGCGCCAAATCCAGTGCGCGTGAAGCCATCGAGACTCTGTTGAAGGGTTCAGGGCTTCAGGCCACCTATCTCGACGATGCCGTCATTATCCGTCGCCTCCCTGCCATCTCCAGGACGAGCGACGCTGTCGACGAGATCACCGTAACCGGCAGCAGGATCACCGGCGCGCCGCCGGCCGCACCGCTGACGATCATCACCGCCGCCGACATGCGCCGGGCAGGACAGGCGGATCTTGGTGAAGTTTTACGCAGCTCTCCACTCAACTTCGGCGGAGGGCAGAATCCAGGGATCGGCCAAAATCAGGGAGCGAGCGACGTCAACGTCAATGGATCGTCCTCGGTCAATCTTCTTGGACTAGGGCCAAATGCGACACTGACACTGCTGAATGGCAACAGGCTGAGCTATACCGGGGTCAATTCCGCAATCGACATCAGCGCGATTCCTGCAGCGGCGGTCGATCGGATCGAGATCATCGCAGATGGTGCATCGGCAATTTATGGTGCGGACGCCGTAGCCGGTGTGGTCAACGTCATTCTGAAGCGGGGCTATGACGGACTGACTGCGATGGGGCGGCTCGGCGCTTCCACCGATGGCGGCAACTTTCAGCAGCAGTATAATGTAACTGGCGGCCAGCGCTGGGCCGGCGGCGGCATCCTCGCCGTCTACGACTATTCGGCTAATAGCGCGATCTCCGCCGCATCGAGAT
Source organism: Sphingobium sp. (assembly GCA_044237945.1). GTDB lineage: Bacteria > Pseudomonadota > Alphaproteobacteria > Sphingomonadales > Sphingomonadaceae > Sphingobium. Next base: position 1,178 of record JBIIEH010000014.1, on the reverse strand, counting down.
CCTATACCAGTTCCATGGCATCGGACTCCTATTTGTATCCGCGCCTTGGCCGACATAGTGCGCTCGTCAGCGCACATCAGGACATCGGCTCGAACATCTCAGCCAGCCTGGATATGCTGTATAAAGAAGGGCGCCAGAATGTGGCGCTGGGTTTCCTGACCGGGCGACCGCACACATTTCAGGGCGGCGCCACACGGGCGGACGTCAAATCGTGGCTCGTTGCCCCTTCGCTCACAGCCTCACTCGGCTCATCCTGGAAAGCCCGGCTCCTTACCTCCTACGGCGCCGATCAAAGCCGCTCCAATTCCCAAAACTTCAACAATGGTGCAGCGTTCTCGCCCAGCTACCGCCAGTACGAAAATGAAGCACTGTCGATCGAGATCGGTGTGGACGGCCCGGTTTTCGCGCTTCCGGCAGGCTCCGTCCAACTCGCCTTGGGTGGCGGTTATCGCCGAACCGCCATCAATGTGTTGTCGAGAACGAATGGCGTCACTGGCAACGCCTTTGATCGCAGCGCGGAGAATGGCTTCGGCTATGCCGAAATGCTCGTGCCGATCATGTCTCCTGGTCAGAATTCGGCGTTGGGTCGTTCCCTGCGACTGACGGGCGCATTTCGATACGAAGCAAATTCCGGCACCGATGCGGTCGCCTTGCCCAAGCTGGGTCTCATCTATGAGCCTGTGCAGGGGGTTGCATTGAAGGGAAGTTGGGGCCGATCCTTCCGGTTGCCTACCCTCTATCAGCGCTATTCAAACTCCTATGCGGGCCTCGTGTCGACGGTGGGAAGAGCCACGGGCTTCCCGGTCGGATCGACCTTCATCAGCCTGACCGGATCAAACACGGATCTGAAACCGGAGCGATCCGAGAGCTGGACCATCTCCGCCGAATTCAATCCGATCGCGCATCCGGAATTCAGTGGAAGCATCAGCTATTTCCATTTCGACTATACCGATCGCGTTGCCGAGCCGCTCACCTCGTCGGTCGGGGCGCTCAACAATCCGCTCTATGCCGGCCTCATCATTTTCAATCCGACCCTGGCCCAGCAGCAGGCTGTGGATCGGCGTGCAAAAAGAACCCCGTTAGCGGGGTGATCGGCGTCTAAAAGGGACCCCTCATTTCGATAGCTTAAACAGCCGTCTGGATATTCAGGCGGCGAGATCGGGATGTTGGTTTTGGAG